>NZ_BAAARF010000003.1:0-961114 GCF_039532055.1 Kocuria salsicia | reverse complement strand
GCCAAGCGCAGACGAGCGCGAGGAGTGAGAGCAGCGTTAGCGTGGGACACGAAGGCCTCCTGGTTCGTGAAGCGGTTGAACTCAACAGCTCCACTTCACAACCGGAGGTCTTCGCCCTTCAGCAGATCAGGCCCGTGTCACCGAAACAACGTCCCTGGACATCACACCTAGTATGTGGCGTCTCAGCCGGGTTCCCTGCCGCCGTGATGGCGCGCTACCGCCTTCGTGGCGTCCTGCAGGCTGACCCACGTCGAGGGTGAGCCTGTGTCCCCTGATCAGTAGCGAGCACTGACCGTGGGGAGAGGGCGCACGTGAACCCCGTGTTCAGATGTACCTATGTGCCGGAACTCGGTGGAGTTTAGGTTCAACGTGTGATCGACGGCCGATTACCGGGCACGCTGGACTTCAGTTCATCTGTGGTCGAGTGGCCCAGGCGTTGACATTGCATTGCTGCTCGGTGTGGTCGCCCGCAGCCACGACTGTTCCGTCGGCGCGCAGCCCAAGCGAGTGTCTCGCTCCGGCTGCGATCGCTGTGATGCCGGTCCATGACTGGACATCGCACTGGCCGAACTGGTTGTCGCCCGTTCCGAAGACCCTTCCGGTCTGGCTCAGCGCGAGCGTATGGACGGAGCCGGCCGCCACTGAGGTGATGCTTCTCCACGATGACACCTCGCACTGGCCTCTGCTGTCGTCGCCGACGGCGACGACGGTGCCGTCTTCGTGTAAGCCGACGGTGTGCAGGTAGCCGGCAGAGACCCCGGACACGTGTGTCCACCGGGCGACGTCGGTCTGCCCTCGCTGATTGTTGCCAGTTGCGAGGGCTGTGCCGTCGCGTCGAACTGCGATTGTGTGCCAGTCGCCGCACGCGATCGCGACGATCCCGCTCCACAACTGCACGTCACACTGTCCTTCCGCGGTGCGACCGGTGGCGACGACCGATCCGTCGGCACGTAGCCCCACGGTGGTCCTCCAGCCGGCGGCTATTGCCGTGATCTCGCGCCACCGCGTGACGGCGGTCTGCCCGGCGTCGCTCCAGCCGGTAGCAAGTGCAGTCCCATCGGCTCGGAGCCCCACTGTGTGAGACTTGCCAGTATTGCGGGCCGTGTGGACGCTGCCAGCGGCTACGGCGATGACGTCGGACCAGGGTAGGACGTCACACTCGCCGGCTTGATTGTTGCCAGTGGCAATCACGGTCCCGTCCTCGCGTCGCAGCACTGAGTGCCGGTTCCCGGCCGCGAGTACGGTGCGCACGTGGACCTCCTCCGCGGTTCTCGTCGCCACCTGATTGTAGGCCGTCATACCAGTCGTTGCGGCAACGCCCGTCTCGTGGCCCCAGCGCGACGTGGCAAGGTTACCGACCTCGGAACTCGGACGAGCTCCAGCACTCCCGCGACCGTAGTGACAGCTCTGGTGCTCGCAGTCGTTCGAAAGCTTGTGATCGTCCCGATCTCCCACATGGGAGCGCCGGAGGGACGGTGAGCGAGCACCGACCTATGGACATAGCTCTCCAAAGGTGATTCGACTACGGAATGCGGTGGAGTTCAGGTTCAACGTGTGAGCTGAACTGTCTTTCGAGCGTAAGCGACTTCCGTTCCAGCATGAGGACTGTCCCCCGCTGGAGCGTTGCGGGGCTTGCCCCATCCTTGGCCGGGCGAGTGATGTCGGAGCAGCGGAGCCTGGGTCTGAATTGCTCGAACGACGGGTGTGTGAGCCTCGCCCCGGCGGGTCAGAGCGCGATGTCCGTCAAGGTGGCCAGTTCAATGCCAACCTGGCGGCGTTCTGTTGAGTTCAGGCCATGCGTTTTGTCTAGTGCGACACCTGCTAACGGTATGATTAAGCCATGTCGTACACCCGTCGCGTCGTGGACCTCGAGCTGGATGATCTCTTTGGCGAGGTGGCTGCCCTCGCGCTGGACGGCCCCAAGGCCGTAGGCAAGACCACGACGGCGGAACAACGGGCGGCTGGGCTGGTGAAGCTGGACTCTAAAGCCGTTCGGGAGCCTGTCGCAGCGGATCCGCAGATCATTCTCCGCCGCCCGCGTCCGCTCCTCATCGATGAATGGCAGAAGATGCCAGAGGTGTGGGACGTTGTTCGCCGCGCCGTGGATGAGGACGCCGTGGGCGGGCAGTTCCTGTTGACCGGCAGTGCGAGTCCCCAGGACGGAACCGTGCAGCACTCGGGAGCCGGCCGGATCGGTCGCCTGCGCATGCGTCCGATGACGCTCGCCGAGCGTGGTCTGGAAACACCAACCGTGAGCCTCGCCGCTGTTCTGGCCGGACGTGACTCCATCCAGGGCGAGTCAACGATGGGGCTACCCGAATACGTGGAGGAGATCGTTGCGTCGGGTTTCCCGGGGATGCGCGGCCTGAGCGCCCGCGCCCGGGGCTTCCAGCTCGATTCCTACTTGCGCAACGCGGTGGAGCGTGACGTGCCGGAGCAGGGCCTGGCCGTCCGCCGACCGGAAGCCATGATGGCCTGGTTGCGCGCCTACGCTTCCGCGAGTTCGACGACGGCGAGCTACTCCCAGATCCTGGACGCGGCGACCCCTGGTCACAGTGAGAAGCCGGCACGGGCGACCGCCGAGTCCTACCGCCAGGTGCTGGCCTCCTTGTGGCTTCTCGACCCTGTGCCGGCCTGGACCCCGACCGGCAGCCCGATGACTCGCCTCGGGCAGGCTCCGAAGCACCACCTGGCCGATCCTGCTCTAGCGGCTCGCCTCCTCGGCCTGGGCGCCGACGCACTGCTGGGTGGCAAGGGGGAGCCACTTCGTCCCCAGGCGGGTTCCATGCTGGGAATGCTTTTCGAGTCGCTGGCGACACTGTGCGTTCGTGTCGCCGCGCAGGCAGCGGAGGCCGACATCGCACACCTGCGGACGCGCAACGGCGACCACGAGGTGGACCTCGTGGTCGTGCGGCCCGACGGTGGCGTCGTCGGTGTGGAGGTGAAACTGGCGGCGGGTGTCAGCGACTCCGACGGCAAGCACCTGCGCTGGCTGCGCGACCAGCTGGGATCACGTTTCGTGGATGGTCTGATCATCACGACGGGTCCGACCGCCTATCGGCGGCGGGACGGTATCGCCGTGGTGCCCCTGGCCCTGTTTGGCCCCTGAGGAACGAAGCAGCCTGAGCCGAACTGTCTGAGGGCGTCGGCAACGTCCCCAGTGAAGGAAGCCCATGCCTGATCGTCGTCATGCGGACCATGCCAGGATGTTGACTAGTACCATAAACTGGTACCAGACAACGTAGGGAGGGTACTTCATGTCCATCAGCGCAAGCGAGGCCCGCAAGACTCTCTTCCCGCTCATCGAGCGCGTGAACGAGGACCAAGAAGCCATCGAGATCGTCTCTCGGAAGGGCAACGCGGTGCTCATGCCCGCCGACGAGTACGCGGCGTGGCAGGAGACCGCCTACCTGTTCCGGTCGCCGTCGAACGCCCGCAGGCTTCTCGACGCCTACGATCGTGCCCGTGTCGGAAAGACCCAGGTCCACGAGCTCGACCGTTCCGACGAGTCGGTCAGCCAGGCTCGGGAAGTCTGAATGCGGCTGGTCTGGGACGAGGCCGCCTGGGAGGACTACACGTACTGGCAGACCGCCGACCGGAGAATCCTCAAGCGGATCAACCTGCTCATCGATGCCTGCCTGCGCGAGCCGTTCGAGGGCATCGGCAAGCCGGAGCAGTTGAAGTACGGGGCGCGGGGCTCGTGGTCGCGGCGCATCAACGAGGAGCACCGGCTCGTCTACCTCGTGACTGGTGAGGATCTCGTGATCTTGCAGGCTCGATACCACTACTGAGCCGAGCTGAACTGTCGTTGTTCGGATCAGCCGTGTCAGGTGACTTTGCTGCCGACGTCTAAGGCGCATCTCTGAGACGCCCGCGAAGCTTGTCCGACCATTGACTGGTGAGGAATGTTGCCGTGCCCGATGAAGCCCTGTTCCTTCGTAGATTGCGACAGGCCGACGCCCCAGCCGTGCAGCGGGCCTTCGCCTCCAACCCTGACATGGCCCGTCAAGGCGTGGTCACTTCAGTCGAGGAAGCGTCGGCGTACGTTGCCCGCCTCGTGAGCCCGGGGTCGCCCCATGAACCGTGGGCCGTAGTGGAGTGGGACGTTCTGATTGGCCTCGTCTGCGTCACGGTGGACGAGGCCAACAGGAACGGCTGGTTCTGGTACTGGATGACCGACCAGGCGCGCGGCAGGGGAGTCATGAGCCGTGCCGCGGCCACGATCGCGGAGTGGGCCCTCGCGGAGCGCGGACTGGAGCGCCTCGAACTCGGCCATCGCGTCAACAACCCGGCCTCCGGCGTCGTCGCGAGAAGAGCTGGTTTCGTCAAAGAGGGTACCCAGCGCCAGAAATTCCTGGTGGACGGGGAACGCCTCGACGTCGACACCTACGGACGGTTGAAAACCGACCCGCATCCGGCCTTTGACCCCCTGCCCATGGTCACCCGATGAATAGTGACGGGAAACACCTATCAGGTCGTCCCCACATGCCCGGGGAACCGTATTTCCGCTGGCCACGAGTCTAAAATTGAGGGGAGAAGAGTCTCACACCGGAGCGACACTCGGAGGCGATGATGTCCCGGCATCAGGTTGATTCCACCCACGAATCCAGAACCATGAGTCGGGACACCGTCTCCATGCTCTGGAAGTTCGGACTGATGGTGCTGGTGGGCGCGGTGATCTTCTTCATCCCGGCACCTGAGGGCGTGGACCCCCGCGGCATGCACATGCTCGGCATCTTCGTCGCGACCATCCTGGGGCTCATCCTGCAGCCCCTGCCCACCCCGTCAGTGGCGCTGATCGGACTGGCCACCGCCATGATCACCGGTGCCATGGACGTCAAGAGCGGGGAGGCCCTGAGCGGCTTCTCCAACTCTGCCGTCCTGCTGATCGTCGCGGCGTTCTTCATCGCGGACGGGTTCCTGCTCACCGGGCTGGGACGCCGCGTGGCCCTGATGTTCCTCAGGGTCCTCGGCAAATCGCCCCTGGGCATCGCCTACGGCATGGCCGTCACGGACCTCCTGCTTGCCCCGGCCACCCCGTCCAACACGGCCCGCGCCGGTGGTGTGATCTACCCGATCGTCCGCTCCGTCGCGGAGGTGCAGGGCTCCACCCCGGACACCGACGAGTCCCGCAGGAAGCTCGGCTCCTACCTCACGTTCACCGCCGCCCACGTCAACGTGATCACCAGCGCCATGTTCATCACCGCGATGGCCGGCAACCCGCTGGCCGTGGCCTCCGCCGAGAAGCTCGGCGTGCACATCTCCTGGGGCCAGTGGGCCCTGGCCGCCCTGATCCCCGGCCTCGTGAGCCTCGCGGTGGTCCCGTGGCTGCTCATGAAGGTCTACCCGCCCACGCTGAAGAGCACTCCGGAAGCACCCACCATGGCGCGCAGCGAGCTGCAGAAGATGGGGTCCATGACCCGGGGTGAGATCATCATGGCGGCCACGTTCGTGCTGCTCCTGCTGCTGTGGGTCTTCGGCACGGCCATTGGCGTCAACGCCACCACGGCGGCCTTCGTCGGCATCGCGGTGCTGCTGGTGACCAAGGTGCTCACCTGGAACGACATGGCCAAGAACGGCTCCGCCTGGAACACCCTGATCTTCTTCGCGGTCCTGGTGGGCATGGCGGAGAACCTGAACAACCTGGGCGTCATCATGTGGATCGGCTCGGTGGTTTCCGGTGCCGTCGGCGGCATGTCCTGGCCGGTCGCCTTCGCCATCCTCGCGCTCGTGTACTTCTACGCGCACTACATGTTCGCCTCGAACACCGCGCAGATCGTCGCGATGTACGGCGTCTTCCTGGGTGCGGCCATCACCGCGGGTGCCCCGCCGATGTTCGCGGCCCTCGCCCTCGGCTACATCGGCAACCTGTTCGGCGCCATCTCCCACTACGCCTCCGGCCCGTCCGGGGTGGTCTACGGTTCCGGGTACGTCAAGGTCTCCGAGTGGTTCAAGGTCGCCTTCATCATGTCCGTGGCCATCATCATCATCTGGACCGTCGTGGGCAGCGGCTGGATGTGGATCCTCGGCGACCTCGCCATGTAGTCCGCCCGGCAAACCCTCCCCGCACGACGACGCTCGGTGCCCTCCCAGGGGCACCGAGCGTCGTCGTCTGTCGACGGGGGAGCGGGTCAGTCGTCCTTGTTGCGCAGCACCTGCCGCAGCTTCTCCTTGTTGAGACCGGCAATCGCGGTCAACGGGATCCCAGCGGGGCACACCTCCGCGCACTCGCCGTAGACCGAGCACGGACCGAACTCCTCCTCGGCTGCACGCGTGATGCCTTTGGCCCGGCGGCCACGCTCCTTGGAACTGGAGGGCAGTGTGGCCAGGTGCATCGTCTTGGACCCGGCGAACAGCTGCGCGGAACCGTTGGGGCACGCGGCCACGCACGCACCGCAGCCGATGCACGCTGCCAGGTCCAGCGCCCACTCCGCGGCCTCGTGCGAGACCGGGATGGCGTCCGCGTCCGGCGCCGTGCCCACGGAGGTGGAGACGAACCCGCCGGCCTCGATCACCCGGTCCAGTGCGCTGCGGTTCACCGCGAGGTCCTTGACCACGGGGAACGCCCCGCTGCGGAACGGTTCAAGCTGCACGGTCGCGCCGTCCTCGAAGGACCGCAGGTGCTGCCGGCAGGACGGCGTGTTCTTCTGAGGGCCGTGCGGAGTGCCGTCCACGGTCATGCCGCACGCCCCGCAGATGCCCTCGCGACAGTCCGAGTCGAACGCGATCGGCTCCTCACCACGGGCAACGAGGTCGTCGTTGAGCTTGTCGAGTGCCTCCAGGAGGGAGAACTCGGGTCCGACCTCCTCCAGCAGGTACTCCTCGAAGTGCCCTTCCTCGGCGCCGGACTCCTGACGCCAGACTTTCAACGTGAGTTTCATGAGGATGGTCCTCTCATCGGTAGTCGCGGGTCTCGGGCGGGACGCTGGGGAACTCCAGGGGCTCCTGGTGCCTGATGTAGCGCGGCCCCGTTTCGCCGGTCTCGCCGGAATCAGCACGCTCCCACGCGGACGCGAACAGCCAGTGCTCGTCGTCGCGCTGGGCCTCGCCGCCCTCGGTCTGGTGCTCCTCGCGGAAGTGCGCGCCGGCGGACTCGTCCCGGTCCAGCGCGTCCAGGCACATGAGCTCGGCCATGTCCAGGTAGTCGGCCACGCGGCCGGCGCGCTCGAGCTCCTGGTTGAAGCCGTCCGGGCGCCCCTGCACCCGCAGGTCGCTCCAGAACTCCCTGCGCAGCTCCCCGATGCCTCGCAGACCCTCGGCCAGCCCCTCGGCGGTGCGCGTCACCCCGCACTTCTCGTACAGCAGGTCGCCCAGCCGGCGGTGGAAGCGCTCCGGGCCCTGCGTGCCGCCGATGTCGACCAGCGCCTGCACGCCCGCCTCGGCCTCGGCAACCGCGGCCCGCACGACATCGTCGTCCGGCGAGAGCTTCGGCCTGCCCAGCAGCGGTGCCAGGTAGTTGGGCACCGAGTAGGGGAGCGTGAACCACCCGTCCACGCACGCCGAGAGCAGCGAGTTGGCGCCCAGGCGGTTGGCGCCGTGGTAGCCCCAGCCGGCCTCGCCGCCCACGAACAGCCCGGGGATCGACGTCATCATGTCGTAGTCGCTCCACAGCCCGCCCATGGCGAAGTGCGCGCCGGGTGCAATGCGCATGGGCTCCTCGTACGGGTCCTCACCTGTGGCGTCCGAGTACATCTCGAAGAGGTTGCCGTAGCGCTCCGCGATCACCTTGCGTCCCAGGCGCTCGATGGCGTCCCGGAAGTCGAGGTACACGGAGTTCTTCAGCGGCCCGACGCCGCGCCCCGCGTCGATCTCGGTGCGCGCGGCCCGGCTGGCGACGTCGCGCGGTGTGAGGTTGCCGAAGGCCGGGTACCGGCGCTCCAGGTAGTAGTCGCGCTCGTCCTCGGGAATCTCGTTCGGGGGCCGGCCGTCCCCGGCCTTCACGGGAACCCAGATCCGGCCGTCGTTGCGCAGGGACTCGCTCATGAGAGTGGTCTTCGACTGCCACTCGCTGGAGACCGGCAGGGCCGTGGGGTGGAACTGGATGAAGCACGGGTTGGCGAACAGTGCGCCGCGCCGGTGGGCCCGGAATGCGGCGGTGACGTTCGAGTTCTTGGCCAGCGTGGAGCGGTAGTAGACGTTGCCGTAGCCGCCGGTGGCGAGCACCACGGCGTCCCCGGTGACCGCCGAGATCTTCCCGGTCACGAGGTCGCGCACCACGATGCCCTGGGCGCGGCCCTCCACGACGATGAGGTCCAGCATCTCGGTGCGAGTGTGCAGGTTCACCTGTCCCGTGGAGACCTGACGCAGCAGCGCCTGGGCGGCGGCAACCTGCAGCTGCTGACCGGTCTGCCCGCGCGTGTAGTAGGTCCGGGAGACCTGCACGCCGCCGAACGAGCGGGTGGCCAGCCCGCCTCCGTACTCGCGGGCGAAGGGCGCGCCGATCGCGTTCATGTGGTCGATGACCCGGATGCTCTCCTCGGCCAGCCGCCAGGCATCGGCCTCGCGGCCGCGGAAGTCGCCGCCCTTGACGGTGTCCTTCACGAACCGGGCGATCGAGTCGTTGTCCACCGTGCGGGCGCGTGCGGCGTTGATGCCGCCCTGGGCGGCCACCGAGTGTGCGCGGCGCGGGGCGTCGTGGAAGGTGAACGACTCCACGTTGTAGCCGAGTTCGCCCAGGGCCGCCGCCGCACCTGCGCCGGCGAGTCCGGTGCCCACGACGACCACGGTGAACTTCCGACGGTTGAGCGGGCCCACCATGCGGTAGTGCAGCCGCCGGTCCGCCCACATCTGGGACGGGGGCACGTCCGAGCTCAGACCAGGGAGGCCCGAACCCACGGTGCGCAGCTCGTCCAGCAGGGCCTGCGGCTGGGTGGTCGAGGATGCCGTCATCACTGAATCACTCCCAGGAGAACCAAGACGGGGATCGAGATGTTGCCCAGGCAGATGGCAATGGCGACCAGCCCTGCCACCCACGCGGCGAGCTGCCGCAGCCGCCTGCCGGTGGCGCCGAGGTCGTTGGCGGCGGTCCACGTCCCGTGGGCCACGTGCACGGTGAGCACCAGCATGGTGAGCATGTAGAACAGGGCCACGACGGGCCGCTGGAAACTGGCGACCAGATTGGCGTACGCCGATCCGCTCTCGAACGCCCCGGATGCGGCCGGCTGGACACCCAGCGTGAGGTCCAGGATGTGGAAGATCACGAACAGCAGGATCACCAGGCCGGTCCCGAGCATCGAGCGCGCCATCAGGGCGTCGCCGCGGCGCAGCCCGGTGCGTTTGAACGGCCCGCGGGCTCGACGGGCGCGCGTCCACAGCAGGAGCCCGCAGCCCACGTGCAGCACCAGGCTGATCAGCAGCACGACGCGCAGCACCCACAGGACACCCGCGTAGGGCATGAGCGGCATCAGGATCTCGCGCAGCCAGTGTGCGTAGTGGTCGAACTCCTCCTGGCCGCGGAAGATGTGCAGATTGCCGTACATGTGCACGAACACAAATCCGACGAAAATGAGACCGGTGACGGCCATGGTGGTTTTCGCGGCGAAGTTCGACACCGGCAGCCGTGTGCGCGGCGGGGCTGACGTGCGTTGTTTTCGCTGAATGGTTGCCGTCATCGTTGCCCCTCGTCAGTGGGTGAACCGAGTGCTGAACTCCGGGAGTTCATCATCCTCAATTCTACGCCGGGAGGGGCATTGCAAGACGCGTTCCGGGGCGTTTCCGGTACTGCCGCCAGAAAGGGTTGCGGCGGGTGCCGAGGGCATTGAGAATAACTAAGGTTTGCCTATCGTAATTTCACAGTGTGGGTGTTTTTACGGTGTTCCGTTCCCACTCACGGGGTTCCGGACCCACTGGGCGGCTGTGCCGCTCCCCAGGGGTCCGCAGCCGGGTGTCCCACTTCGCACCTGTCACTCTCCGCGGAGGGTTCCCGCCCGAACTGCCCGGTTCAGGACTAGCGTTGACCCTGTGATCAAGGCGTCGCTGCGGCGCGTGGCAGGCGGTGGTACGAGGGTCCGCTGGCTCCCGGAACCCGCCCCGCTGCGCGACCGGCGGCCGACGACGGCGCGCACCGCGGCGACGTCGCGAGCCCGCCTTGAGGACTGCTCACCCGCCGGACGTCGTGGAGGCTCCAATGTGGACCCAATCTCTTGACACCCTGGGCAGCCTGCCCCTCACCGCGCTCGTGGCCGCGATCCCAATAGTCGTGTTCCTGGCCTGCATGATGCTGTTCAAGCTCACGGGGCTGAAATCCGGGCTCATCGCGCTGGTGGTGCAGATCCTGGTGGCACTGCTCGTGTTCCACATGCCCGTCTCCGCCGCGGCCGGTGCAGGTCTGCTGGGGCTGCTGACCGCGCTGTGGCCCATCGCGTACATCATCGTCATGGCGGTGTGGCTGTACCGGCTGAGCGTGCGCTCGGGCCGCTTCGACGTGATCCGCTCCTCGATCGCCGCGGTCTCCGCTGACCAGCGCGTGCAGGTGCTGCTCATTGCGTTTGCGTTCGGCGCGTTCCTGGAGGGCGTGGCAGGCTTCGGCGTGCCCATTGCGATCTGCGCGGCACTGCTCGTGCAGCTGGGGTTCCCGCCCGTGCGCGCCGCAGTGCTGTGCCTCGTGGCCAACGTGGCCGCCGGTGCCTACGGCGCCATTGGCGTGCCCGTGCTCGTGGGCGCGCAGGTCACCGGCATGGAGACGCAGGAACTCTCGCGAGCCCTCGTGCTGCTGCTCCAGCCGCTCACGTTCCTCGTTCCGTTCCTGCTCGTGTGGATGGTCGACGGGGTGCGCGGCCTGCGCGAGACCTGGCTCCCGGCGCTGGTCTCCTCGGTGGTCTTCTGTGCGGTGCAGGGTGGCCTGCTGTGGTTCATGGGTCCCGAGCTGGCGGATCTCGCGGCCGGCCTGCTGGCCATGGTCGCCCTGTTCGCGGTGTGCCACGTGTGGTCCCCGAAGCGCGTGTCCCGTGCCCCGGAGGTCCCCGAGACCGCCGAGGGGAAACACCCCCTCGGCGAGGTGGTCCGCGCCTGGAGCCCCTTCTACATCCTCACCGCCGTGATCCTGCTGTGGTCCGTCCCCGCCGTGCAGAACCTCTTCACCAAGGGTGCGCTGAGCTTCACGACCTTCACGGTGCCCATGCCCGGGCTCACCGGTCACGTGACCACCGCCGCCGGAACGGTCGTCAATGCCACCTGGACCTTCTCGATCCTTGGTGCCACCGGAACGGCCATCCTGATCGCCGTGCTCATCACGTTCTTCACCACCCCGCAGCTGCACGCCAAAGAACTGGGGGAGGAGCTGGCGGGCGCTCTCAAGGCACTGGGCCCGGCCATCCTGCTCATCGCCGTGATCCTGGTGCTCGCGAACATCGCCAACTACTCCGGCGGCTCCACCGCCATGGGCACCGCGCTCGCCGCGGTCGGGCCCATCTTCCCGCTCATCGCCCCGGTGATCGGCTGGATCGGCGTGTTCCTCACGGGCTCGGTGGTCAACAACAACACCCTCTTCGCGCCGCTACAGGTGGCGACGGCGCAGGGCATCGGTGCCGCCCCGTCCCTCCTCGTGGGGACCAACACGGCAGGCGGCACCACCGCAAAGGTCATCTCCCCGCAGTCCATCGCGATCGCTGCCGGGGCGGTGGGTCTCAACGGGCGGGAGAGTGAGATCATGCGCGGCTCCATCGCCTACAGCCTGGGCATGCTCGCGGTGGTGTGCGTGTGGACGTTCGTGCTGGCCCTCGTGTGAGCGCCCCTCGGGCGAGTGTCTGGGGGCGCGTCCTCAGGCGGGCCACGACCTCCTCGCGGGTGGGCCGTTCGGTGCACCGGGTCAGCTGGGAGGTGCCTCAGTAGGAGGGCGGCTGCCCCTGGGTGGTTCCGGCCGGGTGGAACCCCCGTTGATCCAATAACTTGCAGGCAATATGCTTATTATGTTTCGAGCAATTCACGGAAGGGGACCTGAGAAGCCATGGCGCACCACTCGTTCGAGCACACCACCCACCACGGCTCCGGGAGTGGAGTCGCCACCCTTTCAGAGCTGGTCGGCCGCAGCGAACCCCGTCCGGGCCGCCCCAGTGCTGCCACGGTGGTGGAGGAGGACGGCGTCAAGGTGGTCGCCTTCGAGTTCCACGAGGGCGACGAGCTCCACGAGCACGCTGCACCGCACCCGGCGCTGATCCAGGTGGTCCGGGGGAGCGTGGACTTCCAGCTCCCGGAGGGTCCCGTGCAGCTGCGGCCGGGCCAGGTGCTGCACCTCACGGAGGGGCTGCTGCACGCCGTGAAGGCCCTCGAGCCCACGACGCTGTCCGTCACACTGCTGCTGCACTGATCCCGCTGCTGCGCTGAGCCCGGGCGGGCGGGCCCGGCCCGGAGCGGTCCGTGAGCCACGCAGGGGGTGGGACCTTGCCAGTCTGACACCGTCCACGTGACCGACGCACCCCGGCGGGAACGGGCGCCGCCGCCCTCGCCCCGGGGAGTGGGCGAGCGGCAGCATGATCCCACTGTGACCCCGACCTCCCGTTTCCGACTCGTTCCCATGCGCCCACGGGACCCGGCCGAGCCTGCGCGCACCGCCTCCACTCTCGAACTGTTCTTCGACCTCGTCTTCGCCGCGGCAGGCGCCTTCTCCGTCGGCATCGAGGTGGAGATCGACGTTCTCACGGGCGACAGCGAGCTGCACGCCCCGTGGTCCTCCTTCGCCTTCAGCATTCCCCTGGCCGTCTTCCTGCTCGGCGTGTGGGCGGTGGCCATCAGGTGCAACGCGGAGAGGACCGTCAGGACGGTCCTTCCCCTGGCAAGGCTGCTGGTGCCCATCGACCCGCTGCTGCCCGTGCCGTTCGGTCTCATCGCCGTGGTGCTCATGCTGACCGTGGCGGTCCTCGTGTGGCGCCAGCCGGTGGACAGGCCCATGCACCGACCCGTCAACGCCTGAGCGCCCAGGGCGACGTCGCGGCTGCCCTTCTCCACCCGGCGCGTGCAGTCCCGGGAAGCCGGGGCCGTTCAGCCCTGGGGTGGCGGCGCGGTGAGCCAGTCTACGAGCCCCGGCCACACGGCGTCGGCGGCGGAGCGGCGGAACAGGCCGTGGTGGCCGATGCGCGCAACGCCCAGCTGCTCCGGGGTGAACGTGCGGTGCTCCACCGCGGCGGAGGTGAGCCGCCCGGTCAGGGCCCTCATCTGCGCGGGGCTAGCCCAGGGATCGTCGGAGGCGCCGAGCGCGAGCACGTTCTGGGTGACCGCGGCTGCACGGGCCGTCGCGTCCATGGACGGGTCGTCGAAGAAGTAGCCGGGACGCCGTGCCCACGACCCCCACTCGACCATCGCGGCTGTGGGCATGTTTTCTCCGATGCCGAGCCGCTTGCCGGGCATATACCCCAGGGTCCGGCTCAGTGCCGGGCCCACGGCATGCAGCACGGCGGCCACGCGCAGTTGCTCCTTCCGCGGGGCGATCGTGCGGGTGTGCGCCAGGTGGGAGGAGACCACCGCGAACCGGTCGAGGCCCTCGAGCCCGTGGCCGAGGACCATGGCGTGCCCGCCGATGCTGTGACCCACGGCGTGCAGTGGAAGCGCGGGGAACCGTGCGCGGGTCCAGGCAGCCACAGCGTGCCCGCCACGGCGTCCGAGGCGACGGGAATGCTCAGGTTTTCGCGGCGGACGCCGGCTACGGGAGAGTTCCGGTGGTCAGACATGGAAGTTACTCTAGGGTGTTTCCAGCGGCTCAACCCTGGGCCGTCACGGTGACGGTGGCTCATGTCGCACGCAGGGACGTCACGTCCGTCTCGGGGGCGGGAGCGTCAGTGACGATCGGGTGGAGCTCCGCGCGAGCGCAGCCTGAAGGACGTGCCCGGCACCCCCGCGAGCGCAGCCTGAAGGACGTGCCCGGCACCCCCGCGGGCACCGCGGCCGTCGCCTGCGGTGCCTTCTCCGCAACCATGACGATCGGCCGTCTGCCGGCAGACCGGGTCGTGGAGTGGCTCGGCTCCGAGGCCGTCCTGCGCTGCCGTGCGGCCATCGCGGCGGTGGGTGCGCTCGTCGTCTCGTTCACCCCGTGGGTGTGGCTCGTCGTCGTGGGCTGGGATCGGCTCGGTGTCGGTCTCTCCGGCTGCGTCCCGACGCGGCGGGTGCTCGCGGCGCAGTGACGGGCGGCTCGCTCTGTGCGGCCGCGTGCGCTCCCGGCGGCGGGCTCGGTCTGCCCGTCGTGGCGCCGTCGCGAGGTCGCGTGGTCGCGTGGTGACGCTCACGCCCCCAGGTAGAACGACGCCGCGTTGTTCCAGAAGACGTCCGCTACGCGGTCCGCGGGCAGCGCGTCCACGATGAGGGCAAGGTCCTCGTCCCGGAACGGGCGCAGGGCCCGCGTGGAGGGCAGGTCCGTGCCGACCATGAGCGCCGTTGGGTCGGTGGCGTCGATCGCGCGGACCGTTGCCGCGGGATCGAGCTCCACGCGGCCGAATCCTGTGGCCTTGACCTTCACGCCCTGCTCCACGAGCCGCAGCAGGTTGGAAAGGCCGTCCTCGTGCATGCCCAGGTGGTCGATGCTCGCCGCGGGCAGGGCGGCGATGCGGCGGGAGAGGCTTTCGTCGATCGTGCGGGCGTCGATGTAGACCTCCGCGTGCCAGCCGGCGAGGTCGTGGACGCGGCGTGCCAGGCGGTCGATGTCGTCCAGGTTCGCGGAGCCCCCACGGGCCACGTTGAAGCGCACCGCGCGCACCCCAGCCTCGTGCAGCTCGAGGATCCGCGTGTCGCTGGTGTCCCCGGGGACCTGGGTGACACCCACGTAGTTCGGCCCCAGGGCCTTCAGCGCGTCGATCAGGTAGCCCTGGTCGAAGGCCTGGAACGAGCCGGAGACCACCGCGCCGCCCTTTATCCCGAGCCCGTCGATGCGCCGCTGGTAGTCGTCCACCGTGAACGGGCCCGGCATGAACCCGTTGTTCTCCACGAGTGGGTGCGCGGGATCGATGATGTGCAGGTGGGTGTCGAAGATGCGCTGCGTCATGCGGTGCTCCTGGGCTGTTGTGCTGGGTGCCCGCCGATGTCCACGGGGTGATGACGGGAACGACGAGATTCTAGAAGTCTGTGGTGTTGCGCGTGACGACCGCCATTCCCTGCCCGGTGGCGGTCGCCGCACTCGGTGCGTCACGCTCCGGTTGCGGATCAGGTGTGTGGAGCCGTGCGGCACAGTGCCCCGACCAGCGTGAGGCCACCGGCGAGCGCCAGGGCGGCCACGGCATCGTGCTCCCCGAACGCCGCGCCGGTGAGATAGCCGCCCACCACGCAGCACGTGACGATCCAGCGGTAGGCGGCCCACGCGCGGGCCTGCTCGGCCAGCGGAACCGCGGCGAGGATGGTGCGCGAGACCGCCGCGTTGAACGCGCCGTTCCCCGCGCCGCCCACCAGGAACAGCGGTGCGCCGATGGCCACGCCGGGCAGCCCCAGGGCCAGCACGAGGAAGACCGCGCCCATGCCCCCGGCACCCAGGACAAGCAGCACCGTGGCCGGGCACCTGCGGAGACGGCCCGCACCCTGCCCGCCGAGGACCGCGCCGAGACCCCACAGGCCCCACGCGAGACCGACCCACGCCGGGTCCCAGTGCGCGTGGTGTGTGAGGACGAAGACGCCGGACACGCCCTCGACCGACGTCGCGAACACGGTGCAGACCAGCAGCCCGAGGCCGCCGACACCGAACGTCCCCGGGCGCGCCAGGCGCTGGAACCCGAGCGGCACGCCCCGCTGCGGAGAGGCGTCCACCGGCACGGGCGACCGGCCGGTGACGGCCAGGGCGACCACCGCCAGCAGCGCGAACGTCGCCGCGTTGGCGCACAGCAGAGGCCCGATCCCGCCCACGCCGAACGCGATGCCGCCGAGCGCCGCACCGCATGCCTGGGACAGCCCGTTGACGGTGGCCAGGTGGCCGCCGATGCGCTGGTGGTCGCTGCTGTGCAGCGCGATGAGCTTGCTCGCCACGGGCCCTGTCACGGCGCAGACCGCGCTCACCACGGCCACGCACGCGACGATCAGCACGTCCGAACGGGCGCCCGCCATCACGAGGAACAGGGTCGCCTGCACCGCCAGGGACAGCGGCCACCACCACCAGCGCAGCGCCCGGTCCACGAGCACGCCGCCCAGAAGCCCCAGCCCGATCGTGGGCACCGTCTGGGCGAGCAGGATCGCGGCCAGCAGTCTCGGCGCCCCAGACTCGGCGGCGCGCAGCGAGAAGCCGACGGCGGCGACGTCGTCCCCGCACGCGGAGACCAGCAGACCGAGCAGCAGCACCGCGAGCTTCACGTCCGACCGGGTGCCGGCGCGGCTCACGACGCGCTCAGCCCGAGATGGACCGGCAGCCACAGGTCCTCCCACGCGGGGGTCTCCTGCCGCATGGACGCGGACCGCTGGGGCATGCGCGCGGGCAGCCAGTAGGCGCCGGCCTCACGCTGCAGATAGCCGTACTCCACGAGCTCGCGCCGCCAGAACGCCTGGTCCTCGACCATCGTCCGCAGGATCGCATTGACCTCCACCTCGCTCCAGGTGCGCCCGGCGGGGAACGCGGCGAGCAGGTGCAGCAGCACGAATACCCGGGCACGACGGCGCGCGGGCACCGTGTGCACGCGGCCGTCCCGCACGAACCGGCCCAGGACCCGGCGGTACACGGTGTGGGCGCGTTCCCACTCGGCGGGGTCGGTGCTCGCGGGCACCGGGGGAGCGGAGGACGACGACGCCTGGTGGCCGACTGCCGTGCTCGCCGCGTCCTGGGCGGGCAGGGAGTTCCCGACGGCCCCGGATTCGGCGGGCCTCTCGCGGTGGGGCACGCCGGCCGTGCGCCCGGTGGGCAGTCGCCGATGTGCGAGGGGCTCCGCGGGAGCGGGCGCGGGGGAGTCCTGTGCTCCGTGGAGCGGGGCGGCTAGGTCGTCGTCGCGCTCGCGGAGCAGGTCGGCACGGGCCGCGGTGTAGGTCTGACCGGTCGAGCGCATGCGCGCGCGCACCAGAGTTTTGAAGTCGTTGTGCTGAGTCATCTCGTACCTGGACCGCGCGCACCGCCCCCAGCACGATCGCCCGGTCGGACGAGGTCTCGACAACGTCTGACGGCCCGAGAATTCTCTCCCCTTCGCCGCTGCGCCGGAGCTGGGGTCCGTGCGCGGGCTGGGCGCTGGGCACGCCGACTGCACGAGAGTATGCCACATCACAGTGCGTGGCGGTGACCCTGGATAGACTCGGGCTCTCACGGCGGGTGCCCAGGGCCTGCCCGCCGCCCCCACGCAGTGCCACAGGAACGCGAGGACCGCGCATGGTCGAGACGGCAACGATCACCGACTACCTCGCGCGGATCCTTCGGCGCGGGCAGCTGGACGAAGTGAGTTTCGGTGACGGCCCATACGTGGCGGTGCCGCGGTCGTTGCTGCGTGCGGGTTTCCTGCCGGAGGAGCAGACGCGGACCCTCTTCGATGCGCACGACGACGCCACGGGGCGGCGCGGGCGGGCCACGTCGTCGTCGGGAGAGACAGCGGAGGTCACCGCCACCCCGACGGCCCAGGTTCGCGGCGGGGGAGCCGCGAGGACGCGGGCGGCGGATGCCGAGGAGGGCGGAACCCGCACCGGTGCCGATGCCGCCGCCCCCGCCGGGGAGCACAGGGGTGACAACGGGACCGGACCGTTCGACGGCGAGCCTTCGGACGGGGCGACACGTGATGAAGGCGGGTCTGACGAGCAGGACCGCACACCGCTCTCCGTGGTGGTCTCCTGCGTGTCCCTGGAACTGCCCGGCGGCGGACACACCGGCCTGCTGCTGCTCGAGGCCACGCTGTTCCCGGACGGGCGGCTCGAACCGGTGCTCGAGACCGCGAGTTCCCCGTGGATTCCCTCGGAGCGGCTGTCCTCCCCAATGGTCGGGGACCGAGAGGTCATGGTCGGGGACCTCGAGGCCTTCTGGGCGTTCTCGCGGCAGCAACTGGGCGCAGGAGTGTCACAGACGACGTCGCTCGCGGGCGCGCTGGACCTCGCGGACAGCCTCTTCGCGGCCCTGGCGGGACGCAGCGTGGCGGAGTTCGCGGCCGTGCTCTCGGGCGACGGCCAGCACTCTGAGAGCGCTACCCCTCCGGCTCACTGCGACACGTCGGGGAACGGGCGCGTGGAGCACGAGCTGTGCTTCGTGCGGGAGCTGGAGCGGGTCAACGCAGTGGGCCCGCTCCTGGACCTCTACGACCACGTCGCGGACCACGGCGCCCCGGTCCTGCTGGAGCGGATGTGCCAGGGGTGGTCCGGTGCACGGATTGCCGAGCGGGCGATCCACGAGGGAGAGGGCCTGCACGAGGCGATGAAGCTGTCCTGCGGGTCGATGAGCGATGGCTTCCCGCTCACCCCGTCGCAGCGCCGGGCGGTGCACGCGTTCCTGAGCGGGGAGGAGGGGGACGTCACCGCGGTGAGCGGTCCGCCAGGCACGGGCAAGACCACGATGCTGCAGGCCGTCGTCGCCAACATGCTCACGCGTCACGCACTGGAGGGCCGGGACGCCCCCGTGATCGTGGGAACGTCCACCAACAACCAGGCGGTCGTCAACATCATCTCCTCGTTCAGCTCCGTGACGAGGAACGATCCCGGCACCCTGGACCTGCGGTGGCTTCCGAGCGCGGAGGGGATGGGCAGCACGGAGCTCAGGACGTCTGAGGAGATCCAGGAGGCCCGGAAGACGCCGGAGATCCAGGAGACTGAGAAGGCGCAGGAGCCCGCGACAACCGGGCAGAGCGAGGGCAGCGGGGCATTCGAGGCCACGCCGCTGCGGTCCCTCGCCGTCTACTGCCCGGCGTCGTCCCGACTCAGGGAAGCCCGCACGAAGTACCTGCTCGAGCAGCGGAACAAGAGCGAGACGTACACCGTCTACAGCGACCCGCGCTACCTGGGGCGCGCACGGGACACGTTCGTCGCGCGGGCCAGTGCACACTTCGGCAGTGCCCACGACCTCCCAGGCATCAAGGGGTGGATCACAGACGCGCTCGCCGAGCTGGAAGAACTGCGGCTGGTGCTCGTGGAGGAGATGGCCCGGCACGGCGCCACGGACCGGTACGCACGGCTGTGCGCCGAGGCGGTGTCGTCGCCGCACCTGATGAGCCTGGAGAAGGTTGCCGGACTCGCGGACTGCACCACCCTCGAGGAACTCGACGCCGTCCTGGACGTCACCCTGCGCTACGCCGAGTTCTGGCTCGCGGTGCACCACTACGAGGCCTGCTGGTTGCTGACCGAGGACTTCATCCCGGAGGACGAGCGCTTCAAGAACACGGCAACGGTCATGTCGACGTACTGGCCGCAGGCCGCAGCCCTGACCCCGTGCTTCGTGATGACCGCCTACCAGGTGCCCAGGTACTTCGGTCTCTACTCGAGGAGCGGGGAGCCCGCGCGGTTCGACGTGGGCCGCATCGACCTGCTGATCGTGGACGAGGCCGGTCAGGTGGACACGCCCGTCGGCCTCCCGGCGTTCGCGCTGGCCCGCCGCGCGCTCGTGGTGGGGGACGAGAAGCAGCTGGCACCCGTGTGGTCGATCGACGAGGACACCGACCGCGAGGTCGCCGAGAGCGCGGGCATCCCCGCCGAGACCTGGGCGCAGAACCTCCGCCCGCGGGGCATGACGTGCTCGCCCCACTCCAGTCTGATGTGCGCGGCCAGTCACGCCTCGGCCTGGAGCTACGACGACGGGGCTCCTGGGCTCTTCCTCTCCGAGCACTTCCGATGCCACCCGGAGATCATCGGCTACTGCAACGACCTGCTCTACAACGGGCTGCTGGAGCCGAAGCGCCCGGCGTCCTCCTCGCCCGTCGAGGGCCCGGCGTTCCTGTTCCGGGAGGTCCCCGGATCGCAGGACGAACGGTCCGGGTCCAGCCGGGTGAACCGGACGGAGGCGCAGTGCGTGGCACACTGGATCGTCGCGAACTACGCCTACTTCCGCGACCTCTACACCACGCGGGAACCCGACTCGAACAGGGCACCGGGAGAGGACGAGCTCATCGGCGTGGTGACACCGTTCAGCGCACAGGCACGGCTGATCACCAGGGAGCTACGAGCCGCGGCCACCGCCGAGGACGCCCCGGCAGACCTTCCCTCCCGGTTCGCCGAGAGCATCACGGTGGGCACCGCACATCGGCTGCAGGGCGCGGAACGGCCGGTCGTGCTGTTCTCCGCGGTCTACGGCCAGAACAGTCCACGGTCCGGGTTCATCGACTCGAACCTCGAACTGATGAACGTGGCTGTGTCCCGCGCCAAGGACCTGTTCATCGTCTTCGCCGCCGCCAACCGGTGGGGCAACGGGCCGGTGTTCGAGCGGATGACCGAGTGGGCGCACCGATCGGACGCCGTGTTCGCCGCCACGGTGCCGGAGCCGGAGCCTGCGGGCAATTCGGTGCCGGAGGCAGCGTCGTCGTCCGCGGAACCGCTCACGCTGACCGCGGTCGTGAAGGAGTGGAAGGCCCGCGGGGTGCTGAGCGAGGAAGACGCCGCGATCACCACAACCGCGTGGAACTTGCGGCTCGCTGAGGCCGGAGTGCTGGTGGGCGGAACCGGTGCCTGGGAGCCGACGGCGCTCGCCGAGCGGCTGGGCGTGGTCACCGAGCAGCGGCACAACGCGAAGGGCGAGGAGTACACCGCGATCGCCTACACCCCGCGCATGCAGGCACTGCTGGAGGAGCTGTACCGGGACGGCCGCCTCTGACGGGGACGGGCCCTAGCGCAGTCGTCAGCAGACGTTCCGGTGAGCGGCCCCGTCCCCGTCGCGGCTGCTTCATCCTCGTCACGACGGAGCGCCCTACCGGGACCAGACCAGCGGGGCTCAGCTCAGCCGCGGCGCGGCCTCGATCAGCTCCCTCGTGAACGGGTGCGTCGGGTGCGAGAGGACGTCCTCGGTGGGGCCGGACTCGACGACCACCCCGTTCTGCAGGACCACAATGTCATCGGAGGAGTGCCGGACCACCCCGAGGTCGTGGGAGACCAGCACAATCCCGAGCCCGCGCTGCGCCTGCAGCTCGTCCAGCAGGTCGAGCACCTGCGCCTGGACGGAGGCGTCCAGCGCGGAGACGGGCTCGTCCGCGAGCAGCACGGCGGGTTCCACCGCGAGCGCCCGAGCAATGGCGACGCGCTGCCGCTGACCGCCGGACAGCGTCCTCGGTCGGGCGCGCGCGGCGGCGGGGTCCAGATGGACGGATTCCAGCAGGTCGGCGACCCGCTGCGGATCGCGCCGCCCCAGTGCATCGGTGAGCACCTGGCCCACGTCCCAGCGCGGTTCGAAGGATCCCAACGGATCCTGGACGATCATGGCCAGCTGACGTCGGCGCGCTCGCCGTCGCCGTTCGGGTAGCGCTGACCACGGTTCACCGCGCAGCAGCACGTCCCCGGACTCGACGGGCAGCAACCCGGCAAGGGCCCGCAGCAGCGTGGACTTCCCGGACCCGGATTCGCCCACGAGCCCCACGGTCCGACCGGCGCGCAGCGTGAGGTCGGCACCGCGCACCGCGGGCTCAGAGGTACCGCCGTAGCGCACGACGACGCCGCGGGCCGAGAGCAGTGGGCTCGCCTCGCGCGGTGCGTCCAGGCCGCGGCGTTCTGGTTCCTGAGGTGCAGGGTCCGAGCGGTACGAGGAGGCGGGACCTGGCACGGCGCCACCCACCGAGACAGCCGGGGTGGCTGGTGCTGGGGCGTTGCCCTGCGTGGCGACGGTGCCGGGTCTCGCGTCTCCGGGAAGCCGCGCCGCGGCGTCGGGCAGCAGGGCCTCGCCGCGGGGCCGCCCCCACGGAACCGAGGCGACCAGGCGGCGCCCCTCCGTGGAGGCCGGGTCGGCCATGACCGTACGGAACGGGCCGGTCTCGACAACGCGTCCGGCGTCCAGGAGCACGACGTCGTCCGCGACGCGACGCGCCGCACCGAGGTCGTGCGTGATGAACAGCAGCGATCCGCCGGCGTCCACGCGTGCCCGCAGCAGGTCCAGGACCACGGCCTGGCGGGTGGTGTCCAGCGCGGTGGTGGGCTCGTCCGCGACGACGACCTCCGGGTCCGCCGCGAGCGCCGCCGCAATGAGAGCGCGTTGGCGCATGCCGCCGGAGAGCTCGTCCGGGCGACGCCGGGCCGCGGCCGGGTCGAGTCCCACGGACTCCAGCAGGGCGGGGACGTCCACGGCGGTGCCGGCCAGGCGGGCGGCGTCGGCCACCTCGGCACCCACGCGGCGCAGGGGATCCAGCGAGCCCAGGGCATCCTGCAGCACGGTGCCGACCACGCGCCCCCGGATCCGCCGCCACGCGCGCTCGGCGCGGGATCCGCGTTCGCCCAGCCCGGCGACGTCGTGTCCCGCGATCCGCAGCTCGTCCGCGGTGACGACGCCCCCGGTGAGGCCGATCAGCGCGCGCGCCGTCACGGACTTGCCGGACCCGGACTCGCCCACGAGTGCCACGGCGCGCCCGCGGGGCAGCACGAGGTCCACGCCCCGGACCGCCGCCACGTCCCCGAAGCACACCCGCAGGTTGCGGGCGCTGACCACCGGATCCTCAGCCACCGGCGCTCCGTCCCGCCAGGTGCGCGGAGAGCCTGCGTCCCAGGAGGGTTGCCACCACTCCGACCGCCACGATGGCCAGGCCCGGGAAGACTGTCATCCACCACGCGCTGGTGACGTACGTGCGCCCGGCGTTGAGCATCGCGCCCCACTCCGGCGCGGGCGGCGGTGCGCCGAGCCCCAGGTAGCCGAGCGCCGAGGACCACACGATCGCCTGCCCCAGCCCCAGGGTGGCGACGGCGAGAAGTGGCCCGAGCGCCCCGGGCAGCACATGGCGCACGACGATGCGCAGGGGGGAGTGGCCCAGCATCCGCGCGGCCTCTACATGCCCCGAGCGGGAGACGCGGCGCACCTCGGCGCGCAGCAGGCGCGCGTAGCCGGGGGCTGAGGAAAGTCCCACGGCCACGACGACGCCGGCCACGCCGGGTCCGCGCACGGCGATCAGCAGCAGCGCGAGCAGCAGGGTGGGGAAGGCGAGCATGGCGTCGATCAGCCGTGACCCGGCGGCGTCCAGCCAGCGTCGCCCCAGGCCCGTGAGCAGTCCGAGCACCGCGCCCAGTCCCACGCCCAGCACGGTGGCCGCCACGCCGATGAACAGGGAGGGCCCGGCGCCGTGGACCACGCGGGTGAAGACGTTCCGGCCGGACTCGTCGGTGCCGAACGGGTGGCTCCAGCCGGGGGCCTGGAACGCCTGCGCGGGGTCGACCGCGAGCGGATCACCGGGAGCGAGCAGCCCCGGGAACAGGCCCGCGAGGGCGAGCACCGCGGCGCACGCCAGCAGCACCCACAGACCGATCTGCGAGGCCAGGGGGCCCGGTGCTTGGGAGCCGGGCGTGCGGCGCCGTCGTGCCCGGCGATCCGGGGCGTCCAGGGAGGGGACGGCGCTCACGAGGCCCCCCGGGTGTCGACGGCGGCGGTCAGGGCGTCCGCGGCCATGGTGACGAGCACGTACCCGAGTGCCGCGAACAGCGTCACCCCGAGCACGAGGGGAACGTCCCGGGAAGTCACTGCGGAGACCAGAGAGCGCCCCAGACCGGGCCGCGCGAACACCGTCTCGATCACCACCGCCCCGGAGATCAGGTAGCCGAAGGACCACCCGGAGAGGTTGATGCCGGGCACCAGACCGTGGCGCAGGGCATGGCGCACGCGCAGTCCCCCGCGGGTCTCACCGCGGGTACGGGCGGCGAGGGCGAAGGGGGAGTCCAGGGCGGTGAGCATGGCCTCGCGCATGGTCTGGGACAGGTAGCCCGCCAGCGGGACCGCCAGGGAGAGCACAGGCAGCACCAGGCCGCGCGGCGTGGCGTCGGAGACCGGCGGGAACCAGCCCAGGTGCGTGGCGAAGACGATGATCAGCACGGAGGCGAGCCAGAAGCCCGGCAGCACCGAGGCCACGATCTCCACTGCGGAGGCCACGCGCGCGGCGAGCCGGGACGTCCCCGTGGCCACCATCGCGGTGCCCAGCGCGAGCAGCCACGCGCACAGCAGGGCCAGCACGGCCAGCGTCAGGGTGGGGCCGATCAGCGGGGCCATGACCTCGGTGACGGGTGCGCGGTGCGAGTAGCTCGTGCCCAGGTCCCCGGTGAGCACGCGGCCGAGGTAGGCGAGGTACTGGACGGGCAGCGCCCGGTCCAGGCCGTACTGCTCGCGGGCTGCCTGCAGGGCTTCGGCGCTCGCCTGCGAGCCGGGCCCGCCCAGGGCGGCCTCAGCCGGGTCGCCGGGCAGCAGCTGCAGCACCCCGAACGCCACGGTGGCCACGAGCCACAGCGCCACCAGCGCCCCGCCCAGACGGATCAGGACGGGGCGCCAGGGCCGACGCCGATGCACGGTCGCGGTGGCCACTCAGCCCACCGGTTCCCGGCTCGCGCTGCGGGCGCTCACGAGGCGGGCAGCGGTTCCACGTCCAGGAACGTGGGAGTGTTGACGGTGGGCAGCGCGCGCAGGCCCTTGACCCCGGTGGAGTGCAGGAAGTGGTTCTGCTGGTCGTACAGGGGCAGGATCACCTGGGCGTCCGCGATGATCTGCTGGGCCTGCTCGTAGAGCTTCGCGCGCTCGTCCGCGTCCGTGGAAGCGCGGGCCTTGTCGAGCACCGTGTCCAGCTGCTCGTCGTCGATCTGGGCGTGGTTCGCGAAGTACCCGGACGGTGCGGGCTTGATCGAATCGGAGTGGTACAGGATCCGCAGCACGTCCGGGCCCACCTTGGTGTAGGGGGCGTCCACGAGCTCGTAGTCGTCCTTGCCCAGCGCGGAGTACCAGGACTGCAGGTCCACCGGCTGCAGCTTCACGTCGATGCCCACCTCCTTGGCGCCGGCCTGGATCTGCTCGAAAAGCGACTGCTCAGCCGGGATGGACTGGTTGGTGCTCACCGGGAAGCGCGCGGTGAGCTTCTTCCCGTCCTTCTCGCGGATGCCGTCCGAGCCCTTCGTCCAGCCGGCCTCGTCCAGCAACCGGTTGGCGGCGTCGACGTCGTGGGGGTAGGAGCCCGGCATGTCCTTGCTCAGCGGCTCGGTGGAGCCCAGCGCGGAGGTGGAGCGCGGCGCCGTGCCCATGAACAGGGACTGGATCCCGTCGTCCACGTTCGCGGCGCGGATGAAGGCCTCCCGTACCTTCTTGTCGTTGAACGGCGCGTGCCCGGAGTTCAGCTCGATGCGGTTGGAGGAGCCGGGGCGCGGGGCGTTGAGGTCCTCGAGCCCGGAGTTGTCCCCGGCCGCGGTGATGTTGTTGGGCTGGGCGTTGTCGATCACGTCCACCTCGCCGGAGGACAGCGCGTTGTACCGGGTGGTGGCGTCCGGGATGAAGCGCCAGACGATCTCCTGGAGCTTCGCCGGGCCGTCCTGGTTCGCGGCGTCCGCCGGGGCGGAGGTGTAGTTCTCGTTGCGCGTGAGCACCACGCGGTCCTGCTTGGTCCAGGAGTCCACCACGAACGGGCCCGTGCCCACGGGGGAGGCACAGTTCTCCTCCTGGGAGCGCTTGAGCGCGGTGGGGGACTCGATGGCGTTCCAGGGCTGCGCGAAGGACTCCAGTAGCGCGGAGTCCGTCTGCTTCAGGTGCACCACGGCCACATGGTCGTTCGCCCCGCGGGTGACGTCTGCGATCTGCTGGAAGGCCAGGTAGCCGGTGGAGGAGGCGGTGTCCGGGTCCAGCAGATGGTCCACGTTCGCCTTCACGGCCTCCCACGTCAGGGGCGTGCCGTCGGTGAACTTCACGCCGTCCTTGAGCACGAACTCCCAGGTCTTCCCGTCCGCCGACTCCTTCCAGGACTCCGCGAGCCAGGGGATGATCTTGCCGTCCTTGTCCCGGCTGACCAGGGACTCGGCGAAGTTGGTGCCCAGCAGCGCCTGCGGGTAGTTGCCGCCCACGTGCGGGTCCAGGCACTCGGGCTCGGCGTCGCCGGTCGCGTAGTTCAGGGTGGTCCGCGTGCTCTGCGCGTCCTGGGCGCCGGAGCAGCCGCTCAGCGCAAGGGTCGCGGCCGCGAGGGCTGCGGGCAGGGCGAGCAGACGGGTGGTGCGGGTGCGCATGCTTCTCTTCTCCGTTCGGCGCGGGGTGGTCCACGACGTCGTGTGCCGGGCAGGGCGCGTCCCTTGCGGCGGGGGCGCTGCGTCCGGCCGCGCCCGGCGACGATCGGGCCGTCTCACGCCCCGGCCACCGCCCGCGGTGGGCCAGATCCACCCTACGTGCGATCACAACTTCCTGGGAGGTCGCCGAACGTGTTTTACGCCGCACGACTGGCGCCTCCGGGGTCCTCCACTTCCGCGGCCGTGCGGGTCAGTCTGCACACCGTCGCGTTCGGGAGCTGGTGGTGTCACGCCGGGGCGAGTTGCCCCGGATCCTTGTACGGATTCCACGACCTCAGTAGGTTCGAGACGAGGTTGAGCGAGGCTCAACCCGCTCGGCTCGTTGGAGGTGAAGGGCATGGGCCACACCGTGGTCATCCCGCTGGTCCTGCGGGACGGGCGTGTCTGCACCGGTGCCCGCACCGCAGGGTGGGGTTTGGTGGTGACCTGATGTTCGACGCCTTCCTCTCCGACCACGACTACCAGCGCGAGGTGCGCAGGGCACACGCGGGGCTGGACCGCCTGGCAATCGACGGTGACCGTACCCCGGCGGTGCGGGACGTGGTGCTGCGCTCCTGGATCCGTTCCGTGCGCCACCTGGAGTCACCGGAGGGCGTCCTCGTCCAGACTGTCCACGAGCGGGCCGGCCTGGAGGAGGCACGCCGCGCCCACCCGTTCCACGACGTCCTGGGGCTTCTCCACACGCGGCTCGTCGAGCCTGCAACTCGAGCAGGGCTGCTCGTGGCACTCAGCGACGCCCACGGAACACTGCTGTGGGTCGAGGGCGGCGGAGACACCCGTCGCCGGGCCGAGGGGATGGGATTCGCACCGGGCGTGGACTGGTCCGAGGCCGCGATGGGGACCTCTGCCCCAGGACTGGCCATTGCGAGTCGAACGGGCGTCCAGGTCAGCCAGGCCGAGCACTTTGCGGCCCCGGCGCAGCAGTGGAGCTGCAGCGCGGTGCCCGTCCTGCATCCCGTCACGGGAGAGGTGATCGGCGTCATCGACGTCACGGGTGGCGAGGACGCGGTGTCGTCCCTCGTGCTGCCCCTTCTCGAGTGCACGTCCCAGGCCGTGACTCGAGAGCTCGGATCTCTGCTGGACCCGCGCGCAGCGGGTCGTGGGTGGGCAGACAGAGCGCGTGAGGACCTCGGCGGAACCGTGGCGTCTCGCGCGACGGCGGTGAACGCCGGGTTGCCTCGGACAGAGGCACCCACGGTCCGGCTGCGGGTCACCGGTGCCCCTCCCGCAACCATCGGCTGGGGAGGGCAGAGCCGGGACCTCTCGACCCGCCACGCCGAGTTGCTCACTCTGCTGCACTGGCACGCCGGCGGCCTCAGCGCGGCGGAACTCGCCGAGGCGTTGTGTCCCGGTGGCGGTCAGGAGGTCACGGTCCGGGCGGAGATCGCCCGTCTCCGCAAGGGGATTCTGCTCCACGGGGACGGCCTCATCGGCGTGGCATCCCGGCCGTACCGGTTGACAGGGTCACTGGTCAGCGACGTCGCACTGTGCCACCGAGCGCTGGGCCTCGGGGATCTCGCCGCCGCAATGCACCACTACCGCGGCCAGCTTCTTCCCGGTTCCGAGGCTCCCGGAATCAGGGAGATCCGTGACGAGGTGTCCGCGCTGCTGCGCGAGACGGTCCTGCAGGCGGGATCGTGGTCGCAGCTGTGGCACTACTCGACCCTCCCGGAGGCCCACGCGGATTCCGAGGTGCTCATGGCCGTTCTTGCTCGGGCTCCCAGGGCTGCTCCGGAACGTTGCGCGGCCATCGTCCGCCTCGAGTCCCTCGAACGCTGAGATCCGACGTTGCAACCCTCCTGCAACCTTGCTCTCGGTAGCGTCGAAGGACATCACGGACCGGACGGTCGGACAGGGTGGACACGGACCTCGTCCACACCCGTCGTTCCCACCGGACGTGGACACAGAGAACTCAACGAGGAGTTGGACATGTCTTCCATGAACGCGGCAGTTGTCAAGGGATTCGGCGAGGACCTGGTCGTGGGGCCGAACGAGATCCCCGAACCCGGACCGAACCAGGCGCTGGTGAAGCTCATCGCCTCCGGGGTCTGCCACACGGATCTCCACGCCGCGGGCGGCGACTGGCCCGTCAAGCCGAAGCTCCCCCTGATCCCGGGCCACGAGGGCGTGGGCATCGTGGAAAAGGTGGGCGAGGGAGTCACGGAGATCGAGGTCGGGCAGATGGTCGGCAACGCGTGGCTGTGGTCCGCGTGCGGCCACTGCGAGCACTGCCGCCAGGGTTGGGAGACGCTCTGCGAGGAGCAGGTCAACGGTGGCTACGGCGTTGACGGCTCGTTCGGCGAGTACATGCTCGTGGACGCGCGCTATGCGGCCATCATCCCGGAGGGCGCCGATCCCTACGAGATCGCCCCCGTCCTGTGCGCGGGCGTCACCGTCTACAAGGGACTCAAGCGCACGGAGGTCAAGCCCGGTCAGTGGGTCGTGATCTCCGGGATCGGCGGTCTCGGGCACATCGCAGTGCAGTATGCGGTGGCCATGGGTATGCGCGTGGTGGCGGTGGACGTCGCCGACGACAAGCTCGCTCTCGCGAAGCAGCACGGTGCCGAGCTCACTGTCAACGCATTCGCGGAGGACCCCGCGGAGGTCATCCAGCAGGAAATTGGGGGCAGCCACGGAGTGCTCGTGACCGCGGTCCACCCCCAGGCCTTCGGGCAGGCGATCAACATGACGCGTCGCGGCGGGACGATTGTGTTCAACGGCCTGCCTCCGGGCGACTTCCCCGCTCCGATCTTCGACATCGTGCTCAAGGGACTCACGATCCGCGGATCGATCGTGGGCACGCGGCAGGACATGATCGAGGCCCTCGAGTTCTACGCGGCGGGCAAGATCCACCCCACCTTCAGCAAGCGTCCCCTCGAGGACATCAACGCCATTTTCGAGGAGATGTCACACGGCAAGATCGATGGCCGCGTGGTCATCGAGTACTGACCCGTAGCAGCCGAGCCGGCCACGGGAACGAGGGTGGTCCGGTGACCAGACCGCACGGCGTCGTCGTGCCTTGCACACCGTGCCGGCTGTCCCGGGGATTCCCCCCCCGGACAGCCGGCACGGTGCCGTGGGGTGCTGACCGGTGGTGGAGGACTGACTACAGCAACGCCGCGAACCCCGTGCTGGCCATCCAGAAACCAACGATCCCGGCGATCCACAGCAGCGTGATCTTCGTCTGGTGCTCCAGAGTGGGGACGACTCGCTCGAGCCGGGGCCAGATCCGTTCACCCAGCAGCGCGGCTCCTGTGATCAGCACCAGCGCGGGGACGATCATCACGAGGCAGTACCCGGCTAGGAGCACGAGTCGCGCGGTCCATCCCACGGGCATGGCCGTGATGATGCCGTTCGCCGCGAGGTAGGGGACCATCGTGGCCGCCTCCGTGAGCGCCGCGCCAGCGCCGAGGACGATCATGGCCGCGGGATTCTGCCGGGACGGCACTCGGCCCAGCCCCTCCTTCTTGACGGGATCGGGAGCGAAGACCCCGTAGCCGAACAGTCCGAGACCGGCGATCAGCTTGAACCACTGGGCCGGCCGGCTCGCCCACACATCCGCCGCGAGATGCGAGAGCAGGTCGAAGCCCAGGGCTATGCCCACGCCGAGACCGAAGTAGATGAGCACGACCGTCGCGAAGTAGACCGCGAGCAGTACCGCGTCCACACGCCGGCGGGCGATCACGAGGACGAGCGGGATCACCAGGGTCCCCAGGCTCGTGCTGTCCAGCAGCGCCAGCCCGACCAGTGCCAGGAGATCGCCCATGCCCCTCCTCTTCCCATACGAACGTAAGATCCAAGAACGACAATACGTTTGTACGAGAGCGGGGGCAATACACTCGTGCGAGAGGTGAGGCGCGATGACCGGTGACCGAGACGTCCCTTCGGGCGGCGGGACGCGAGAGAAGATCGCCGAGGCCGCGATCCGGGTGATCGCCCAGCAGGGCTTCGATGTGGTGAGTGTGCGCAGCGTGGCCCAGGAGTCCGGGCTCTCGGCGGGTACCGTGCAGTACCACTTCAGGACCCGCAGGGACCTGCTGGTGGCCGCGCTCGAACGCTCCGTGGAGCGGCAGACGGAGCGTGTCGTGGCGGCCCGAGGGCTGCCGGGCTACCGGGCGTCGCTGTGCCGGGCCCTGCGCGAACTCCTGCCGCTGGAGGGCGTCCGTCACGAGGATGCCGCGGTGTGGGTCAGCTACGGGGCCGCAGCGTCCACGCGTGACTGGCTTGCCGAGCTCTATTGGCAGGCCATGCGCACGTTCCACGACCTCGTGCGCGCGGCACTGGAGCGGGCGCAGCAGGACGGGAAGTTGCGGGACGGACTCACACCGGAGACCGCAGCTCCGCTCGTCACGGCACTGGTGAACGGTCTGACGATCGACCACCTGAATGCACCGGAGGAGGTGAGAGCGCGGGTCGAGACTGCGCTCGACCGTGGCCTGCGGCTGATCCTCAGTGACTGACTGACTGACTGACTGGCGACGACGCCCGGGCCGGCTTCGCGCGCCCCGCGGGGGTGCTGCCGTTCCCGGCCCCGGCGAGCATCACGAACCCCACGCAGAACCGGGCGATCGACAGCCCGTAGTCCATCACCTTCGCCACGACCATCGAGGTGATCGAGCGGAAGACCCCGCCGTGGGACTGGGCCCGGAAGCAGCTGCCGTACTGCTGCATCTCCTGTCCCGAGACCGAGTCGCCTCACCCGCTGCGCGCGGGTCACGGTGGTTGCCGGGGCGCCGTGCATTCAGCGCAGCGGGTCGCCCGCGCCGCGGTGCAGGGCCGTCCGCACCAGGCCGGAGGCCAGGACCGGCAGCTGGTCGGGACGCACGAGATCGGCCAGGCGGGCGGCCTCGTCGGGAAGGCCGAGCCTCACCGCGCCGGACAGTGCCTTCTTGTCGAGGAACGGGGCGAGGACGGGCCACACGCCCTGTGCCTCGCGGGCGAAGATCGCTGCGCCCGCGGGTCCGATGCCCGGGAAATCCTGCAGCCGTTCGAGGATCTGCCCGGGGCCGTCGCACGCGTCGCGAAGGCGGCGCAGGTCGCCGTCGTCGTCCTGGAAGAGCTGCTGCGCGCCATCGTGGAGCATCGTGGCGGTGCGTTCGTCGTAGCGTCTGTACCCGCCGCGACCCAGCGCCGCCAGCAGCGCGGGGCGCGACGCCCCACGCATCGCCTCGGGGGTGCGGAACCCTGCCGCGAACAGCTCCCGTGCGGTGGCAACGGCCGCGCCCGCGCCGATCCGGGCGGACAGCAGATTGGCCAGGACGAGCAGCTGGAACAGGGGAGCGGGCACGTCCGCCAGCTCAATCCCCGCCTCCTGCGCGTACGTGCGGTCGTGGCGCGCCAGCAGCAGCTCCACCGTCTCCTCGTGCGATCGGCTCAAACGGAGTGCCTCCCTCCCCGGTCCGGGAACCCGTCGTGTTCCCTGTCAATGCTAATTAGACTGATGGTGCGTGCCGCGTCGGCGGGCCCGTGAGACCTCCGGCAGGACACGCGACCACAGCCTCAATTCGAAGGAGCGTCACGGTGGAAGACAACGAGCAGGTCCAAAAGGTCCGGGACATCATCAAGAGCACCCGCATTGCGATGCTCACGCACCTGGACGACGAGGGCCACCTGATCTCCCGGCCCATGGCCACCCAGGACGTGGACTTCGACGGCACGGTGCGCTTCATCGCCGAGCGCGCCTCGGCGCAGGGCCAGGCCATCCAGAAGAACCCCGAGGTGAACGTGGCCTACTCGGGCAACGGCGCGTGGGTCTCCCTGTGCGGCACGGCGCGCATCGTCAACGATCCGGACCAGCTGCGCGAACTGTGGAGCTCTTTCACGGAGTCGTGGCTCGAGGGCGGCCCGGAGAACCCGAACAACGTGCTCATCGAGGTGGACGGACACACCGCCGAGTACTGGGACGCCCCGGGTGGCAGCAAGATCACCCAGGTGGCCAACCTCCTCAAGGCCAAGGTGACGGGCGAGACGGTGGACGGCGAGAGCGGGGCCGTGGACCTCTGATCCACACGTTCTCGTCACGCCTCAGGGGCCGCGTCCGTTGTGCACGGGCGCGGCCCCTGTCGTTTCTGCGGATCGTCCGGGTCTGGGGTGCAGAGACACACTTGTGGACCGGGGACGACGCCGGCGGGTCCGCAATGATTGCCGGCCACCCGTTCTGCCGGCTCCCGCGACGTGGAGTGCGGCCCGTCAGGGGCGCACGTCCGGGGCGTCCATGGTGGTGGGCAGGCCCGCCTCCTGCCACGCCTCGAAGCCGCCGACGACGTCCGTGACGCGTGAGAGCCCCATCTCCCGCAGGGTCCAGGCGGCCAGGGAGGTCGCGTAGCTGTGGCGGCACACGAGGATCCACCGCTGCTCCGGTGACACCGCCTCCGGAACGGACCAGGCGAAGTCCGGGTCCAGCCGCCACGGCAGCACCGTGAGGTCGATGACCAGGGCGCCCGGGATGTGCGGGCCGTCCCCGCGGTGGGTCTCGGTGCGCACGTCCACGATGATCGCGCCCTGCTGCTGCTCCCGGTGCGCCTCTTCGGGGCTCAGCCGGTCGAGGTTCTCGCGCACGCGGTCGAGGAACTGCACGGAGCGGGGGCGGGTGTCGTCGGGGTGCTCGGTCATGGCCCCAGGCTACGGCCCTGCCCGCTGTGAGGGTGCCTACCATGGGCCATGACTGTTCGCATGCTGTCGATCGCCACCGAGCTCCCGGACACGACGATCCGCCAGGAGGATGTCGCGGAGGTCTTCGCCGAGCAGCCGGGCATGACGCGGCTGGGCTCCCGCCTGGTCCGCGCCACGTTCCGCGCGGCCGGGGTGGACACACGCCACACCGTGCTTCCCGAGCTGGGCACCCTTGCCGACGCCGCACGGCAACGCCGGGGCGACGCCGTGCCGTCGGGTCCGGAGGGCACCGTTTGTCCGCACGAGGAAGGTGGCGGTGCGGCGGCGTCCTCGTTCGTGGCAGCCGCCGAGGGTCAGCTGCTCTCCCCGGGCACGCGCGAGCGCAACCGGATCTACACGGAGAACGCGCGGCGCATGTTCGTCTCGGTGGCGCGCGCCGCCCTGGAGCGCGCGCCGGTCGAGGCGGCGCACGTGACCCACGTGGTCACCGTGTCCTGCACCGGTTTCTTCGCGCCGGGCCCGGACGTGCGCGTGGCCAAGGATCTCGGGCTGCCCGCGGACGTGACGCGCACGCACCTGGGATTCATGGGTTGCAACGCGGCGTTCCCCGCCCTGCGGGCCGCGGCCACCGCGTGCCGCGCGGACCCGCGGGCCGTGGTCCTGGTGGTGTGCCTGGAGCTGTGCACACTGCACCTGCACGTGCGCAACGATCCGGACACCGTCATGGGCAACGCCCTGTTCGCGGACGGTGCGGCCGCCGCGGTGGTCAGCGCGCGGGAGGTCCCTCTCGCGGGGCCGAGCTTGGAACTGGTGGACTTCGAGACAGCACTCGCTCCCGTGGGAGAGGACGAGCTCGCGTGGAGCGTGGGGGACGAGGGCTTCGAGATGATCCTGGGCGCGTACGTGCCGCGGATCATCGACGACCACGTGGCCGACGCGCTGGCCCCGCTGCTGCGCCGCACGGGCGAGACAGTGGAGCACGTGCCGCAGTGGGCGGTGCACCCGGGCGGGCGCAGCATCCTGGACAAGGTGCAGTCGCGGCTGGGCCTCTCGCAGGAGCAGATGGCGCCCTCCCGGAGCGTGCTGAGCGAGGCCGGGAACATGAGCAGTGCCACCATCCTGTTCGTGCTGGAGCGGATCCTCGCCCGCGGGGCTCCTGGCGCGGTGGCTGCCATGGCGTTCGGGCCGGGGCTGAGCATCGAGAGCGCGCTGCTGCGGGTGCTGCCCGGGCCCGCCGACGGTCAGGGCGAGTGACCCGTGGACCCGCTGCTGCGCCGTCGGGCCCTCAACGAGCCTGAGCTCATGGACGATCCCGCGTGCGATCCGCGGGCCCTGGACACCACCTACCGGATGTTCGGCGTCATCAACCCGCTCGTGGCCTCCTGGAGGGCGGTCTACGTGCGTGACCTCCGCCCGGTGCTGCGTGCCGCGGCGGCGGAGTCCCGCCCGGCCGCGGTCCTGGACGTGGGCTGCGGGGGCGGCGACGTCGCACGGGCCGTGGCGCGCTGGGCCGCCCGGGACTCGCTGGACGTGCGGGTCACGGGCATAGACCCGGACTCCCGGGCCATCACCTGGGCCCGAGCTCACGACCGCGGGACGGGAACCACCTACCGGGCGGAGTCCAGCGCGGACCTCGTGGCAGCGGGGGAGCGGTACGACGCCGTGCTCTCCAATCACGTGCTGCACCACCTGGAGGCGGCCGACCTGACCGGACTGCTGGAGGACTCCGCGCTCCTGGCCCGCGGAATCGCGGTGCACAACGACCTGCGGCGCTCACGCCTGGCATGGCTCATCTACTGGGCGGCCACCCTGCCGCTGGCTCGTGCCCGCACCTTCGTGCGCTTCGACGGGCTGCTGTCCATCCGGCGCAGCCGCACACTGGGCGAGCTGGCCGCGCTCATGCCGCCCGGGTGGCGGGTGCGCGGCCAGCGCTTCTTCCGCGTCCTGGCGGTGCACCGGGGAACGGACTGACCCGCGACCCCGACTGACGCGTGGACCCGACTTGCCCGTGGGTCGGGCTGATCCGGGGGCCGGTGCAAGAAGGGGGCAGACCGGGCCGGGGTCAGGTCGTACCGGGGCGGGAGTCCTCGTCCCACCCCAACTGCGGCGTGGCGCAGGTCTCCCGGAAGACGAACTGGGAGGGGTGCTTGCGCTCGCGGCTGGACCAGTCGATCGCGGGTCGGTGCGTGCTCTCGGGGACGTAGCCCAGCCGGTACACGGCCATGAGCTCCAGGTCCTCCGGGACATCGAGCAGCTCCACGATCCGCGCCCACTGGTGCGGTGCCTCCATGGGGAAGGAGACGAACTGGATGCCCATGCCCAGTTCCACGGTGGTCAGCCACAGGTTCTCCATGGCCGCGCCCATGCTGAACACGGAGTAGAAGCCCGAGAGCTCCTCAGGCCGGTACTCCCCGCGCTCCAGCATCACGCCGAGCAGCAGCGGGGAACCGGCAACGAGCTTGCGGTTCTCCTCGCCGAGGGTCTGCGGCACCCGCAACCGGTTCATGAGTTTCTGCCCGGACGGCGTGAACGCCCGGGAGGTGAACGGGCGCAACAGGGCGGGCAGCCTGTCGAAGAGCATGCCGCTGCGCAGGGTGTCCATCTCCTTCTGGCTGAAGCGGAAGTACTTCTTGTACCGGTCGAAGAACGTTCCCGCGCCCATCACCTCGGTCATGCTCTCGCCGCTGATGCGGGCGATCGTCCCGATGGTCTCCCTGTCCTCGACCAGCACGAACCGCCACGGCTGGCTGTTGAACTGGGACGGCGCCGCGGCGGCCGCGCGGATCAGCAGCTGCTGGTGCTCGGGGCTCACCGGATCCGGGCGGAACGGGCCGTTGGTGGTCCTGCGGTTGAAGACAGCGTCCAGGAACTCCATGGTTCACCTCCAGGCCAGCGCGAGGCCGGCCGCGTAGCACGGTGCCGCCGCGAGGGCGTCCCGCGTGTGGCGTGGCAGCGGGCGGGCGCCGTGGCGCTGCAGCAGGACGAGGGGGACGAGCGCGGGGACCAGGGCGAACGCCGTCGTCGACCCCTCCCGCAGCCCCGCCACCACGGCGGCCGCGGTGAGCGAGGACGTGCTCACGTACAGCGCGTGGTGCACCCACCGGAAGGGGGACGTGTCCACCCAGCCGAGCGCCGCGGCCGTGCCCAGCGCGCAGTTCGCGCCGTAGGAGCCCGCGGCGGCGGTCACGAGCGTGCGCACCAGTTCCACGGTTCCTCCCTCGACGGCGTCGTGCCCCTCGCAGTCATCGTGCCACAGCTCACCCGCGGGGCCGGGAAGCAGATGTCCGCCGGGCACTGTCGGAACGACGAGGGCCGACCAGCGGTCTGGTCGGCCCTCGTCCTTCGTCGCCCGGGGAACTGTCGAACCGCTGGGGTGGTGCTGGTCAGGCGTCCTGCGGCGGGAACTCACCGGTGTGCACCACACGACCCGAGGCGGCGTCGTCGTGGAACTCGGAGACGGCTCGGCCCCGGGGTGCCGCGTTGGCGTCCCCCTCGATGGGGAAGCGGTATGTGACCCGCAGGGTGGCGTCGTCAACGCGCTCGACCTTGGGCTCGAAACCGAAGTGCGTCGCGGACGCGGTGCCCAGGTACTGGCCGTGGGAGAAGAGCATGATCGTCTGCGGTGAGGACGCCGTCGCACCGGCCACGGTCAGGGAGACCCAGGAGGGGCCCTCGCAGCCGCTGTAGGTGGACGCGTCAGCCTGGTCGACGGCCCAGCCCGGTGCGTTCGGCACGTCCGGGCCGTAGGGCGGGGGCAGCAGTTTTGCCGCCTGCTGCACGGCGTACTCGTTGGAGTCGTCGAGGCAGGGGTCGGCGGCTGTCTGTGCCGTGGGCGGCGCCACGTCCTGCGAGCCCGCACCCGATGCGAGGGCGGGAGCGGAGAGACCTCCGGCGAGCAGCAGTGCTCCGGCTGTGGCGGCGGCGGTGCGAGTGGAAAGGCGTGTGAGGTGTCCCATGACGTGACTCCCTTGGCGTTTTCCGTACGGCCGTCACTCGACGACCTGTTGCCGCACTGGGGCTCGACCGCATGTGTGCAATAGAAAACACGGGAAAGGGGTTGCGTTTCGCTGACCTTGGCGAGCCGTTCGCAGGTGGTTGTTCCTGCCGAGCGGGCATTCCTGGTCCCTGGCCAGGGTGCTGCCCCTTGTCGAGCGCGGACCAAACCTGTGCGTCTGGGGGAGACAACGGTGCAGGCACGACGTCGGGGCCGCCCACCGGTGTCCGGTGGACGGCCCCGACATGCAGGGCGTCAGGCGCTCCGGCGCCCTTGCCACGGGGAGGATCAGGAGTTCAGGTGGGGAGGCAGCTGGCCCTCCTGGGTGAGCGTCCCGGTGTCCTGGTCCCACGAGTACGTGGAGGTCGCCTGGCCGCGCGGGTCGGCATTGCTGTCGCCGGCCTGCGGGTAGTGGAAGGTCACGTCCAGCGTGGAATCGTCCACGCGGGCCACATCCGGGGCGAATCCGAAGGAGCCGTTGGTTGCGGTGCCCAGATAGGCGCCCTTGTGGAAGAGCATGATGGTGCTCGGGGAGGAGGCCGTGGCGTCCTCGGTCTGCACCGTGATCCAGGACAGCTCCGCGCACTGGTCGTAGGTGGAGGTGTCCACGTTCTTGGTGTCCCACGCGCCCTGGTCCTCGTGGTCCGCGCCGAACGGCGGGGTCAGCACGGGGATCCAGCGCTGGGCAGCCTGGTGACCGGTCTCAAGGCCGCAGTCGGACGCGGCGGAGGACGATGTCGCGGCCTCGGATGCCTGCCCCGAGGCCAATGCCGGGCCTGCAATGCCACCGGCCAGCAGAAGTGCTCCTGCGGCTGCGGCGGTGGTGCGGGTGGAAAGACGAGTGAGGCGTCCCATGAAGTGACTCCTTGGGTGTTTTCCGTACGGCCACCGGTGTGGCGACCTGGTTCCACCATGGGGTCTCAGGCGCGACTGTGCAAAGGAAAACACGGTGTCCCGGCCGTCGGGGTGTCAGCCGATGCCCGGGGGCCACTCGCCGGAGTGGTCGATGGACTCGGTGTCCGGGTTCCAGCTGTAGACGGAGACGGCGCGGCCGCTGGCTTCTGCGTTGCTCTCGTTGCCGCGGTTGTACGTGTAGGTGACCTGGATGGAGGAGTCGGACAGTCGCACCGTGGCGGGGTGGAAGCCGATGGGGGTGGCCGTCGTGGTGCCCAGGTAGTCGCCGTCGTGGAAGAGCATCTGCTGTCGGATGGAGGAGCCCGTCCCGCCTCCGGACAGGGTCACCCATGAGAGCGCGGCGCACGGGTCGTAGGTGCCCAGATCGTCAATGGTCCACATCGAGGGATCGTCCACTCCGGGCACCTTGTCGAGGTTGTCGTCGACGGCCTTCGTGGCACTGTCGGTGCCGCAGGACCCGGACAGTTCCGGGGTGGCAGACGACGTCGCCTCCTCGTCCGCACCGTTGGGCGCGTTGCTCGGTTGTGCCGCGGGCTGCTGCGTGGGCTGGGTGGCGGGCCGGGTGCCGTCGAGGGTGGACGGCGTCGTCGTCGGGGCCTGCGAGCGGATGCCCGAGGTGGGCGCGTTGCGGGCGGCGGTCGACGTCGCCTGCGGCTCCTCCGCGGACTGCGAACCGCACGCCGTGAGCCCGCCGAGGGCGAGCACGAGCAGCGTGGGGATGACGACGGCGTGGCATGTCCTGGGCATGGCGGGCCTCTCGGCGAGTCCTTGACCCGCAGTGGTGCGGGACTCCGCCGGAGGAGCGGAGTGCCCCAACTCAACCACCATATAGATGCAAAGTGATGCAACGCGGCCGTGTCGACGTCGTGCCACCAGCTTCCAGGCGTCGAAACGGTCCCTGAGCGGTACGGCACCGGTCTCGGACCCGCCCGCGGCGAACCTCCGCCGGGGCGGTGGAGGTGGCGCGCACGGCGCCGTAGTCTGGCGGTGCCCGTGACAGCACGCGGCTCCAGATCCCGCGAAGGAGCAACCATGACGCAGCCCATCCCGGACCCCAACCCGCTGGACGATCCCGAGGTGCACAACGAGATCCTCGGCAAGGACGAGTTCTCCGAGACCTCGGGGGACGAGGACGACGCCTGGGAGGAGGACGACGCCCAGTGGGGCCAGGACGACGACCCCCTGAAGCACCCCGAGGGCGCGGACGCCCGGCAGCTCGCGGACGACGAGGACCTCATGGTTGAGCCGGGTACGGACCCGGAGCTCACCGACCCGGAGGTCGAGCGGATGATCGACGACCCGCAGGCTGACGAGGAGGTCAACGAGTCCCTCGAGGACGCAGGCTTCGACAGCTCCGATCCCCTGGTGGACGAGGACTGACCGTCCGGGGGTGCCCTCTCCAGCAGTGGAGGGGGCACCCGCCCGGGTGACTGGACGCCGCGGCGTCGTCGATCACTCCGGACGCGGCGGTCGGCGCCCCGCGGGGAGTGGACACGGGAAACACGTGGTGCGCAACCGTGTCCGGGCGGAGGTCTATCCTGTTCCCATGACTCGTTTCAGCCCCCTGGAGTGGCCGGTCATCCGCCAGCTCCGCACGGGGGACCGCACCGGCCGCAGCTCTGCGGTGGAGTCCCGGCACACCCGTGACCTCACCGCCCGCACCGCCACGGCGGACCGGGTGGTGCAGAGCATCTGTCCCTACTGCGCGGTGGGCTGCGGACAGAAGGTGTACGTCAAGGACGAGCGCGTCATCCAGATCGAGGGTGACCCGGACTCGCCGATCTCCCGCGGGCGGTTGTGCCCCAAGGGCTCCGCGAGCGAGCAGCTCGTGAACTCCCCGGGCCGCCAGACCCAGATGCTCTACCGGGCGCCCGGCGCCTCGGAGTGGCAGCCCCTGGAGCTTGACACCGCGATCGACATGATCGCGGACCGCTTCCTCGAATCCCGACGCCGAGGCTGGCAGGACGCGGACGAGGACGGCCGTCCGCTGCGGCGCACCATGGGCATCGCGTCCCTGGGCGGCGCCACGCTGGACAACGAAGAGAACTACCTGATCAAGAAGCTGTTCACCGCGGCAGGGGCGGTGCAGATCGAGAACCAGGCCCGGATTTGACACTCCGCCACGGTTCCCAGTCTGGGAACCTCGTTCGGTCGCGGTGGCGCGACCCAGTCCCTGCAGGACATGGCCAACGCCGACTGCATCGTGATCCAGGGCTCCAACATGGCCGAGTGCCATCCCGTGGGCTTCCAGTGGGTCACGGAGGCCAAGGCGCGCGGTGCCAAAGTCATCCACGTGGACCCGCGCTTCACACGCACTTCCGCGGTCGCTGACAAGCACCTGCCCATCCGGGCGGGCTCGGACATCGTGCTGCTCGGTGCGCTCATCAACCACGTGCTGAGCAACGACCTCTGGTTCCACGACTACGTGGTCAACTACACGAACGCCTCCAACCTGATCAGCGAGGACTTCGAGGACGCCGAGGACCTGGACGGACTGTTCTCCGGCTACGACGAGGAGAGCGGCGGCTACCACCTGAAGTCGTGGGCGTACCAGACCGAGGACTCCGAGGGGCAGGACTCCCGCGGAGAGGCGTCTGACGACGCCGCGGGCCGCGGAGTCGACAACCACGTCTTCGGCGTCGAGCACGAGCACGCCAAGGGTGCCAAGCAGCGGGCCGAGGCCGGTGGCGACAAGTTCGGCAGCGGCGGCGCACCCGTGGGCGGGGGCGCTTCAGCGCGGGACGAGACCCTGCAGCACCCGCGCACGGTGTTCCAGATCCTCAGGCGCCACTATGCGCGGTACACGCCGCAGATGGTGCGGGAGGCGTGTGGCATCTCGGAGGCGGACTTCGAGTACCTGGCACGCTCCGTCACGGAGAACTCCGGACGGGACCGCACCACGTGCTTCGCGTACGCGGTGGGCTGGACCCAGCACACGCTGGGAGCCCAGTTCATCCGCACCGCGTCCATCCTGCAGCTGCTGCTGGGCAACATGGGCCGGCCCGGTGGCGGCATCATGGCGCTGCGCGGGCACGCGACCATCCAGGGCTCCACCGACATCCCCACCCTGTTCAACCTGCTGCCCGGCTACCTGCCCATGCCCTCGGTGACCCAGCAGTCGTTCTCCGACTACGTGGACGGCATCCGCACCACGGAGCAGAAGGGCTACTGGGCGAACGCAGAGGCGTACGCCGTCAACCTGCTGAAGGCGTGGTGGGGCGACGCCGCCACGGCCGAGAACGAGTGGGCGTACGACTACATCCCCCGCATCAACGGTGCCCACGGCACCTACCAGACGCTCATGGCCATGCTCGAGGACAAGGTGGAGGGCTACTTCCTCCTGGGGCAGAACCCCGCCGTGGGCTCGGCCAACGGACGGATGCAGCGGCTGGGCATGTCCCACCTGAAGTGGCTCGTGGTGCGGGACCTGAACATGATCGAGTCCGCCACGTGGTGGAAGGACGGCCCGGAGATCGCCTCGGGGGAGCTGAAGACCGAGGACATCCAGACCGAGGTCTTCTTCATGCCCGCGGCCACGCACGTGGAGAAGTCAGGCTCGTTCACCCAGACCCAGCGGCTCGTGCAGTGGCGCCACCAGGCCGTCACCCCGCCCGGGGACGCGCAGAGCGAGCTGGAGTTCTTCTTCGAGCTCGGCAAGCGCATCCGGCAGCGGCTCGCGGACTCCGAGGATGCGCGGGACCGTCCCCTGCTCGACCTCACGTGGAACTACCCGCTGGACGAGCAGGGTGAGATCGATCCGGTCTCCGTGCTGGCCGAGATCAACGGCCGATTCGAGACCGGAGAAGACGCAGGGGAGCCCCTGAGCAGCTACGGCCAGATGACCGCGGACGGCAGCACGTCCGGTGGGTGCTGGATCTACGCGGGCATCTACGCGGACCGCGTCAACCGGGCGGCCATGCGTGTTCCGGGGTGGCAGCAGGACGAGATCGCCTCGCAGTGGGCGTGGGCCTGGCCCGCGAACCGCCGCATCCTCTACAACCGCGCCTCCGCGGACCCGCAGGGCAGACCGTGGAGCGAGCGCAAGAAGCTCGTGTGGTGGGACGAGGAGAGCCGGCGCTGGACGGGAAAGGACAATCCGGACTTCCCCGTGGACAGGGACCCCTCGGCGCGGCCGGGACCGGACGTCGCCGGGCCTGACGGCCTGGCGGGCAACGACCCGTTCATCATGCAGGCGGATGGCAAGGGCTGGCTCTTCGCGCCCAAGGGCATGCTGGACGGGCCCCTGCCCACGCACTACGAGCCGCAGGAGTCCCCGGTTGCCAATCCGCTGTACGCGCAGCAGCAGAACCCCACCCGGGTGATGTTCCCGCGGGAGGACAACCTCTCCGCGGCCAGCGGTGACGCACCAGGCACGGACGTCTACCCGTTCATGTTCACCACGTACCGGCTCACGGAGCACCACACGGCCGGCGGCATGAGCCGGTGGCTGCCGTACCTCTCCGAGCTGCAGCCCGAGATGTTCTGCGAGATCTCGCCGGAGCTCGCGCAGCTGAAGGGGCTGGAGCCCTACGGGTGGGCCACCATCGTCTCGCCGCGCTCGGCCATCGAGGTCAAGGTCCTGGTGACGGACCGCATGACCCCGCTGACCGTGGCGGGCAAAACGATCCACCAGATCGGCCTGCCGTACCACTGGGGTGCGGGAACGGACGCGGTGGTCACCGGTGACGGTGCGAACGACCTGCTGGGCATCACGCTGGACCCCAACGTGCAGATCCAGAACTTCAAGACGGGTTCGTGCGACATCCTCCCCGGGCGGCGGCCGCGCGGTGCGCAGCGCAACGAGCTGGTGCGCGAGTACCAGCAGCGGGCGGGCCTCACGGTGCGCACGGGCATGGATCGGATCACGGATCCCGAGCGGGAGCTCAACCAGGATCCGCTGCGGGCACGCGACAGCGGTGACACCGCTGGCCGGTCCACGGCCTACCGCCCGGGGGTGCACCCGGAAGACCACCCCGCGGACCAGGAAGAGGACACGTGAGCACGGACCGGATGACGCCCACCTCGGCCTTCGAGGACGACACCTACTGGGAGCACTCCCACCCGCGGCGCGGGTTCTTCACGGACACCTCCATCTGCATCGGCTGCAAGGCCTGCGAGGTGGCGTGCAAGGAGTGGAACCGCAACCCCGCGGACTCGGACTACCAGATCCTCGGTTCCTCCTACGACAACACGGGCGGGCTCGGCGCGGACACATGGCGCCACGTCGCGTTCATCGAGCAGTCCCACGAGCGGATCGAGGAGGCCCGGGAGTCCGGGCGCGCCCTCGTGAGCCTGGGGATGCCGCGGGTGGGACCCCCTGCGACGTCGCCCGCGCCGTCGTCCGGTGGGTGCGCATGCGGCTCCGCAACCGGGGCCGACGCCGCGGCGGCGGCCACCGCTTCGCAGGGCGGGGCGTGCGGCTCGGGCGCGTGCGCGTGCGGTTCCACTCCGGACCCGGTCGACGCCGACGCGGCGGGGCCCGGGTGCGCGTGCTCGTCGCAGTCCACGCCGGGCGTCACCGCGCCCCTGGGCTGCGGCTCGGGGGGTGGCTGCGGCGGTGGCGCCGCGGCGTCGTCGACCCGCGGCACGCACGGCACGGACGCGGACGACTCGCCCGTGCTGGACACCCCGGACTTCCGCTGGCTCATGTCCTCGGACGTGTGCAAGCACTGCACCCACGCCGGCTGCCTGGACGTCTGCCCCACGGGGGCGCTGTTCCGCACGGAGTTCGGCACGGTGGTGGTGCAGGAGGACATCTGCAACGGCTGCGGCACGTGCGTGGCCGGGTGCCCGTTCGGTGTGATCGAGCGCCGCAACGACGGTCTCGTGGAGCCCAAGACTCAGCGCGGCGCCCCGCCCATGCCGGACACCGTGAAGGTCCCGCAGGACGGCATCGCCCAGAAGTGCACGCTGTGCTACGACCGCATGAAGAACGACCAGACCCCGGCGTGCGCGCAGGCGTGCCCCACCACGTCCATCAAGTACGGCGAGCGGGAGAGCATGCTCGAGACCGCCCAGCACCGCGTGACCCAGCTGCACGAGCAGGGCAGGACCGAGGCGCGGTTGTACGGCGCAAACCCCAGGGACGGCGTGGGCGGCACGGGCTCCATCTTCCTGCTGCTCGACGAGCCGGAGGTCTACGGCCTGCCGCCGGATCCCCGCGTGCCCACCGCGGACCTGCCGCGCATGTACAAGCGGGCGGGCGCCGCGGTGCTGGGGATGCTGGCGCTGGGTGCGGTGGCCTTCACGGCGGGTGACCGCGCATGAGCATCTCGCCCTACGACAGCTACCGCCCGCCCGAGGAGCCCCACCGCAAGCGGCGGCGCCGCAACCGGCCCGCCGGCGGGGGTGCCTTCCGCCGCGGTGGTGGGGACGGCTCCCGCGAAGTGGCCATGGTGCCCGAGCCGGAGTTCACCTCCTACTACGGCCGTCCGATCGTGAAGGCCCCGCCGTGGGACTCGAAGATCGCCACGTACCTGTTCCTGGGAGGGCTCTCCGGCGGCTCCGCGATCCTGGCGCTCGGCGGCTGCCTCACGGGCAGGTCCGCCATGCGCCGCAACGGTCGGCTGGCGGCGCTGACTGCGGCTGGGCTGGGCGGCATCGCACTGGTGGCAGACCTCGGGCGCCCGGAGCGCTTCCTGCACATGATGCGCACGTTCAAGCCCACCTCTCCCATGAGCGTGGGCTCGTGGGTGCTCGCGACGTTCTCCACGAACGCGGGGGTGGCCGCGGCCGTGGAGCTGGACCGCATGACGGGAGAGCGCCTGCCGCTGGGCCCGCTGCGCCCCGTGCTGCACGCGCTGGAACTTCCCACGAGTGTGGCCGCCGGTCTGCTCGGGGCGCCCATGGCCACGTACACGGCCATACTGCTCAGCGACACCTCTGTGCCCACGTGGCACGAGATGCACGGCCACCTGGCGTTCGTGTTCGCGTCCTCGGCATCCCTGGCCTCGGGCGGGCTGATCCTGCTCACCACACCCACGTCAGAGACGGGGCCCGCGCGCTTCTTCGCGGTGGTCGGTGTGGCCGGTGAACTCGTGGCCATGCACGTGATGAAGGGTGAGATGGATCCCGTGACGGTGGAGCCCCTGGAACAGGGCAAGCCCGGTGAGTGGCTGGAGTGGAGCGAACGGCTCTCGATCCTCGGGGGTCTCGGCGCGCTGCTCGGCGGACGACGCCGCTGGGTCGCCGCGGTCTCCGGCGCCGCCTTGATGACGTCCTCGGCGCTCACCCGTTTCGGCGTTTTCTGGGCCGGCAAGGAGTCCGTGAAGGACCCCAAGTACACGGTGATCCCGCAGCGCAACCGCCTCAACAAGCGGCGCGCGGCGGGTATCACCGACGACTCGATCACCACGGGCCCGCAGCACCAGGGGGGCTGAGACCACGCTTCCGCGCGGCTGCCGCCGGATGGTGCGCCCTCCGCCACCGCAACGGTCTCTTCACCGCGTGCTGCGGTGGCGCGGACGAGCAGGCGCCGCACCCTCGGTTCAGCTCACGCCTCAGCGCACGGTGACGAAGGTCTGCGCCGCCTCCGGAAGCACGGTGGTCTCGCCGATCACCGGGTAGCCCGGGACCTCGCCGACCACGAGCAGCCCGCCGGAGGTCTGGGCATCCGCGAGCAGCAGCAGGGTGTCCTCGGAGATTCCCGACTCGGCGGTGAGGTAGGGGCGTACCCAGTCCAGGTTGCGGCGGGTGCCGCCGGAGACGAAACCGTCCCGCAGGGCGTCCGCCGCGCCGTCGACCAGGGGAACGGCGGCGGCATCGATCATTGCGCCCACGCCGGAGGCCCGGCACATCTTGTAGAGGTGGCCCAGCAGGCCGAAGCCGGTGACGTCCGTGGCGGCCTCCGCCCCGGCGGCCAGTGCCGCCTCGGACGCCGCCTTGTTCAGTGACGTCATGGTCTCGATGGCCGCAGGGAAGATCTCACCGGTGGTCTTGTGGCGGTTGTTGAGCAACCCCACGCCGATCGGCTTGGTGAGGGTGATCGGCAGACCGGCCCGGGCGGCGTCGTTGCGCATCAGGCGCTGCGGGTCCGCTGTGCCCGTGACGGCCATGCCGTACGTGGGCTCCGGAGCGTCGATCGAGTGCCCGCCGATCACCGGGCAGCCCGCCAGCTGGGCCACGTCCAGTCCACCCTGGAGCACCTCCGACATCAGCTCCATCGGCAGCAGCTCGCGCGGCCAGCCCACCAGGTTGATCGCGACGACCGGGGTGCCGCCCATGGCGTAGACGTCCGAGAGGGCGTTGGCGGCGGCGATCCGACCCCAGTCGTAGGCGCTGTCCACCACCGGGGTGAAGAAGTCCGCCGTGGAGAGCACGGCGAGGTCCGGGCGCACGAGGACGGCCGCGGCGTCGTCGCCGTCGTCCAGCCCCACCAGGACGCCCGGCGCGTTCTGACCGGTCAGTCCGCGAACCGCGTCCTCCAGCTCTCCCGGGGGAATCTTGCACGCGCAGCCTCCACCGTGGGCGTAGCTCGTGAGGCGGCCGAGACCGGCTGCGGGGTCCTGGGCGGGGGAGTCCGCGGGGCGTTCACTCATGGGACCAGTGTAGGAACGCGCTCCGACAGCCTACTGAGCTCACGTGTCCGCGGGCGGTGATACATTCGGCCGCGGAGGCGTACGTGTCCTGGTGGGCGCCCCGGTCTTCAAAACCGGTGAGACCGAGCACCTCGGTCTGGCGGGTTCGATTCCCGTCCGCCTCCGCCAACCATCGCGTATCACGACCCCGGGGCTGCTGCGGTCAGGCCCGCGACCGATAGGTCCCGCTCCCGGGAGGCTGCCCCGCCCCAGCGCGGGCGGTGGGGTGCGGGGTCGTCGCGGACAGCCACGCGCAGCGCCCGCCGTGCACCGGGCCCGCACTCACCCGGGCGCCGGGCGGCCCCTGCGCGACCGGGGCGCCCGCGGGGAGCGGCGTCCAGACATCCACTCGAGGAGCAGCGTGAGCACAGAGGACCCCCGCCGTCGCATCCCCCGCACGGACCGTGTGCTTGCGGACCCGCGGGTCCGCGCGGCGGCCGCAGGACTGGGCGACGCCGCCGTGCGCGCCGCCGTCCTCGCCGCGCAGCAGCGCGCGCGGGGCGGGGAGATCGCCCCGGAGGCCGTGGTGGAGGCGGTGGTCGCGGGCCTGGGCGCGCGCGGCGCGAGCTCCCTGAGCCCGGTGCTCAACGCCACGGGCGTGGTTGTGCACACCAACCTCGGGCGGGCCCCACTGTCCCACGCCGCGAAGCAGGCCCTGCTCGCCGCCGCCGACTACGTGGACGTGGAACTGGACCTGGCCACCGGGCAGCGCTCCGCGCGCGGCGCGGGGGCCCGGGAGGCGCTGCTGGAGGCATGCCCCGCAGCGGAGGACGCTCTGGTCGTCACGAACGGCGCCGCCGCGCTGGTGCTCGCCACCACGGCCCTGGCCGGCACCCGAGAGGTGGTCGTCAGCCGGGGTGAGTTCGTGGAGATCGGAGCCGGATTCCGGCTCTCGGACCTCATGGAGTCCACGGGGGCGCGTCTGCGCGAGGTGGGCACCACCAACCGCACCCACCTGGGCGACTACGAGGCCGCTCTGGGTCCGGGGACGGGCTGCATCCTCAAGGTCCACCCCAGCAACTTCCGGGTGGCCGGCTTCACCGCGGCCGTGCCGCTGCGGGAGCTGCGCTCCCTCGCGGACGCGCACGGCGTGCCGCTCGTCGTGGACGTGGGCAGCGGCCTGCTGACCCCGGACCCCACCCTGCCGGACGAACCGAGTCTCGCCGAGGCCCTGGAGGCTGGGGCGGACGCGGTGATCGCGAGCGGGGACAAGCTCCTCGGCGGGCCCCAGGCCGGTCTGCTGCTGGGCCGCGCGAAGACTGTTCGGCGCCTGGCGCGCTTCCCGCTGGCCCGAGCAGTGCGCGCGGACAAGCTCACCCTCGCGGCGCTGGAGGCCACGCTGCGTGGGGGGCCCACTCCCGTCGGCCGGTCCCTGCACGCGGACCCCGAGCGGCTGCGCGAGCGCGCGGAGGCACTGGCCAGCGTGGTCGGCGCGGAGGCGGTCCCGCATGACGGCCGCGTGGGCGGGGGCGGCGCACCGGGGGTGCCTCTGCCGGGCTGGGCGGTGCGACTGCCGGAAGCGGCCGCCGAGGCGCTGCGGCTGGGCACCCCCGCGGTGCTGCCGCGCGTGCACGACGGCGCGTGCCTCGTGGATCTGCGCTGCATCCCGGAGGCGGACGACGCCGCACTGACCGACGCCGTGCGCGCCGCGCTGGAGGGACTGCGCTGATGTACGTGGTGGCAACCGCCGGTCACGTGGACCACGGCAAGAGCAGGCTTGTGCGGGCGCTGACGGGTATTGAGCCGGACCGCTGGGACGAGGAGAAGCAGCGCGGGCTCACCATCGACCTCGGCTTCGCCTGGACCGCGCTGCCCTCGGGGCGGCACGTGGCGTTCGTGGACGTCCCCGGGCACGAGCGCTTCCTCGGCAACATGCTTGCCGGCGTGGGACCGGCACCCGTGGTGTGCTTCGTGGTGGCCGCCGACGAGGGCTGGCAGGAGCAGTCCGGCGACCACCGGGACGCCGTGGCGGCCCTGGGCATCAGCGACGGGCTGATCGTGGTCACCAAGGCGGACCGCGCGCCGGAGCGGGTGGCCGACGTCGTGGCCCAGGCCCGCGCGGAACTGGCGGGAACGGGACTCGCCGAGGCCCCCGCCGTCGTCGTGTCCGCGCAGGACGGCACGGGGCTCGACCGGTTCCGCACCGCGCTCGACGACGTGCTGGCCCGGGTTCCCGCTCCTGACCCGGACGCGCGCGTGCGGCTGTGGATCGACAGGACGTTCACCATCTCGGGCGCTGGGACCGTGGTCACGGGGACGCTCACGGCGGGCACCCTGCGCGCGGGGGACCGCATGGTGCTGCGCGGGGCCGCGGGGGAGCAGGACGTCACGGTGCGCTCCCTGCAGAGCCAGAACACGTCGGTGCCGGAGATCGGGCCAACGAACCGCGTGGCCGTGAACCTGCGCGGCACGAGCAAGGACGCGATCCACCGCGGGGACACGCTGCTGACCCCGCGGGCCTGGCCGGTCACCGACGTCCTGGAGGTGAGGAGGGAGCGCGGGGAGCCCTTCACGGAGGTCCCGGAGCAGGTGGTGGTGCACGCCGGAACGGCCGGGGTGGGCGCGCGGCTGCGACCGCTGGACGCCGAGCACGCCCGCCTGCAGCTCGACCACCCGTTGACGCTGGTGCCGGGGGAGCGGCTGGTGCTCCGCAGCCCGGGGGCGCGCGTGGCGCTCGGTGGTGCTCGCGTGCTGGACGTGGACCCCCCGGCCCTGGACCGCCGCGGTGCCGCGTCGCGGGAGGCGGCGCGGCTCGCGGAGATTCCCGAGCACGGGGACCCCGTGGCCGAGACGGTCAAGTACGGCGCGGTCTCTGCCGCCCGGCTGCGGCTGCTCGGATTCCCCGCCGAGGCCGCACCCGCCGGTTCGCCCGTGCTGGTCACGGACGGGTGGTGGATCCACACCGCGCACCTGGACCGGTGGGCTCGCGAGCTGCGCGACGCCGTGGCGGCCCTGCGTGCGCGGGAGCCCCTGGCCCCGGGACTCTCCCGCGGTGCCGCGGCCACCGCACTGGGGGAGCCCGCCGCCCACGTGCTGCGCGCCGTCGTGACCCGTGCCGGTCTGGAGGAACGGGACGGGTACCTGCTCGTGCCCGGTCACGGGGGCGGGCTGGGCGCGGCCGAGACCGCCGTGGCCGCGCTCGAGGACAGGCTGCGCGCCACCCCCTTTGCTGCGCCCGAGGCCTACGAGCTCGACGACCTGGGACTGGGATCCCGCGAACTGGCCGCGGCGCAGCGGCTTGGCCGGCTGCTGAGGCTGCCCGGCGACGTCGTTCTGCTGCCCACTGCCCCCGCGCTCGCCATGCGCGAGCTCGCGCGCCTGCCGCAGCCGTTCACCACGAGCCAGGCCCGCCAGGCGTGGGGCACCACGCGCAGGGTCGCCATCCCCTTGCTCGAACACCTCGACGCGAAGGGCTGGACGCGCCGCGAGGACGGCAGCAACCGCAGCATCGTGCGCTGAGGAGCCGTGGGGCGACGACGCCGCGCGGCGGCCGGCGCGGCGGCTGCCGGTTCGCGCTGCGGTCCGGGGCACCGGGGGACCGTCCGCGTGACCTGCGGCAGGACGTGTGGCCCACTGACATGCAGGACGTGGCGCCCGACCTGTCGCGGGCCCTGCCACAGGCCGTGAGTGTGTCGGACGCCCCGCGTAGGATGACCGACACCGAACGCACCCCGTGGACCCCAGCGGTCCCCGACCCAGCCAAGGAGAAGCCATGACCGAGAACCCCGCACAGGAGCCCGGCGAGCAGAACGCCCAGCCGCCGCTCGAGAACGGCACGCCGGATGCGGCTCAGAACGGCGTCCAGGGTGGCGCCGCGCAGGGCGCGCCGCAGAACCCGGCCGGCAACGGGGCGCCCCAGGGCGAGACCATCGGTGCCACCGGGGACGCGCAGGACTCCACTCTGGAGAAGGACCCCTCCGAGTGGGTCAGCGGCGACGAGCCCATGACCCCCGCGCAGAAGTCCTACCTGGACACCCTCGCCAAGCAGGCCGGCGAGGAGCTGCCCGCGGACCTGACGAAGGCGCAGGCCTCCGAGCACATCGAGCGCCTCAAGGGTTCCTCGAACTGACCGACCCGGGTCTGTCCCGAGGACGCTTCCGGTGGGTCGCACCGCCGCGGTCTCACGACGGCGGCGAGCGGCCCACCGGCACCTCACGACCCTGCTCCGAGCGCGCCGGGCCCGGGTGACAGCCCCGTGCGACGCTGTCATCCGCTTTGGTGGCGCACGGACGGCGCAGTAGATTGACCGGCGTGCCGCAGGAAACGAAACCCACGCTGAAGACCACGCTCATCGGCTCCGGAGAGCACCGCCTCGTGTTCCTTCACGGGCTGTTCGGGCGGGGCAAAAACTTCACGAACATCGCCAAGGCCCTGCAGCCGGACTTCACGTGCCTGCTCGTGGACCTGCCGAACCACGGTGACTCGGCCTGGACGGAGAGCTTCGGCTACGCCGCGATGGCAGACACCGTGGCGGACGAGCTGCGCCGGGACTTCGCCGCGGACGGGCCCGTGGACGTGCTCGGGCACTCCATGGGTGGGAAAGTCGCCATGCTCCTGGCGCTGCGCCACCCGGACGTGGTGCGCAGGCTCGTGGTCGAGGACATCGCCCCCGTGGACTCCCAGGAGGCGGACACGGAGGCCTCCCGCGGGAACTTCGAGCACCTGCTCGGCTCCCTCAAGCGCCTGGACCTCACGGGCATCACGCACCGTTCCCAGGCCGACGCCGCCCTGCGCACCGAGATCCCCGAGGACCAGGTGCGCGGCTTCCTGCTCCAGAACCTGCGCCACCGCGACGGCGGCTTCGGATGGCAGCCCAACCTGGACCTGCTCCACGACCAGCTGGACGACGTGGGCGGCTGGCCAGAGGAGGACATCGCGGGCCGGACCTTCACCGGACCCGTCCTGTGGATGGCCGGCGAGAACTCGCCCTACATCCAGGACGCGGACGCACCGGTGATGCGTGCCCTGTTCCCCCGGACCGTGCGGATCACCGTGCGGGACGCCAGCCACTGGGTGCACGCGGACCGCCCGGACGAGGTCGTCATGGCGCTGCGCACGTTCCTGCTCGCGGACCGCTGAGCATGGTCCGCACCCCGCACCGCGACGGTTCCGCGCGGGACTCCACGGCTCAGGGTGTGCTCCTGGTGGTGGCCGCCACCCTCGTCACCCAGACGGGTGCTGCCATCGCCGTGAGCCTGTTCGACGAGATCGGCGCCCTGGGGGCCGTGTTCCTCAGACTCGCCATGGCCGCGGTGGTGCTGTGCGCCGTCGTCCGGCCCTCCCTGCGGGGGATGACCCGCGGGGTCCTCGGCGTGGTCCTGGCGTTCGGCGTCAGCCTGGGCGGGATGAACATGCTCATCTACCAGGCGTGGCGCGCCTGCCGCTGGGGGTCGCGGTGACCATCGAGCTGCTCGGGCCACTTGTCCTCTCCGTCGTGCTCTCCCGTCGGCTCACCGGGGTGCTGTGGGCCGGGCTCGCGCTCGCGGGTGTGCTGCTGCTCAGCGGAGTGGGTCCCGGAACGGAGATCCCCGATCCCGCGGGGGTGCTCTTCGCGCTGGGCGCGGCCTCCCTGTGGGTGCTCTACATCCTGATGTCCCGGCAGGCCGGGCGGTCGTTCCCCGGAGTGCAGGGGCTTGCGCTCGCCATGGTGGTGGGCGCGGTGCTCGCCGCGCCCTTCGGGATCGTCAGCGGCGGGGCGGCACTGCTGCGGCCGCACGTGCTGCTCATCGGTCTCGCCGTGGCCCTGATGTCCTCCGCGTTGCCGTACGCACTGGAACTCGCGGCGGAGACGTTCTCGATCCTCGTGAGCATGGCGCCCGCCGCCGCTGCACTCGTGGGGTGGCTGATCCTGGGGCAGGAGCTCGGGGCGGCGGAGCTGGCGGGTATGACGCTCGTGATCCTCGCGAGCGTGGCGGCGGTGCGGGCCGGGCGTGCGCCGTCGAAGGGGCCGACGCCGCCCACAGCCTGAGTGCCGGGACGTCCGGCCTAGCATGGGCAGCATGGGATTCACGCGCGCCGAACTCGACTCCTACCGCGACTGCACGGTCTCGGACCTGCTGCCGGACCCCTTGCGGCTGCTGTTCGTGGGCATCAACCCCGGACTGTGGACGGCCGCCACGGGGGCGCACTTCGCCCGGCCGGGCAACCGCTTCTACCCGGCCCTGTACCGGGCGGGGATCACCGACACACTCATCCACGCGGCGGACGGCTACGACCCCGCGGACCTCGACCAGCTCATGAGTCGGGGGATAGGCATCAGCAATGTGTGTCCCCGGGCGACGGCCCGTGCGGACGAACTCACTCTGGACGAGTTTCACGAGGGGGCCCAACGGCTCGACGCCCTGATCCGCGAGAAGCGGCCAGCGGTGGTGGCGGTCCTCGGCATCACCGCGTACCGCGCTGCTTTCGACCGTCCCAAGGCCACCGCGGGTAAGCAGGAGTCCCCATGGTCCGGCACGGAGCTGTACGTGGCACCGAACCCCAGCGGCCTCAATGCGCACTCCTCGCTGGACAACCTCGCACAGACCTACGGCGAGATCGCCCGGGCGGCGGGGATCGCCGCCCACGTTCCCGAGGACTGAGGGGCCGCGGCAATCCTCCGCGCACCGCGGGGTCAGGACGGCGCGGGTTGGAACGACAGCCACGCCGGGGCAGAACAGCGGGGGGGCGGCAACCCCGCCAGGCAATCTTCTGCGAGTCAGTCCGCGCCGCCCGCTGTGTCCTGCAAGTCGAACACCCGCAGCCCAGCACGGGCGTCCCCGTGGGCCCCGTGGCCCCGCGCGAACTCGGCCCAGGCGCGCCGCAGCCGAGCGCCGTCGTAGAGCACCTGGGCCCACGTGTGGCCCTCCACGAGAGGTGTGTGCTCCCAGACCCCGTGGCCCGGGAAGAGCAGCGGGAGCTCCGAGATGTGTGCACCGGCCACGGGATTGCGGCCCACGCCCCACGAGAACTCGTACCGCGCGCCGATGCCGCCGGCGTGCGCGTGCCGACGGGCGAAGCGAACCGCACCCTCCCCGTAGATCCGCCGGGTGAACGGTGCCACGAGGAACCGGTCCACGCGGGCTCCGCCGCGAGGACTGTGCATCCGGCGCAGCAGCGGCGGGATGCGGGCTGTGAACAGCGCGGCCTCGCGGACGGTGTTGCCCACCAGGACCTCCACGCGGTCGGCGGCCTCGCGCCAGCGGGCGTCGAGCTCCGACTCCGGCGGCAGGGGCGCCTGGCCGTACTGGAGTCCGAACGGCATCTGCCCCTTGAGCCCGTACCGGGTGGCGGCCTTCGCCACCCGCTGCTGCATGGCCCGCACGGCGGGCAGCGGCGCATCCTTCGCCAGTGGTGCGGCCACGGATGCCATGAGGGCGTTCATCTTCGCCCGGCCGGGGAGCAGCCCGAACGGCGAGCTCTGGATGATGGCGCGGCGAAAGAGCCCGCGGGTGCCGTCCGCGATCATCAGGTGTGCGACGGCGTCGCCGCCCGCCGACTGGCCGAACGCCGTGACGTTGCCGGGGTCCCCGCCAAAGGCCTCGATGTTCTCCCGCGTCCAGCGCAGTGCGGCGATCAAGTCCAGCAGGCCGAGGTTCGCGGGGATGTCCTTCCCATCGCCGAGAAACCCCAGCAGCCCTAGACGGTACGTGACGCTCACGATGACCACCCGCTGCTCACTCACCAGCGCGGCGGGGTCGTAGAAGGGCGCGTCACCGGCACCGGCGGCATAGGAGCCACCGTGGATCCACACCATCACGGGCAGCCCGGCGTCCGGCGCTGTCCCGGCGGGCACCGTGACGGACACCCGCAGGCAGTCCTCGTCCTGGGGCAGGTCGCCAATGTTGCTGCCCACGATGTCGTCCAGGAACGGCATGGGCGGCTGGGGGCAGGCGGGTGCCGGATCGGTCGCGTGGATCACGTTGGTGGCCGGGGGCAGCGGTGTGGGGAGTCCATAGCGTTCGGCCCGTGCATACCGGATGCCGGTGGCACGGTCCACGGGCCCATCGTGGCGGCCGAGCACCGTGCCGCACGGGGCATTCCACCGGGGCGCCCGGGCAGCGTGCGCATTCTCGCCCTGGAGCTCTGAGGCAGGGATCGGTGGGAGCCGCTGCCCGGCGGGCTCAATCGCGGGAGGCTCAATCGCGGGAGGCTCAGCCACGGGAGTCGTCCAGCCACATGGTCATGCCCTTGGTCATCGGCGCAGGGTCCGTGAACCCGCGCCCGGCGTGCAGCGCCTGTCCGGGGCGGTCCGCCATGAGGCTCACGTACGCGCCCGGGGGCGTGGAGGTGCGGATGGTCTCCAGCAGCCGGTCCAGGACGGCGCCGCCGAGGCCCTGCCCCTGGTGCTCGGGCAGCACGGCCATGTCGATCACGTGGAAGTACCACCCGCCGTCGCCGATCACCCGGCCCATGCCCACGGTCTCTCCGGAGGCGTCGTGGCGCACGCGCAGCGCCGCCCACACCCCGTGGATCCCGGCTTCTGCCTGCTCCTCGGTCTTGGGGCTCATGCCGGTCTCCCGGCGCAGTCTCAGGTAGTCCGCCACGTCGGGCGGGCCATCCAGCAGGGTGTATCCGGGGTGCACGGTGGTCATGGCACCATCCTGGCCCACCCCGCCGACACGCATAAGCGTTCCGGCCGTGGGCTGCCGCGTCCGGTCCCTCGGGGCGGGCCCGCGTCACGCCGGGACACCGCTGGAGACCACCGTCAGGCCGCCCCCTATGCTGTACGGGGCGCCGAGCGGCGTGACCGGGAGGGGAGGGCGCACGGTGAGCTTCGAGGCGGACGTCGTCTTCGACGTCGTGGACCTGCTGGGTGTGCTGACCAACGGCATCCTGGGCGGAGTGGTGGCGCGGCAGCTGCGCATGGACCTCGTGGGGTTCACGGTGCTCGCGATCCTCTCCGGCCTGGGCGGGGGCATCCTGCGCGACACGCTGCTGCAGCAGGGTTTCCCCGTGGCGCTGACGAATCCGGCCTACCTCACGTCCTCGCTCGTGGGCGCGGTGCTCGCGTACCTCATGGTCTTCGGCAGCACGTGGACCTTCCGTGCCCTCTTCCTCGCGGACTGCCTCTCGGTGGGCTGCTGGGCCGCGACGGGCACGGTCAAGGCCCTCGGGGCCGGTCTCGCGTGGCCGCCCGCCATCCTGCTGGGCGTTGTCACCGCGGTGGGCGGCGGCATGATCCGCGACGTCGCCGTCGGCCGGCTCCCCGCGATCTTCGGCGGCAACACCCTCTACGCCACCAGCGCCCTGATCGCGAGCGCCCTCATGGCGCTGTTTGCGGGACTCGGCCACCCCACGTGGGGCATGGCCGGCGCGATCGTGGTGAGCGCCGCGGTCAGCATCTCCGCGCGGCGCTTCGGCTGGCGGCTGCCCGGCCCGGCGAACCTGAGCCCGAGCACCCTGCGCAAGCTGCGACGTCGTCCCCGACAGGGCAGGCACGCGCGCCGGCGGTGAGGAACGGTGCTCGCCGGGTGGCGACGACGACGCCGCGTGGCCGCCTTGCCCGCGACCGGACGCTCAGCGGATCAGGGACTTCCACCGCATGGCCGGCTTCTCCACGAGCGTCCATGAAAGCCACGCAAGCGGCAGTACGAGAAGGAGACAGAGCAGGCAGTACCCCCCAGTAGCCCAGCGTGGTGTGCACACCCAGCACCACGAGCAGCTGCTGCAGGGGAAAGACATAGATATAGGTGCCGCAGGACCGGTCCGTGCGAGAGCAGAGCCGGACCGGGAGCACGGCACCGAGCCACAGCAAGGCGTAGGCCAGAGGCAGAGCCGAGACGATGTCGCCGTACGGTACCTCCCAGCGTGAGGCCACTAGCGCGAGCCCGAGGGCGGGCACGCCCAGCCATGCGCTGAGGGGCACCGACGACCGGGCCGCCCACAGGATCATCCCCGCGAGGAAGAAACCGGCCAGGCGCAGGCCGTTGAGGTAACGGCTCGTGGTGACGTCCAGGGGACCGTGCGCCAGGACCGCCAGCACGAGCACCACCACGAGCACCCCCGCGAGCCAGGGCAGCGGGCGCCGTCTCACGATCCCGACCGAGAGGACGAGACCAGCGGCCAGGTACGCGACGCCCTCGAACCACAGGGTCCACAGGGAACCGTTCCAGACTCCCGGATACGGCACCCCGAGCAGCAGGTGCTCGATGCCCCACTGGTGGATGGAGAGGCTCGCATTGTGGAGGACGTAGTCCACGGCGCGGCCCGCGATCCAGGACTCCCCGCTCAGTCGTGCCGTCAGGGGAGCGACCAGGAACGCCGTCGTCAGCAGCGCCACCCAGAACGCGGGGTACAGGCGCAGCGCCCGCCGCCAAAGGAAGCTGAGGAACGAGGTGCGCACACGAGAACCGGCGATCAGGAAGCCGGAGATCGCGAAGAATCCGTTGACAGCCATGCCGCTGAGGTCGTGCCACCGCTGTTGCTCGAAACCGCCCAGTACCGCGCCGTGACCCACGACCACGAGGGCTGCCAGGGTCAGGCGGATGAAGTTCAGGGCGTTGTCATGCGTACCCAGCCGGTCACCGAGCACGCGCCGAGGCGGGAGGTGGGTGCCGGGGGATGCAATGGTCCGGACGGAACGCAGCCGCCGCGTGGGGGGATGGGGAGCCACCCGCGCAGAGTAGTGGAGCGGAGCCTGCTCTAGGGTGAGGACATGGCCCTCCCCAAGATCGTGCTCTTCTACGTCTTCACCCCGCTCGCTGACCCGGAGGCCGTGCGGCTGTGGCAGCTCACCCTCGCGCGGGCGTGCAACGTCACGGGCCGGATCATCGTCTCGGAGCAGGGCATCAACGCCACGGTGGGCGGGGACATCCAGGACGTGAAGGCATACGTGCGCGCACTGCGGGAGTACGCCCCGTTCAAGCACGCGGACGTCAAGTGGTCGGACGGAGTGGGCAACGACTTCCCGCGGCTCAGCGTGAAGGTCCGCCCGGAGCTGGTGACCTTCAACGCCCCGGACACTGTCACCGTCACCGCGAACGGCGTGGTGGGTGGCGGCACGCACCTGTCCCCGCGCGAGGTGAACGAACTCGTGGCGCAGCGTGACGACGTCGTCTTCTTCGACGGCCGCAACGAGCTGGAGGCGCGCATCGGCAGGTTTCGGGATGCCGTCGTGCCCCAGACCGGGACCACCCGGGACTTCGTGGCCGAGCTGGACTCCGGCGCCTACGACCACCTCAAGGACAGGCCGGTGGTCACCTACTGCACCGGCGGGATCCGCTGCGAGGTGCTGAGCGTGCTGCTGCGCAACCGCGGTTTCCGGGACGTCTACCAGCTGGACGGCGGCATCGTCCGCTACGGCGAGGCCTACGGCAACGAGGGGCTGTGGGACGGTTCCCTCTACGTCTTCGACAGGCGCATGCACGTGGAGTTCTCCCCGGACGCCCGCTCCCTGGGTCGCTGCGCGCAGTGCCACGAGCCCACGCCGCGCTACGTCAACTGCGCCGATCCGCAGTGCCGCCGCCAGTTCCTGTGCTGCGAGTCGTGCACGGCCTCCGGTGCCCGCACCCGCTGCCCGCAGTGCGTGCCCGTCCCCGCGTGAGCCGCGCCCACCGACCCTGACAGGAGCCACATGGACAACCCACAGCCCACCGTCACCGACGCTCGGGTCCTCACGCTGCGCACGGGTGAGGTGCGTCGGCAGCACTGGGGCGGTCGTGACATCAGCACGGCGATCGAGAAGACCGAGCACCAGGGCCGCGTCTTCGTGAGCGGGTCCGGATTCATCGGGGACGAGCAGGGAGATCTCGTGCACCACGGCGGCCTGGAGAAGGCCGTGTGCTGCTACCCGGCCGAGCACTACGATGCGTGGCGCTGCGAGGGGCGTGACCTGGGGCCCGGCGCGTTCGGGGAGAACCTCACGCTGCGGGGCGCCACGGAGGACCGTGTGCACCTGGGCGACGTCTTCCAGGTGGGCACGGCGCTCGTGCAGGTGACGCAGCCTCGCACGCCGTGCAACACGCTGTCCCGGCGCTGGGCCGACGCCGAGCTTCCCCGTGACATGGAACGCCTCGGCCGGACGGGCTTCTACCTCCGTGTGCGGCGCGAGGGCCACGTCCGCGCCGGGGACGCGTTCGAGTTCGTGAGCCGGCCGTCCGGCGCGGTGTCCGTGGCCGACGTCGTGCGCGTCATGGCCGCGGGCGTCACCGACCGGGACGCGCTGCGGGCCTTGACCCGCGCCCCCGAGTTCCCTGAGCGGTGGCGCCGTCAGATCCTGCGGCGGCTGGGGGAGCAGAGCCTGCTCTGACCGGGGTGGCCGCCGCCGGCGGTCCAGAGGCGCGGCACGTTCTGGGCCGGGCCCGCCCTGGGGCCCGCGGCCCGGCAGGAGCGCGACGACGCCGCTCGCGCCGTGGCGTCCGGGCCGCGCGATACCCTCGGGGCGCCACGATGTCGTGATCCCGCCCTGCCGAGCCCGGCCCGGACCCGGGGGCCGCACGCTGAGAACCGAGAGAAGGGCACACCCATGAGCGAGACCCCTGAGCGGCTGCTGCCACACCCTCTGACCGGTCAGCTGTTCGCGTCGCCCGTGCCGCCCGGGACAGGATGGCCCGAGGACCCCGCCGCGCCGGACACCCCCGTGGCGCACACCGCGCGGCAGGTCCGCGAGCTCGCGGCGACCGCCCAGGACGTGGACCAGCTCAACGCCCTGTGCAGCGTGTGCAGCGCGTGCGAGCGGCTGGTCGAGTGGCGGGAGGACGTGGCCGAGCGCAAGCGCGCCTCCTTCGCCGGTGAGCCCTACTGGGGCAGGCCCGTGCCGTCCTATGGGGATCCGCACGCGCGGTTCGCCGTCGTCGGGCTTGCCCCCGCGGCGAACGGGGGCAACCGCACGGGCCGCATGTTCACCGGCGACCGCTCCGGGGACTGGGTCTACGCGGCCCTCCACCGGGCGGGTTACGCCGAGCACGAGACCGTCTCCACCGCCGGGGACGGCCAGGCGCTGCACGGCGTCCGCATGATCGCCCCGGTGCGCTGCGCACCACCGGCCAACAAACCCACCCCGGAAGAGAAGGCCACCTGCAGCGGCTGGTTCGACCGCGAGATCGAGCTGCTGCCGGAGCTGCGCGGCATGCTGGCCCTCGGCGGCATCGCGTGGCAGACGGTCCTCGCGGCCACCGCCCGCATGGGCTGGGAGGTTCCCCGGCCCAGACCCAAGTTCGGCCACGGCGCGGTCGCGTGGCTGCGCACCCCGGACGGGCGGGACATCCGGCTCGTGGGCTGCTACCACGTGAGCCAGCGCAACACCTTCACGGGCCTGCTGACCGAGCAGATGCTCGACGACGCCCTGGCACTGGCCGCGGCGCCCGTCGAGTGAGTGCCCACGCCCCGCAGGATGCGCTCCCAGCCCACGCCGGAGGAGCGGCCCGGTGCACGGGCCCGAGGCTGCTCTGGCTGCGGGATCCGCCATTGATGCCGTCCCCCGGGCTTGCACGGCTTGCACACTGAGCCCTCGTACCGCTGGCGGTAGGCTCGTCCACCATGAACGTATGTCCCTGCGGAGGTCTCCCGGCCGGTGCGTCCCTGCCCGAGTGCTGCGGCCCGGCGCTCGCGAACGAGGTGTGGCCAGCCACGGCGGAGACGCTGATGCGCTCGCGGTACACGGCGTTCGCCACCGGCGCGGAGGACCACCTGTTCCGCACGTGGCATCCCCGGACCCGCCCTACGGACACGTCCGTTGACCCGGAGACCCGCTGGACGGGGCTGGCCGTGGAGCGGGTGGTGGATGGCGGCGCAGAGGACGACCACGGCGTCGTCGAGTTCACCGCGTCCTACGTGAGCAACGGCGAGCCGGGCCGCCTGCACGAGGTCTCCGAGTTCACCAGGCGCGCGAAGCGCTGGATGTACGTGGGCCCCGCGTCCGAGTGATTCCCACGTGGCCGCTGGGCGTCGAACCTCGGGGCACGAGATGCCCGGCCGCGGCTCGCGTCACGTAGCGCGGCCGCGTTCTCACGGGCTGGCCGGGCCCTCCGAGCGGGGGAGCGGCAGTAGGGTGGCCGCATGAACATCGAGATCCGCAAGGGTGACATCACGAAGGTCCACACGGACGCGATCGTCAACGCCGCGAACTCCAAGCTCCTCGGGGGCGGAGGCGTGGACGGTGCGATTCACCGAGCCGCCGGGAAGCAGCTGCTGGCCGAGTGCAGGCGGTTGCGCGAGACCACGCTGCAGGACGGTTTGCCGGCCGGTCAGGCCGTGGCCACGGACGGCTACGACCTCCCCGCCCGCTGGGTGATCCACACGGTGGGCCCGGTGTACGCGAAGACGAAGGACAAGAGCGACATCCTGGCGTCGTGCTACCGCGAGTCGCTGCGCGTGGCGGACGAGCTCGGGGCAAAGTCGGTCGCCTTCCCCGCGATCTCCGCGGGCATCTACGGCTGGCCCATGGACAGTGCCACGCGAATCGCCGTGGACACGGTCCTGGCCTCGGACACGCAGGTGGGCACGGTCGTGTTCGTCCCGTTCTCGGAGGACGCGGAAGGGGCCTTTCAGGAGGCGTTGAGGACGTCGAGAGACGCGTAACACTGCCGGAACCTCTGCACTGACGGAGCAAATGCAGAAAACCGCGCCAAAGTCTGCGCCTGCTCCGCAGTTGCAGCCCCGGCCCTCAGACCAGGCCCAGCTCCGTCACCGCCGCGCGCTCCGTCTCCAGCTCGGCCACGGACGCGTCGATGCGCGTCCGCGAGAACTCGGAGATCTCCAGCCCCTGCACGATCGACCAGTCCCCGCCGGAGGTGGTCACGGGGAAGGAGCTGATGAGCCCCTCGGGCACGCCGTAGGAGCCGTCGGAGACCACCGCCATGGAGGTCCAGTCCCCGCGGGGGTTGCCGAGCATGAGGTCCCGGGCATGGTCGATGGTGGCGCTCGCGGCGGATGCGGCGGACGACGCTCCGCGGGCCTGCAGGATGGCCGCACCGCGGTGGGCCACGGTGGGGATGAACGTGTCCGTGACCCAGTCCCGGGAGACCAGTTCGGTGGCCGGGCGACCGGCCACCGTGGCGTGGTCGAGGTCTGGGTACTGGGTGGCGGAGTGGTTGCCCCACACGCTCAGGTGCTTGACGTCGTTCACGGACGCGCCGGTCTTCTCCGCCAGCATGGCCACACCCCGGTTGTGGTCCAGCCGGGTCAGGGCACTGAAACGTGAGGCGGGGATGTCCGGTGCGTTGCGCTGCGCGATCAGGGCGTTGGTGTTGGCCGGGTTGCCCGTGACCACCACCCGGACGTCGTCGTGGGCGGCGTCGTTCAGGGCGCGGCCCTGCTGCGTGAAGATCGCACCGTTGGCCTCCAGCAGGTCACCACGTTCCATGCCCTTGGCGCGGGGCCGGGCGCCCACGAGCAGGGCGAGCTGCGCACCGTCGAAGACCTCGTGGGGGTCGGATCCGATCTCCACGTCCTGCAGCAGCGGGAACGCGCAGTCCTGCAGCTCCATCACGGTGCCCTCCAGGGCGGGCAGTGCGGAGGGGATCTCCAGCAGCCGCAGCCGCACGGGCCGCTCCCGTCCCAGCAGGTCGCCGTTGGCGATCCGGAAGAGCAGGCTGTAGCCGATCTGACCGGCGGCCCCGGTCACGGCAACGGTCATGGGGTTGAGGCTCACGATGCTTCCTCCTGGGATGCGCAGTGCCTGTGGGGTGCGTGACGGGGACGTCCGTGGAATCGAGGCTATCAGCGGGCCCGGTTCAGCGCACGGCGTAAGCACCTGTCGAGGCCCTGGGTGGCGCACCAGAATGAAGCCATGACTACCACCGCATTCCAAGGAACCCCCGTCCACACCGTTGGCGAGCTGCCCTCCGAGGGCGAGGCCGCCCCCTCGTTCGAGCTGGTGAACACGGACCTCGCGCCGGTCACCTCGGACGAGTTCACGGGCCGCCGCGTGGTGCTGAACATCTTCCCGTCCGTGGACACCAGCGTGTGCGCCCAGTCCGTGCGTGAGTTCAACAAGCGCGCCTCCGCCCTGCAGGACACCACCGTGGTCTGCGTCTCCAAGGACCTCCCGTTCGCGCTGGGCCGCTTCTGCGGTGCCGAGGGGATCGAGAACGTGGTCACCGCCTCCGCCTTCCGCTCCGCGTTCGGCGAGGACTTCGGCGTCACCATGACCGACGGCCCGCTGGAGGGCCTGCTCGCCCGCTCGGTCGTGGTGGTGGACGAGAACGGCACCGTGGTCCACTCGCAGCTGGTCCCGGAGATCTCCGAGGAGCCGGACTACGACGCGGCTGTGGCCATCCTGTCCTGACGCGCCCGTGAGCGCGGGGCCAGGTCACGCCAGGACCCCGTTGCGAACGAAGAGCGTCATGGTCAAGCGCTGGCCGAACGGACGGTGCCTTGTACAAACGCCGCAGTGAACGAACGCCGCCGTGTCCCCGGGAAGGGGACGCGGCGGCGTTGTCGTGCCAGGAGCGCCGTCCCGATGCTGCCCGTGGTGCGCGGCGCTCCCGGAGAAGCGCCGCGCACCCCGAGCGGAACCAGGCCGCGCGGATCCGCCCGGTCGGCTCAGGCGGAGAGTGAGTCCATGATCCGGTTCAGCGTGGCGGAGGGACGCATGACGCCCGAGACCAGTTCAGGCTTGGGCCAGTAGTAGCCGCCCAGGTTCACCGGGGAACCCTGCACACCGAGCAGCTCGGCGTTGATGGCGTCCTCGTTGGCGCGCAGCTCGGAGGCGACCTTCTGGAATGCCTGGGCGAGCTCGGCGTCCTCCGTCTGCTGGGCCAGCTCCTCGGCCCAGTACAGAGCCAGGTAGAAGTGCGAGCCGCGGTTGTCGAGTTCGTGGACCTTGCGGGACGGGGACTTGTTCTCGTCCAGGAACGTGCCGGTGGCCCGGTCCAGGGTGTCCGCGAGGACCTGCGCCTTGGCGTTGTCGTAGCGCGTGGCGAGGTGCTCGAAGGACGCCGCCAGTGCCAGGAACTCACCGAGGGAGTCCCACCGGAGGTGGTTCTCCTCCAGGAGCTGCTGCACGTGCTTGGGCGCGGAGCCACCGGCACCGGTCTCGAACAGGCCGCCGCCGTTCATCAGCGGGACGATCGAGAGCATCTTCGCGGACGTGCCCAGCTCCAGGATGGGGAACAGGTCCGTGAGGTAGTCGCGCAGCACGTTGCCGGTCACGGAGATGGTGTCCTCACCGCGGCGCAGGCGCTCGATGGTGAACGCGGTGGCGTCCACGGGGGAGAGGATGCGGATGTCCAGCCCGTCCGTGTTCTCGTCCGCGAGGTAGGTGTTGACCTTCTCGATGAGGTTGCGGTCGTGGGCGCGGGTCTCGTCCAACCAGAACACGGCGGGCATCCCGGACTCGCGGGAGCGCCGCGCGGCCAGCTGCACCCAGTCCTTGATAGGGGCGTCCTTGGCCTGGCAGGCGCGCCAGATGTCACCCGGCTGGACCTCGTGGGACATCAGCACCTCACCGGCGGAGTTGACCACCTGAACGGTGCCGGCCTCGGGGATCTCGAAGGTCTTGTCGTGGGAGCCGTACTCCTCGGCCTTCTGCGCCATCAGGCCCACGTTCGGGACGGTGCCCATGGTGGTGGGATCGTACGCACCGTTCTCTCGGCAGTCGTCGATGACCGTCTGGTACACACCGGCGTAGGAGGAGTCCGGCAGCACGGCCAGGGTGTCCTTCTGCTCGCCCTCGCGGCCCCACATCTGCCCGGAGGTGCGGATCATCGCGGGCATGGACGCGTCCACGATCACGTCCGAGGGCACGTGCAGGTTCGTGACGCCCTTGTCCGAGTTCACGTAGGCGAGCTCGGGCCCGTTGTCGATGGCCTCCTGGAACGCGGCGGCGATCTCCTCGCCGTTCTCCAGCTGGGAGACCCCGGAGAGGATCGCGGCCAGGCCGTCGTTGGGGGACAGACCCGCCTTCTCGAGGTCCGTGCCGTAGCGCTGCAGGACGTCCTTGAAGAACGCCTTGACCACGTGGCCGAAGATGATGGGGTCCGAGACTTTCATCATGGTGGCCTTCAGGTGCGCCGAGAAGAGGATGCCCTCCTCCTTGGCGCGGGCCACCTGCTCCTCGAGGAACGCGTCCAGCGCGGCGGCGCTCATGAACGTGGCGTCCACGACCTCACCGGCGAGCACGGGCACGGACTGCTTGAGCACCGTGGTGCCGTGGTCCGTGACGTGCTGGATGGTGAGGGTGTCCTCCGCCGGCATCACCACGGACTGCTCGTTGGTGCGGAAGTCGTCGTGGCCCAGGGTGGCCACGTTGGTCTTCGAGTCCCTGGACCAGGCGCCCATGGTGTGCGGGTGCTTCTTGGCGTACTCCTTGACGGCCTTCGGCGCGCGGCGGTCCGAGTTGCCCTCCCGCAGCACGGGGTTCACGGCGGAGCCCTTGACGCGGTCGTAGCGCGCGCGGATCTCCTTTGCCTCGTCCGAGGAGGCGTCCTCCGGGTAGTCCGGGAGGTCGTAGCCGTCCGCCTGCAGCTCCTTGATGGTGGCCTTCAGCTGCGGGATGGACGCGGAGATGTTGGGAAGCTTCACGATGTTGGCTTCCGGGGTCTTGGCAAGCTCCCCCAGCTCGGCCAGGGTGTCCGGGACGCGCTGCTCATCCGTGAGCCGGTCCGGGAACTGGGCCAGGACGCGGGCGGCAAGGGAGATGTCCCGGGTCTCCACCTCCACACCGGCGGTCGACGCGAAGGCCTCCACCATGGGCTTGAACGAGTACGTGGCCAACATGGGTGCTTCGTCGGTCTCGGTGTAGATGATCTTGGGCATGAGCAATGACTCCTTGCATTGACGGTCACCGGGCTACCCTCCAGCCTACCCGCTGCGGGGGCGGCGCAGGCGGGCCCTGCGGGCCAAAAGCCCCGTCCCCGCGCGGATTTCCGGCCGTGGTCACCTGCGCCCACGGTGCCGGGGAGACCTCCGTCACGTGCCCTGCGTCCAGGGCCGTGGAGGGCCCATGGAGGGCGGGCGGCGGGGACGACGACGGCGCGCGGCACCCCGCGAGAGGTGGCCGCGCGCCGTCGTGGGCTCTGGGGGCGGGGGATCAGTCGGACACGGCCGTGCGGATCCGCTGCCGCTCCTTCTCGAGCTTGCGCAGGCGGTGCCCGAGCGTGAAGATCCGCACCGATCCCACGAGCGCCATGATGAGGGCGCCGGCGATGGCAGAGAACAGCATGGCCACGCCCAGCGGCAGGCTGAACTCCCAGGCCATGTACTCGAAGCGGGTGCTCACGTTGTTCTGGATGATGAACACGAGCAGCAGGATCAGCACGACCACCCCGAGGATCAGAGCGGCCCACACCGTGCCCGAGACCCCCCGCTTGGCGGGCTTGTCGAGGGCCGGGTCCACGGGGGCCTGCTGGCCCGTGGCGTGTGCCGACTCCGAGGTGCGGGGCGGTTCGGAGGGGCGGGGCTCGACGTCGTCGGCCGCGGTGGTCCGGGGGGCNCTCGACGTCGTCGGCCGCGGTGGTCCGGGGGGCGCTCGCACGTTCCTCGGCCACGGGCGACGGCGCCGCCCGGCCGGCTCCCGCGCGCTGCTCGCCGGGGGCGGGGGAGCCGAGCGGCTCGCCCGCCGGACCCCGGGTGCCGCGCGGGCGCGCGGCGTCGTCCCCGCCCGGCTCGCGTGCGGCGGTGGTGCGGTCGTGCGGTGTGGTGCTCACTGGGGGCCTCCCGGGACGGTGACGGTCTTGCGTGGTGGCACCAGGGTAGGCCAGCGGCGACGGTGCGGGGAGCCGTTTTCCTGGATGCGCGACACGCACGGGATGCCGACACGCCCACAACACGCTGACACTTTGACACGAATCAGGTTATCCACGGGTAACCTCTCGTTCACTGTGAGACGCACCACGGTCATGGGTGAAGCCAGCCACGGCCGGGGAATCCATCAGCGGGGGTGCAACGCACATTCCATGGACACCACATCGGGAGGAACCGACATGGGAAATCACACCTTCAAGGGCAAGGCTGCCCTCTCCGTGGCGGCGATCGCCGCTCTGACGCTCACCGGCTGCGCCAGTGTGGGCGGCGGCGGGGACGACAAGGCTAGCGGTGACAGCAGCGCAGCGGGCCAGGACGGCGGCGTCGTGACCGTGGCCGAGACCAACAAGTTCTCGGGCGCGAACCCCGGCTACACCAAGACGAACCTGGACATCAACGGCCACGTGGCGGAGATGACCCGCGAAGGGTTCACCACGGTGGACCCGGAGCAGAAGATCCACCCCAACGAGGGCTTCGGCACGTACAAGAAGACCTCGGACGACCCCCTGACGGTCGAGTACACGCTCAAGGACCCGCAGTGGTCGGACGGCAACAAGATCGACAAGGCCGACCTCATGCTGTGGTGGAGCGAACTCTCCGGCTACGCGAACGACTCCAGCGAGGACGGCAAGACCGGCAAGGACTACTTCTCGATCGCCGGCTCCACGGACATCCTGGGCTCCACGGAGATGCCCACGTTCTCCGAGGACGGCAAGACCATGACCGTCACGTGGGGCAAGCAGAACGCGGACTGGGAGATCGCCTTCGACGAAAACTCCCTGATGCCCGCGCACGTGGTGGCCAAGAAGGCCGGGATGTCCGAGGACGAGCTGCTCAAGGTGCTGGAGAACCAGAAGAAGGGGGACTCCAAGAGCCCGCAGAAGCAGCCCGAGCTGGAGAAGATCGGCAAGGCCTGGGACACCTCCTTCAACTTCACGTCCACCCCGGACGACAAGGACGTCCTCGTGGCCAACGGTCCGTACACGATCGACACCGTGGTGGAGAACAACTCCGTCACGCTGAAGAAGAACGAGAACTACAAGGGCGAGCACCAGGGCAAGCTGGACGAGATCACCCTGCGCACCATCGGCGACGCCACGGCTCAGATCCAGGCGCTGCGCAACGGCGAAGTGGACATCATGCAGCCGAACAACGTCAACAAGGACACGATGGACCAGGTCAAGCAGATCGAGAACGTGAACGTGCAGCAGGGCGACCAGCTCGCGTACGACCACGTGGACCTGAACTTCGGCTCGGACACCTTCAAGGACAAGGAGACCCGCGAGGCGTTCCTGAAGACCATCCCGCGCCAGCAGATCCTCGACCAGCTGGTCAAGCCGGTCAAGGAGGACGCCGAGGTGCTCAACTCGCAGATGTTCGTTTCCAGCCAGGGCGATGCCTACACGAAGGCCGTGGAGAAGAACGACGCCAAGAAGCTCTACGGGGACGTGGACATCGACGGCGCCAAGAAGCTGCTCGACGGCAAGACGCCCACGGTGCGGATCCTCTACAACAACGGCAATCCGCAGCGCGTGGACACCTTCCAGCTGATCAAGGAGTCCGCGGAGAAGGCCGGGTTCAAGGTCGAGGACCTGGGCGACCCGAACTGGTCCGAGAAGCTCTCCGACGGCGACTATGACGCGTCCCTGTACGGCTGGGTCTCCCCGGGCGTGGGCACCGAGATGCTCTCGCAGATCTTCAAGACCGGCGGCGGCGGCAACTACAACAAGTACTCGAACGCGGACGTGGACAAGCTCGTGGACGAGGCCCGCGCCAACCTGGACGAGTCCTCGCGCAACGACCAGATCGCTGAGGTGGACAAGCACACCTTCGAGGACGCCTACGGCCTCCCGCTCTTCCAGTCCGTGGGCTACGTGGCCACCTCGGACAAGATCGCCGGCGTGGACAAGTACCAGCCGAACCTGACCGGCGTGTTCTGGAACGTCTCCGAGTGGAGCCGCAAGTAGGGCGGCAGAGCCCCGACGACCGGGTCAACCCCTTCACGAGCACTGCGTGGGCGCGGGATCCCCGCGTCTGCGCAGTGCCGTGACCACCACTCGTCCTCCGAGGCAGCGACATGACTTCTTACATCCTCAGACGGCTCATCACAGCCGTGCTCATCCTGCTGGGCGCGTCCTTCATCGTGTACCTCATGACGGCCGCGTCCGGTGACCCTCTGTGGGACCTCTACGGCAACCCCAACGCGCAGCAGCTGATCCCGGCTCGCGTTGAGGCGCTGAACCTGGACACCCCTCCCGTGCTGCGCTATTTCACATGGCTCGGCGGGGCCGCCGGGTGCCTCGTGCCCTTCGCGGACACCTGCTCCCTGGGTGTGAGCCGCGAGGGCCAGGAGGTGACGAGCCTGCTGTCCTTCGCCATGGGCCAGACCATCATGCTCGTGACCGTGGGGACGATCCTCGCGATCGTCGTGGGCATCACCCTGGGCATCGTCTCCGCCCTGCGCCAGTACTCCGGGCTGGACTACGGCATCACGTTCCTGACCTTCCTGTGCTTCTCGCTGCCGAGCTTCTGGCTTGCGGTGCTGCTCAAGGAGGTCGTGGCCATCCAGTTCAACGACTTCCTGCAGAACCCGGCCATGTCCATGGGCTCGATCCTGCTGATATCGCTCGTGCTGGGCGTGATCTGGTACCTCGTCTCCTTCGGCAGGCCGCGGACCCGCATCCTGATGGGGGTGCTCGGCTTTGTGGTGACCTTCGGCGTCGTCTACTTCGTGCTGGCCACCAACTGGCTCAACCACCCGTTCCTGGGCATCCCGCTGATCGCCCTGACCGGGATCCTCGTGGCCGTGATCGCCACGGTGCTCATGGCGGGGCTGCGCAACCGGCGCGCCCTCTACGCCGCGCTCGGCACCGTGCTCGTGGGCCTGGTGCTGTACTTCCCGGTGCAGTCCCTCTTCAAGGGCGCCGGGGTCTGGACCGTGCTGGGTCTGACGGTCGTGATGGTCCTGGTGGGCGCCGGGATCGGGTACTTCGCCGGCGGCTACGACCGCGGCCAAGGCGCCCGGGTGGCCGGTGTCACCGGGTTCTTCGTGGCGCTGCTGCTCGTGCTGGACCGTTTCATGCAGTCCTGGCCGAGCTACGTGAACTCGGGGCACATCCGCGGCCGCCCGATCGCCACGGCCAACTCGGCCACCCCCGGGCTCACCGGTGACTTCTGGACCATGGGTCTGGACCGCTTCACCCACCTGCTGCTGCCCACCATCTGTCTGACGCTGCTCGCGCTGGCCTCCTACTCCCGGTACTCGCGGGCCTCGATGCTCGAGATCATGGGCCAGGACTACGTGCGTACTGCGCGCGCCAAGGGCCTCTCCGAGCGCACGGTGGTCATGCGCCACGCGTTCCGCAACGCGCTGATCCCGCTGGCCACGCTCGTGGCCTACGACATCGGTGGGCTGATCGGCGGTGCCATCATCACGGAGTCGGTCTTCGCGTTCACCGGCATGGGCCAGCTCTTCGTCCAGTCCGTGCGCAACGTGGACCCCAACCCCGTGATGGGCGTCTTCCTGGTCACCGGCATCGTCGCCATGGTCTTCAACCTGGTGGCGGATCTGGTGTACTCCGTACTCGACCCGCGCGTGAGGGTGAAAGCATGAGCCAGCCACAACCGATCGACGTCCCCCAGCCTGTGGGGCAGGTCCCCGAGGCGGGAGAGAAACCCCAGGACGTGCGCGGCAAGAGTCAGGGCCAGCTGGTGCGCCAGCGGTTCTTCGGCAACACGGGCGCGGTGGTCTCGCTGGTGGTGCTGCTGTTCATCGTGGTGCTCTCCGTGACCTCCCTGGGCGTGGGGCCCGTCCCCGGCTGGTGGAAGTGGAGTCCGGACGCCACCGGCACCGTGCTCGACGGTGGGCGGCCCACCCTCTCCCTGCTGCCCCCGGGTCTCGGGGAGCACCCGTTCGGCCAGGACAACCTGGGGCGGGACCTCTTCGCCATGGCCATGCAGGGCACGCAGTACTCCCTGGTGGTCATGATCGTGGTGGGTGTCGTGGCTGGGCTCGTGGGCACCGTGGTGGGTGGCCTCTCGGGCTACTTCCGCGGCTGGACCGAGGCCGTTCTGATGCGCCTCACGGACGTCATCATCATCATTCCGCTGGTGATCCTGGCGGCCCTGCTCGGGCGCCTCGCCATCACCTGGGTGCGCAGCCACGGCCTGCCCACGTTCGCCACGGTGGTGGCCCTGGGCCTGCTCGTGGGCCTGGCCTCATGGCCACCCCTGGGGCGGCTGGTGCGCGGCGAGTTCCTGACCCTGCGCGAGCGGGAGTTCGTGGACGCCGCACGCCTGGCGGGGGCCTCCAGTGGACGGATCATCTTCAAGCACATCCTGCCCAACACCGTGGGCGTGATCACCGTGAACATCACGCTGCTGATGTCCTCGGCCATCCTGCTGGAGACCGCGCTGTCCTACCTGGGCCTCGGCATCCAGGCGCCGGACTGGTCACTGGGCCGTCTGATCAGCGAGAACCAGACCGCGTTCGCCACCCGCCCCTGGTTGTTCTGGTGGCCCGGCGTGTTCATCGTGGCCATCGCCCTGACCATCAACTTCATCGGCGACGGCCTGCGGGACGCCTTCGACCCGCGCCAGCGCAAGTTCAACCCCCGGCGGGCCCGGGAGATCGGCTCCGGCCGTGACGAGCACGCGAGCGACGCAGCGACGACGGCGACGGCGTCGTCCCCCGGGGGCGCGGCCGGCACCCCTGCCGCTGACGGCGGGGGCGTCCGGTGACCCGCCCCGGATCAGAGCGTGAACAGGACGGCGCTCGCGGCCCCCAGCACCAGGGTGGTCGTGAGCGGTCCCGGCGTGAGCCGCACCCGCACCGGGTCCTCGGATCCGTCCGCGGAGGAGACGTCGAGCTCGCCGGTCTCGATCCTGCGCTGCCACACGCTGCGGACCCGGTGGGCCGCCGCGCCGGACGCGGTGGAGGTCAGGTCGCCCACGCGCACCGAGCCGTCCGGGCGGGCGATCGGATGGTTCCGGTTCACGGCGTCCGGGCCCGCGCGGAGGCTCGACCCGGCACCTGCCGCGGGCAGCGCGAAGCTCGAGTGCTTCCCGGTGTCGGTCACCAGGGTCACAGCGAACCGGGTGCCCACGTCCACGATCTGCGCCCACGGCACGCAGACGGTGCGCAGGGGATTCACCAGGCGCACCTCCCGCTCGTGGACCTCCAGCCGGGGACGCCAGTAGAGCGTGTAGCCCAGCCCCGCGAGGGCCAGGGCACCCAGCACGGCCGCCGCGTGGTGGGCCGGGGTGCGGCCCCAGCCCGAGACGCCCACCGACAGTCCCAGCAGCACCAGGAATCCTGTGAGCCACGGGGCCGACGCCCCGCGGTAGGTCTCGTGCTCCGGTGCTGCGTCGTAGCTGGTCGGCATGGTCCCCATGCTAGGCAGTCTGCGGCCCCGCACCGTGAACCCTCCGCTGCCCGGCACCGCAGTGCCCCGCACTCCGCGCGCGTCCGCCCCGCGCACCACGTTCTCGATACGATGGAGCACACACGATGAGCACCTCGAACCAGCCCCACGGCGTCCCCGAGGGTGCGCCCGATCCTCGCGACGGAGCCCAGTCTCCGGATGCGGTCCCCGCGCAGGGCCCGACCGCCGCCGAGCACAACGCCCCGTGGGACGGCTCGCTGGCCGGAGACGGCCGAGTGGCCACGTCGCCGACGGGTGATGCCGCGGCGCAGAACGCCGGGGCCCAAGGTGCTGAGACCAGCAGCGCCGAGGTCCTCGGGGCGAGCGAGGGCGTCGCGCCGGACAGTTCCGGTGCCACGTCGGAGGCGGGGAACGCCGTCGACGGCTCGACCGCCACGGACGCCAGCGCCGCGGCCGGGACGAAGAAGCGGGGCCGCCGAGCCCTGCGCGCCGAGCCCAGCGACCGGCGTGGCCGCTCCCGGACGAAGGTGGCCCGCGGGGAGCCCGTGCTGAGCGTGCGCGGCCTGAGCGTGGACTTCGGCGTGGACCGCGAGTGGGTTCCGGCCGCGATCGACCTGGACTACGACGTCGCCGCCGGTGAAGTCCTCGCGATCGTGGGTGAGTCCGGCTCCGGCAAGTCCGCGAGCTCGATGTCCATGCTGGGGCTGCTGCCGTCCAACGCGCGGGTGCGTGGCTCGGCGAAACTTGGCGGTGAAGAGCTGATCGGGCTGCGGGGCAGTGCCCTGCGCCGGGTGCGCGGTGAGGAGATTGCCGTGATCTTCCAGGAGCCCATGACCGCGCTGAACCCCGTGTACACGGTGGGCCAGCAGATCGTGGAGACCCTGCGCCTGCACCGGGACATCTCGCCCACGGAGGCCGCGGAGCGCGCCAAACAGATGCTCACCATGGTGGAGCTGCCGGACCCAGAGAAGGCGTTCCGCTCGTACCCCCACCAGCTTTCCGGCGGCCAGCGCCAGCGCGCGATGATTGCCCAGTCGCTCTCGTGCGACCCCAAGCTGCTGATCGCGGACGAGCCCACCACTGCTCTGGATGTGACCGTGCAGGCCGAGATCCTGGACCTGATCCGCAACCTCAAGGACCAGCTGGACTCAGCGGTCATCCTCATCACGCACGACATGGGAGTGGTGGCGGACCTCGCGGACAAGATCGCGGTCATGCAGAACGGCGTGATCGTGGAGCAGGGCAGCGCCGAACAGATCTTCTCCGCTCCGCGCCACCCCTACACGCGCACCCTGCTGGAGGCGGTGCCGCACCTGGGGCAGGGTACGGAGGGGGACGAGTCCGTGGACATGGTGGCCGCGCTCGAACGCTCCGTGGCCGCGCCCATCGTGGTGGACCGGAGCACGGCAGAGTCCGCCTCCATGGACACGCTCGCCCAGCGCGTGGCGGCACCCATCCTGCAGCTGAAGGACGTGGCGATCGAGTACCCCAAGCAGGGCCGCAACCCGGCGTTCCGCGCGGTGGAGGGCGTGAGCCTGACCGTGGCCTCGGGTGAGACCGTGGGCCTGGTCGGGGAGTCCGGATCCGGCAAGACGACGATCGGGCGCGCCGCCGTGGGCCTGCTGCCGGTGGTCGAGGGCTCGCTGGTGGTCGACGGCGTTGAACTCCACGGTGCCCCGCGCTCCACGCTAGACCGGGTGCGCAAGGACGTGGGCATGGTCTTCCAGGACCCGTCCTCGTCACTGAACCCGCGGCTCCCGATCGGCGAGTCCATCGGCGAGCCCATGTACCTGGCCAAGGTGGCCAAGGGTGCCGAGCTGCAGCACCGGATCGAGCAGCTGCTGGACCAGGTTCGGCTGCCGCGCAACTACCGCAACCGCTACCCGCACGAGCTCTCCGGCGGTCAGAAGCAGCGCGTGGGCATCGCCCGGGCCCTGTCCCTGAAGCCCAAGCTGCTTGTCGCGGACGAGCCGACCTCCGCGCTGGACGTGTCCGTCCAGGCCACGGTGCTGGACCTCTTCGAGGAGCTGCAGGCGGAGATGGGCTTCGCGTGCCTGTTCGTCACCCACGACCTCGCGGTGATCGACCGGCTCGCCCGGCGCATCGTGGTCATGCAGCACGGGCACATCGTGGAGCAGGGCTCGCGCGAGACGGTGCTGCGCCACCCGGAGCAGGAATACACCAAGCGGCTGCTCGCGGCGGTGCCCGTGCCGGATCCGCAGACCCAGCGCGCGCGGCGAGAGCTGCGCCAGCAGCTGGCGGAGACGCTGCCCTGAGCTCCTGAGCTCCTGAGCTCCTGAGCCCCTGAACCGCGGATGCCAGGAGGGCCCATGACGGAACCGCAGATGACCGGTTCCCGCCCTGGGCCCTTCGTCATGGCGCGGCTCACGGTCGGCTCACTACAGTGGGGTCCATGACGAACCCTTTGCGCGTGACCTCGGACCTCGCCCGACTGCGGCGGGAGACCGAGAGCTTCCTGGCCACCGTGGACTCCCTTTCAGACGCAGAGCTGGCTGAGCCGTCGCTGTGCGAGGGGTGGGACCGTGCCCACGTGGTCGCCCACCTGGCTTCCAACGGCCGGGCGCTCGTCCGGCTGGTCGACTGGGCCACCACGGGGGAGGCCCAGCAGCCCTACGACTCCCGGCAGGCACGGGAACAGGACATCGAGGCGTACGCGGTCCTGCCCCGGGAGGAGCTGGTCCAGGCGTTCGTGGACAGCGCCCGCTTCTTCGCTGAGCAGTGTGAGCGGCTGGAGGGGGAGCTGGCGGTCGAGGTGCTGGACCTGCACGGCAAGCCCATTCCCGCCGTGTCCATTCCCGCCGTGCGGATCACGGAGATCGTGCTGCACCACTGGGATCTCGACACCTCCTGGTCGCTCGCGCAAGCAGAGCCCGAGTCCGTGCTCGACGCGCTGGAGGCCGCGGTGAAGACCATGCGTGCCAAGAACGCTCCGGGCATGACGCTACGCACGGACGAGCACGACGAGTGGGTCGTCGGCGACGGCGGTCAGCTCGTCACCGGGGACCGCGTGGGCCTGCTGCTGTGGCTGGCCCGCGGAGAGACCGCCGCGGTCGAGACCGAGGGAGCACTGCCGGAGCTGCCGAGCTGGTGAGACCCGGGACGACGGCGGCGCGCGCCCGCGCTGCCGAGGGAATGGACCCGGCGACGTCCCGTCAGGAGAAGACCACGATGCCGTAGGCCGTGAAGAGCACGAGGTGAGCCGCCCCGTGCACGGCGGTGACGCGGGGCGCCGCGAGCGCGACCGTGGACAGCGCGAGCGTGACCCCGAGCAGCAGCAGGTTCGCGGGACTTTCCGCCAGCACCACGGTCTGACCTGTGAGCAGGCCGATCACGAGCACGGCGGGAATCGTCAGGCCCACGGTCGAGACCAGTGCACCGTGGCACAGGTTGCTCGCGCGCTGGATCCGCCCGGCACGCGCCGCCCGCAGAGAGGTGATGGACTCCGGCAGAAACACGATGCCTGCGATCAGCACCCCGGCCACGGCGGGCGGGGCGCCGGCGCGGCCCAGAGCGTCGTCGAGCAGCGCGGCCATGTCGTGGGAGAGCAGCACCACGGGCAGGACACTCACCACGAGGACCACCAGGCGCGCGGGCAGCTCGGGGCGGTGCGCGCGAAGGACCTCTCCCAGCGGAGGGCGGGACGCGGCGTCGTCGTCCCCGGTTCGAACGCTGCCGCTGGTGCCGGGAACAGGGGAGCTCACCGGCGCAGCGCCGCCCACCTCCGTGAAGTCCTCCGCCTGCGCGCCCGTCTGGCGCCACAGGAAGACGGCGTAGCAGCCCAGGGTCACAGCGACGACCGCGATCACCTGCCAGGGACGGAACGCGCCGTCCGTGCCGAGCGCCGCGGGCAGCCCGAAGGCGAGCATGCACAGCACCACGAGCAGGGACAGGTAGGTGGAGACGCCAGTGCGGTTGGGTTGCAGGTGCCCGTGCGCCAGACCGCCCACGAGCAGACAGAGTCCGACCACGAGGTTGAGAATGATCATGGACACCGCCATGACCGAGTCGCGGGCGATCGTGGGGTGCTCACCGGGGCCGAGCATGACGGCGCAGATCAGCACCACCTCGATCATCACGATCGACAGGGTGAGTACGAGGGACCCGTAGGGGTCGCCCAGCCGGCGCGCGAGCTGCTCCGCCTGGTGGACCACGCCGGTCGAGGCGAAGATGATCACGCCTACGATCACGGCGAGCGCAACCAGCAGCGGGACTGCCGGCACGGGTGGCGTCAGGAGATCAGAGACTGCCCACAGCACGAGGACGGTGAGCCAGCCCACGGCGGCGCGGGCGGTCGTCAGGGGTGTCAGGACACGGCGCAGGGCGGCGGTCATCTCGGGTCATCTGGTTCCTCGGGGCCGGGGGCACCGGTCGGCGCGGGACCGTGTGCTGCCCCGCTGGAGGCGGGGTCGTCCCCGGAATCTAGGACGGCGACCGGGTCGTCCCGGCAGCCGGGGGGGGGGGGGGGGAGAGAGACTGCGCCGCGGCGGGCCCCTGGCGGGTGGGGCCGCCCCCCCCGGGATGTCGAACGGTCCGGGTCCGACGGCGCGCGGCGCGGTGCCGCGCGGTGGGATCAGTCGCGCACGCCGAAGAGCCAGGGGTCTGCGCGGTCGGTGTGCGGGTCCTCGAAGTTCACGAACGTGCGGCCCTTGGCGGAGACCACCTTGTACTCCTGGACCACTTCGAGGCTCAGTCGTTCACGGTGCTCGACCTCGGCGATCACCGCGGCGGCGCCAGAGCGGTCCGGGAGGGTGGCGGGGTAGGCGAGAGCACCGACGAGGATGCTCGGAGCCTTCTCCCGCGCGATGGCACGCAAGGAGTCCAGGATCTGCTCGGGTCGCATGCCGGCGGCCTCCTGCGGGTCCACGGAGTTCAGCTCGAACTCTCCGTCCTTGCCACCGGTCACGAGGAACGCAGGGAAGGTGCCGTAGGCGGTCACCTGCTCCTCGACCACGGCCTGCACGTGGCTCAGTGCGGTGTCCACGGTCTCCACGGCGGAGTCCGAGATCCACTGCCGCCAGGCGTTGTCGTGGTCCGCGCGGGCGCGGGCGGCCTCGGCCCTGGTCATCCGGGACGTGCCCCGGGCGGGCGTGGAGCGGCGTCGGGAAGGGCGAGCGGAGGACTGAGCCACGAAGGAGGACCCCTTAGAACGGTGGAGCGGCAACGGGTGTGATGAGTCCAGGGTAGGCGCTCGCTAGACTGGATCGGAAACACTTTAGTCAATCCCAGGAGCATGCATGTCTGCGATCAACCGCGAACAGGTGGCGCACCTGGCGGAGCTGGCGCGGATCGAGATGACGGACGAGGAACTGGCCCGGGTGGCCGGGGAACTCGAACTGATCGTCTCGTCCGTGGCCTCCGTCAGCGAGGCCGCCGGACCCGACGTCCCCGCCACGAGCCACCCGCTGCCGTTGCAGAACGTCTTCCGCGATGACGTCGTGGGCGAGACGCTCACCCAGGAGGAGGCCCTCCTGAATGCCCCGGACGGCCAGGACGGCAAGTTCCGTGTCCCCGCGATCCTGGACGGTGAGTGAGCATGAGCGAGTCGATCATTGAACTCTCCGCCGCTGAGCTCGCGGCGAAGCTGGCCTCCGGCGAGGTCGCCTCGGTGGACGCCGTGCAGGCGCACCTGGACCACATCGAGGCCACGGACGGCACCGCGCTGGACGCGCAGGACCGCTCCCGCGGTACGGACGGGCTCAACGCCTTCCTGCACCGCAACACCGAGGAGGCGCTGCGGGTGGCGCGCGAGGTGGACGAGGCCCGCGCGAACGGTGAGGAGCTTCCCGAGCTCGCGGGCGTGCCGGTGGCCGTCAAGGACCTCATCGTCACGAAGGGCCAGCCCACCACGGCGGCCTCCCGCATGCTCGAGGGCTTCATGAGCCCGTACGACGGCACCGTCACCCGCAAACTGCGCGCCGCGCGGATGCCGATCCTCGGCAAGACCAACCTGGACGAGTTCGCCATGGGCTCCTCCACGGAGCACTCCGCCTTTGGCCCCACTCGCAACCCGTGGGATCTCACCAAGATCCCGGGCGGCTCCGGTGGCGGTTCCGCCGCGGCGGTCTCCGCGTTCCAGACCCCGCTGGCCCTCGGCACGGACACCGGCGGCTCCATCCGCCAGCCGGCCGCCGTGACCGGCACCGTGGGCGTGAAGCCCACCTACGGCTCGGTCTCGCGCTACGGCGTGATCGCCATGGCGTCCTCGCTGGACCAGGTGGGCCCGTGCTCGCGCACCGTGCTCGACGCCGCTCTGCTGCACGAGGTCGTGGGCGGCCACGACCCCGCAGACTCCACCTCCCTGCCAGACCCGGTGGGCGGCTACGCTCAGGCCGCGCGCACCGGCGCCGCGGACGGCGGGCTCAAGGGCCTGCGCGTGGGCGTGGTCAAGCAGCTCACCGGTGACGGCTTCCAGGCCGGCGTGCAGCAGCGCTTTGAGGAGTCCCTCGAATTGCTGCGCCGGGCCGGTGCGGAGATCGTGGAGGTGGAGACCCCCAACTTCGAGTACGCGCTGGGCGCCTACTACCTGATCATGTCCTCGGAGGTCTCTTCCAACCTCGCCAAGTACGACGGCGTGCGCTTCGGTCTGCGCGTCACGCCCGAGGGCACGCCCACCATCGAGAAGGTCATGGGCGCCTCGCGCGCCGCGGGCTTCGGCGACGAGGTCAAGCGCCGCATCATCCTGGGCACGTACGCGCTGTCCGCCGGGTATTACGACGCCTACTACGGCTCGGCGCAGCAGGTGCGCACCCTGGTGCAGCGCGACTTCGCCGCGGCGTTCGAGAAGGCCGACGTGCTGATCTCGCCCACTGCACCCACCACGGCGTTCGACATCGGCGGCGTGGACGAGTCCGCGGACCCCATGCAGATGTACCTCAACGACATCGCCACGATCCCCACCAACCTGGCCGGGATCCCCGCGCTCTCGCTGCCCGGTGGGCTGGCGCCCGAGGACGGGCTGCCCGTGGGCATCCAGTTCATGGCACCGGCACGCGAGGACGCCCGCGTCTACCGCGCGGGGGCAGGCCTGGAGCGGCTGCTCGCAGAGAAGTGGGGCGGGCCACTGTGGCAGCACCGCGGCGACGTCGCCGGCACCGTTCATGATTTCGCGGCCACCGCCGCGCAGGGAGGCAAGTGATGAGCCAGGACGTGCTGTCCTTCGAGGAAGCCCTCGAGCGCTTCGACCCCGTGCTGGGGTTCGAGGTGCACGTGGAACTGAACACGAAGACCAAGATGTTCGACGCCGCCCCCAACACCTTCGGGGACGAGCCCAACACCAACATCACACCGGTGTCTCTGGGCCTGCCCGGGGTGCTTCCCGTGGTCAACGGCAAGGCCGTGGAGTCCGCGATCAAGCTGGGCCTCGCGCTGAACTGCTCGATCGCCGAGAAGTGCCACTTCGCCCGGAAGAACTACTTCTACCCGGACACGCCCAAGAACTTCCAGACCTCCCAGTTCGACGAGCCCATCGCGTACGAGGGCTACCTGGACCTGGAGCTGGAGGACGGCACGGAGTTCCGGGTGGAGATTGAGCGCGCCCACATGGAGGAGGACGCCGGGAAGCTGACGCACATGGGCGGTGACGCCGGGCGCATCCAGAACGCCCAGTACTCCCTGGTGGACTACAACCGCGCCGGCGTGCCCCTGATCGAGATCGTCACCAAGCCCATCGAGGGTGCGGGGGAGCGGGCGCCGGAACTGGCCCGCGCCTACGTGGCCGCGATCCGCGAGATCGTGAAGAACCTCGGCATCTCGGACGCCCGCATGGAGCGCGGCAACGTGCGCTGCGACGCGAACGTGTCCCTGATGCCCAAGGGCGCCACGCAGTTCGGTACGCGCTCGGAGACGAAGAACGTGAACTCGCTGCGCGCCGTGGAGCGCACCGTGCGCTACGAGATCCAGCGCCACGCCGCCGTGCTCGCCGCGGGGGAGAAGGTCACGCAGGAGACCCGCTTCTGGCACGAGGACACCCGCTCCACCACGGCCGGGCGACCGAAGTCGGACGCGGACGACTACCGCTACTTCCCCGAGCCGGACCTGGTCCCGGTGGTCACCACCGCGGACTGGATCGAGGAGATCCGCACCACTCTGCCGGAGCCGCCGTCCGAGCGCCGCAAGCGTCTGAAGGCGGACTGGGGCTACTCGGACGAGGAGTTTCGCGACGTCGTCAACGCCGGCGTGATGGATGAGATCGAGCGGACCATCGCCGCGGGTGCCTCCGCCGCCACGGCCCGCAAGTGGTGGATGGGTGAGATCGCCCGTCTGGCCAAGCAGCGCGAGGTCGAGATCGCGGAGCTGCCCGTCGCCGCGGAGCACGTGGTGGAGCTGAACCAGCTCATCGAGGGCGGCAAGATCAACGACAAGCTTGCCAAGAAGGTCCTGGGCTTCGTCGTCGACGGCGAGGGCACGCCGGGAGAGATCGTCGAGGCCCGCGGCCTCGCGGTGGTCTCCGACGACGGCGCGCTGAGCACCGCCGTGGACGACGCCATGGCCCAGATGCCGGACGTCGTCGAGAAGATCAGGGGCGGCAAGGTGCAGGCCGTGGGCGCGCTGATCGGACCCGTCATGAAGGCCACGCGCGGTCAGGCGGACGCCGGGCGCGTGCGCCAGATCATCCTGGAGAAGCTCGGCATGCAGGGCTGATCCGCACTCTTCGCACGAGTGGTCGCTGAGGGCCGGTCCGGAAACGATCCCGGACCGGCCCTCAGTCCTTCCGGTCCTCGCTGAGCTTCCACTCGTGCAGCCCGTGCTCCCGCGCGGAGTCCGTGGTCACGATCCCCGCGATGCGCTCGCGGATGGCGGCGTCCTCCGCCTCCGAGCGGCAGACCCCCGAGGGGGCGTCCGACGCCACGGGGCACCACGCGTAGGCCCCGCCCTGCGTGTTGGAGCTCGGGACCCAGGCGAGATCGCTCACGCGCCAGTCGCCGTCGCCCGAGCGCGCGAACTGGAAGCGCGCCGTAATGCCCTGATTGTTCGTCTCGTTCACGGGCGGGGCGGTCTCGGTGACGTTGTTGCCCACCCCGTAGACGATCCACGTGTCGCGGTAGTTCTCGATCGGCTGGACGCTGTGCGAACCGTGGCCGTACACGGCGTCGAACACGCCGGAGTCCGCCAGGGCGTGGGCGGTCGTCCGCTGGTACTCGTCCGCGGTGTCCGTGTACTCGAGGATCGAGTGCATCGCGGCCACCACCACGTCCGCGCCCTCTTCCCGGGCCTTGCGGGCCTGCGCGACGGCGTGCGCCACGTCCTCGCGCGCCGCCTGCTCCCCGACGGCCGGGTCCGCCCCGTCACGCAGCCGGTCCACGCGCCAGGGTTGGTCCGCGGTCTTCTCGTTGAGGCTGTTCGTGCCCGTGACCACGGCGAGCTTCCCGGTGGGGGTGTCCACGATCATCGGCTCCTCGGAGTCCGCCTCGGTGGCGTACGAGCCCGTGTGCTGCAGACCGGCGTCGTCGAGGGCCCGCAGGGTGCGCTCCACGCCCTCGGTCCCCTGGTCGATCGAGTGGTTGCTCGCGGAGGTGCAGGCGTCGTAGCCCGCGCCCTTCGCCGCCGCGAAGATCTCGGGTGGCACGTTGAACTCGGGGTACCCGGAGTACGGCCCGCCGCTCGGGGCCACGGGAGTCTCGGCCTGGCACACGGCCACATCCGCGTTCTCCAGGTACGGCTTCTGCTGGGCCAGCAGGGGAGCGAAGTCGAAGTTCGCGCCGCCGGTCTGGGCCGGGTCCGCGGCGAACCGGCTCCACAGGCCCTCGTGCAGCAGCAGGTCGCCGCTGACCGCGAGGCTCAGGCACGTGTCCTCGGGGCACGCCGGGCCCTTGCCGGGTTCGGTCCGGTGGGACCCCGTCGAGTCCGTGGAAGCGGCTGCGGACCGGTCGGGTGCGGTGCCTTCGCCTTCCGCACCGGCCGAGCCGCCGGAGGACGACGACGACGCCGCGGCGTCGCCTCCCGCCCGCTCGCCGCCCGCGTCCCCGCCACCGGTCGGCGAACCGCAGCCGGTGGTGACCAGCAGCGTCGCCGCCGCGACCGCCACGGGCAGACGCCCGCGCAGGCGTGAGCGGTGGTCGGGGGTCCTGGCGGTCGTCGGCAGGGGAGTCATGCCCCGATGCTAGCGCCGGGTGAGGCACGCCACCATGACGATTTAGGACACGGCCGTGTGACCGAATTGCCGTCAGAACTTCCAGATCGCCGGTTCAGAGGTTAGGCTTTCCTAAGTTTTGCAGTCGAGATGAGCGGGGACGATCGTGGGTCGGTCGAACAACCAGGTGCGCGGTGGCCGCGCGAGCGTCGAGGAGCGGGCGGTCTCTCTCGCCCACCGGATGCTCGCCGGCTCGGGCCAGGCGAGCGTCGTGGCGTACCGGCTGGACGAGCAGCCCGTGCTGAACTCCGTGGCCCACGGCTTCACCCGCCGGGGGGAGCTCATGGTCGCGGCGGTCGTGGACCCCGCAGAGGTGGGCGAGGAGCTCGGTGTCACGGGGGAGCCCCTGGAGGTCCGCGTGGACATCACCAAGGTTGCGCCCGAGCCCAACGTCCGCATCGTGGCGGCCAGCGCGCACCTCCTCGCGTCCCTCGAGTGGCTGCACCCCCTGGATGCCGAGCTGCTCGCGGGCACCGGGGAGCTCCCGGAAATCGTGGCCGCGGTGGCGGCCGCACCCAACGGCCGCCTGGGCGTTCTCGACGTCGCCCGCGTGGTCCTCCACGACGGCGCCGGTGTCACGCCGCTGACGTTCGGCCAGCTCCTGGACCACCGCCACGGCGCCGTCGGAGACCCCGCCGAGGCCGTGGTGACCACGGAGGCCGCCGGTCTGGACGTGGTCACGGGCGTGGACCGCACGGACCTCGCGGTCATGTGCGACGCGGCGGAGCAGGGGTGGATGACCGCCCACATGCTCACCCAGAAGCCCTCGCTGAGCGGCTGCGCCCACACCACCAACAAGGACTTCGTGGTGGACGTGGACCTGACCGGGGTCACGGTGCTGCGCCACGGTGCGCAGCTCACGAGCGTCTACTTCATCCCGTTCGAGCAGGGCAGAACCTCACCGGCGGAACTGACCAACAACATCAGGACCCTGCTGGGAGCCCACGCCGCCGCGTGAGCCGCGGCGCATAACGAGCACGAACACGACGAAGGACCGCGGGGGTGTCCCGCGGTCCTTCGTCATGGGTGAGGTCGTGCGACCGAAGTGGCCGGCAGGGTGTCCCCGCCGGCCTGCTGCGAGGGGTCAGGCCGCCTCGTAGCTGCTGCAGTTGGCATCCGCGGTGACCTCGATGGAGGACGCGGTGCACAGCAGGTCCTTGTTGTGCTTGCACTCAAGACGCTGGCAGGCACCCACCTGGCCGTTGGCCGTGGGCAGGCCGCCGCGGGCGTCCAGCGAGATGAAGGTGGTGCAGGAGGCCTCGGAGCCCTGGCCGCCCACGGTGATGGCGGGGGCCTTGCAGCCGTTGTCGTTGAAGGCGCAGCCGGTGGCGGTGCAGGCGGACACAGCGGTGAGAGTAGCCATGAACTTCTCCTCGGTTGGTGTGGTGCTCTGTGCAACAAATGACGTTGGAACCAGATTAAAACCCTTTTCCGAAGCCGTCTAGCAAGTTCAACCTTACAACAGACGGGTATTTCCTAATTGCCGCCGCGCGGTTAGCGGTCAGCACAGGAATACCTCACCGGATTAAGAAAACATTCTGTTTCCTAATGTCCGCCCGGCGGTACGAGAGCGCCGGGCGCCCCTACCATGCCGCGCCGTTGCGGGGGTGGGAGGGCACTGGAGTTGGCCGCGCGGCTCTGGTGGAGCGGGCCCCGCGGGGGCCCGGAACGGCGTCGTCGTCCCCGGGGGCCCGGAAAGTCCCGTCAGAAGAGCAGGCCCGAGAGGGAATATGCGAGAAATCCTGCCACGAATCCCACGAGGAAATTCTTCGTCCCCAGTTTCACCAGCACGGAGACCGCCGCCGCGAGCAGCAGGCGGCCGAGCTGGGCGCCGGAGTCCGCCTCGAGCAGCGTGTAGACCACCAGGATCAGCATCAGCCCCGCGGGCAGCAGCGCCGCGAACTCCTGGAGGTCCTCCCGGTCCCGGTAGCGGTGCGCGACCAGCACCGGGACGAAGCGCAGCGAGAACGTCACGGCGGCGCACACAATGATGGCGGGGATCATCTCAGACCGTCCCTTCGGCTGCCGTCGCGGAACCGTGCCCACGGCGGCCCGAGGAACGGCCCGGCCGGGATCCCGCGAACCGGACCAGCAGGACGCACAGCAGGGCGTAGCAGAGCATGGCCCCCAGCAGGAACAGCGAGCGGGGCAGCAGCAGCCCCACGCCGATCGAGACACCCGCTGCGGCGAGGATCGCGACTCGGCGCGAGGCCCCTGCCAGGGCGTCCACGAACAGCAGGGAGAACAGGCCGGTCAGGGCGAAGTCGAACCCGTCGAACGAGTCCGGCACCAGCCCACCCGCAAACGCACCCACCGCGGCTCCGAAGACCCAGTAGAAGTGGGAGACGCCCTGGACCAGCAGTAGCTCGCGCTGCGTGGTGGGGTGCACGCCGCTGCTGATGAGCGCGTAGGCCTCGTCCGTGAGGGCGTAGGGGCCGTACACCTTGGCGAACGGCGAGTGCAGCAGGTGGGAGGGGTAGGAGAAGCCGTAGAAGATGTGACGGCTGTTGACCAGCAGAGTAGTCACGACGATCTGCGCGAGACCCGCGCTCGCCGCCACCAGACCCACGAGCAGGAACTCGATGGAGCCGGCGAAGACCACGAGCGCCGTGAGCGGCGCGAGGTACGGGGCGAAACCCAGGGAGACGCTGTATGCGCCGAAGGCCATTCCCAGGGGCAGATAACCCATGGCCACGGGCACCGTGACCCGCAGCGCCCAGGCGAGGCTGCCCTTCTCCGTGTTCATGGGGCCACTCCTGGCTCTCGGGACTGACGGTGTGCGGGGGCCGCCCGGTGGCCCGGTGGCCCGGGCCACCGTAGCGCGCGGACGCCGCGGCGTGGACCGCGGGCGTCACACGGGCGCCTGTAATCTACGACACATGACCTCCCGCTACGCGCACCCCGAGCAGCTCGTGACCACCCCGCGGATTGCAGGACTGGCGGCTCACCGCAACGGGCCGGTGGTGGTCCTGCGCCAGGAGCCCGCTCCGGACGGCAAGCGCTTCGTGAAGCACGCGTGGTCCGTGCTCCGCGACGGCGCGCCCGTGCAGCTGACCCACGACGAGAACGGGGTGCAGGAGGTGCGCCCCACGGGTTCCGGGGCCGTGTACTTCACCTCCGAGCGTCCGGTGCCCGGTGAGGACGCCAAGCGCACCCGGCTGTGGCTGCTCCCCGGGCACGGTGAGGCCCGTCCCGTGCTGGACGCCCCGAACGGGATCTCGAACCTGCAGCTGGGCGGGGGGCGCGTGTTCTTCGTCTCCGGCCTGCACCCCGGGGCCCGGGGCGCGGCGGACGAATTCGCCCGCAACCGGGAGATCCACGACCGTCGCGAGGAGACCGGAGTGAGCGCCGTTCTCTACGACCATGCACCCATCCGGTACTGGGACCACGACCTCCCGGCCGCGCAGGACGCCCTGTGGTTCCTCGACCCCTCGGGCCGGGTGCGACGTGTCGAGCTGCCCACGGGACGGTTCCTCGACTACTCCGTGGCCCCGGACGGGACGTGGCTGCTGGCGACCATCGGCACCCTGCTGCCCCGCGGCGTGCAGCGCTCGCAGCTGTGGCGGGTCCCGGTCTCCGGCGACGACGTTGCGGACCCCGACGGCGTGGCACCCCCCGGTCCGCAGCTGCTGCACGACTCCGCCGAGGCCGAGTCCTGGGACTGCGGCGAGGTCAGCCCGGACGGCACGCGCGTGCTGCTGACGCGGGAGCGGCTGTGGCGCGACGGTGTCAACATGGCGCTGTCCCTGTGGGTGCACGACGTCGCGACGGGCGCCGAGAGCGAAGTGGTTCCCGCGGACGAGCACTGGGCCCACGAGGGGCGCTGGATCGACGACGAGTCCTTCGTGTGCACCGCGGACCACAAGGGGCGTGGCATCGTGCTGCGCGTCCACTGCCCGCGGGACGGGCAGCCGCGAGTGGTCGTCGAGGCGGGCGGGGACGGTCAGGACTGGACGTACTCGTCGGTCCAGCCGGCCGGTGACGACCTCGTGGGACTGCGCGCGAGCTACGCGCACCCGGCGGAACTCGTGCGGTGGCCCGTCGGTGCGGGGGCGGTGGCCGAGGGGAAGGGCGTGGCGGCGTCGTCGAACGGCCTCGCGGAACCGGAGACCGTGGGCGGTCTGGTCCCCGAGGACACCGTCCCCGGGCACCTCGAGGAGGTCACCACCACCGCGGCGGACGGCACGGAGATCCGCGCGTGGCTCGCCCTGCCCGTCGACGAGCACACCGGGCCGCACCCGCTCCTCGTGTTCGTCCACGGCGGGCCGTGGGGATCCAGCAACCAGTGGAGCTGGCGGTGGAACCCGTGGCCGTTCGTGGCACGCGGCTACGCGGTGCTGCTGCCCGATCCCGCGATCTCCACGGGCTACGGGCAGTCAATGATCGAGCGCGGCCAGCAGGAGCTCGGGGGTGCGCCCTTCGACGACGTCATGGCCCTCACGGAGGCGGCCACGGCCCGGGCGGACGTGGACCCCGCACGGCAGGCGCTGCTGGGCGGCTCCTACGGCGGGTACATGGCCAACTGGGTGGCCACGCACACCGAGGACCGGTTCCGGTGCATCGTCACGCACGCCTCCCTGTGGAACCTCGACTCGATGGGCGCCACCACGGACAACACGGTCTGGCGCGAGGCCCTGGAGCCCGCGCAGGCCGCGGTGTACTCGCCGCACCGCTTCGTGGAGCGCATCCGCGTGCCGCTGCTCGTGATCCACGGGGACAAGGACTACCGCGTGCCCATCGCGCAGGGGCTGGAGCTGTGGTTGGACCTGCAGCTGCGCACCACCGTGGCCGGCCACCGGTTCCTGTACTACCCGGACGAGGGGCACTGGATCCTCAAGCCCGCCAACGCGCGCACCTGGTACGAGACGGTGCTCGCGTTCCTGGCCGAGCACGTGCTGGACGAGGACTGGACGCGCCCCGAGCTGCTCGGCTGAGCCGGACGGGCACGACGGCGCGGCCCGGGTGGCGCGGTGGTGCGGCGCGGGCGCGACGTCGCGGCATGCGCTGGCCCGACGGCGCGGCCCGGGTGGGCGGCCCCGGGAACCCGGGGTGCGGCGTCGTCGTCGGCGCGTGACGGCGGAGAGATCCATCACGTGTGCGCGGGAGGGTGCGCGCGGGGGAGTAGAATCACCAGGAATCCCCTCTGCCTCTATCTTGCGAAGAGAGACTTGTGTATGTCTGAAAACACCGCCCAGCGCGCCGATCTGCGCAACGTGGCCATCGTGGCCCACGTTGACCACGGCAAGACCACCATCGTGGACGCCATGCTCCAGCAGACGCACGCGTTCTCCAGCCACGGGGAGGTCGAGGAGCGCGTCATGGACTCCGGGGACCTGGAGCGCGAGAAGGGCATCACGATCCTCGCGAAGAACACCACGGTGTTCTACGACGGCCCCGCCGCGAACGGCGAGACCATCACCATCAACGTGATCGACACCCCGGGCCACGCGGACTTCGGCGGCGAGGTGGAGCGCGGGCTGTCCATGGTGGACGGCGTGGTGCTGCTCGTGGACGCGTCCGAGGGCCCGCTGCCTCAGACCCGCTTCGTGCTGCGCAAGGCCCTCGAGGCCAAGCTGCCCGTGATCGTGGTCGTGAACAAGGTGGACCGTCCGGACGCCCGGATCGAAGAGGTCGTCTCGGACACCATGGACCTGCTGCTGGGCCTGGCCTCCGACATCGCGGAGGACCACCCGGACCTGGACCTGGACGCCGTGCTGGACGTCCCCGTGGTCTACGCCTCCGGCAAGGCCGGCCGTGCCTCCACGGACCAGCCCGCGGACGGCGAGCTGCCGGAGAACGAGGACCTCGAGCCGCTGTTCAAGACGATCATCGAGCACATCCCGGCGCCGTCCTACAACCCCGAGGGAGTGCTGCAGGCCCACGTGACCAACCTGGACGCCTCGCCGTTCCTGGGCCGTCTCGCCCTGCTGCGCATCTTCAACGGCACCCTGAAGAAGGGCCAGACCGTGGCCTGGGCGCGGCACGACGGCACCCTGAAGAGCGTGCGGATCTCCGAGCTGCTCGCCACCAAGGGCCTGGACCGCGTCCCCGCCGAGAGCGCCGGACCCGGTGAGATCGTGGCCGTGGCAGGCATCGAGGACATTACAATCGGCGAGACGCTCACGGACCTGGAGAACCCGGCTCCGCTGCCGCTGATCACCGTGGACGACCCCGCGATCTCCATGACCATCGGCATCAACACCTCCCCGCTGGCCGGGCGCGTCAAGGGCGCGAAGGTCACTGCACGCCAGGTCAAGGACCGCCTGGACAAGGAGCTGATCGGCAACGTCTCCCTGAAGATCCTCCCCACGCAGCGTCCGGACGCGTGGGAGGTCCAGGGCCGCGGTGAGCTCGCGCTGGCCATTCTGGTGGAGCAGATGCGCCGCGAGGGCTTCGAGCTCACGGCGGGCAAGCCCCAGGTCGTCACCAAGACCGTTGACGGCAAGGTGCACGAGCCGTACGAGCACATGACCATCGACGTCCCCGAGGAGTACCTCGGCGCGGTCACGCAGCTGATGGCCGGGCGCAAGGGCCGCATGGAGGGCATGAGCAACCACGGCACCGGCTGGGTGCGCATGGAGTTCAAGGTTCCCTCGCGCGGTCTGATCGGCTTCCGCACCAGGTTCCTCACGGACACCCGCGGTGCTGGCATCGCCTCCTCCTACGCGGACGGCTACGAGCCGTGGGCCGGTGACATCGAGTACCGCACGAACGGCTCCATGGTGGCGGACCGCGCCGGCGTGGTGACGCCCTTCGCCATGATCAACCTGCAGGAGCGCGGCTCGTTCTTCGTGGAGCCCACCTCGGAGGTCTACGAGGGCATGATCGTGGGCGAGAACTCGCGCGCGGACGACATGGACGTGAACATCACCAAGGAGAAGAAGCTCACCAACATGCGTGCGGCCTCCTCCGAGACGTTCGAGAACCTGACCCCGCCGCGCAAGCTCACGCTCGAGGAGTGCCTCGAGTTCGCCCGCGAGGACGAGTGCGTGGAGGTCACCCCGGAGGCCATCCGCATCCGCAAGGTCGTGCTGGATGCCAACGAGCGCCTGAAGGTCGCACGCGCCCGGGCCCGCGCCTGATCGTGGTCGACCCGAAGTACCCGGGCGGGGGACACGCCACCGCGGGCGCAGTGGACTCGCTGCTGCCCGAGGGCGTGGACCCCGCCCGGGCGCGTCTGCTCTTCGTGCACGCGCACCCGGACGACGAGGCCGTGAACACCTCGGCCACGATGGGCCACTACAGCGCCCTGGGGGCCGAGACGGTGCTACTCACCATGACCCGTGGTGAGCGCGGCGAGGTCATCCCGCCCGCACTCCGGTACCTGGAGGTGGGTCAGCCGGGCTGCCCGGACACGGACGGCACCGCCCTGGGGCTGTACCGGATCGCGGAGCTCGACGCCGCCGCGCGCGCCATGGGTCTCGCGGACCGGTTCTACGCGGGGGAGCCCCCGGCGCAGGACCCGCGCGTGGGATTCGCGAACGGCGCGGGGAAGTACGTGGACTCCGGCATGAGCTGGGGTCCAGACGGCTACGCCCAGCCGGCCCTCGACGTCTCGCCCGCCGCCCTGACGGCGGCGGATCCTGAGGAGACGGCCGCGCACGTGGCTGCCGCGATCCGGGCGTTGCGCCCGCACGCCGTGGTCACCTACGCGGACGACGGCGGCTACGGCCACCCGGACCATGTGGCAGCCCACCGGGTCACCCAGCGCGCGGTCGAGATCGCGGCGTCTGCACCGGACGCCGCGGACGCCGTCTGGGACGTCCCCCTCTTCTGGGGCATCGAGAGCCAGGTGGACCCCGCCGACCCCCGGCTGCAGGCCGCGATCCACGGGGAGCTTGCCGTGAAGCGAGCCGCCATGGCGGCCCACGCCACGCAGATCGTGCTCGCGGAGGACCCGGAGGACCGCAGCTACACGATGTCCAACGGGGTGCCGCAACGCATCAACACCACCGAGACGTACCGGCTGCTGCGGCGGGCGGGCGCATGAGCACCTCCTCGCCGCAGCGCCGCGAGGCCCCGTGGGCGTCCCCCGAGGGCCAGAGATCGTACGAGACACCGGCGACGGACGAGCTGTCGGCGCCGGACGAGGAACGGACGACGGACGGGCCACGGGCGTCGGACGAGCGCCCCGGCGCAGCGTCGTCGGCCCTGACCGCCGTGCTCACCGGCGTGCTCGTGGGAGCGGTGGCCACCGCCATGCACGGTGGGATCTGGTACCTGGACGGGTGGTGGCTGCCGTGGGGGCTCGTGTTCTCCGGTGCTCTGCTGCTGTGCGCGGGTCTGTGGTGCGGCACCTCCACCCGCAGGGTCTGGGCCGCCGCGGTGCCCGGCCTGGCCACGTACCTGATCGCCTGGGCCACGGCCTACCTCCGGCAGGGTTCGGCGCTCGTGGTCACCCAGTGGAGCGCGCCCATCGGCGTGGTGGGCATTGCGTGGTTCGTGGTGGTCTTTCTGGCCGTGATGGCCTCGGTGATTGTTACGGGACGTTGGCTGGCCCGCCGGTGCACGCGGTAGCGTCAAAGGCCCGTCGCTAGAATGGTCGAAGTTTTGGGAACAGAAGGAAAGGTCCAACAACCGTGACTTACGTGATCGCTCAGCCCTGCGTGGACGTCAAGGACAAGGCGTGCGTGGAGGAGTGCCCCGTGGACTGCATCTACGAGGGTGAGCGCAGCCTGTACATCCACCCGGACGAGTGCGTGGACTGTGGTGCGTGCGAGCCGGTGTGCCCCGTGGAGGCGATCTACTACGAGGACGACACACCGGACGAGTGGGCCGACTACTACAAGGCCAATGTGGAGTTCTTCGACGACCTCGGGTCTCCGGGCGGAGCCGCGAAGCTCGGCAACACCCACAAGGACCACCCCCTGATCGAGGCGCTGCCTCCGCAGAACCAGGACTGAACCGGTGGATGAGCGCCGCGGCTTCGGCCTGGACCTGCCCGACTATCCCTGGAACGCGCTGGCTCCGTACCGTCGTCTCGCCGAGGAGCACCCGGGCGGTGTCGTGGACCTGTCCATCGGCACGCCGGTGGACCCCACGCCGCTTGTGGTCCAGGACGCCCTGGCCGCCGCCGCGGACGCACCCGGGTACCCGACGACGCACGGTACCGCCGCGTTGCGCGAGGCCGTGGCCGCGTGGTATGCCGAGCGGCGCAACGTTCCCGGGCTGGATCCCGATGCCGTGATGCCCACCGTGGGCTCCAAGGAACTCGTCGCGTGGTTGCCGCTGCTACTGGGGCTGGGCCCCGGGGACGTCGTCGTGCGGCCCGTGGTGGCCTACCCCACCTACGACATCGGGGCCCGGCTCGCTGGCGCCGAGGCGGTGGCCGCGGACTCCCTGGACGAGCTGGACCCGGCCGTGTGCGAGCGCGTACGCATGGTGTGGGTCAACTCCCCGGGCAATCCCACCGGCATCGTGCGGGACGTCGAGTCCCTGCGCACCCTGGTAGACCAGGCCCGCGCCCAGGGTGCCGTGGTGGTCTCGGACGAGTGCTACGCGGAGCTCGGCTGGGGCGCGTGGGACCCGTCGGAGGGCGGCGAACCCGTTCCGTCCGTACTGGACCCGCGCGTGAGCGGCGGGGACATGTCCTTGCTGTTCAGCGCGTACTCGCTGTCCAAGCAGTCGAACCTCGCCGGCTACCGCGCTGCGTTCCTCGCCGGTGACCCGGCGCTGATGCCGTCATTGATCAACTCCCGCAAGCACGCCGGGATGATCGTGGCGTACCCCGTGCAGGAGGCCATGCGCGTGGCCCTGGGGGACACCGTCCACGTGGCCGCGCAGAAGGCGCTCTACCGGGCCCGCCGCGCGGCGCTGAGGCCCGCGGTCGAGGCCTTCGGGCTGCGCGTCGAGCACTCGGAGGCCGGTCTCTACCTGTGGAGCACCGCGGGGGAGGACACATGGACCACCGTGGAGCGCTTCGCCCGCCTGGGCATCGTGGTGGGGCCGGGAACCTTCTACGGGGACGCCGGCGACGGCTTCGTCCGGCTGTCCCTCACGGCGTCGGACGAGCGCATGGCCGCCGCGGTGGAACGGCTCCGCACCGGGCGCTGAATGCACCTCCCGCGGGGCGGGAAAGTGGAATCGGGATCACACCAACGGGTAAGTTGGTGCCGGATCAATCTGTGTTCCCACCCGGCCCGCGTGCATGTCACCCGCCACGACGGTGTGGCGGACAGGGCCGCGAACAGGTCGCGGGACACCCCAGTCGAATTGCGAAGGACTCACCATGACAGAGGCCAAGAAGTCCACCGACAAGGTGGAGCTGAACTACGAGAAGGGCAAGTCCCTCGAGCTCCCCGTGCTGGAGGTGACCGAGGGCAACAAGGGCTACGGCGTGGGCTCCCTGCTCAAGGAGACCGGCAACGTCAGCTTCGACCCCGGGTTCGTGAACACCGCGAACACGCGCTCCACGGTGACCTACATCGACGGTGCCCAGGGCATCCTGCGCTACCGCGGCTACCCCATCGAGGAGCTTGCGGAGCACTCCAACTTCCTGGAGACCGCCTACCTGCTGATCTACGGCGAGCTTCCCACGCGTGAGCAGTACGAGGACTTCCAGCACCGCATCACCACGCACACCATGGTGCACGAGGACATCAAGATGTTCTTCAACGGCTTCCCCCGCTCCGCGCACCCCATGCCCGTGCTGTCCTCGGCCGTGTCCGCGCTGTCCACCTTCTACTCGGACTCCCTGGACCCGTTCAACAAGGAGCACGTGGAGATCTCCACCATCCGCCTGCTCGCCAAGGTCCCCACTCTGGCCGCGTACGCGTACAAGAAGTCCGTGGGCGAGCCGCAGCTGTACCCCCACAACAACCTCAACTACGCGGAGAACTTCCTGCGCATGTGCTTCGGTGTGCCCGCCGAGGACTACGAGGTGGACCCGGTGGTCGCCAAGACCCTGGACATCCTGTTCATGCTGCACGCGGACCACGAGCAGAACTGCTCCACCTCCACGGTGCGCCTGGTGGGTTCCTCCCACGCCAACATGTTCGCGTCCGTCTCCGCGGGCATCAACGCCCTCTACGGCCCGCTGCACGGCGGTGCCAATGAGGCCGTGCTGGCCATGCTGGACCAGATCCAGAACCGTGGGCTCTCCGCGGACGAGTTCATGGAGAAGGTCAAGAACAAGGAGGACGGCGTCCGCCTCATGGGGTTCGGGCACCGTGTCTACAAGAACTACGATCCCCGTGCCCGCATCATCAAGGGCTACGCGCACGACGTCCTGGCCAAGATGGGCGGCAACAACGAGCTGCTGGACCTGGCCATCGGCCTGGAGGAGAAGGCCCTCGCGGACGACTACTTCGTGGAGCGCAAGCTCTACCCGAACGTGGACTTCTACACGGGTTTGATCTACAAGGCCATGGGCTTCCCGGAGAAGATGTTCACCGTGCTCTTCGCGATCGGCCGCCTGCCCGGCTGGATCGCGCAGTGGCGCGAGATGATCGAGGACCCCGAGACCAAGATCGGCCGTCCCCGCCAGCTCTACGTGGGCGAGGGTGAGCGCCACTACCCCACGACCAACTGACCGCTCCCCGTACGCCGCCGCCCCGGTCACCTTCTCGGTGACCGGGGCGGCGTTCTCATGGGGCTTCGGCTGCGGCATCCCACCGCAGTACCGTGGTTGGGGCGGCCGGGGCTGCCCCAACGGCGATGGCGCTTCGGAACCAGCTCGGCTGAGCGGGCCCGGCGGTACCAGCCGAGGGACCAGCTCCGGGAGAGGGCTCAGCCCTCGTAGCCGTTGGGGTTGTTCTTCTGCCAGTTCCAGTGGTCGCGGCACATGGTGTCCATGTCGCGGTCCGCGGACCAGCCCAGCTCCGCCAGGGCGGAGGCGGGATCGGCGTAGGACACGGCGGCGTCGCCGGGGCGGCGCGGGGCGATCTCGTAGGGGATCTCGCGCCCGGAGGCCTTCTCGAACGCCTCGCGCACCTCCAGGACGGAGTAGCCGCGGCCGGTGCCCAGGTTCCACACGTGCACCCCGGGGTCCTCGCTGATCCGGTCCAGGGCCTTGAGGTGGCCGTCCGCGAGGTCCACCACGTGGATGTAGTCGCGCACGCCCGTGCCGTCCGGGGTGGGGTAGTCACCTCCGAAGACCATGAGCTTCTCGCGCCGTCCCACCGCCACCTGGGCCACGAAGGGCATGAGGTTGTTGGGGATGCCGGAGGGGTCCTCGCCGATCCGCCCGGACTCGTGCGCGCCCACGGGGTTGAAGTAGCGCAGCAGCGCCACGGACCAGCGCTCGTCCGCCGCGGCGAGGTCCGAGAGCATGTCCTCGATGTGCTCCTTGGTGCGCCCGTAGGGGTTCTGGGCATCCATCTCGAGCTTCTCCGTGAGCGGCATGGTCTCGGGGGCGCCGTAGACCGTGGCCGAGGAGGAGAAGACGATGGAGCGACACTCGTTCTCATCCATGGCCCACAGCAAATTCACGGTGCCACTGACGTTGTTCGTGTAGTACCACAGGGGCTTCTGCGCGGATTCCCCCACGGCCTTCAAGCCCGCGAAGTGGATCACGGCGTCCGGGCGGTGCTCGCGGAACACGCGGTCCAGGCCGGGGCGGTCCAGCAGGTCCACCTGCTCGAACGCGGTGACGTCCCGTCCGGCGAGTTCCGCCACGCGCTCCAGCGAGGTCCGCGAGGAGTTGGAGAGGTTGTCCAGCACCACGACGTCGTGCCCCGCCTCGAGCAGCGCCAGGACCGTGTGCGAGCCGATGTATCCGGTTCCCCCGGTGACAAGAATCTTCATGGACTCCACCCTATCCAGTGGGCCCCGGGAAACGGGTGTGGCCGGCGTCGCCAGAGGGCGGCGCCGGCCACGAACCGGGCGACGGGACTCAGTTGGCGTGCAGCACCGAGTTCAGCTTCACGGAGCCGCCGCTGCGGGGCAGGGCCTCCACTGCGCCGGTGGTGGAGTTGCGGCGGAACAGCAGGTTGTCGAGGCCCGAGAGCTCGGACGCCTTGACCACGCGGGGCTCCGCGGCGGCGTCGTCGAGCAGAGAGACCCGCGTGCCAGCGGTGACGTAGAGCCCGGCCTCCACCACGCAGTCGTTGCCGAGGGAGATCCCCACGCCGGCGTTGGCGCCCAGCAGGCACCGCTCGCCCAGGGTGATGCGCTGCTTGCCGCCGCCGGAGAGCGTGCCCATGATGGACGCGCCGCCACCGATGTCCGTGTGGTCGTGGACCACCACGCCGGCGGAGATCCTGCCCTCGACCATGGCCGCGCCGAGTGTGCCCGCGTTGAAGTTCACGAAGCCCTCGTGCATCACGGTGGTGCCCTCGCCCAGGTGGGCGCCCAGGCGCACGCGGTCCGCGTCCCCGATGCGCACACCGGAGGGGACCACATAGTCCACCATGCGGGGGAACTTGTCCACGGAGAAGACCGTCACGGGCCCTCCCGAGCGCAGGGCCAGCAGGGAGCGCGTGAGCTCCTCCGCGAGCACCGGCCCGCGGCTGGTCCAGGCCACGTTGGTCAGCAGACCGAAGAGACCGTCCAGGTTGAGGGTGTTCGGCCGCGCCAGGCGGTGGGAGAGCAGGTGCAGCCGCAGGTAGGCGTCGGCGGTGTCCTGCGGGGCGTCGTCCAGGTTGATGACAGTGGTCACGATCTCGGAGCGCACGTTGCGGTCCGGGTCCGTGGTGGCGGCCACACGCAGGTCTGCCTCGTAGGTCGTGTCGGGGTTGGCGCGCAGGGCGGGTGCGGGGTAGAAGACGTCCAGGACGGTCCCCGCGCGCTCGCCGGAGTCCACCACGGTGGCCAGGCCCACCGCGGAGGCCGTGCGGGAATTCTCGGTGCTCTCGCTCGTTGAAGTCATGGTCCCATCCTAGGGGGAGCGCCGGCACGCACAGGCGACGACGACGCGGCGTCCCCGCTGGTGGGACGGGCCCGGCCCGTTGATGCGAGGGCCACGCTCAGCCGAGTGGCCCGGCGCTGGAGGCCGTTGCGGTGACTATGCTGGCAGCCATGGCAGCCGATCAGCAGACCCCCGTACTCGACCTCACCACGGACCCCGCGGACCTCACGGCGGCGCTCGTGGACGTGGAGTCCGTCTCGGACCACGAGACGCCCCTCGCGGACGCCGTGGAGGCGGCGCTGCGGGCGCTGCCGCACCTGAGTGTGCACCGGGACGGTGACACCGTGGTGGCCCGCACGGACCTGGGACGGGCCGAGCGCGTGATCCTCGCCGGACACCTGGACACCGTGCCCCTGCCCTCCGTGGAGGGGGCGCTGGGCACCGTGCCGTCCGTGCGGCGTCGTGAGGGGGAGCGGGACGTGATCTACGGTCGCGGCACCACGGACATGAAGGGCGGCGTGGCCGTGCAGCTCGTGCTCGCGCAGCAGCTGCGGGAGCCGAACCGGGACGTGAGCTACGTGTTCTACGACCACGAGGAGGTTTCCAGTGACGCCAGCGGCCTGGGGCGCGTGATGCGCAACGCACCGGAGCTGCTCGAGGCGGACTTTGCGGTGCTGCTCGAACCCACCAACGGCACCGTGGAGGGCGGCTGCAACGGAACCATGCGCTTCCGCATCACCACCCACGGGAAGGCGTCCCACTCGGGGCGCTCGTGGATCGGGGAGAACGCGATCCACAAGCTGGCGGAGGTGCTGGCCACCCTGGCGGGCTACGAGCCGAAGACCGTGGGCGTGGAGGGACTCGACTACCGCGAGGGCCTCAACGCCATCCGCGTCGGTGGGGGAGTGGCGGGCAATGTCATCCCGGACACCGCGTGGGTGGAGATCAACTACCGCTTCGCCCCGGACAAGACCCTGGAGCAGGCGCAGCAGCATGTGCGCGAGGTCTTCGAGGGCTACGAGATCGAGTGGCAGGACCTCTCCCCGGCGGCGCGCCCTGGTCTGGACCGCCCCGCCGCCGCCCAGTTCGTGGCGGCGGTGGGCCAGGAGCCCCAGCCCAAGTACGGATGGACGGACGTAGCCCGCTTCTCCGAGCAGGGGGTCCCTGCCGTGAACTTCGGACCCGGGGACGCGCTGCTCGCCCACACGGACCACGAGCACGTGCACGCCGACGCCGTCCGCGAGTGCCACCGCGCGCTCCTCTCCTGGCTCTCCTGAGACCAGACGCGCCCCGCCTCGGGGGCGCACGGCGAGCGTGCAGAGCGGGACAGTAGCCTGTCCTGCATGCACACTGCCGAGTCATTGAACGAGCACACCATGCCCCCGGAGCGCCACAAGGGCCCGGTGGTGCTGCGCCGCGAGCAGCTGCGCCGCAGCACCTCCGACGAACGGCTGCTGGACCAGCGCCCCGCCCCGCCGGAGGACTTCACCCGCACGGATCCGTGGCGCGTGCTGCGCATCCAGGCGGAGTTCGTGGAGGGCTTCGACGCCCTCGCCCACCTGGGACCGGCGGTAGCCGTGTTCGGTTCCGCGCGAACCGCACCCGAGCACCCCGAGTACGAGCAGGCCCGAGAGCTCGGGCGCGCGCTCGGGGAGGCGGGGTACGCCGTCGTGACCGGGGGCGGGCCCGGCGTCATGGAGGCCGCCAACCGCGGCGCCGTGGACGCCGGCGCGAAGTCCGTGGGTATCGGCATCGAGCTGCCCCACGAGCAGCACCTGAACGAATGGGTGGACCTGGGGATCAACTTCCGCTACTTCTTCGCCCGCAAGACCATGTTCGTGAAGTACAGCCAGGGCTTCGTGGTGCTGCCCGGGGGCTTCGGCACCCTGGACGAGCTCTTCGAGGCGCTGACGCTGGTGCAGACGGGCAAGATCACGCGCTTCCCCGTGATCCTGCTCGGCACCGAGTACTGGGGTCCGCTCGTGGACTGGATCACCAGCACGCTCGTGGCCAGCGGCAAGGTCGCCGAGGGGGACCTGGACCTGCTGCGCGTGACCGACAGCGTGAGCGAGGCCGTGGCCGTGCTGACCGAGGTCCACGCGGGCTCCGAGTCCCTGCCCGACGACGCCGCGCCCGGTTTCGGGGCATGAGCCGGGCGGCACTCGATCCGGCCGCCCGCGCTACCCCGTCCGACTGCACCGCACGGGTGCGGCACGCCCTCGCGCGGTGCCCGTGGTGGCTCGCGGTGGTGCTGGTCTACGGCCTCTCGCGGTTGTGGGGCTGGGTGGTGTTCGCCACGATCGGCGGGCAGCAGGGCCCGGGGCCGTGGGGCGACGGCGCCCTGGGCTACCTGGACTTCGTGAACACCTGGGACGCGGACTGGTACCACCGGATCTTCAACGAGGGGTACCCCTCCACGCTTCCGGTGGACACCCTCGGCACGGTGGTGGAGAACCAGTGGGCCTTCTACCCGGTGTATCCGCTGCTCGTGCGGGGCATCACCGGACTCACGGGCACCGGGTGGGCAGGCACCGCGGCCACCGTGTCCCTGGTGGCCGGATTCGGGGCGGCCCTGGTGCTGTACCGGCTGTTCTGCAGCGCACCCGTGATGACGCAGCCGCGCACGGCGGGCGGGGTCTCCCGGCCCGCGCTGTGGGCTGTGGCTGTCTTTGCCTTCAACCCTGTGGCGCCCGTGCTGCAGACCCCCTATGCAGAGTCCCTGAGCATGCTCTTCCTGTGCGGCGCGATCCTGTGCGTGGTCCGCGAGCGGCCCGTGTGGGCGGTGGTGCTCATTGCGGCGCAGGCTCTGACACGGCCAACTGGGGTGGCGCTCGCTGCAGCCCTGGGCGTCTGGTGGCTGTGGCGCAGCGTGCGGGACGTCCGCGAGCGGCGTCGGCCCTGGTACCGTTGCGCGGATCGCTGGCTGGCCGTGGCCCTGTGTGCGTGCGTTGCCGCGCTCGCGTGGCCGGCCGTCGCGTGGGCGGTGACCGGGGAACCGGACGCGTACACCGCGACGGAGGCCGCGTGGCGGGGCAGCGGAGTGGTGGTTCCGGTCGTGCCCTGGTTCCACGAGGCGGCGACCTTGTTCGGCCCGGTCGGGGGCCTGGTGGCCCCGGTGGTCCTCATGGTGGTTGCGGTGCTGCTGCTGCGGTCCGCACCGGTCAAGCGCTCACTGCCGTTCTTCGTGCGCGTGTGGCTCGCCGCGTACGGGATCTATCTGCTGCTCGTGCTCAACCCACAGACCTCCACGTTCCGGCTGCTGCTGCCATGGGCCCCCGCCGCGGCCGCCCTGGTGCACGTGAGCGACTCGCGGGCCTACCGCGTGCTGCTGGTGATCACGGGCGCTGTGCTGCAGTTCGTGTGGGTCGGGTGGCTGTGGCACTGGAAGCAGCTGCCCGGCGGAGGCGACTACCCGCCGTGATGGCCGTTCCCGGACCAGTGTGTGTGTTCGATACCATGGAGGGCGTCAGTACACACGAAGAGGAGCTCTCAGATGGCGGCCATGAAGCCGAGAACTGGTGACGGACCCATGGAGGTCACCAAAGAAGGACGCAGCCTGATCATGCGGGTCCCCCTGGAAGGCGGCGGGCGTCTGGTGGTCGAGCTCAAGGCGGACGAAGCGGCGGAGCTGCGCGAGTGCCTGGCGTCGGTGACCCAGTAGCACCGGCGTCCACCCCACCTCATGCAGCGAGGGCCCCCGAAACCGGGGGCCCTCGCTGTGTGTTTGGGGTGCTGTGTGTTTGGGGTCTTCCGAGGGGGGGATTCAGCCGGCCCAGTGCGCGCCGAGTCTCATGCCGGCGGCGGCGGCGAGCAGGCTCCAGAACGCCGTGCCGAGCACCACGGCCAGCATGGCGCCGCCGCGGTGGCCGCGGGCCAGTCGAACGGCGTCCACCATCGCGGTGGAGAACGTGGTGTAGCCCCCGCACAGCCCCGTTCCCAGGGCCATGGTCCACACGGGACCGAGCACCATGCCCAGCCCGCTCACGAGCCCCAGCACGAACGAACCCGTGACGTTGACGACGATCATGGCCCACGGGAACGGACGCTTCTGACGCGAGGCGATCAGCCGGTCCACGAGGAAGCGCAGCACCGCGCCGGCGGCACCGCCCAGGGCGACGGCGAGCACGGCGATCACGGGGCCCCTCCATCCTGGGTGGCGCGCCCGGCGGCGTCGGACGAGCGCTGCAGTGCAGGTGCCGGATCCCCTCGCCCGGCCGCAGGACGGTCCCGCAGGGCGCTGCCGGCGAGAACCCCGAACGCTGCAGCGAGCAGACCGGCCCCGAGCGTGACCACGGCGTAGCCGAACGCCCCGGCGGAGTCACCGCCGTCGACCAGCTGCCACATCTCCTCGGCGAACGCGGAGTACGTGGTGAAACCGCCCAGCAGACCGGTGCCCACCAGCAGCCGCACGGTGTGGGCGCGCGTGCTCTCAACACCGGGGCGGGTCAGGAACTCCAGCAACAGGCCCAGCAGGAACGCACCCAGGGCGTTGACGGCGAACGTGGGCCAGTGCCACAGGGACCCGGCGGGCAGCACGTGGGCGACCCCCCAGCGGCCCAGGCTGCCGAGCGCTCCGCCGACGGCCACGAGCGCGGCGTCCCGCACGGGTGCCCGGCTCACCGGCGGACGGCCAGCAGCACGCCGGTGCCGGTGGACAGCACCGCGGTGGACAGCCTCGGCTCGTCGCGCAGCGTGCGCACGACCTCCCGCATGGCCACGGTCTCCTCCTGGCGCTGCGCGGGCTGGGGCACGAGGTCCTGGTGCAGGGCGTCGTTGACCACGAGCATCCCGCCGCGGCGCAGCAGCCGGGCACCCTCGATCACGTAGTCGGCCGTGCTCGCCACATCCGCGTCGATGAACACCATGTCGTAGGCGTTCTCGGTGAGTCGCGGCAGCACGAGCCCAGCCGCCCCGGAGATGGTGCGGGTGCGCTTGGTCTCGAACCTGGCCTCCCGGAACGTGTCTCGCGCGGCGCGCAGGGCACGGATGTCCGTGTCGATCGTGGTGAGGACGGACTCGGCGGGCATCCCGCGCAGCAGCGCGAGGCCCGAGACACCCGCACCGGTGCCCACCTCCACCGCGGTGGCGGGGCGGGCCGACGAGGCGAGGACGGTCAGCAGCGCGGCGGTCGCCGGGGTCACGGGGTCCAGCCGCAGGGCCAGGGAGCGCTCGCGGGCACGGAAGGCGGTCTCGTCCTCCGTGGCGTAGGCCTCGCAGTAGGCCCAGCTCGTGGTTTTATCCGTGGTCATGGACGCGGGGTGCCCTTCGCTGCTGTGTCTCGACGGTGCGCTCCCGGGTCCAGTGGACCCCGCGCTCCGCGGTTGGTGGACACGGCCTCGCGGCCGGGTCTCTTCGCTACGCTCAGCTTATCGCGGACCGTGCGCGGCGTCGGGAACACCCGGAGGACGCCCAGAGCTCTGTCAGGCTCCTGCACCACAATGGTCGCCGGAACGGCCCGGAACGGAGCCACCACCGGGGACGAGCTGAGCGGGAAGGGGAGCACATGGCCACACGTCTCGAGGGCCCTAGCACCCCGCGCACTCGTCTGCCGGGCAGGCGCACCGCGGGGCTCGTGGCCGCCGTTGCGGCGTGCGTGTGCGTGGCGCTGCTGACCGCGGTGGCGTTCACCGTGGGCAAGCGCTCGCAGCCGGAGGAGCAGCTCAGCGCCCGGGCCACCGCCACGTGGGCGCCCGGGGCCCAGGGGATGGTGGACACGACCTCCGAGTCGGACATCGGCACCCTCCGCTCCCAGGGCTGGGCGCTGCCTAGCCTCTCCTCGCAGGGCTACTCCATCGCGGACATCCGCCAGACCCGGGTGGGCGGACAGCCCGCCGTCGTGCTCTCCCTGCACAACGACCACGGCACCGTGACCATTGTGGAGCAGCGCGGACGGGTGAACGCGGAAAACCCCCTGGACGGCGTCACCGGGTTGCCGGTGAGCGCGGAGGGCATGGCGGCCTCCTCGATCTCCGGGTCCAGGATGTGGCTGGAGCGCCGCGAGTGGCGCGCCGTCGTGGCACGCACGGACGCGGTCTACACCGTGACGTCCCAGACCCCTCCGGCGACCATGGCGCAGACGGTCAGCGGAATCGTGGCGGAGGACCGGGGTCGGGTGAGTCTGCCCTCCGCGCAGGACGAGGGGTTCGCCGCCACCGTGGCGGACGGGCTCCGGAAGATGTTCGGGTAGGAGCGCCCCCGCGGGGGAGCTCCCTGACGTTGATAGGCTCGGCGAGTGTTCGGGATTTCTGGCGGAGAAGCCATCATCATTCTCATCGTGGCCCTGGTGATCATTGGGCCCGAACGGCTTCCCGAGTACACGCAGAAGTTCAAGGAGATGGTCAAGGCCGTCCGCCGCTACGCCACGGGTGCCACGGACGACCTCAAGGAGACCCTGGGCCCGGAGTTCTCGGACCTCGACTGGCGCAAGCTAGATCCCCGGCAGTACGACCCCCGTGTGATCGTGCGGGAGGCCCTGCTGGAGGAGGACCAGGACCGCGCGGCGCAGTCCCCCCGCGAACCTGCGCCGGGCACTCCCACGGTGCGACGGCTGGCCCGCGGCGAACGGGCGCCGTTCGACACCGAGGCCACCTGATCAGCCCCTCGGCGTGATTCCGAGGCTCTTCCCGGCGAGTCCCCGGCCCTGCTCGTCCAGAGCCCGGGCCACGTCCCACATCGCGGTGGCCGCGGGGGAGTCGGGGTTCGCCCACACAGCGGGAACCCCCCGGTCAGAGGCCTCCCGCACGGTGACGTCCAGGGGCACGCTGCCCAGCAGGGGGACGTCGTAGCCCAGCCGCTCGGTGAGGGACCTGGCGATCGTCTCGCCCCCGCCGGACCCGAAGACCTCCATCCGGGTGCCGTCTGGCATCACCATGGCGGACATGTTCTCCACGACCCCCGTGACCCGCTGCTCCGTCTGCTCGGCGAGCGTCCCCGAGCGCTGCGCCACGCTCACGGCAGCGTGCTGCGGGGTGGAGACCACCACCACGCCGGAGCGCGGCAGCAGCTGGCCCACCGAGATCGCGATGTCCCCGGTGCCCGGGGGCAGGTCCAGCAGCAGGTGGTCCAGGTCCCCGAAGTGCACGTCCGTGAGGAACTGCTCCACGGCCCGGTGCAGCATGGGGCCGCGCCACGCGACCGGTTGGGACGGGTCCACGAACATCCCGATCGAGATGACCTTAATGACACCGCGGGACCGGTGCCCGGCTCCCGCAGCGCTGTCCTCGGGCCGCCGGTCCACGCCCTCCGGGACCTCGACGACGGGCGGCAGGATCATGTCTCCCACGCGCGTGGGCGCCTGCGTGATGCCCAGCAGACCGGGCACGGAGAAGCCGTGGATGTCCGCGTCCACGATGCCCACGGTGCGTCCCATCGCTGCGAGCGCCGCCGCGAGGTTCACCGTGACGCTCGACTTTCCCACGCCGCCCTTGCCACTCGTGACAGCGTGCACACGCGTGAGGGTGTGCGGGTCGGCGAAGGGGTTGCTGCGGTGGTGGCCGAGACGTTCCTGCAGCTCCTGGCGCTGGGCCGGGGTCATCACCCCCACGTCAATGGTGACGTCCGTGACCTCGGGGACCTCCCGCAGGGCGGCGGTGAGGTCCGCCTCGATGGTCGAGCGCAGCGGGCACCCGGAGACGGTCAGCAGCACGCTGACCCGCGCCGCCCCGTCCTCCAGGGTTGCCGAGGGGATCATCCCCAGCTCCGTGACGGGGCGGCGCAGCTCGGGGTCGAGCACCCCGTCCAGGGCGGCTCGCAGCCGTGGGTCGACGTCATCCGTGGTCATCGCCGTGCTCCGTCCGTGTTCTTGGGCTGCGCGTCCAGCGCACCGCGCTGCGCCGCGCGCTCGTCCTGGTCCTGGATGATCTCCTCGAGCAGCCCGCGCAGCTCGGAGCGCACGTAGTCGCGGGTGGCGACCTCGCGCAGCGCGATCCGCAGGGACGCGATCTCCCGGGTGAGGTACTCGGTGTCCGCGAGGTTCTGCTGACCACGCTTGCGGTCCTCCTCCGCGACCACGCGGTCACGGTCGTCCTGCCGGTTCTGCGCGAGCAGCAGCAGGGGAGCCGCGTAGGAGGCCTGCAGCGAGAGCATCAGAGTGAGCAGCGTGAAGTTCAGCGACCGGGGGTCGAACTGGATCTCCTCGGGGGCCATGGTGTTCCACCCGAGCCAGATGGCCACGAAGACCGTCATCCACAGCAGGAACTGGGGGGTGCCCATCCACCGAGCGATCGACTCGGTGGACTGGCCGAAGGCGTCCGGGTTGGGCCGGAACCGGGTGAGGAACTCCTGGCGCTTCTCCCGCGGCTGGTCCAGGGGACCGGGGGAGTACTGCGAGGACGGGTTCTGTCTTGAGCTACTCATACCGCTTGCCCACCTTTCGAACAGGGGTTCCGTCGTCGTACGTGCGCCAGTCCTCGGGCAGCAGGGCGTCCAGGACGTCGTCGATCGTGACCGCGCCCACGAGCCGGTCCTGGTCGTTGACGACGGGCAGGATCGTGAGGTCGTACGAGGCCAGCTCGCGCGCCACGTCTGCCAGGGATGCCTGGTCCGAGACGGGCTCGATGGAGCGGTCGATCAGGTTGCCGATGGCCTCGGGCGGGGGATAGCGCAGCAGCCGCTGGGTGTGCACGAAACCCAGGTACTTGCCCGTGGGAGTCTCCAGGGGCGGGCGGCACACCAGCACCGCGGACGCCGCTGCGGGGATGATCTCCTCCTGGCGGATGTGCGCCAGGGCCTCCGCGACCGTGGCCTCCGGGGAGAGCACGATGGGCACGGGAGTCATCAGCGAACCGGCGGTGCCCTCCTCGTACTCGCGCAGTCGTCGGACGTCCTCGGCGTCCTCGGGCTCCATCATGGTGATCAGTCGCTCGGCCTCTGCCTCCGGCAGCTCGTTGAGCAGGTCCGTGGCGTCGTCCGGGTCCATCTCCTCGAGCAGGGCGACGGCGCGCTCGTTGTCCAGGTGCGTGAGGATGAACACCTGGTCCTCCTCGGGCAACTCCTCCAGGACGTCCGCGAGGCGTTCGTCTTGCAGCTCTGCGGCGATCTCGAGCTTGCGCTTGTCCGGCATGTCCCGCAGCTCGTCCGCGAGGTCCGCCGCCTGGTCCTCCTCGTGCTGCGCGACCCACTGGGTGGCCGGCTGGTGGCCCGCGTTGGAGGGGTCGTCCGTGTCCTCCCAGTCCACGATCAGCGTCTGGTTGCGACGCCGGATCAGACCACCGGTCGTCTGAGAGCGGCGCACGAAGAGCTGCGAGATGACCCAGTCCCCCCGGTTGCCGGACTTCTCCATGGCGACGTCCTCGATGGTCGCCGTGCCGGAGCCGTCCAGGAGCACCACCGTGCGGTCGAAGAGCTCTCCCACCGCCAGCGTCTCGGCACCTCGCTGCTCGAAGCGGCGCAGGTTCACCAGGCCCGTGGAGATGATCTGGTCCGCGTCGATGCTCGTCACCCGGGTCATGGGCACGAACACGCGTTTCTTTCCCAGCACCTCCACCACGAGACCCACCACGAGGGGACGGTTCATCACCGACGGGCGGGAGCCGGGGCGCAGCAGGACCACGACGTCGCGCAACCGCCCCAGGCGGTCGCCCAGGGGGTCGAAGACGTCCAGGCCGATGAGCCTGGCGACGAAGATCTTGGAAAGGTTTGTGCTCACCTGCCCAGCCTAGTGAACACGGCGACACGCACGCATTCCGGGCGCGGAGATCCGGTTCACGGGCCCCGCGGAGAGGGGAGGGGGGGCGTCGTCGTGTTCACCGGTCGCGATGCCCCGGCGTTCTCCCGGCGGGCTCCGGGGCGGATACGGGACAATGGTGGACATGAGCAACTCGAGTCGAGGTCCCGCACAGCTGTCCATCGCCCCGGAGATGCCGCGCGGCGAGGTGGTCGGTCGCTACCGCACCTACGCGCAGGCACAGAAGGCTGTGGACCACATGGCGGACGAGAACTTCCCCGTGGCCATGGTCTCGATTATCGGAAGCGACCTGAAGTCCGTGGAGCAGGTCACCGGGCGCCTGTCCTACCCGCGCGTAGCCCTGCAGGGTGCGCTCAACGGCGTGGTCTTCGGTGCGTTCTTCGGCCTGCTCATGTCCCTGCTGGGCGGCGCGAACATGGCGGCCTCCCTGGGGCTGACCATGGTGCTGGGTGGCGCGTTCTGGATGCTGATGGCCACCATCACGTACGCGATGTCACGCGGCAAGCGGGACTTCACGTCCACGAGCCGGATCGTTGCGGGCAGCTACGAGGTGCTGGCGGCGCCGGAGGTCGCGGGCCAGGCGCGGCAGGTGCTCAGCGCCATGGAGCGCGGCCAGGCCGCGGGACAGAACGGCCAGGGCCAGCCCCCCGCCGGGTTCGGCGGGCAGGCGCCGCAGGGCGGCCAGTGGGGCGGCCCGCAGCAGGGCGGCCCCCGCAACGGCGGCTTCCAGGGCGGACCGGGCCAGGGTGCACCGCAGCAGCGGCCCCCGTACGGCGGCCCCGCGCAGAACGGCCAGTACGGCAACAACGGCCAGGGCGCCCCGTCGCAGCCCTACAGTCCCGAGCCCTACAACCCGCAGTCCCAGGATCCGCGGACCCAGTCGTCGTCCGCGGGCGGCACCGGCTACGCCGGGGACGCGGCGCGCCCCGACGGCTCCACCGCCGCGGGCCAGTCCGCACAGGAGAGCGCCAACCGCTCGGCGAAGTTCCCCGACCTGCCGGACGGCCGCCCCCAGTACGGCATCCGCATCGACCCCGAGGCCAACGGCACGCCCACGGCCCCCGCGGCCCGCCCCGAGTCCGACCAGAGTCAGCCTGCCCAGGCCCAGCCGGAGCAGACGGCGCCGTGGAACCGCCCGTCCGGCGACGACGCCGCCCAGCGTACGGACGAGACGGAGCGCCTGCCGCAGGACCGCCGCGACTCCTGAGCCGGAACTGAGCGCTCGTCACCCCCACCCCCCCCTACGAAAGAGACCGCGCCCCGCACCATCTCGGTGCGGGGCGCGGTCTCTGCCGTTCGGCGTATCCCGAGCGGGAGGTCAGGCGGCGGGTCCCGCGGCGGGGCCCACGTTCTGGTCCCGGTTCCAGATGCCCTGGATCCAGGACTCGACGTCCTCCGGGCGGCGGGGCAGCGCCTCGGAGAGGTTCTCGTTGCCCTGCTCGGTGATCAGGACGTCGTCCTCGATGCGCACGCCGATCCCGCGGTACTCCTCCGGGATCGCGAGGTCCTCGTTCTTGAAGTACAGCCCGGGCTCGATGGTGAAGACCATGCCCGGTTCGATGACGGCGTCCAGGTACAGCTCGCGCTTGGCCTGCGCGCAGTCGTGGACGTCCAGACCCAGGTGGTGGCTCGTGCCGTGGGGCATCCAGCGGCGGTGGTGCTGCCCGGCCTCGGACAGGGAGACCTCCGCGGAGACGGGAAGCAGCCCCCACTCCTCGAGCCGCTGGGCGAGCACCGTCATGGCGGCCGCGTGCACGTCGCGGAAGCGGTTGCCGGGCACAGCGACCTCGAATGCGGCGTCCGCGGCGTCGAGCACCGCCTGGTAGATCCGGCGCTGCACGTCCGTGTAGCTGCCGTCCACCGGCAGGGTGCGGGTGAGGTCCGCGGTGTAGAGGGACTCGGCCTCCACCCCGGCGTCCACGAGGATCAACTCACCGGGCTTCACGGAGCCGTTGTTGCGGATCCAGTGCAGCACGGTGGCGTTGTTGCCGGCGGCGGCAATCGTGTCGTAGCCGAGGTCGTTGCCCTCCAGGCGGGCACGCGAGAAGAACGCCCCCTCGACCACACGCTCACCGCGCTCGCCGCCGATCGCGCGCGGCAGCACGGAGACGATGTCCTCGAAGCCGCGGATCGTCGCGGCCACGGCCTCGCGCAGCTGGGCGACCTCGTACCGGTCCTTGACCAGGCGCAGCTCGCTCAGCGCCTCGGACAGGGTGGCGTCCTTCGCGTCCGACTGCTCGAGGTCCACGCCAGTGTTGATCCGGGAGGTGTCCACGAGCGCGTCCATGTTCAGGTCCACGTCCCGCACGAGCCGGATGCTCAGACCGCCCAGGGCCGAGTTGCCGGCATCCTTCGTGACCGCGGTCTCCAGTGCGGAGAGGTCCTGCGTGGGCAGCGCGAACTCGTCCTGAAGCTGCTCGAGCGTGGGGCGCGGACCCACCCAGAACTCGCCGTTCTTGGCGTCCGCGTAGAACTCGGCGGAGTCCCGCCCGGCCATCGGGTGGAAGTAGAGGGTGGCCACGTGCCCCGAGCCGTCGTCCCCGGCTCCCTCGTCGGTGGGCTCCATGACCAGCACGGCCTCGGGCTCGTGGTCCACGCCCATGCCGGTCAGGTGGGCGAAGGCCGAGTGGGGACGGAAGCGGTAGTCGGTGTCGTTGGAGCGCACCTTCGGCGCGCCGGCCGGGACCACGAGGCGCTCACCCGGGAACAGTCGCGAGAGCCGGGCGCGGCGGGCGGCGGCGAACTCAGCGACCTCGGAGCGCGGCGTCGTCGTGTGCTCCGGCGCGGCCCAGCCGGAGGCCATGAACTCGCGGAACTGCTCGTTGTCGGGGCGCTGGGACCGGTTGTCCACGCGCTGCTCCATGGGCTGCGCGGTGTCCTCGCTCGCGTGCCCGGATGCTGTGGCGTGCTCTGAGCCCTGCGTCATGGGGCGCTCATCTCCTTCGCGGCGCGGATCCTCGCGCCCGTGGGGTCTGGTGGTGTCCGATCCATAGTGTCACGACGGTCAACCGGGCGGCGCGTGGGAGCCCGCGGGTATCGTGGCACGGGTGAAGATCGACCTGCACACCCACTCCATCGCCTCGGACGGCACCCAGACTCCCGCGGACGTGGCCCGCTCAGCCCGCGAGGCCGGACTCAACGTCTTCGCGCTCACGGACCACGACACGACGGCGGGCTGGCAGGAGGCTGGCGACGCCGCCGTGCGCCTCGGGGTGGCATTCGTCCCGGGGATGGAAGTCACATGCACCACGCAGGACGGGATCTCGGTGCACATGCTCAGCTACCTCCACGACCCCGGATACCAGCCGCTCGTGGAGCGGATCGAGGAGTGCCGCAGCAACCGCCTGACGCGGGCGCGCAGCATGGTGGAACTGCTCGCGGAGGACTACCCGATCTCGTGGCAGGACGTGCAGCACCAAGTGGGTCCGGGCGCAACGGTCGGGCGCCCGCACATCGCGGACGCCCTCGTGGAGCTCGGAGTGGTGCCCACCCGCTCCGCGGCGTTCTCCGGCCTGCTCTCGGGCCGATCCAAGTACTACGTGCGCCACCGGGCCCTGGACCCGGTGGAGGCCATCAAGCTCGTGCGTGCGGCGGGCGGGGTCCCGGTGTGCGCGCACCCCATGGCGCCGCTGCGGGGACGCGTGGCGAGTGCCGCGGACTTCGACGCCATGATCGACGTCGGGCTCGCCGGTCTGGAGGTGGCCCACCGGGACAACCCGGACGAGTCCCGCGCGATCCTCATGAAGCTCGCCGCGGAGCACGACCTGATCGTCACAGGCTCCAGCGACTACCACGGCGCGGGCAAGCCCAACCGGCTGGGGGAGAACTCCACCTCTGTGCGTTCGCTCACGAGGATCTGCGAACAGGCCACCTCTGGCGTGGAGGTGCGCTGGCCCTGAGGTCGGCAGCGGTGACCGGAGCGCGGCGTCGTCGGCGAGGGGCGGCCGCGACCTCTGGTCAAGCCGTCTCCCCACCGGATGGAAAGCAGGTGCTGCCGTCGGTTCGGGACCGGTGGTCGGGACAGTCGGTGGGCGGCGCGTCGTCCTCGGCCTGCTCGGCGAACGGCCCGCTCAGGGGGCGCGCAGCACCGGGACGCCCGGGAGGCGGCGGTGCATGACCGCCACGGACTCCGGGTTGCTGTCCACCAGCACGAACCGGCGGTCCAGGGCGGCGCAGACCGCGCCGGTGGTCCCGGAGCCGGCGAAGAAGTCGAGCACCCAGTCACCGGGGCGCGATGACGCCGTGACGATGCGCCGCAGCACCCCCTCCGGCTTCTGGGTGGGGTAGCCGGTCTTCTCCCGGCCCGTGGGGGAGACGATCGTGTGCCACCACACGTCCGTGGGCAGCTTGCCGCGGGCGGCCTTGGCCGGGCCCACGAGACCGGGGGCCATGTACGGCTCGCGGTCCACGTCCTCGGAGTTGAAGTGGTAGGCGTCCGGGTCCTTCACATAGACCAGGATGGTGTCGTGCTTCGCGGGCCAGCGCTTGAGCGTGCGCGCCCCGAAGTCGTAGGCCCAGACGATCTCGTTGAGGAAGCACTCCCGCCCGAACAGGGCGTCCAGCAGGATCTTCACGTAGTGCACCTCGCGGTAGTCCAGGTGCACGTACAGGGTCCCGTGGCTGGCGAGCACGCGCCGGGCGTGCAGCAGCCGGGGCTCCAGGAAGCCCAGGTAGTCCGCGAAGGAGTCCTCGTAGCGGCGCAGGCTGCCGAGCACCGTCTCGTAGGAGCGGCCCGCGAAGCCCACGCGGTCGCCCTCGCCCGCCGCACGATGGATGGAACGGGTGGTGCGCCGCACCTGGTCCCGGCCCGTGTTGAACGGGGGATCCAGGTAGATCAGGGAGAAGCTCTCGTCCGGCAGCGACTCCAGGACCGTGAGGTTCTCACCGGCCACCACGGCACTGACGCCCTGCGGGTCGAACGCGAAGGGCGCCCGCGCCGTCATCCGCCTCAGTCCTGGGCGGCGGGGGAGTTCTGCTCGCCCTGGGCGGGCCGGTTCTGACCCGAGGGACGGCGTCGCCGACGACGCCGCTTCGCCCCGGTTCCCGAGTTCTCCGTGGACTTCTCGCGTGGAGCCCGGGTGGAGTCCTCGCGGGAGCCCTCACCGCCGGCCTTCTCGCCAGCGGAGCCGTCCCGCGAGCGCTCGCCCGAACGGCCGGGGCCATCCGAGCGACTGCGGCCCGAGCCCCCGGAGCGGCTACGGCCGGAGCCGCCGCCGGAAGTGCCCGAGCGACGTCGTGACCCCGAGCCGTCGCGCGAGCCGCCCGGGGAGCGCTTGTCGCCGCGCGCCGGGCGGGCGTCGCCCAGGTCCTCGAGCTCCTCGCCGGCGAGGCCCTCGAGCGTGCGCTGGGAGCGGGGCAGCTTGCCCTTGGCCGTGCGCGGGATGTCGAGGTCCGTGTAGAGGTGCTCGGAGGATGAGTAGGTCTCCACGGGCTCGGGGATGCCGAGATCCAGGGCCTTGTCGATCAGCCGCCAGCGGGGGACGTCGTCCCAGTCCACGAACGTGATGGCCGTGCCCTTGTTGCCTGCGCGCCCGGTGCGGCCCGTGCGGTGCAGGTAGGTCTTCTCGTCCTCGGGGCACTGGAAGTTGATGACGTGGGTGACGTCCTCCACGTCGATGCCGCGGGCGGCCACGTCCGTGGCGACCAGCACGTCAACCTTGCCGTGGCGGAAGGCGCGCAGCGCCTGCTCACGGGCACCCTGGCCGAGGTCCCCGTGCAGGGGAGCGGCGGCGAAGCCACGGTGGATCAGCTCGTCCGCGAGCTTCGCGGCTGCGCGCTTGGTGCGCGTGAAGATGATGCTGCGTCCGCGGCCCTCGGCCTGCAGGATGCGCGCCACCACCTCATCCTTGTCCAGGTGGTGTGCGCGGTAGATGACCTGGCGGATGTCCTTCTTGGTGGTGCCCTCGTCCGGGGCGGCCGCGCGGATGTGCATCGGGTGGGTCATGTAGCGGCGCGCCATGGCGACCACGGGGCCCGGCATGGTGGCCGAGAACAGCATGGTCTGTCGCACCTCGGGAACGCTCGCGAGCAGCTTCTCGACGTCCGGGAGGAAGCCGAGGTCCAGCATCTCGTCCGCCTCGTCCAGTACGACCATGCGCACATGGCTCAGGTCCAGGTAGCGCTGCCGGCTGAGGTCGATCAGGCGCCCGGGGGTGCCCACCACGACCTCCACGCCCTTCTCCAGCTCGGCGATCTGCGACTCGTAGGGCCGCCCGCCGTAGATCGTGGCCACGCGGGCGTTGCGGGTCTTCGCGGCGATCGCGAGGTCGCTGCCCACCTGCACGGCGAGCTCACGCGTGGGGACCACGATCAGGGCCTGGGGGGCGCCAGGCTTCTTGAGCTGCTCCCACCCGGCGTCGTCCCGCCCCACGGCGCGCTGCAGCGCGGGGATGCCGAAGCCGAGGGTCTTGCCCGTGCCGGTCTTGGCCTGGCCGATGATGTCCTGCCCGGACAGCGCGATGGGCAGCGTCATGGCCTGGATGGGGAACGGGGAGGTGATGCCGTGGGCGGCGAGGGCGTCCACGATGTCCTGGCGGACGCCGAAGTCCGCGAACGTGGTCTCGGCCACGGGCTCGGCGGTCTCGACGGCCTGGGTCCCGGCCTCGTCGAGCTCGGGGGCTTTGTCCTGCGGTGTTGCGGTGATGTCGGTCACGAAAGTCCTTCACGGGTTGGCGCGGGGCACGAACCGCGGTGTCCGCTGCCGAGTCCGTCCTGGTGGACGGGCGGCGCGGGCCGGGGGCCGCCGCGCGGTGAGAGGAAGCCGATCGTGAAACGCACCCCGTCCGAGCGCTCTGCGGAGGGCGCTGGGGCTCTCCGGGCGGGATCCTCGAAAACGGGTGACAAGTGAACGTGACGGTCTCGTGGGACGACCGGTCATCCTGGCAAACAGTCCCAGTGTACCTGCTGCACGCACGATGCCCCCGGACGGGAGGTCCGGGGGCATCGTGCGGCGGGTCCTGGTGGTGGCGCCGGGCGGCGTCGGGCGTCCCAGGGCGTTTGAGCGGATCAGCCGAGGGGCAGCGGCGTGAAGCCCACCTTGCGCTTGGTCTCCTGGCCGGTCTCCACGTAGCCGATGCTCGCGGCGGGGACCACGGTGGTGCTGCCCTTGGTGTCCTGGAGCACGAGCGGCGTGCCGGACTGCAGGGCCTCGCTGACCTTGGCCTGGACCTCCTCCGCGCCGAGCTCCGAGTTCACGACGAGCTCGCGGGCCACGTTCTGGATGCCGATCTTGATTTCCATGGCTTGCCTCCTGCGACGGCGCGCGCTCACCGCGCGCCGGTGGGTGTCCTGTGTGCCGGACTCGGTGCCACCTCCGGGGCGGCGTGCCGTGTCAGGCGTGATCGTCGCCGCTCAGTCTAGGAGCCGCCTCGGCCCGGTCCTCGTCGAGCATCCTGATTCCGCCCCAGGCTAAACGGAAAACCTGCTCCTGCACCTCCTCCCGGGGGCCGGAGTCCGGGTGGTTGACCCAGAACACCGCGGAGGACTGCACCATGTGCACGAGACCGCGGGAGAGCAGGGTGGCCTGCAGCGCGGGGATGCCCGCGTTGGGTCCCAACAGGGCTGCCACGGCCTCCGCGACCCGCTCGTAGAACTCGTCCAGCTGGGCGGCAACCTCCGGGAAGGACATCAGGTCCGCGGAGAACACGAGCTTGTGGGCCACGGGGCTGGTGCACACGAAGCCGAAGTGCGTGTCGATCACGTTGCGCACCCGCTCCTTGTCCGTGTCCGCAGCGGACAGGGAGGCCTCCAAGCGCTCGGAGAGCTCCCGGAGCGTGAACTCCACGAGGCCGAGGAACAGCTCACGCTTGCCGGGGAAGTGCTGGTACAGCACGGGCTTGGACACACCCGCCGCCGTGGCGATCTCGTCCATGGACGTGGCGTGGTAGCCGCCCTCGGAGAAGACCCGCAGGGCGGTGCTGAGCAGCTGCTCCCGACGCTGGTCCCGGCTCATCCGGCGTGCTCGGGGGTGCTCGGAACGGCTGCGCGCCTCGCCGAGATCGGTCGCGTTCATGGGGTCCTCCTCCGGTCCGGGCGGCACGCCCGTGGTGTCGTCATCCCGCGGCACGCGGTCGGGGGGTGTCTGAGGAGGATCGTTCAGCGGGGGGTTCCTGTGCTTCCCCTGCGGTGCTGGGTGAACCGACCTCCAGGCCGTACAGCGCTTCCAATCCGGTGATGTACTCGTCCGCGCGGCCCTCGGCGGCGAGCTGGCGGGCCCGCACGGTGGGCGTGTGCAGCAGCGAGCGCACCATGCGGCGCATGGCCAGCTCGATCTGCTCTTCCGCACCCGTGCAGCCGTGGTGGGTGCGGACCTTCTTGAGCTCCGCGTCCAGCACGGACATGGTGTGCTTGCGCAGTGCCACGATCGCCTCGTCCATGCCCCGTGCGCTGCGGGCCGCCTCGAAGCGCTGGGCCGCGTGATCCACGATCTCCCGCGCGGCACTCACGGACTCGAGGGTCTCCTCGGGTGCGGCCACGCGCACGGACTCCAGGGTGATCAGTTCCACCTCGGGCAGGTCCGCGACGGCGGGGTCGAAGTCCCGCGCCAGGGCGAGGTCGACCACCGTGCGGGGCCCCTCCGGGAACACGTCCGCGGGCATGGGCGCCGAGCCTCCGGAGCAGCCGATGACGACGTCGGCCCGGCGCAGCGCCGCGGGCAGCTCCACCTGCGTGACGGGGGAGCCGCCGCGCTGGTCCGTAAACTGCTGGGCGCGCCCGGAGCCGGAGTAGACCTCGATGTCCGCGCAGCCTCGGTCGCGCAGGGCAGCCATGGTGGCGCCGGCATAGGCGCCGGTGCCGAAGACCAGGGCGCGGCGGCGGGGCCACTGCCCGGGGGTGATGTCATCCGCGAGGTCGAGGGCCACCGAGACGATGGACCGGCCGCGCTCACCGAGCGCGGTGCGGGTGCCCACCTCGCGCGCGGTGCGGGCGGCGGCCTCGAAGAGCTGGACGAGGTGGGGGGAGGCGGTGCCGGACTGGCGGGACTGGTTCAGGGCGCGTCGCACCTGACCGGTGATCTCCCGCTCGCCGACGACGGCGGACTCCAGCCCGGATACCACGGTGAAGAGGTGGCGGGGCACGCCCTCACCCTCGTGCGCGTCCATGGTCTCGAGTACGAAGCCCGCGTCCAGCCCGCAGCGTTCGGAGATCCGTTGGGCAACGTCCTGCTGGGCCCGGTGCACGAGACCGGGGGCCTCACCCGGGACCTCGCCGTAGAACTCCAGCCGGTTGCAGGTGGACAGCGTCACGGCGCCCGCCAGCGCTCCCGTGGAGACGGCGTCCTCGGCCACACCGAGGGCTCCGGTGCTCAACCGGGCAACAGTGTTGAGGTCAACGGATCGGTGGGATGCGACAAGACAGAAGAGAACCACAATCAAGCCATCCTAGACGAAGTCGATGCGCTACGCCCAGCATAGCCACGGGCGGCCCCTGGGCCCGGAAGGGCAGCCCCTCGACTCGGGCAGGCGGGCGGGCCCGGCACCGGGCGGGACGAACAGTCCGTCACCAAAACTCCCAGGTCTCCTTTGGCACAATGGGGAGCACTATGGCTTCCCAGATCGAGCGCGACGGCGACCACCGCGACCCCCTCAGCAGCGAGACCCCCGCCGCGGCCGCGCCAACCGTGGCGGACGGCACGGGCGGGTCCCGCCGGGCCGCGCCAGGACCGGGCACGCCAGGCCCGGACGCGGCAGGGGTGCACGAGGCAGTCTGGGCGCGGCGCCTGTCCCGCGTGCCGCAGGGCCACCCGCTGCACGGCACGGTCCGTGACTCCGCTCTCATCCGCACGCTGTGCGCCCTGCCGGTCCCGCACACCCCCGTGTGGTTCATGCGTCAGGCGGGCCGCTCCCTGCCGGAGTACCGCGAGGCGCGCCGAGGCACGGGGATGCTCGAGGCGTGCCTCGACCCGGCCCTCGCGGCGGAGATCACGCTGCAGCCGGTGCGCCGCCACGGCGTGGACGCCGCCATCTTCTTCTCGGACATCGTGGTTCCCATGAAGCTCGCGTCCGTGGACGTGGACATCGTCGCCGGGCGCGGCCCGGTGCTGGCGCATCCGGTGCGCACCGCCGCGGACGTCGCCGCCCTGCCCGAGCTGCCGGACGCGGCCCTGGACCCGATCCGCGAGGCTGTGTCCCGCACCGTCGCGGAGCTCGGGGACACCCCTCTGATCGGCTTCGCGGGAGCCCCGTTCACCATTGCCGCCTACGCGGTGGAGGGCGGGCCGTCCCGGGACCACCTGCGGCCGCGCACGATGATGCACGCGGACCCCTCGGCCTGGAACGCCCTGGCGCAGTGGGCGGCCCGCACCTCCGGGGCGTTCCTGCGGGCGCAGGTCGAGGCCGGGGCGAGCGCCGTGCAGCTGTTCGACTCATGGGCCGGCTCCCTCTCGCTCGCGGACTACGAGCAGCACGTCCGGGCGCACTCTGCGCAGGCGCTCGCGGCGGTCGAGGACCTCGGCGTGCCCCGGATCCACTTCGGCACCGGCACGGGGGAGCTGCTGGGTGCCATGCGCGACGCCGGTGCGGACGCCGTGGGCGTGGACTACCGGATCCCGCTGGACGAGGCCTCCCGGCGGCTGGGGGAGCGTACCGTGGTGCAGGGCAACATCGACCCCGCCCTGCTGGGCGCACCGCGGGAGGTCCTGCACGAGCACACCCGGGACGTCCTGCGCCGCGGCCGCACCGCACCCGGACACGTGGTCAACCTGGGCCACGGTGTTCCCCCGGAGACGGACCCGGACGTGCTGAGCGAACTCGTGACCTTCATCCACAAGGAGACCCGGTGACAACTTCCTCCGGTGAGAAACGGCGCACCCCCAGGCGCCCTCGGACCGCACTCGTGGTGGGTGGCGGCGTGGCGGGTCTCACGGCCGCACGCGATCTCGCCGCGGCGGGGCTGCGCGTGACCCTGGTGGAGGCCTCCGACCACTTCGGCGGGGCCGTGGGTGCACACCAGGTTGCGGGACTCGTGCTGGACTCCGGCGCCGAGTCCTTCGCCACCCGTTCCACCGCCGTCCCGGAGCTGCTGGACGAGCTCGGTCTCGCGGACCGGGTGGTCACCCCGGACCCGGCGGGCTCTTGGCTCTACCTGCCCGAGGGCGCCATCCCCGCACCGCACTCGGGCGTGCTGGGGATTCCCGCGGATCCCTCCGACCCCGAGCTGCGCGTCCCCCTGGGACGCGCCGGACTCGCGCGGGCACGGCTGGACCGGGTGCTGCCCGCGACCGTGGGAGCCGGCGAGCGCACCGTGGGCGGTCTCGTGCGCGCCCGCATGGGTCAGCGCGTCGTCGACAGGCTCGTGTCCCCGTTCGTCTCCGGCGTCTACTCCATGCACCCGGACCGTCTGGATGTCGACGCCGTCGCGCCCGGTCTGCGCAGCAGACTGCGAGAGCTCGGCAGCCTGGGGGCCGCGGCCGGCGCGCTGCGCGAAATCACCCCCGCCGGCTCGAACGTCGCGGGGCTCGACGGCGGGATGAATCTGCTGAGCGAGCGCCTGGTGGACGACGCCGAGCGGCTGGGCGTCAAGCTCGTCACCCGCTACGACGTGATCGCGCTGGACCGCGATCCCCGCCGGCCGGGCTGGATGGTCATCCAGCGCCAGCCCATGGACGGGGACAAGACGGCTGTGGCGCGCGGCGAGCTGCTCGTGATGGCCACGGACGGGCCCACCGCGGTGCGGCTGATGGGCAGCCACATGCAGGACGCCCAGAACTACACCCCGCGCCCCGGCCCGCGCATTGCGCTGGCCACGCTCGTGCTGGACTGCCCCGCCCTGGACCCCGCGCCGCGCGGCACGGGGCTGCTCGTGAGCGAGGACGTCCGAGACGTCAGCGCCAAGGCGCTGACCCACGCGAGCGCCAAGTGGAAGTGGGTGGCACGGGAGGTCGGCGAGCACCGTCACGTCCTGCGGCTGTCCTACGGCCGTGCGGCGCAGCGCGGCTCCGGCCCCTCCCCGGAAGTGGCGCTGGAGGACAAGCACCTCATCGCCCTGGCCCTGGGGGACGCCAGCACGCTGCTGGGGGTCCCCATCGAGCCGGAGCAGCTCGTGGGTGCGGACGTCGTGCGCTGGCACGCGGCGCTGCCACGCACGGATGCGGGGCACAGCGCCCGAGTCACGGGCTTCCGCCGGGCGCTGAAGGAGATCCCGGACGCCGCCGCCGTGGGCGCGTGGCTGTCCGGAACGGGTCTCGCGGCGGTTGTCGCGGACACCCGAAAGCAGGTCCGCACGCTGCTGGAGCACCACGGCTACGACACCGGCACCCCCTCGGGGAGCGCGGGTACGAGCCCGCACTAGGCACCGCGGTGCGCGGGCGGCGTCGTCGTGGGCAATGGTGCTCTGACGGCACCGCGAGCGCGGCGCGGACGGGAAGAGAACAGGACGTGGAAAGGAACGCGCAAGATGAGTGAGCACGCAGCGAAGACACAGGAGCACGGCGGCCAGAAGGCCGCGCCGGGCGGCGAGGACAAGCTCTACTGGTCCCAGTACACGGTGCTGGAGCGCACGGGGGACCGGTCGCAGAACGCGGACTCGGCGGCCAACAGGGAGAGTTTCGACACACTCGTGGCGCGGCTGGCGGAGCGGGACGTGGTCGTGCGGGGCGTGTACGACGTCTCCGGGATGCGCGAGAGCGCGGACCTGATGCTCTGGCTGACGGGCAGGAAGCCGGACGCCCTGCAGGCCGCCGTGCGCGAGCTGCGCCGGGAACCGCTGGTGGCCGGCACCCGCCAGTCCTGGAACGCCATGGGCGTGCACCGCGAGGCCGAGTTCACCTCGAACCACTCGCCGGCCTTCGCCCGGGGTGCAGAGCCCAGGGACTGGGTGTGCGTGTATCCGTTCGTGCGCTCCTACGACTGGTACTACATGAACCCCGAGCGCCGCGGCGAGATGCTCAAGAACCACGGCATGAAGGCGCGCGACTACCCGCAGGTGCTCGCGAACACCATCGCGTGCTTCGGGCTCAACGACTTCGAGTGGCTGCTGGCGCTGGAGGCCCCGGAGCTGGTGGACCTCGTGGACGTGATGCGCCACTTCCGCAACACCGAGGCGCGGCTGCACGTGCGCGAGGAGACCCCCTTCTACACGGGCCGCCGGATCCGCACGGACGAGATCGGAGAGGTCCTCGCCTGAGATGACTGAGACCCGCAACGACCAGACCAATGCCCTGAGCGCGGCGCGCAGCGCGCGGCCGCACGAGTTCCAGGCCCTGATCCTCTCGTCCTTCGGCGGACCCGAGGGCCAGGAGGACGTCATCCCGTTCCTGCGCAACGTGACGCGCGGGCGCGGCATCCCGGATGAACGGCTCGAGGAGGTGGCCACGCACTACCGTGCCAACGGCGGTGTGAGCCCCATCAACGCCCAGAACCGTGCGTTGCGAGACGCCCTCGAGGCGGAGCTCGCGCGGCGGGGGATTGAGCTGCCTGTGCTGCTCGCCAACCGCAACTGGGACCCGTACGTGGCGGACGTGCTGCGTGAGTGCCACGAGCGCGGTTACACGGACCTGCTGGTGATGGCCACGAGCGCCTACTCGGGCTACTCCAGCTGCCGCCAGTACCGAGAGGACTACGGCGTGGGACTCGAGGAGACCGGGCTGCAGGACGTCATGCACGTGGAGAAGATCCGGCAGTACTACGACTCCGAGGGTTTCCTGCGCCCCTACGCGCGCAACTTGCGCGACTCGCTGCAGGCCCTGCGCTCCCGCACGGACGGCGGGCTGCGGGTGCTGTTCACCACCCACTCGGTGCCCATGACGGACGCCAACGCCGCAGGCCCGCAGCGCATGGACTTCGAGGGGGACTCCGCCTACGTGGCCCAGCACCTCGCGGCCGCGCGCTGGATCGTGGAGCAGGTGGGGGAGGAGATGGCCGACGTCGAGTGGGAGCTGGTCTACCAGTCCCGTTCCGGGCCCCCGTCCACGCCGTGGCTGGAGCCGGACATCTGCGACGTCATCGAGTCGCTCCCCGAGCAGGGCGTGACCGGCGTGGCCGTGGTGCCGCTGGGCTTCGTCTCCGACCACATGGAGGTGATGTGGGACCTCGACACCGAGGCCCGAGACGCCGCCGCCGAGGCGCAGCTCGAGTTCGAGCGGATCCCCACTGCGGGAACGGACCCCGAGTTCGTGGCCGCTCTGGTGGACCTCGTGGAGCAGCGGCTGGGGACCCCCACCGCACCGCCGCGAGTCTCCGCGTGCTCCCGCGGCACGTGGTTCGACGAGTGCGCTCCCGACTGCTGCGTGAAGGTGCTGCACGGGCGGGACGAGCCCCGGCCCACGATCGCCCAGCGGCCGCAGGGGGAGCCCATCCCCGTGGACCTGGACACGGACGGCGGGGTGGTCCTGCGGTGAGCGCCGGCGTCTTCACCGTGGGCACCCGAGGCTCCCAGCTCGCGATGACCCAGACCCGCTGGGCGGCGGATGCGGTGACCCGCGCGAGCGGTGTGGCGCACGAGGTCGTCACGGTGCGCACCGAGGGGGACGTCCTCACAGGTCCCCTGTCCCAGCTGGGCGGCACCGGCGTCTTCGCGACCGCCCTGCGCTCGCGCGTGCTGGACGGGGACGTGGACCTCGCGGTCCACTCCCTCAAGGACCTGCCCACGTCGGATGTCGAGGGACTCGTGGTCGCCGCGCTGCCCGAGCGCGAGGACCCGAGGGACGCCCTGTGCGCCCGGGACGGCCTCACCCTGGAGGAGCTCCCCGAGGGTGCGGCTGTGGGGACCGGCTCGCCGCGGCGCGTGGCGCAGCTGCGGGCCCTGCGCCCGGACCTGCGCATCGTGGACATCCGCGGCAACGTGGGCACGCGGCTCAACCGCGTGGCACCGGCGGACCCGGGGGACCCGGGGGACCTGGATGCCGTCGTGCTGGCCGCCTCCGGACTGATCCGGCTGGGACTCGAGGGACGGATCACCCAGTACCTGGATCCGCACCTGATGCTCCCCGCCCCGGGGCAGGGAGCGTTGGCGCTGGAGGTGCGTGCGGACCTGGACCCGGACACAGAGCTGGCCCGCGGCCTGGCCGCCGTGGACCACCTGCCCACGCGCCTGGCGGTCACCGCGGAGCGCACTGTCCTTGCCACGCTCGAAGCCGGTTGCGCGGCCCCGGTGGGCACGTACGCGCGCCTCGTGGACGGTGTCCTGGAGCTCGAGGTGGTCGTGGCCGACCCGGATGGCTCCGAGGTCATGCGGCACGCGGCGTCGCTTCCGGGTGCTGACCTCGAGGGCGCCGCCGCCCTGGGTGCGCACGTGGCCCAGGAGCTGCTGGGCAACGGTGCCGGACGACTGGCGCGGTTGAGCCTGTGACCCCAACGCGCGTGCTCATCACCCGCGATCCCGTCGCTGCGCGCGAGCTCGCCGCCCTGCTGCGGGAGCGGGGCCACGAGCCGTACGCGTCCCCGATGCTGGAGGCGCAGCTTCCGGCGGACCCCTCCCAGCTCGCCGCCCTGCTGCGGCAGGCTGTCCACCCGTCCGTGCCCACCTGGCTGTGCGTGACGTCGGCCACCACCGTGGCCGCGCTCGACGCCGTTGCGGAGTCACCGGACTGGGGGGCTCAGCTGGAGGCGGCGCGCGCAACGGGCCTGCTCCGCGTGGCCGCAGTGGGAGATGCAACCGCCCGGGCGCTGGGGGAGTACGGTGTGGGGCTGGACTTCGTGCCGTCCCGCGTCCAGAGCGCGTCGGGAATGCTCGCGCAGTGGCCCGAGCGTCCTGGCGCACACCCGGGTGAGGGCGCTCGGGAGGCTCACCGCGCGTCCCGGCAGACGGGCGAGACGCCGCTGGCGCTCGTTCCCGTCTCGGCCCTCGGCTCGGACACCCTGGGCCAGGGTTTGCGCGAGCGGGGCTACGACGTGCGGCGGGTGACCGCGTACGAGATGGTACCCGTGCCCGCCCGACGGCCCGTGCCCCGCCGCCGTCCCGAGCCCCTGGCCGGGAACACGCCTGCCGGAGAACAGGCGAGCGAGGAACCGGCAGCGGTGGGGCCGACTGGCGCGGAGCCGGTGGTCGAGGAGCTGGCTCCGGGGGCCGCCCGGGCCGCCTGTGTGGCGGGTGGGGTGGCGGCGGTGGTGGTCACGGCACCGTCGCGGGCCGCCGCACTGCTCGACGGGCAGCGGCCCGCCGCCGACGTCGCATGGGTCGCGATCGGCGAGCCCACCGCCCGCGCGCTGCGGGAACGGGGCCTGAGCCCCGTGACCGCCACCTGGCCGACGCCGCGGGACCTGGCGGACGCGGTCGACGCCGCGCTCGGCACCGCACGACCCGACGGCCGCACCACGGCCGAAACAGACGCACGACCAACGACCTGCACCGACACGGATCAGGAGAACGAGAAGATGAACGACGACGAGATGTCCTACAACCTGGTGGCGCGCCCGCGCAGGCTGCGCACCACCCCCGCCATGCGCCGGTTCGCGGCCGAGACGCGGGTGACGCCCTCCGAGCTGATCCTGCCGGTCTTCGTCAAGGAGGGGCTGAGCGAGCCGCAGCCGCTCGCGTCCATGCCGGGCGTGGTCCAGCACAGCATGGACTCGCTGAAGCGCGCGGCCGCGGAGGCCGTGGAACTCGGCCTCGGCGGCTTCATGATCTTCGGTGTCCCCGAGACCCGCAACGCGGTGGGCTCGGCGGCGCTGGACCCGGAGGGGATCCTCAACCGCGGCATCCGTGCCGTGAGGGAAGAGGTGGGGGACGAGATCGTGGTGATGTCGGATCTGTGCCTTGACGAGTTCACGGACCACGGCCACTGCGGCGTGCTGGACGGGCAGGGCCGCGTGGACAACGACCGCACCCTGGAGATCTACGGTCGCATGGGCGTGGTGCAGGCGCAGGCCGGAGCGCACATGGTGGCTCCGTCCGGGATGATGGACGGTGAGGTGGGCGTGATCCGTGCCGCGCTGGACGCAGCCGGGCAGCAGGAGACCTCGATTCTCGCCTACAGCGCCAAGTACTCCTCCGCCTTCTACGGACCGTTCCGCGAGGCCGTGGACTCCACGCTCACGGGGGACCGCAAGGCCTACCAGATGGATCCCGCCAACCGCCGCGAGGCCCTGCTGGAGATGCAGCTGGACCTCGACGAGGGCGCGGACATGGTCATGGTCAAGCCGGCCATGAGCTACCTGGACATTCTGCGCGAGGTCGCGGACGCCTCCCCGGTGCCGGTCTCCGCGTACCAGATCTCCGGGGAGTACGCGATGATCGAGGCCGCCGCCGCGAACGGGTGGATCAACCGGGACGCCGCTGTGCGGGAGTCCGTGCTGTCCATCAAGCGCGCGGGCGCGAACTCAATCCTGACCTACTACGCCACGGAGCTCGCGCGGTGGTTCCGTGACGAGAACGGCCGGTAAACGCACGAGCGCCGCGCGTGGGTCTGCCGCGCCACGGTGTCCCCGGGAGCCGCTCCCGGCGAAAGGAATGAAGTGATCTCATGAGTGTTTCGCAAGAACTGTTCGACCGCGCCCGTCGGGTGATGCCCGGGGGAGTGAACTCCCCCGTGCGCGCGTTCAACTCGGTGGGCGGCACCCCGCCGTTCATCGCCGCAGCAAAGGGCCCCTACCTCACGGACGTGGACGGCCGGGAGTACGTGGATCTCGTGTGCTCGTGGGGTCCCGCCCTGCTGGGCCACGCCCACCCCGTGGTGACCGAGGCCGTGCACGAGGCCGTGGAGCGTGGGCTGGGCTTCGGTGCCTCGACCCGCGGGGAGACCGAGCTCGCGGAGCTCGTGGTGGACCGCGTGGCACCTCTGGAGGAGATCCGCATGGTCTCCACGGGCACGGAGGCCACCATGACGGCCCTGCGCCTGGCCCGTGGCTACACCGGGCGGGACCTCGTGGTGAAGTTCGCCGGCTGCTACCACGGCCACGTGGACTCCCTGCTCTCCGAGGCCGGTTCCGGGGTGGCCACCCTCGCCCTGCCCGGTTCCGCCGGAGTCACGGCCGCCACGGCCGCCCAGACGCTCGTGGTGCCCTACAACGACCTCGCCGCCCTCGAGGCCGTCTTCGCCGAGCACCCGGGAGAGATCGCCGCCGTCATCACCGAGGCCGCCCCCTGCAACATGGGCGTGGTCACCCCGGCGAACGAGTTCAACGCTCAGATCCGGCGTCTCACGCAGGACAACGGCGCCCTGATGATCCTCGACGAGGTCCTCACGGGCTTCCGTGTGCACGAGGCCGGCTACTGGGGACTGAGCAACGAGCACGGCGAGGACTGGGCCCCGGACCTCTTCACGTTCGGCAAGGTCATCGGCGGGGGACTGCCCACTGCCGCACTCGGCGGACGCCGAGAGATCATGGAGCACCTGGCGCCCACGGGTCCCGTCTACCAGGCGGGCACGCTGTCCGGGAACCCCGTGGCCATGGCCGCGGGCCTCGCCACCCTGAAGCTCGCGGACCGGATCGCGTACCAGACCATCAACCGGCGCTCGGAGCAGCTGCGCGCCGGGCTGCGCGAGGCGTTCGACGCCGCCGGGCTCGACTACTCGCTCCAGGAGGCGGGCAACCTCTTCTCCGTGGCGTTCGGCACCCGCGAGCACGGCGTGCACGACTACGCGGACGCCAAGGCGCAGGAGAGCTTCCGCTACACCCCGTTCTTCCACGCGATGCTCGATGCCGGGGTCTACCTCCCGCCCTCGGTCTTCGAAGCCTGGTTCCTCTCCGCGGCCCACGACGACTCGGCGATGGAGCGGATCCTCTCGGCACTGCCCACCGCCGCGGAGGCCGCTGCCTCCGCGCAGCCGCCGCAGGACTGAGCGGGCACCCCGGGCCGCCGCACACGGTGGCCGCGAGGATGTGACAACGGCGCGGCCCCTTCACGGGGTGCCGCGCCGTTTTTCTCTCGGCAGGTCGGCAGGTCGGCAGGTGGTCAGGTCGGCAGGGCAGCGGGGCCGTTTGAGCCAGCGGGTCAGCGGGCAGCGGGGTCACCAGGGTGCTCGGAGCGGAGGTGCCCAGAGGCGCGGGCGACTCGGCGCGGCCGTGACCAGGGCGCGGGTGCGCGGGGCGGAGGACGTCAGGGGCGCGGGTGCACGGGCCAGGTGCCGTCCACCACGGCGGCTGGATCCTTGCGCCGGAAGTACTCCTGCAGGGAGGCGGCCTGTTCGGCGGCCCACCCGATCTGCTGCTCGTGCAGCCGGGCGGCGGGCTGGCGCAGCTCGGCGAAGCGCGTGGCGAGCGCGGTGGCGAGGCGCTCGGTGGCGAGGGCGTCCGCGGCGGAGGTGTGGGCGGCGTCGAGCACCACGCCGTACTCCTCGCACAGCGCGCCCAGGGTGCGCTTGCCGCGGCGATAGCGGTGCACCTGCTTGTTGAGAACGAACGGGTCGAGCACGGGCAGCGGTGCGGGCGCGGTGAGGCCGTGGCGTTCGTTCTCACGCGCGAGGACCGTGAGGTCGTAGGCGGCGTTGAAGGCGAGCACCGGCACACCGTGGTCCCAGAGCCCGGCGAGGACGTCGTCGAGCTCCGCGGTGACCTCCGCGGCGGGGCGGCCCTCCGCGCGGGCGCGCTCGGTGCTCACGCCGTGCACCGCCGCGGCCTCCTCGGGGATCTCGACCTCGGGGTCCGCAAGCCACTCCCACTCCCGCAGCACGTCCCCGGAGGGCGAGACCAGCACCACGGAAGCCGTCACGATACGCGCCTGCTGCGGGTCCCGGCCGGTGGTCTCCAGGTCGAAGCACGCGCGGGGACCGTCGGTCCACGACGAATCCGGGTCCACGAGGGTGCCCTCGAGCGGGTTCACGGCGGCGCCACTGAGCGGTGCGCCCGTGGCGGGCGGTTGCGGGGAGCCGACGACGTCGGGCGCGGCGGTGCCGTGCGGCGCCAGGTCCCGGGGCGCTTCTGCGGGAGCCGTCGGCGCGGCGTCCACCTGCGGGGAGTTGACGTGCGGTGCCTCGAACAGGGCGGGCTGGTCAGGGAGCGCCGGTTCCGGGGCCGGGTCACCGGCGCTGGCCGGCGGCGTGGGCGCGTCGAAGAGCGCGGGCTGGTCGGAGTCCTCGGGACGGTGCGCGGAAGCCATGACCTCACGGTACCGGGAGCCGCCGACATGCTTATGAGTGTCGGAACGCCGTGGTCTGATGTGGTCATGCAAACGCAGCGTGAAGCGTCCTGGCGCGTCCTGCCGCCGCGCGGACTGGGCTCGGCCCAGGCCCCCGCGGTGCTGGACCCGGCTCAGGAGAGGGTCGCGGACCTGCCGCCCGGCCACGGTCCCGTGCTGGTCCTCGGCGCCCCGGGAACGGGTCGCAGCACCGTCACGGTCGAGGGCGTGGTGCGGCGCATCGCCGCTGGCGCGGATCCCCAGCGCATCCTCGTTCTCACGCCGTCGCGGGAGACCGCCGCCACGCTGCGGGACCTCGTCAGCAGCCGGGCCGCAGCGACCATCAGCACGCCGCTCGTGCGGGCCTGGCAGGCCTACGCGTTCGACGTCCTGCGGCGCGCGCTGGCCGAGGGACTGCTCCCGGGGGTCGCCACCGCCCCCGTCCTGCTCTCCGGGCCCGAGCAGGATGCCTTCCTCGCGGAGATGATGCGCGGCCACGAGGCCGGGTACGGGGGCGCGGTCGTGTGGCCCCCGGAACTGGACCAGGCCTTGGGCACGCGGGGGTTCCGTGGGCAGCTGCGGGAGCTCTTCGACCGGATGAACGAGTACCGTGTGGCGCCTGAGCAGCTCGCGGCCTGGGCCGAGCCCCTCGGCCATCCGGAGTGGCGCACTGCCGCGGCGTTCCGAGCCGAGTACCAGCAGATCCGGGCCCTGCGGATGCCGAACGCGTTCGACCCCTCAGAGCTCGTGGACCGGGCCGCGGGCGTCCTGGAGGAGAATCCCGAGTTCCTCGCCCGGGAGCAGCAACAGCTGGATGCCGTGCTGGTGGACGACCTCCAGGAGGCCACCCCCTCGGCCCACCGGCTCATCGGTGTGCTCACGCGCGGCCGGGACGCCGTCTACACGGCGGATCCTGACACCACAGTGCAGGGATTCCGCGGCGCCCGTCCGGACCTGTTGCGCACCCTGGAGGAACGGGTGGCCACTGCGGCCCACCCCCTGCAACGGCTGCACCTCGGCACGAGCCACCGCATGCCGCGGCAGGTGAACCTGGCATGGCAGAAGGTAGCGCGCGCGGTGTCCGTCGTGGCGGGTGCCCGCACCGACCGCTCGCCCGTGCCGCCGGAGACCGAGGGTGAGGATGCCCGCGTGGGCTCGGTGCGGGTGGCGCTCTTCGAGTCGCCGACCGCCCAGGCACGCTGGTGTGCGGACCACTTCCTGCGGCTGCATGTGCTGGACGGTGTGCCGTACCGGGAGATGGCCGTGGTGGTCCGCAGCGGCTCCCAGCTATCCGGGCTCACCCGTCAGCTCGCCGCATTGGGAGTCCCCACCACCACCTCCGCGGCGGAGACGCCGCTGCGGGACGAGCCCGCCGTGATCCCCCTGCTCAACGCCCTGCGCATCCTGCTGGCGGCGCAGGACCGCGGCGTCGGGCCCCAGGACGCGTTGAGGAACGCGACGGACGGTGCGGCTGAGACAGCAACAGACACAGAGACCGGGGACGGGACAGACGCCGCCGGGGACCTGGACCGTGACGAGCGCGGCACCATGCTCACTGCCACCGCGGCCGTCTCCCTGCTGACCTCGCGGATCGGCGGCGCCTCACCCATGGAGGTCCGCCGGATCCGCCAGAAGCTGCGCGGCTACGAGCTGCGCACGGGCGGTGGCCGCACGAGCGACGTCCTCCTGGTGCAGGCCCTCACGGACGGGGTGCTCCTCGAACTCGCGGAGGTCCGCTCGGACGCTGCCGCCCGTGTCGCGGACATGCTGCTGGAGGGCCAGAACGCGCTCCAGGAACCGGGGGCCACGGCGGAGTCCGTTCTGTGGGCCCTGTGGGAGGCCTCGGGCGTTGCCCCGAGATGGCGCCGTCGTGCCCTGGCCGGTGGAGCGGAGTCGGTGCGCGCGGACCGGGACCTGGACGCCGTTGTCGGCCTGTTCGAGGCCGCCGAGCGCTTCGTGGACCAGGTTCCCGGCGCCACGGCGCGTGCGTTCATGGAGTACATGGACCACCAGGAGCTGCCCATGGACACCCTCGCCGCGCGCGCGCCCGCTGAGGACAACGTGGCGGTGATGACACCGGCGGGGTCCGCGGGACGGGAGTGGAAGCACGTGGTGGTGGCTGGCGTGCAGCAGGGCGTGTGGCCCAACACGGCACTGCGCGGGCAGCTGCTCGGCACGGACGTCCTCACGGACGCGCTGGACCACGGGCCGGAGCAGGCCCTGCGGCTAGGGGTGGTGGACCGGCTGCGGCAGGTGCGCTTCGACGAGATGCGCCAGTTCTCGACCGCCGTCTCCCGGGCGGGGGAGAGTCTCGTGGTCACTGCCGTGGCCTCGCAGGACGAGCAGCCCTCCGAGTTCGTGAACCTGGTGGTAGGGAACGAGGGACAGGACACCGGGATGGTCGTCGAGCACCTCACCGCACCCGAACCCCTCACCCTGCGGCAGCTCACGGGCACCCTGCGCCGCACCCTGACCAGCGGCGCCTCCGACGAGCACGAGCGGGAGGCAGCGGCTCGGCTGCTGCACGATTTCGCCACCGCGGCGCAACCGGTGCGCGGGGCGGCCCCCGACGAGTGGTGGGGCCACGCCCCGCTCTCCAGCGAGGAAGCACTGTTCGACGCCGAGGAGGCGGTGCGTGTCTCGCCGTCCAAGATCGAGACGATCCACCGTTCACCACTCGACTGGTTCGTCGCCGAGGCCCGGGCCACCGAGGTCACGGACCTCAGCCGCAGCCTGGGCACCCTGGTCCACGACATCGCCGAGAACATGCCGGAGGCGGACGCCACGGAACTGGTGGCCGAACTGCGACGCCGCTGGCCCGCGCTCGGCATGCCCGCCGGGTGGACGGGCGCGCAGGAGCTCGAGCGCGCGGAGGAGATGCTCCGCAAGTTCGCCCAGTACGCCCGGGACATGGGTGGCAAGCACGGACGGCGGCTGGTGGGCGTGGAGGGAAGCTTCGAGGTGCTCGTGCGGGACGCCGCCAGGGATGCGCTGCTCACGGGTCGGGTGGACCGTCTCGAGGTCGACGCCCACGGACGCCATGTGGTGGTGGACCTGAAGACGGGCCGCTCGAAGCCCTCCAAGGAGGACCTCCCCGAGCACCCCCAACTCGCGGCGTACCAGGTGGCGCTGCAGGCCGGGGCCGGGCAGGCCATGGCAGAGCTCAGCCGCGCCGAGGACCTGCACGAGGCGCACCGGCCCGAGCGGATCGAGCTGCCCGAGGGAGTCGTGCTCGCCCAGCCTGGTGGTGCCCTGCTGGTCCAGCTCGGGGACGCCACGAAGACCCCGGGCGTCCAGGTGCAGGAGCCGCTGGACGAGGAGCAGAGCTGGGCGAGGGAACTCATCACCCGGGCCGCCGCACTGGTGGCGGGAACCCGGTTCGAAGCGCGCCACACGGCGGCCCAGGAGTCCGGGTTCGGCATCCGGTGCTCGGTGCCGTGGGTGTGCCCGCTGTGCGCACAGGGGAGACAGGTGACGGAGAAGTGACCGTGCAGCAGAACTTTGAGGAAAAGGTCCGGTACTCGCCGGAGCAGATCGCCGAGGCGCTGGGGGAGCACCCGCCCACCGAGCAGCAGTCGACGGTGATCTCCTCGCCGCTGACGCCCCGGCTGGTGGTAGCGGGAGCGGGGTCGGGCAAGACGACCACCATGTCGGACCGCGTGGCGTGGCTCGTGGCCAACGAGCTCGCGCAGCCGGAGGAGATCCTCGGCGTCACGTTCACCCGCAAGGCCGCCGGCGAGCTCTCCCAGCGGATCAACCACAAGTTGCGCAAGCTGCGCGCCACGGGGCTGATCACCGAGCCGGACGACGGGGACGACGCCCCGGAGGCCGTTCAGGAGCCCACCGTGAGCACCTACCACTCCTACGCGAACTCCCTGGTGCGCAGCTACGGCCTGAGACTCGGCGTGGAGTCGGACACCGTGCTGCTCGGGCAGGCCCAGGCATGGCAGCTGGCCCACGACCTCGTCCAGGGCTGGGACGGGCCCCTGCCCGCAAAGGTTCCGGCGGCCTCCACACTCACCACGGGACTGATGAAGCTCGCCTCCGAGGCGTCCGAGCACCTGGTGGACGCCCACCGCGTGCGCGAGTACGTCCACAACCTGCGGCTGCGCTGCCAGGGCGCTCCCCCTGCCGGCCGCAAGCGCAGCCCCGGGGGCAAGGTCAACGACGCACTGGCCCGAATGGAGCAGACGGAGGTCCTCGCCGAGCTCGTGGAGCGCTTCCACGCCGTGAAGCGAGTCGACTCCGCACTGGACTACGGGGACCTGCTCGCCCTGGCCGCCCGGATCGTGCAGGTGGACCCCCAGGCCCGCGCCGTCGAGCGGGACCGTTTCCGCGTGGTCCTCCTGGACGAGTTCCAGGACACATCCCACGCCCAGCTGGCCCTGTTCGCCGGGCTGTTCGGGGAGGGGCACTGCGTCATGGCGGTGGGGGACCCGCAGCAGTCGATCTACGGGTTCCGTGGCGCGTCCTCCGGGCAGCTGTTCAGCTTCGTGGAGAACTTCCCGCGCAGAGGGGCCTCCGAGGAGGACCCGGCACAGTTCGCGGACACCAGTTTCCTCACCACCGCGTGGCGCAACAGTCTCTCGGTGCTGGACGTGGCCAACACCGTGGCCCAGCCCCTGCGCACACCCCCGCCGTGGAGCCGCTCGGCCGCCACCGTGGAGGTCCCCGCACTCGACCCCGCCCCGGGCGCGGTGCGGGGCAGGGTCCGGGTCAGCAGGTTCCTCACGGACACGGAGGAGGCTCGGGAGGTCGCCGGCCGCATCCACGAACAGCGTGCTGCGCACAAGGGCCAGCCCCTCGAGGAGATGCCCACCATGGCGGTGCTGTGCCGCCGTCGGGCCCAGTTCGAGCCCCTGCGCCTGGAGCTCGAGGCGCTGGACATCCCCTACGAGGTGGTGGGCCTGGGCGGGCTGCTGGACACCCCGGAGGTCGGCGACGTCGTCGCCATGCTGTACGTGCTCACGGATCCGGGCCGCTCGGACGCGCTCGCCCGGCTGCTGACCGGCGCCCGCTGGCGGCTCGGCACCCGGGACCTCGCGGCCCTCGGCGACTGGGCCGCGGCGCTCGAACGAGGCCACGAGCGCGCGGCCCGGGGCGAGACCGACGATCCCACCCGCGCCGACGGCGGTCCCGCCGGGGACATCACGGGCGGGAACGCCACGGGTGAGCACGCACCGGGTGGGCACGCACCGGGTGGGACCGACGCAGCCGAGGAGACGGTCGTCATGGCGGACATCGTGGACCGGGCGAGCCTGATCGAAGCCCTGGAGACCCTGCCCCGCGAGGACTGGGTGTCCCCGCGGGGTCGCAGCATCACCCCGGAGGGGATGCGAAGGCTGCGGGCGCTGCGCCAGGATGTCCGGGAGCTGCGACAGGTGCTCGGAGACGAACTGACCAGTGTGCTCCACGAGGTGGAGATGGTCCTGGGCCTGGACGTGGAGCTCGCCGCCCTGCCGGACACGGATCCGGTGCACGTTCGGCGGAACCTGGACGGTTTCCACGACCAGGCCGTACAGTTCACGGCCACCACGCGCACGCACGACGTCCCGGCGTTCCTCGAGTGGCTGGAGGCGGCCTCCCACGAGGAGAACGGTCTGGAGCTGCCGCCGTCGCACACCCGGCACGACGCCGTCCAGCTGCTCACGGTGCACGCCTCCAAGGGGCTCGAGTGGGACCATGTCCACGTGCCCGGGCTCAACCGGGACGACTTCCCCAGCAAGAACCCGTCCGCGTGGACGGGGGAGGCGGCCAAGCTGCCGTGGCCCCTGCGTGGGGACGCCCACCAGCTGCCCCAGTGGGAGGCGCGCACCGGGGACGTGCGGGAGCTGGAGGAGTCCTTCGCCGAGTTCCTGGAGGACGTCTCGGAGCACGACCTGGCAGAGGAGAGGCGCCTCGCCTACGTCGCGTTCACGCGCGCCAAGTCCCTCCTTGAACTGTCCGGGAGCGTCTTCCGGGGGGCCTCCAAGGGTGCGAAGGACCCGTCGCCGTTCCTGCTCGAGGCGCGGGAGCTTGCAGAGGGGGTCAGCGCAGGTATCGAGCTCGGACCGTGGGTGGAACCGGAACCCGGTACCGCCAACCCGCAGCTGGACACCCGGGTCAGCGCCCTGTGGCCCTACGACCCCGTCGAGGGCCCGGAGATCGTGCGCACCGCGCGGGACGCAGAGGGGGAGCTCACGGAGACTGTGCTGCCGCCGGCGCACCGGGGGCGTCGCGCCCGGTTGGACGGCGCGGCCCGTGCCGTGCGCGAGGGTGGCTTCGACGCGACGCGCGACCTCACGGACCAGGATCTCGAGTGCGGCCCCGCGGGAGATCTCGTGACCCGGTGGCGGCGGGAGGCGGAGCTGCTGCTGGCGCGTCGTGAGGCCACCGACGAGCTGCGGACCGTCCACATGCCGTCCCACGTGTCAGCCTCCGCACTGGTGGCCATGGACACGGACCCCGAGGAGTTCGTGAGCACCCTGCGGCGGCCCATGCCGCGCCGTCCGGGCACCGCCGCCCGCGCGGGGACCGCGTTCCACTCGTGGGTCGAGGACTTCTTCGGGGACACGGCCATCTTCGACCTCGACGAGCTGCCCGGCTCGGACGACTACGTGGACGAGGACCTCGACCTGCCCCGTCTCACGGAGACCTTTCGGCGCAGTCCGTGGGCCACCCTGCAGCCCTATGCGATCGAGCTCCCCGTGGAGACCCCGGTGGGCTCGCTCACCGTGCGCGGCCGCATCGACGCCGTGTTCCGCACAGGGGACGGCTGGGAGCTCGTGGACTGGAAGACCGGCCGGGTGCCGCGAGGACGGGACCTGCGGCGCAAGGCGGGGCAGCTGGCCCTGTACCGGCTGGCCTTCGCAAGGCTGCAGGACGTGCCCCTGGAACGGGTGTCCGCCGCGTTCTACTACGTGGCCGCGGACGAGGTGGTCCGTCCCCACGACCTCGCCGGGGAGCGTGAGCTCGAGCGGATCGTGGAGTCCCTCTACCAGAGGGGCGTCCCTGGCTCGGATCAGGACCCGGATCGGGGCCCGGGCTCCGAGACCTGGCCCGGCCGGACGCGGCGGTCGAATCCGGCGGAGGAGGCTGGGAACTAGGCGTCGGTGCGCCGGCTCACCGCGGCGGCGGTCGAACCACCGTTCCCGGGACGGGCGGGCCGGAGCCGGGGCCCGTCGTCGCCCGCGGATGTGGCTCCGGGGGCTGTAGAAGCCGTTCCCTGTGTCCCGGTCGCCACGCCGTCCGCGTTCTCCGCAGCACCCGGGCCCGGCACACTGTCGGGAGCGGACGGGCCGTCCAGGTCCGATGCCGCGGGACGCCCCCACGACCCGACCCGGCCGGTCGTTCGGCCGAGGGGCGACGGACCGTGCTTGTCCACATCGAGGCCCGTCACCGTCGCGTCCACCGTGGCCCGAGCACCGGGCGCGTCCACCCCCGGGGTCGGCGAGGCACTTGCGCGGACGTCCTGCGCGAGCGTGGCGAGCATGCGCTCGGCGTTGTCCACCATGGACGGGATCCCGCGGTCCACGCCGCGCACGAGCCACTCGGCGAGCGCGAACTCGGCCTTGAGGTGCGCGCGCCGCAGCAGGTGGCGGTCCGGCGGCTGCACCGCGCTCACGGAGTACGCCTCGAGCACGGTGTCCACGAAGGTCGGGTCTGCCATGCCCACGAGCCACGAGAAGTCCTGGGCCGGGTCGCCCACATGCAGGTCGCTCCAGCCGGTGAAGGAGACGAGCGCCCCGTGGTCCACGGTGACGTTGTCCTCGTGCAGGTCGCCGTGGACCACGCGGGTGGAGAACTGCCAGAGGGTGGTGTCCTCCAACGCGTCCTCCCAGCGGCGCAGCAGCTCACCGGGGATCAGCCCGGTGGTGGCCGCCTGGTCGAGGTCGTGCAGCATCCGCTTGCGGCACTGCTCCGCAGAGTAGGCGGGAAGGTCCGCGTCCATGACGAGGGCGCGGGGCAGGGAGTGCAGGGTCCCGAGCGCGCGGCCGAGCTGCACCGCCAGCGGTGCCCGTGGCGCGGCACTCGGGGAGGGCACGTGCAGGGGCGGCTCGGGGTCCTCGTTCTGCCGCTGCAGCTGCCGGAGGCTGAGGGTGTGCCCGGGCAGGTGCGAGTACACGAAGGTGCGCAGCCCGTTGTGCGCCACGGAGCCGGCCACGGAAGGCAGGTGGAAGGGCAGGCGGGCGCGTACGGAGGGTGTGAAGGCCTGCAGCACCAGGTGCTCCGTCTCGAGGCGCATGCTCGACTCGGTGTTCAGGGGGCTGCGGACGCGCCAGCGCCGACCGTCCGCGTCCTGGATGATGCACGAGCGGAAGTCCGCGGGGTCGTCGGGGGAGGGACCGGTGGCCACAGGGGCCACCCCGGGCACGGCTGCGGCCGCCACGGCGGCTAGCAATTCGGGGGTCGTCCTCACCTCACCCACCCTACCGGCCTCGGCCCGGGGCGGGCTGTCCACCGCGGCCCGTGAGGATGTCCGGACCCCGGTCTACAGTGGTCGGGTGATCTCATCCCAGGACCGTCCCGGCGCCGTCGCGCCACTGCTCGACGACGCCCAGCTGCCCTTCGCCGGGCGCCCGTTCGACCGGGACGCGGTCGCCCGGGAGCACAGTGATCTCGTGGCTGAGGCGCTCGCCTCGCCCACCGCGCGGGTGCTCGTGCTGCGGGGCTCCCAGGCCCCCGCGCGCGACGGCGCCCTGGTCCTCCCGCTCGTGGCGGAGGTCCCGGGACCCACGGATGATGTCCGCCGCCCGGACGTGTACCTGGGCCGCCTGGCGGACGGCACCCAGGTGATCCTGCGCACCTTCCCCGAGGACACCCAGCTGTCCGGTCTCGACGGTGCCCGGTGGGAGGGGCTGCGCACGCTGGCCACCGTGGTGGACCCCGAGCAGACGTCGTTGCTCGTCACGGCGCAGGCGGTGGCCTTGTGGCACCGCGACCACCCGCGGTGTCCTCGCTGCGGGGCGCTCACGCAGAGCATCCGCTCCGGGTGGGCCCGGCGCTGCCTCGAAGACGACTCGCTGCACTTCCCCCGCACGGATCCAGCGATCATCGTGGCGGTGGTCGAGGACGGCCCGGACCCCGCCTCGCAGCGCATCCTGCTGGGCCGCTCGGCGGCATGGGCCGGCAACATGTACTCCACGTTCGCGGGTTTCGTGGAGCCTGGGGAGTCCGCGGAGCAGGCGGTGGTCCGCGAGGTCGGGGAGGAAGCGGGGATCACCGTGCACACGGTGCAGTACCAGGGCTCGCAGCCCTGGCCGTTCCCGCGCTCCCTGATGCTCGGCTTCCGGGCTCTTGCGAGTTCCGACGCCGCCGTGGCGGACGGCGAGGAGATCCTCGAGGTCCGCTGGTTCACCCGGGAGGAGCTCGTGGCGGCTGTCACGGACGGCACCGTCACCCTGCCGGGCGCCGTGTCCATCGCACACGCCCTGATCGTCAGCTGGCTCGGTCACAAGCTGCCAGAGACCGGGTGGTGAGCGTGGCGGAGCAGCGTGTCGAGGAGCAGAGCGCGGAAGAGCGGATCCTGGGCGGGCTGGACCCGGAGCAGCGAGCCGTGGCCACCACCCTGCACGGGCCGGTGTGCGTCCGGGCCGGAGCGGGCACGGGAAAGACGCGAGCGATCACGCACCGGATCGCGTGGGGGATCGCCTCCGGTGTGTACACCCCGCAGAAGACCCTGGCCCTGACCTTCACGGCGCGGGCGGCCAACGAGATGCGGCAGCGGTTGCGCGTGCTCGGGGCCCCGGGCGTGCAGGCCCGCACCTTCCACTCGGCTGCGTTGCGGCAGCTGCAGTACTTCTGGCCGCAGGCCGTGGGCGGGCCGCCCCCGGAGATCGTGAACCACAAGGCCCGGCTGATCACCGAGGCGGCGCAGGCCATGAGGCTCACCACGGACCGCGCGACCGTCCGTGACGTCGCCGCGCAGATCGAGTGGGCGAAGGTCACCATGCTCACCCCGGACACCTATGTCCAGGCGGCGGAGGGCCGTGACATGCCCGCGGGTTGGGACGTGCGCACCATGCAGCGGCTCTACCAGTCCTACGAGGACCTCAAGGCGGACCGCCACCTCATCGACTTCGAGGACGTCCTGCTGATCACCGTGGGCATCCTGGAGGAGGACGAGCGGATCGCGGCGGCGGTGCACTCCCAGTACCGCCAGTTCGTGGTGGACGAGTACCAGGACGTCTCCCCGCTGCAGCAGCGCCTTCTCGACGCGTGGCTTGGCTCCCGGGACGACCTCTGCGTGGTGGGGGACGCCTCCCAGACCATCTACTCGTTCACCGGGGCCACGTCCCGGCACCTGCTGGAGTTCCCGGCGCGCTACGCGGGTGCCACGGTCGTGGAGCTCGTGCGGGACTACCGCTCGAGCCCGCAGGTGGTCAACACCGCCAACAGGCTGCTCGCGGCCCGCCGCCCCACACTCGGCACCGCGCCGGACACATGGGCCACCCCGCTGCGGCTCGTCTCGCAGCGCCCGGCGGGGCCCGAGCCCACCTGGAACGAGTATCCGGACGACGAGGCCGAGGCCGCCGGCGTCGCGGTCCGTGTCCGGGATCTCATCGACGACGGCGTGGCGCCCCACGAGATTGCCGTCCTGTTCCGCACCAACGGGCAGTCGCAGGTCTTCGAGGCGGCGCTCGCGGACGCCGACATCGGCTTCCAGCTGCGCGGCTCGGAGCGGTTCTTCAACCGCCCCGAGATCCGCCAGGCCATCGTGCAGATCCGCTCCGCCGCCCGCACCGAGGGCGCGGACCGGGCGGACGTGCCCCAGCAGGTGCGGGACATGCTGCGCTCGCTCGGCTACAGCGACCGCGCACCGCGCTCGGACAGCGCCACGCGGGCCAGGTGGGAGTCGCTGCGCGCCCTCGTCTCGCTGTCGGACACCATGGCCGCCCGCGCGGCGGACAAGGACGAGACGCTGTCACTCGCGGGTTTCGCCCAGGAGCTGGAGCGCCGCGCCACCACCCAGGAGGCACCCGTGATGGACGGGGTCACGCTGGCCTCGATGCACTCCGCGAAGGGCCTCGAGTGGGACGCGGTGTTCCTCGCCGGGCTCTCCGAGGGGCTCATGCCCATCTCCTTCGCGGACACCCCGGAGGCCGTGGACGAGGAACGGCGTCTGCTCTACGTGGGGATCACCCGAGCGCGCGAGCACCTCGTGTTCTCGTGGTCGCTCTCGCGCACGCCGGGTGGGCGCCCGAACCGCTCGCGCTCGCGGTTCCTCGACGCCGTGCTGCCCCCGGCGTCGGGCGCGCCCGCGCGCCGTCGTTCCCGGTAGGACGACGACGCCGCGGCGGCTCAGCCCCGGTGGTCCACCTCGTCCCAGAACTCGCGCGCCAGGTGCGCGAAGTCCTCAGCACGCTCGATCTGTGGCCCGTGCCCGGTGTCCGCGAAGCGGTGGGTGCGAGCGCCCAGGGCCTTGGCGCCGCGCGCCATGTGCCGGAACGGCAGCACCGTGTCCTTGTCGCCCCACACGATGAGCACGGGCACGCCGGTGGCCCGGACGCGGGGGAGCAGCGCCCTGCGCCAGCCACCCTTCACGCCCGCGACTCCACCGAGCGAGCGCAGCATCCCCAGGAACGCGTCCGTGCCGCCGGGGCGCCCGGCCAGCTCGTAGCCGTGCTGCACACGCTCCTCGGTGACGAAGGCGGGGTCGTGGTACATCGCGCGTTCGGAGCGCCTGGCGCCCTCACGGCTGGGGCGCATGGCGCGCTCGCCCAGACCGGGGATGCTCGCCAGGCGCAGCGCGGGACTCACACCGCGGCCGAAGCCGGCGGAGTCCGCGAGCAGCAGGCTGCGCACGAGCTCCGGGTGGTCCGCGGTGAGCTGCATCGCCACGGCGCCGCCCAGGGAGTTGCCGACCACGTGGGCCGGGGCGACGCCCTGCGCGCGGAGGAACCCGGCGACGTCGCCCGCCAGGCGTTCCAGGGTCATGCCGCCGTCCGGGGCGGGGGAGTCCCCGAAGCCCGGGAGGTCCACGCTCCACACCTGGAAGGAGTCCTCCAGCAGCTCGTGCTGGGCCTGCCAGTCGGCGCGGCTGCGGCCGATGCCGTGGATGAGCAGCACCGGGGCGCCCTGCCCGCCCACGCGGTACGCGATGTCGTTGCTCAGCCGAGCGCTCACGACGCCACCGCCGCGGTCTCAGGGGTGGCCGGTGTGAACTCGAGCTGCCCGTCGCGCTCGCTGCCCGGTCGGAACAGGACTTTGTCCCGCAGGTAGTTCTGCCGCACGTGCCACGCCCCGTCCGGACCCTGGCGGGGGAGCAGGTGGGCGCCGCGCTGGATGTAGCCGGAGGCCAGGTCGATCAGGGGGCGCAGCTGGGACCGCGGCCCCTTGTAGCGCGGCGTCACGGCCACGGCGCCCCGGCGGTCCGTCTGGTCCAGCAGCCGACGGAAGTAGTCGGTGATGAGATCCACGCGCAGCGTCCACGACGAGTTGGTGTAGCCGATCGCGAAGGCGAGGTTCGGCACGCCGTCGAGCATCATGCCCCGGTAGCTCACCCGCGTGGCAGGATCCACGTGCTGGCCGTCCACCTGGACGTCCACGGCCCCGAAGAACTGCACGTTCAGGCCGGTGGCGGTGACGATCACGTCTGCCGGCAGGTGCCGTCCGGAGGTGAGGTCGATGCCGTCCGCGGTGAAGCGTTCGATGGTGTCGGTGACCACCTCGGCGTCGCCCTCGCGGATGGCCCGGAAGAAGTCGCCGTCCGGGGCGGCGCACAGCCGCTGGTCCCACGGGTCGTACTCGGGGGTGAAGTGCTCGTCCACGGGGAAGGTGGGACCCAGGTGCTTCACCGCGCCCTTGTGCAGCAGCTCGCGCATGGCCTGTGGGCGGCGGCGGCTGAACTCGTAGATGAACATCCCGCGTGCGATGTTGCGCCACCGGTTGGCCTCCCCGGCCAGGCGCGGCGGGAGCCAGGAGCGCAGCTTCATGCCCGCGGTGTCCCTGCCGGGCACGGAGGCCACGTAGGAGGGGGAGCGCTGCAGCATGCTCACGTGCGCGCCGCGCTCGGCGAGCGCCGGGAGCAGGGTCACGGCCGTGGCGCCGCTGCCGATCACGACGACGCGCCGGCCTGCCACGTCCACGTCCTCGGGCCAGTGCTGGGGGTGGATGACCGTGCCCCGGAAGTCCTGCAGGCTCGGCCACTCGGGCGTGTAGCCCTCGTCGTAGCGGTAGTAGCCGGTGGCCATGAACAGCCAGCGCGAGCTCAGTCGCGAGGTCTCCCCGGTGTGGACGTCCTCGTGGGTGACTGTCCAGGTGCTGGTCTCGGAGGACCACTGCGCGCTGCGGACCCGCTGTCCGAAGCGGATCTCGGAGGTGACACCCGCCTCGTCCGCGGCCTCGCGCAGGTACTCGAGGATGGTGTCGCCGGTGGCCAGGCTGCGCTCCCCGGTCCAGGGGTGGCTGCGGTAGCCGAAGGTGGCCATGTCCGAGTCGGAGCGGATGCCGGGGTAGCGGAAGAGGTCCCACGTGCCCCCGAGGTCGTCCCGGGCCTCCAGGACGGCGACCGTCCGCCCGGTTCCCGCAAGTTCGCGCGCGGCCCCGATGCCCGAGATGCCTGCGCCGACGACGATCACGTCAACGTCGTACGTGCTCATGGTGCGTCCCACTCCCTGTGGTCCTGTGCTGATGTGCTCGGTGTCCCGCCGCTGCCAGCCGGTGCCCTGCCCACTGTGCCGACTGCGTGCACGGCCCGGTGTCGGGCGGGTGTACTAACGCGTGTTAGTGTCTGTGGCACCGAGTGTAACAGGTCACATCAAGGGCGTCAGGGGCCAGGCTGTCAGAAGCTCAAAGCACCGGTGCATCTGTGCATCGGAGGACCAGGGTGCGCGGTGGTGCATCCAGCGCGTCTGCCCTGGGCGGAGCACGGCGGGAGAAGGAGCACGCGTATGGACGGTCAGGAGATCTCGCCCCGGCGGGCCACGAGTGCGGACGTCGCGCGGCTGGCGGGCGTCTCGCGCACCACCGTGAGCTTCGTGCTCAACGACACCCCCACCCAGTCGATCTCCGCGGAGACCCGACGCCGCGTGCTCGCCGCGGCGCGAGAGCTCAGCTACGCGCCGTCGGCCGAGGCGCGGGCGCTCAGCCGGGGCCGTTCCACGTCCGTGCTCGTCTACCTGCCGCCCGCCCGTTCCCTGACCGAGGAGATAGGGCGGATCGTGGAGCGGCTCTCCATGCTGTTCGACGAGGCCGGGCTGTCAATGGTCATCCACGCGTGGACCCGCCGCCCCGCGGCGCAGGTGTGGTCCTCCGTCACCCCGGCCGCGGTGCTCGCGTGGGACCTGACGGACGAGGACGCGCAGCTGATGCGCGGCAACGGCGTGCGCGGCGTGGCCTCCTGGACGGGCACGGACGCGATAGGCCGGTGGGTCACCGGCGCGAGGGAGCAGGACAGCGCACGGCTCCAGGTGGGACGGCTCGTGGCCGCCGGCCACCACCGGCTCGGCTACGCGGTCACGGGGGCAGACCACATGCACGGTGCATCCCAGTGGCGCTGCGAGGTGCTTCGCCGTGAGTGCGAGCAGCGCGGCCTTCCCGCACCCGGCGTGATCAGGTTGCCCGCGGATCCGTCGCGAGCCGCGCAGGCACTGGAGCAGTGGCGTGCCAGTGCGCCCGGGGTCACGGGGATCTGCGCACACGACAGCACTGCGGCGCTGGCCGTGCTGGCCGGTATGCGACGACTGGGGTGGCGCGCCCCGGAAGACCTCGCGGTGGTGGGCGTCAGCGACTCCGCAGCGGCGGCCCTGGCCGATCCGCCGCTGACCATGGTGGCGCTGGATCCAGAGGTCACCGCGCGCTACATCGTGGACGTCGTCACGGCGCTCGTTGCCGGGAGTCCGACACCGCCTGCGCCGTCCAGCGGCGGAGCGATCCTCGTGGACCGTGATTCCGTCTGACCCACCGCGGGCCCAGGCGACACGCTTCACGGGCCCATGAAGGACAGCGAGCACAGGCATCCGGGCTCGGGCGGCAGCAGAATCCGTCGCAGGCCGTGGTGCAGGGTGGGCCCCGCGAGGCACTGTCCCGCTGGAGGTTCACCGAGCTCCGCGGCGTCGTCGAAACCGAGCGCGAGGGACAGCAGGATTCCCGCGATCTCGCCTGCCACCACGGTGCGGGTCACCCGGCGGAAGGGCTGCGCGCGTTCCGAGAGGGCGGGTGCGGTCGCCACCAGCGGGTGCTCGCGGACGAACGCGCGGGCGTGGCGGGCAGCACCGGTCACGCAGCTGCGGCACGGCCGGTGCGCCCAGTCCGTCACGGGCCAGCGCACCACGCACGCGCCGTCCGTGAGCACCGTGAGGGTGGGCAGGTGCCCATCCACGTCCGGCACCGGGGGCTCTCTGAGATCCGCCAGGAGATCGCCCGCCACCGACCACGCGTGGACCGCGACTGCCCCGCCCACGGCGGCGCTCGGAAAGAGCTCCGGCGCGGTGAGGGGCACGCAGCGCGGGGAGCGCCGCCGGAGCATGGCGCGCATGGCGAGCTCCCGGGGCAGTCCTTCCGTCTGCGCGGGGTAGGGCCCGTCGAGGGCGTCCAGGGCGAGCACGCGAGACCGGTCGTTGACGTCGAAGAGACAGACCCCGGCGTCCGCCAGGGCGAGGGCCACCGCCGCCGCGAGCGGGTCGAGCCCGGTGAGGAGCACCCGGACATCGTCCACCCTCGGCACGGCGGCGCCCGGCCCCGCGAAGTTTTTGGGTGGTGATGCCGAGGTGGCGCGGACGGTGGACGTGCGCTGAGTCATGGCACCACTGTTCGACGCGAACCAGGCGCCGGGCCAGGCGCCGCGGGTAATCCACAGGGCGGATCGGCTTTGGCCACGCCCGGGTGGGGTGGTGGACTGGTGACATGCCCAGGAGACGAGCCCCCCAGCAGGCGCAGGACATGCCGGAGATCATCGTGCAGCGCAGCGCGCGACGCACCAAGACCGTGAGCGCCCACTTCAGCGGGGAGGCGATCGTACTTGCGGTGCCCCAGCGGGCCACCCGGGCGCAGATCGCGCACTGGAGCAGCACGCTGGTCCCCAAGGTGGTGGCGAAGCGTCGGACGGCGGAGGCCGCGGCCCGGCAGCGATCGACCGACACCGCGCTGGAGGAGATGGCCCAGCGGCTGTCCCGCACGTACCTGGACGGCGCGGCGCGACCCACGAGCGTGCGGTGGTCCGCGCGGCAGCACACCCGCTGGGGCTCGGCCACGCCCAGCACGGGAACCATCAGGATTGCCCGGCGCCTCGCGGACGCGCCCTCATGGGTTCTTGAGACCGTGGTGCTGCACGAACTCGTCCACCTGCTGGAGGCGCACCACAACGAGCGCTTCTGGGAGCTGGCGCGGCGCCATCCCAGAGCGAACGACGCCGCCCAGTTCTTGGACGGCGTCGCATGGGCAGAGCGTCACGGGGCCGGGGAGCCCGAGGATAGCGTTGCCAGTACTCAGCCCCGGTAGGCCCCGGGCTGGCGTCGTGCCCGGGGCCCGCACGGCGCCTGGTGGACCCAGCCGCGTCTGGCGGACCACCGCGTTCTCAGCGGATCGGGAGAGCAGGGCAGGTCAAGGAGACCCGGCGGATCGAGCGCACCGAGCACACCTGGTGGACCGAACAGACCCGGCGGACCCGTGGTGGCCGGTCCGCCGGACACCGGCCCCGTCTCAGCGCGCGGAGGGCCCCTCGGGGTCGGTGCCATCGGCGGGATCCTGGCCCTGCGGCCCGTTCTTCCCGGGTCCGTCGTTCGAAGCTCCGTCGTCCGCAGTGCCGTCGTCAGAAGCCCCGCTGTCCGGAGCACCGCTGTTGGCAGACCCGCTGCTCCGGGAGCTGTCGTCCTGAGATTCGTTGCCTTGTGCTCCGGCGGCCTCTGAACCTGGGGCCTCCGAATCGGTGGTCTCCGACCCGGACGCCCCGGACCCGTCGTCGTAGCCGCCCGAGAGCAGCTTCTCGAGGGCGGCGTCCATCTCCTCGTCGCTGGCCGTCAGCAGTCCGCGGCGCTCCTCGAAGCCCTGGGGGTCGTCGAGGTCCTCGTCGGTGGGCAGCAGCTCGGGGGACTCCCAGAGGCCGTCCCGCTCGGTGGTGCCGCGCTGCTCCTCCAGGTACGCCCAGAAGGCGGCCGCCTCGCGCAGCCTGCGTGGCCGCAGCTCGAGACCCACCAGGGAGCCGAAGGTGCGCTCGGCGGGCCCGCCCTCCGCGCGGCGCCGCGCCATCATCTCGGTGAGGGCGGGAGCGGACGGGATGTTCTGCGTGGCGGCCACAGTGACCCTGTTGACCCAGCCCTCGATGAGCGCGAGAACGGTCTCCAGCTTGGCCAGCGTGGCCTCCTGGCTGGGCGTCATCTCGGGGCTGAAGACCCCGGAGGTCAGGGCGTCCTGGATGCCGGAGGGGTCCGAGGGGTCCAGCTCCTGGGCGATGGACTCGATGCGCTCCATGTCGATGTGGATCTCGGAGGCGAAGGCCGTGATGAGGTCCAGCACGTACTGGCGCAACCAGGCGACGCCGTGGAACAGGCGCGTGTGGGCGGCCTCGCGGATGGCCAGGTAGAGCATGACGTCCGAGGCGGGCAGGTCCAGGCCCTCGCTGAACTCGGCCACGTTGGACGGCACCAGGGCGCACTTGTCCTTGGCCAGGGGGATCCCCACGTCCGTGGAGGAGAGCACCTCGCACGACAGCGCGCCCACCGCCTGACCGAGCTGCATGCCGAACATCATGGACCCGGCACCGGCGAGCATCCCGGAGAGGTCCGCACCGCCCATGGCCTGGGAGAGCTCCGGCGGAAGCTGCTGGGTGAGGGCCTCCGTCATGGCCTTGGACACCGAGGTGGCCACCGGCGCGGACATCTCCTGCCACGTCTGCCACGTGGCCTCTACCCACTCGGCTCGCGACCACGCGGACGGCAGCACCGGGGCCTCCCCGAACGCGGTCTTCTCCGTGAGCCACAGGTCCGCGAGCTTCATGGCGTCGCTCACGGCGCCCTTCTGCTTCTCCGTGACGGACGGATCGCCCTTCTGGGCGGCGGCCTGCCGGGCGTTCTGGTGGGCCAGCTCCCAGTTCACGGGTTCACCGCTGCCGGAGGAGCTCATCATGGACCGGATCTGCTGGAACATCATGGACATGGCCTGCGGGTCCACGGGCATCCCGGCGGGCATGTCACCGGGCTTCATGGCGCCGGAGCCAAGCAGACGTTCGAACATCTCCTGGAACGGGTCCTTGGGGTTCTCCCCGTTCTCGTCGTTGGGAGGATTCGAAGGCATGGGACCGCCAATCATCGAAAGAAGTCTGGGACTGCTTCCAGACTATCGGGAGGGCCCCAGCCCGAACCACTGTTCCCGCTCCCGGTTCGCTGACGGCTCAGGTCCTGCAAGCCACCTGAGAATGGGCGCCGGGACGCACGGCAAGGGGGTTGCCGCACCCACTGGCCGGGGGAGCTGTCCACGACCCGGGCGACGTCGTCCCAGGGACTGCGGGGGAGGGCACGTGCCGGGCACGACGACGCCGCGTGGCGACCCCGCGGCGTCGTCACCCCGTACCAGGGGGGAGCGGGGCGCGGCGCGCCGAGTACCATGGGGCGGTCCAGGAGGCCGCGGGAAGGGAACGAGACGTGACAGCTGAGCAGAAGGGGCGGTGGCGCGCACGCGTGCGACGGCCGTCGTTGCCCTCGGCGGCGCTCGCCGGTATGAGCGTGCTGCTCGTGGCCGGTGTGGTGCTGCCCGCACCGTACGTGGTCGAGGCCGCCGGACCCACGTTCAACACCGTGGGCAGCCACGACGACAAGCAGCTCGTGAAGATCACGGGCGCCGAGACCTACCCGAGCAACGGCCAGCTGGACCTCACCACGGTCTACGTCCAGGGTGGGCCCTCCGGCCGGATCAACTCCATCAACGCGATCCTCGGCTGGCTGGACCCCACGGAGGCCGTGCTTCCCGAGGACACGCTCTACCCGCCGCAGACCACGGGCCAGCAGGTGGACGAGTCCAACGCCGTTGCCATGACCACGTCCCAGGAGGACTCTGTGGCCGCGGCCATGACCTACCTGGGCAAGCCCTTCACCACCACGCTCACCGTGCACGCACTCGTGGCCAGCGGGCCTGCGGAGGGCGTCCTGCAGGCGGGGGACGAGCTTGTGTCCGTGAACGGCACGCGCGTCACGTCCCTGGACGGGCTTCGCAAGCAGCTGGATGCCGCCGGGGCCAGGGGTGCCGAGATCACGGTGCGCAGGGACGGGAAGGAGACCACCCGGCACGTGGCCCTCACCCGGGATGCGGACGATTCGCGCTGGCAGCTCGGCGTGTACCTTGTGCCCCACTACGACTTCCCCGTGGACGTGGACTTCCAGCTCGACCAGGTGGGCGGACCCAGCGCGGGCATGATGTTCGCGCTCGGGATCATCGAGGAGCTCACCCCCGGGTCCATGGCAGGAGACCAGCACATCGCAGGGACCGGGACCATTTCCCCGGACGGCACGGTGGGTCCCATCGGAGGCATCCGCCAGAAGCTCGAGGGCGCCAAGGACGCAGGGGCCACCTACTTCCTGGCGCCATCGCAGAACTGCGACGAGGTGGTGGACCACGTCCCGGACGGGCTCACCGTGGTGGAGGTGAACACCCTGGGCGAGGCCGTGAACTCGGTGGAGCACGCCGCCGCAGGCAACGTCACGGACCTGCCCAGCTGCGGCACGCGGTGACACCTCCGACACCGCGCAATTGCGCGTGTCAGAAGGGCTCAGCACAATAAGGTTGACACTGATCGTCGACAGACCGTCAGCCGCGCCCAGGAATCTACGAGGTATGCAGTGACCGCCGGATCCACATCCCCCCGTCCATCCAGCAGGTCCGCGACGGGCCGGCGCAAACGAGGGGCACTGCTGCCCACGGTGATTGCGGTGGTGGTCCTCATCGCGCTGTTCGTGGGCTTCACGCAGGTCTACACGAACGTCCTGTGGTTCCAGCAGCTCGGCTACCTGCGGGTTTTCATCACCCGGAACCTCGCCGTGGTCGGGCTGTTCGTGGTGGCCGCGCTGATCGTGGCCGGCCTCATGTTCCTCAGCCTGTGGCTCGCCTACCGCAACCGCCCCCGCGGTGAGGAGCGGATCAGCGAGAACATGCAGAAGTACCAGCAGGCGCTGGACCCGGTGCGCAAGGTCGTCATGGTGGCAGTGCCCGTGATCTTCGGGCTCTTCGCCGCCTCCACGATCGCCTCCCAGTGGAAGACGGTGCTGCTGTTCTTCAACCAGGAGCCGTTCGGGCAGACGGATCCGCAGTTCAACCTGGACCTAGGGTTCTACGTCTTCACCATTCCGTTTCTGCGCCTGCTCCTCGGGTTCCTGGTGACGGCACTGCTGCTCGCCGGGGTGGGTGGGCTGCTCATGCACTACGTCTACGGCGGCATCAGGATCCACGAGCGCGGGATCGACACCACCCGGGCGGCCCGCGTGCAGCTGGGATCGATCGCGGCCGCGTTCCTGGCCCTGCAGGCCGTGAACTTCTGGCTCGACCGCTACTCCACCCTGACCTCCAACTCCGGCAAGTGGACGGGCGCGCTCTACACGGACGTCAACGCGGTGATTCCCACCAAGGGGATCCTCGCCGTCGCTGCCGTCCTCGTGGCCATCCTCTTCGTCGTGGCCGGGTTCATCGGCCGCTGGAAGCTTCCGCTGATCGGCGCCGCGATGCTCGTGGTGGTGGCAGTGGTGGCCGGCGGGCTGTACCCGTGGGCCATCCAGCGATTCCAAGTGACGCCCACTGAGCAGGCCCTCGAGAACGAGTACATCCAGCGCAACATCACCATGACCCGCCAGGCCTACGGGCTGGACGACACCGAGGTCACCCCCTACGACGCCACCACGAAGACCGAGCAGGGCGCACTGCGTCAGGACACGGAGACCACCTCCAACATCCGCCTGCTGGATCCGAACGTGGTCTCCTCCGCGTTCGCCCAGCTCCAGCAGTTCCGGCCGTACTACCAGTTCGCGGACAACCTGAACGTGGACCGCTACGACATCGACGGCCAGACGCAGGACACGGTGATCGCCACCCGCGAGCTGAACCCGGACCAGATCCAGGGCTGGTACAACCAGTCCGTGGTCTACACGCACGGCTACGGCGTGGTCGCGGCCTACGGCTCACGGGTGCAGGAGGACGGCAAGCCGCAGTTCATGCAGGCTGGCATCCCCTCGAAGGGCCAGATCTCGGACGACTACGAGCCGCGCATCTACTTCGGTCAGAACTCCCCGGAGTACTCGATCGTGGGTGGCGGCGAGGGCGACGCCCCGCTCGAGCTCGACCGGCCCCAGACCAACGAGGGGGACGCCGCGGACGCGAAGACCACGTTCAGCGGTGACGGTGGGCCCAACGTGGGCAACCTGTTCAGCAAGCTCGCGTACTCCATCAAGTTCCAGTCCACGGACATGCTTCTCTCGGACGCGGTCCGTCCGAACTCCCAGATCCTCTACGACCGCAACCCGCGGGAGCGCGTGGAGAAGGTGGCCCCGTACCTGACAGTGGACGGGAAGCCCTACCCGGCGATCGTGGACAACAAGGTGGTGTGGATCGTGGACGCGTACACCACCGCGGCGTCCTACCCCTACTCCACGCCGTCAGTCCTGCAGGACGCAACCCAGGACACGCAGACCGCCCAGGGCACGGCCGCCGCGCTGCCGCCGGAGCGGGTGAACTACATCCGCAACTCGGTCAAGGCCACCGTCAATGCCTACGACGGCTCCGTGGACCTCTACGCCTGGGATGACGAGGACCCGGTGCTCAAGGCCTGGCAGAAGGTCTTCCCGAGCACGGTGAAGCCGTACTCGGAGATGTCTGCGGACCTCATGTCCCACGTGCGGTACCCGGAGGACATGTTCAAGGTCCAGCGGGACCTGCTGAACAGGTACCACGTCACGGACGCCAACAGTTTCTACGCGAACGACGACGTCTGGTCCGTCCCCAACGACCCCACCCAGCAGAACCGCAGCGTCTCGCAGCCGCCGTACTACCTGTCCATGCGGATGCCGGGGGAGAAGGAGGCGAACTTCTCGCTCACCTCCTCGTTCATCCCCCAGCAGAACGAGTCCGGCAATAGCCGCAACGTGATGTACGGGTACCTCTCCGCGAACGCGGACGCGGGTACCGGCCAGGCGGGCGTAAAGGACGAGAACTACGGCAAGCTGCGGCTGCTGGAGCTGCCACGCTCATCGGTGGTTCCCGGTCCGGGGCAGGCCCAGAACCTGTTCAACTCGGACACGGACGTGTCGCAGGATCTGAACCTGCTGCGCCAGGGTGCGTCCGAGGTGATCAACGGCAACCTCCTGACGCTGCCCGCCGGTGACGGGATGCTCTACGTCCAGCCGGTCTACGTGCAGTCCTCCGGCGACGCCGCGTACCCCACGCTGCGCAAGGTCCTCGTGGGCTTCGGCGAGAAGGTCGGCTACGCGCCCACGCTCGACGGTGCGCTGGACCAGGTATTCGGTGGCAATTCGGGTGCCACCACGGACAAGGGCGCGGGCGTGGACGAGAAGGCCGCGGAGGCGGCCCAGGGCGGGAGTTCGAGCGGCTCCAGCGACGACGGGGCCAAAGCCACCGCGAGCCCATCCCCTTCGACATCGTCGTCCGCGGAGCGCTCGGCCTCGCTCCAGGAGGCCCTGGACAAGGCGAACACCGCCATGAAGGACTCGGACAAGGCCCGGCAGGACGGTGACTGGGCCAAGTACGGCGAGGCCCAGGATCGGCTGCAGCAGGCCATCGAGGACGCCTTGCAGCAGGAGGGCGCCTCGCCCTCGAAGTGAGCACCTGCTTCCCTCGCCAGGGGCGGCTCCCGGGTTCCGGGGGGCCGCCCCTGGCTCGTCGGGCGTCGGACGGACGTGCCGAACGTGAGGCCGGGCGGGGGGAACCCCCCGATTTGCACGACCAGCCAACCCTCCGTATAGTTGTGGATGTCGCCGCGGGGTGGAGCAGTTCGGTAGCTCGCTGGGCTCATAACCCAGAGGTCGCAAGTTCAAATCTTGCCCCCGCAACCACGAAGAAGGCCGGTTCCCGAAGGAGCCGGCCTTCTGGCGTGTCCGGACCCGTGAACGGTCGGCGGCGCGGGGTATGGATTCGAATGCGCGTATGAGTAGGGCGTGTCACCGGGGATGCCGCCTGCGGGTGCGAGCACGCCGCCACCGGTCCCGTTCGACGGGCGCCGGCGGCGTGGGTTGCAGCAGGCAGCCACACGGCCCGGTGGGGCCGCTCAGCTCACCCGTCGGAGCGCACACCCACCTTGCGGGCCGGACTTCCGGCCCAGATCTCGTTCTCACCGGTGTCGCCCGTGAGCACGGAGTTGTCCCCCACGGTGCTCCCCGCACCGATCCGGTTGGCCCCGCCCAGCACCACGCAGCCGGGGAAGAGCACGGCGTCGTCCCCGAAGTGCAGCCGCCCGAACGGGGACTGCTCGCGGGGCAGATGCGCGTCCTGCCGACCGATGATCACGTTCTGGTCGATCCGCAACCGATCGCCCAGGGTGACCTCGGCGTCGACCACGGTGCCCATGCCGTAGTGCACGAGCCGCAGGCCATTCCCACCCCTGCCCCCCGGGGGATGGAAGTGTTCGCGGGCAGCAACGCGAGCCGCGCCCACCGGTGCCGACGTAGTGGCACGAGTTTCTCGGGCAGTCCCATGCCAGCGCAGACGAGTGGACCCGCGGGTCCCTGCCCGGGGCCGCCGCGGAGCCCGGTTGCCGCGGCTGGCGGACAGGGCCGGGGTCCGGTCCCGGGGGCGCAGGTCACTCCGCTTTCGCGATGGCTCGTGGCCCGCACAGCACGACGCCGACGGGCCCGTGGAGGGGCACCGGTGGCGTCGTGCGTTGCAGCGCTCGTCAACCGCGGCGGCGGCTCAGCGGCGACGCCGCGATGTGCCGAAAATCGACCGCGTGATCTCCCGGCCCAGCACGGACCCGGCTGAGCGCATCATCGAGCGCACCGCGGGATTCTCCATGACGGAGCCCAGGAAGCCGCCGTCCTCCTGCTCTTCGCGACGACCGCGGGGAGCGTCGTCACGGTCCTCGTCAGGACGTCGTTCCTCCGGGCGCTCCTCACAGGGCGCCTCGGGTGTCGCGTCCGTGCCGTCGGAGTCCGCCTGGGCCTTCTCCAGCCGCCCGCGCAGCAGCTCGTAGGCGGACTCGCGGTCCACCGCCTCTCCGTACCTGGACAGCAGCGGGGAGGCGGCGACCGCGGTGTCCACGGTGTCGGCCGGGGCCGGCTGCATCAGCGACTGCGGGGCGCGCATCCGGGTCCACGCCACGGGAGTGGGCGCGCCGGTCTCGGACAGCACCGTGACCACGGCCTCGCCGGTGGCGAGCTGCGTGAGCAGCTGCTCCAGGTCGTAGGCGCTCTTCGGGTAGGTGCGCACCGCGGACTTCAACGCCTTGGCATCGTCAGGGGTGAACGCGCGCAGGGCGTGCTGCACACGGTTGCCCAGCTGCGCCAGGACGTCCGAGGGGATGTCCTTGGGGGACTGCGTCACGAAGAAGATCCCCACGCCCTTGGAGCGGATCAGGCGCACGGTCTGCTCGATCGAGTTCAGGAACTCCTTGGAGGCGTCCTCGAAGAGCAGGTGGGCCTCGTCGAAGAAGAACACCAGGCGGGGCTTGTCCGCGTCCCCGACCTCGGGCAGGTCCTGGAACAGGTCTGCGAGCAGCCACATCAGGAACGTTGAGAACACGCGGGGGTGCTGCTGCACCTCGGAGAGCTCGAGGCAGGAGACGACGCCGCGGCCGTCCTCGGCCGTGCGCAGCAGGTCCGCCGTGTCGAACTCGGGCTCCCCGAAGAACACGTCCGCGCCCTCGTTGGCGAACGTGGTCAGCTCGCGCAGGATCACTCCGGCCGTCTGCTTGGACAGGCCGCCGATTTCCGCGAGCTCCTCCTTGCCCTCGGGTGAGGTCAGGTGCACGATCACCTCGCGCAGGTCCTTGAGGTCCAGCAGCGCATAGCCCTTGGAGTCCGCCCAGTGGAACACGAGTCCCAGGGAGGACTCCTGCGTGGTGTTCAGGCCGAGCACCTTGGACATCAGCGTGGGACCGAACGAGGTCACGGTGGCGCGGATCGGCACCCCCTTGCCCTGGCCGCCCAGGCTGTAGAACTCCGTGGGGCTTGCGGTAGGCGTCCACTGCTGGCCCACCGACTCCGCGCGCTGCGCGACCTTCGGGTTCTCCTCGCCGGGCTGCGAGATGCCGCTGAGATCGCCCTTGACGTCCGTGAGGAACACCGGCACACCCTGGGCGCTGAGCTGCTCCGCGAGGGCCTGCAGGGTCTTGGTCTTGCCCGTTCCGGTGGCACCGGCCACCAGACCGTGGCGGTTCAGAGTGGACAGGGGCACGCGGACCGGTGCGTCGGTGTGGGGACCGTCTTCGTCCAGGGCGGCACCGAGCTCGAGGCACGGGGCCTCGCTCGCGTAGCCGGTGCGGATGGCCTCGAGCTGCTCGCGGGCGCTGCCCGTCGTCGTCGCCACGACTCAGACTTCCTCGGAGGAGACGATGTTCTCCCCGTCCTTGGCGCCGGAGCCGGCCTTCAGCGCGGCGAGCCGGGCCTCGATCTCCGTCTGCTGGCCCATGTTCTCCAGCGCCTCGAACTGACGGTCCAGGGAGGAGTCCGCGAGCTCCTGCTGTCCGGCCACCCTTGCCTCCTCGCGGCGGACCTTCTCCTCGAAGCGGGAGACCTCACTGGTGGGATCCATGACGTCGAAGGACTTCAGGGCGTCCTGGACCTGGGACTGAGCCTGCACGGTCTTCTGGCGGGCGGCCAGCTCGTCGCGCTTGGTGGAGAGCTCCTGGAGCTTGCCGCGCATGCTGTTGAGCCCGTCCTTGAGCTTGTCCACGACCTCCGTCTGGGAGGAGATCTGCGGCTCTGCGGCGCGCGCCTCGTTCTCGGACTGGATCTGGCGCTGCAGTGCCACCTTGGCGAGGTCGTCGAACTTGCCGGCCTCCAGCTCCTTGCCGGCCCTGCGGAACTCGTCCGCCTTGTTGGACGCGGCGAGGGCCTTGTTGCCCCACTGCGCGGCCTCCTGGACGTCCTCCGCGTGGTCCTTCTCCAGCAGGCGAAGGTTGCCGATGGTCTGGGCCACGGCGGACTCTGCCTCGCGGATGTTCTCCGTGTAGTCGCGGACCATCTGGTCCAGCATCTTCTGCGGGTCCTCCGCAGAGTCGATCATGGCGTTGATGTTGGCCTTGGCCAGCTGGGCGATGCGCCCGAAAATCGACTGCTTGCTCATGTCGTTCTCCTCTTCTCGTGTGTCGGATGGAGCTGAGATCTTGCGGGTCAGGGCGGTGCGTGGCAGCCCGTGGGGACCCGGGGCGGCTCAAAAGCTGCCGCCCACCCCGCCGTCGAAGCCGCCGCCGTCGCCGAAACCACCGCCGAAACCGCCCCCGAAGCCGCCGCCGTCGCCGAAACCGCCGTCGTGGTGGCCGCCGCCGTAGCCGCCGCCCCCGTTGAGGATGCCGCCCAGCAGGATGCCGCCGAGCACCGCACCGCCAAGACCGTTGCTGCGGCGCCCGCCGTAGCCCATGCCGCCGTAGCCGGCGGGAGAGCTGTAGAACTGGTCGACGTCCGCGGTCGCGGAGCGCTGTGCGTCCTCGGCGAGCCGGATGGACTGGTTGGCCTCGTTTAGTGCACGCTCTGGATCGGACTCCTGCAGCTGCTGGGCGATCTGCAGGTGGCGCTCTGCCTCCGCGAGCTGGGTGCGCGCCTGAGCGCCCACGCCGCCCCGGCGCGCCCACACGTAGTCCGACGCCGTGGTGAGGCTCGCCTGCGCGCTCACCAGCGTGTGGGAGAGGGTCTCGCGGGCAGAGCGGGCACGGTCCTGGGCGTTGCGGACGTCCTGAAGCCCCTTGTCCAGCTCCGCCTTCGCCTGGGCCAGGCGACGGGCCGAGCCCACGGGGTCGTAGTGGCCCGAGGACATCTGCTCCGTGACCGTCTGCAGCACAGAGCGCACCCCCGCGGCGGCACCCGCGAGCTCGGGGCGAGAGCCGTGCTGCACGATCCCCTCGGCCTCGGCGACGTCCCGCTGCGCGATGCTCACGGCATCCTTGAGGGACTCCTCGGCCTTTGCCAGCTCGCGGCGCGCGTTGTCCACCGAGGTGATGAGCCCCTCGGCCTGACCCGTGGCCTCCTCGGCGGCCCGGATCGCGAGCACCCCTTCGGAGACCTCACCGGAGTCCAGGTGCTGCTGCGCCTGCTGGATCGAGGACTCCGCGAACTCGAGGCGGTCCCGCGCCTGGGTGCCGTTGTCCGCCACGGGGGCCAGGGCGGCGTCGTCGTAGGTCCCGTGCAGCGAGACGAGCGTAGCCTCGGCGTCCGCGAGGCGTGGCCGCGCGTCCGCCACGGCGCGGCGGACCCCCTCCAACGCCTCGGGGGCGCGGGTCTCCAGCTGCCGCAGCTGGGTGAAGTTCTTCTCCTGCTCCGCGAGCGGCGCCCTGGCCTGCCGCGTGCGGTCGATGATCTCACCGAGCCACGCGCGCTGGTCCGCCTCGGTGTCCGGGATGTCGTCCTCGAGCTTCTGCTGCAGCTCGAAGGACTCCCGCATGTGCTCCTTGGCGCGGGCGATCGCCTCCTGGAACGGCCGTGTCTGCTCCTCGCCGTACTGCAGCTGCGCGAACGCGAGCTCCTGCTCGGAGTGCTGGATGGCGTTGTCCGCCTCCACGAGTGCCGAGCCGGCCTGCCTGTGGAGCTCCGGCAGGGGCACCAGCGGACGCTGCGGCGCGCCACCGCGCTGCTGCTGGCCCCCCGGTACGTCTGCGCCACGACGACGTCGCTTGCGCGCCACGACCACGGCACCCACGCCCGCGGCGGCGAGCCCCCCGACCGCCACGGTGCCCAGAACCGCACCGCCACCGCCGCCCAGACCGCCGCTGAGGGCAGAGTCGATGCCCTTCACCGCGCCCTCGGCCGCGCCGTTCCAGTCACCCTTGTTCAGTGCGGGGGCAATGTCATCGGTGTAGATCTTCTGTCGGTCGCTGGTGGAGAGTGGCCCGGCGGAGCTGGCCAGGAATCGTGCCTGGCGAGCCTGTGTGGCCACCGCCAGCACGGCGTCGTTGCTGCCGAGACCGTTGTCGGAGGCGAACTGCTTCGCCCACTGCTCCGGGTCGGTGGGATCCGTGAAGCGCTCTACGTAGACCACGTAGAGCGTGATCTGGTGTTCCTGGGACAGGGACGCGATCGAGTCCTGCAGCGCGGAGGTGTCACCGAGCGCGTCCGCTGAATCCACGACGCGGACGCCCGGATCCACCGTGGGCGGGGTCTCGGCCAGTGCTGCGGGGGAGAGGAGCATCAGGGAGGAACCTGCGAGTGCGGCCGCCGACAGTGTGCGCCGCCAGTAGGTGCGTGAACTCATGACCCTCGTTCTTTCGACGTCAGCCCGGTGGTTCGGCGCCTCCCGTGATCGTCGGTGCGTTCTGCGCGGGAGCGGCGCCGCTCAAGTCACAGAATACGCTGAGCACAGGTGCTGGATCCGTGATGTCAGCGCGCACCCCGGAAAGGTTGAGCTGATTCACGAGAACCCGTCAGTTCTCACAGCACCGGCACAGCACGGGCGCGCATACTGTGGCAACGGAAAGAGACCGGCCCAGGAGTCGGTACCTGAGGTTCTGAGGAGAGAAGATGGCCGATTCCCACGATCCCCGCGACGGCGGCGATCCGCAGCGTCCCGTCCCCCGCTACGGAGAGCAGGCCTACAGAGCGAGCGACTCCGGGTCGACCGGCGCCGCGGGGGACACCGGGGCCGATCCGCGGCACGGTTCGCCCTGGAACCCGAACGACACTCAGCCCATTCCCCCCGCATCCCAGAACGGCCACAACGGCTACGGCTCGGGCAGCGCGGACGGCCAGGCTGGCGGGTACGGCGGGGGTTACGACGGTGCGTCGTTCCAGGGCGGCTCCGCGGCCCACCCGGGTGAGGGCGGCACGAAGACCCGCCGCAAGTTCTCCGCCGGCGCGATGGTGGCAGGCATGGCGCTCGCCGGTCTGCTCGGTGCGGGGACCGCGGTCGGCACCGGTGCGGTGGCCGGTGGGAGCAGCTCGTCGACGAGCGCGAACAGCTCCCCGGTGATCGTCAACAACACGGACTCGGTCAACGAGATCACGGGTGCCACGCAGAAGGCGTCCCCCTCCGTGGTCACCATCTCCGCGACGTCGGGCAGTGAGGCCGGCACCGGCTCCGGCGTGGTGCTCGACGACCAGGGCCACATCCTCACCAACACCCACGTGGTCACACTCGACGGCGCCACCTCCAACGCGAACCTGGAGGTGCAGACCGCGGACGGCTCGGTGCGCAAGGCCACCGTCGTGGGCACGGACCCCGAGTCCGATCTCGCCGTCATCAAGGTGGACCCCTCCGGGCTGACCCCCGCAGAGTTCGCGGACTCGAGCAAGCTCAACGTGGGCGACGTGGCGATCGCGATCGGTGCTCCTCTCGGACTGAGCGGAACCGTCACGGACGGCATCGTGTCCACGCTCAACCGGACGATCGCCGTCGCCTCCTCGGCGGCGCAGGAGACCCCGGAGGACTCCCAGCAGGGCGGCGGCGGGCAGGACTTCTTCTTCAACTTCCCGGACAACGGGCAGTCGGGCTCGCAGTCCGCGAAGTCGAGCGTCTACCTCAACGTCCTGCAGACGGACGCGGCGATCAACCCCGGCAACTCGGGTGGCGCGCTCGTGAACTCGAGCGGTCAGGTGATCGGCATCAACGTGGCGATCGCCTCGGCGGCGGGGTCCTCCTCGAACGACTCCTCCAGCTCGGGGAACATCGGGGTGGGATTCTCGATCCCGTCCAACACGGCCAAGCGGGTCGCGGACGAGATCATCAAGGACGGCAAGGCCACGCATGGCTACCTGGGCGCGTCCGTCTCCTCCTACACGCCGTCCGGGAGCAACTCGGGGCAGTTCTCCTCGGGCGCCCTGGTGCGCAGCGTGGAGAGCGGCTCCCCGGCCGCGGACGCCGGGCTGAAGGCCAACGACGTGGTCACGAAGTTCAACGGCAAGTCCATCACGGACGCCGATGCGCTGACCGCGGGCGTCCGCGAGCTCGCGGCCGGTTCCCAGGCGGAGCTCACCTTCCGCCGCGGCAACGACGAGAAGACCGTCACGGTCACCGTCGGCAACGCGGCGGACCACACGAGCAACTAGCCACTGCACGGGGACAGCCCCGGACGGAGCGCCCCTCGACGACGGCGCCCTGCGCACCCGGGTGCGCAGGGCGCCGCCGTTGTGCGCTGCGCTGGGCCGCCGTCGCCGTGTTCCCCGGCGTGGTGGCTGCGGTACCGGCCCCGCGCCGCCGTCGTCCCCGGCTCAGACGCCGTCCGGGAAGCCCAGCTGGCGCCAGGCCTCGTAGAGCGCGATGGACGCCGAGTTGGCGAGGTTGAGGGAGCGGCGGCCGGGCAGCATGGGGATGCGCACGCGTTCGCCCACGTGCGGGTCCTCCAGGACGTCCCCCGGAAGCCCCGTGGACTCGCGGCCGAAGAGCAGGACGTCCCCGTCCCGGTAGTCCAGCTGCGTGTGGCGCGTGCTCGAGTGGGACGTGAACGCGATCACGCGGGCATCCCCGAGCGAGTCCCAGAGCGCGTCAACGCTGGGGTGCACGTCCATGACTGCGAGGTCGTGGTAGTCCAGGCCCGCGCGGCGCAGGTTGGCATCGTCAAAGTTGAAGCCCAGGGGCTCCACCAGGTGCAGCCGCGCGCCGGTGCACGCGGCCAGGCGGATCGCGTTGCCCGTGTTGCCGGGGATCTCGGGGGTGTGGAAGACGAAGTGCAGCATGGGGGCGATTGTAGGCGCGCCTAGAATGGGGACCATGCCCACACCCCGCGTCTACATGGATCACGCCGCCACCACGGACATGCTCCCGGAGGCCGTTGAGGCGTTCGTCGAGCAGGCCCGCAGGGGCGGCAACCCGGCCTCCCTGCACTCCGGCGGACGCGCCGCGCGCATGACCCTGGAGACGGGGCGGGACCAGATCGCGGCAGCCCTCGACGCGGAACCGGTCGAGGTCATCCTGACCTCCGGCGGCACCGAGGCGGACAACATGGCGGTGCTCGGCCTCTACCGTGCGGCACGGGAGGCCGACCCTCGTCGCACGGTGATCGCGCTGTCCACCGTGGAGCACCACGCCGTGTCCGAGACAGCCGAGTGGCTCGTTGCCCACGAGGGCGCGGAGCTCGCGTGGCTCGAGGTGGCCGAGGACGGCCGCGTGGACCCCGCCGCGCTCGCGGACCTGCTCGCGCGGCGCGGTGACGAGGTCGCGCTGGCCACGGTGATGTGGGCGAACAACGAGGTCGGCGCCGTCCAGCCCGTGGCGGAACTCGCGGCCCTGTGCGACGACGCCGGGGTGGCCTGCCACGTGGACGCGGTCCAGGCGTTCTGCGCCGTGCCCGTGGACGCCCATCTGCGCGGCATCAGCACCCTCGCAGTCTCGGCCCACAAGCTCGGCGGCCCGATGGGTGTGGGTGCGCTCTACGCCCCACGCACGGTGAAGCTCGCCGCAACCAGCTTCGGGGGAGGTCAGGAGCGCAGTGTCCGCTCCGGCACCGTGAACGCGGCGGGTGCCGCGGCGTTCGGCGCGGCGGTCAAGGCGGCCCGGTCCGATCTGCGCGGGGAGTTCCTGCGCCGCGCACGCCTTCGCGACGCCCTCGTGGCCGGGATCCGGGAGCGGGTCCCGGACGCCGTTCTGCGAGGGACCGAGCCGGGTGCCCCGGAGGCGGAGTGGGAGCATCCCACCCGGCTGCCGGGCAACGCGCACTTCACGTTCCCCGGTTGCGAGGGGGACTCCATGCTCTTCCTCTTCGACGCGGCCGGGGTTGCGCTGTCCACCGGCTCGGCGTGCAACGCGGGCGTGCCGCGCGCCTCCCACGTGCTGCTGGCCATGGGCGTGCCGGAGGAGACTGCCCGCGGCGCGCAGCGCTTCTCGCTTGGGCACACGAGCACGCAGCAGGACGTCAAGCGCGTCCTGGACGCGGTGGGCGAGGTCTACGAGCGCGCCCGCACCGCGGGTCTCTCGGGACACGTGCCCGGAGCGTTCTGAGCAAGGCGCCGCCTGAGCACGACGACGCCGCGGCCCGTGCCGCTCGGACGTCCCGGCGCCGGGCACCCGCCCCGGCGTGCGGCGTCGTCGGGAATAGCGGCCGGAGAGGCACCGTTGTTAAGGCGTCCCACTCGACGACCTTCCCTGGAGGCACCCCGTGCGCGTTCTGGCAGCCATGAGCGGCGGCGTGGACTCGGCAGTGGCCGCGGCACGCGCCGTGGACGCCGGGCACGACGTCACCGGCGTCCACCTGGCACTGTCCCGCACCCCCGGCACGCTGCGCACCGGAGCGCGCGGGTGCTGCACGATTGAGGACTCCCGGGACGCGTGGCGCGCCGCGGAGAAACTGGGCATCCCGTACTACGTGTGGGACTTTTCCGAGCGCTTCCAGGCGGACGTGGTGGACGACTTCGTGGCCGAGTACGCCGCGGGGCGCACGCCGAACCCGTGCATGCGCTGCAACGAGAAGATCAAGTTCGCTGCCCTGCTGGAGAAGGCGCTCGCCCTGGGCTTCGACGCCGTGTGCACCGGCCACTACGCCAAGGTGGTGGAGGACGCGGACGGGCACAAGGAGCTGCACCGCGCCGCCGACTGGGCGAAGGACCAGTCCTACGTGCTGGGCGTGCTGACAGCCGAGCAGCTGGAGCACGCCATCTTCCCGCTCGCCGAGACGCCGTCCAAGGCTCAGGTGCGCGCGGAGGCGGAGCAGCGGGGGCTGTCCGTGGCCAAGAAGCCGGACTCCCACGACATCTGCTTCATCCCGGACGGCAACACGCGCGGGTGGCTCGAGGACCACATGGACCTGGACTCCGGGCGGATCGTCGACACCGAGGGCAACGATCTGGGCGAGCACCGCGGGGCCCAGGCCTACACCGTGGGACAGCGCCGTGGCCTGCACATCGGCCGCCCCGCCCCGGACGGCAAGCCCCGGTTCGTGCTGGAGATCCGGCCCAAGACCAACGAGGTGGTCGTGGGCCCCGAGCAGTTGCTCGCGATCGACGTCATGGAGGGGATCCGGCCCTCGTGGGCGGGTCTGGCCCCGCGCGAGGTCGCGGCCCTGGGGGACGCGACGGACGCCCGTTCCGAGGAGTTCCCGGTGACCGTGCAGGTGCGCGCCCACGGCGATCCCGCACCGGCCACCGCCTCGCTGAGCCGCGAGGCCGGTGAGCCCCGCCTGCACGTGCGCCTCGCCGAGTCCCAGCGCGGCGTCGCACCCGGCCAGACCATGGTCCTCTACCAGGGGACGCGCGTGCTGGGGCAGGCCACGATCGACTCCGCGCACGCGGACCGCCCTGTCGTCGCGGCCTCCTGAGAGCGTTTCGGGGCGCCGCGCCGCGGTGATTACAGTGGACGCATGACCTCAGCCACGCACCCGACCGGCCGCCCCGAGGACCACGCCCCTGTGGATTCGGCAGCATCCTCCGTCCCGCACCGCACGTCCGAGACCGCGCTCGAGCGGCTCGACTCGATCCGCGGCACGATCGACAACATCGACGCCGCTCTGATCCACCTGCTCGCGGAGCGCTTCAAGGCGACCCAGCGGGTGGGCAAGCTCAAGGCCGAGAACGACCTCCCGCCGTCGGACCCGGAGCGTGAGAAGGCACAGATCCAGCGGCTGCGCAGTCTCGCGGAGGCGGCCCACCTGGACCCCGAGTTCGCGGAGAAGTTTCTCACCTTCATCATCAGCGAGGTCATCCGTCACCACGAGGCCATCTCCGAGGACCGCCACCGCGGCCACGACGCATGAGCGCCCCCACGGGGGACGCCGTCACAGCCACCCTCACCCGGGCGCTGCGGGGGACGGACCTCTTCGAGACGTTCACCGTGCTGCGCGGTGAACTGGGGGCTCCCCACCTCGCGAGTGTTCCCGTGCTGCCGGACCGGGGGCCCCAGGCAGAGCTCGCGGCCCGCACGAGTGCCGTTCTCGACTCTCTGCACGCGGACCGGCAGCCCCACGGGTGGCGGATCACCTCGGTGCCCGGTGCTGACTCCCGGCAGGCCCGGGCCCTGCTCGCGAGCGACCTCAACGTGGTCGCGGACGTCCTGGGTGCCGAGTCCGGTTCGGACACCGGGCGCGTGTCCTTCTCCATGCTGGGCCCCGTCTCGCTGGCCGCCACGGTCCACGTGCACAACGGCGAGAAGCTGCAGTCCGATCCAGGCGCGCGGCGGGACCTCACGCAGTCGTGGCGCGCCGGGCTGGGCGAGCTGCTCGCAGCCCTGCGGCGCAACACGGACGGCCGCGGCACGGTGCTGGTGATCGAGGAACCCGAGCTGGACCGGGTGTTGCGCGGCACTATTCCCACCGCCAGCGGCTACCGCACCCTGCGCTCGCTGCCGCGCCACGAGGTGCGGGCGACCCTCACCGAGGCCGTCGGTGCAGCGCGCGACGCCGGTGCGGAGCGTGTGCTGCTCGCCGCCGGTTCCGCGGAGCCGGCCTGGGCGTTGCGCACGGGGGCGGACACTGCGGTGACCGCGCTGCCCACCGGTCCCACAGAGGCGTGGGAGCCCCTCGCCGCCCTGCACGAGGCGGGGGTGGGGCTGTGCTTCGACACCGCACCCGTGACCGGTCGTCCCGCCGTGCGCGCCCACGTGGAACGGGTGCTGCGTCCCTGGACCGAGCTGGGCATGAACCCCGCCGCGCTGCTCGGGACGCTGCTGGCGCCGTCGTCGGCCGTCAGCGAGCTCACCCCGCCCGAGCTGCCGGGCGCGCTGCGACGCGTGACCGGGCTCGGGGACGCGCTCACGGAAGCGTGCAGCGAGGCCTGAGCCCCACCAGGCCGTAGAATCTCAGCAGGACGCGGGGCGCCCGGTTGTGGCCGCACCCGATGGAGGACTCGAGTGCGAAAGCGGGCCATGAAGGCGAGAATCTTGGTAGTGGATGACGACGCCGCGCTGTCGGAAATGATCGGCATCATCCTGGCTTCGGAGGACTTCGAGCCGGTGTACTGCTACGAGGGTTCCAGTGCGCGCGAGGTCTTCCGCGCCTCCGAGCCGGACCTGATCCTGCTGGACCTGATGCTTCCGGGCATTGACGGCATCCAGGTCTGCCAGCAGATCCGTGCCGAGTCGGACATCCCCATCGTGATGCTCACCGCCAAGTCGGACACCGCGGACGTCGTGCGCGGGCTGGAGGCCGGCGCGGACGACTACGTCCCCAAGCCGTTCAAGCCCGCCGAGCTGGTGGCCCGCGTCAAGGCGCGGCTGCGCCCCACCGACCGCAGTGCCTCGCAGGAGATCACCCTGGGGGACATCGTCATCGACGTCACCGGGCACACGGTGACCCGCGACGGCGAGGAGATTGCCCTGACCCCGCTGGAGTTCGACCTGCTCGCCACTCTCTCGCGCTCCCCGCACCAGGTCTTCAGCCGCGACGAGCTGCTGCGAGACGTGTGGGGCTATCCCCACGCGGCGGACAACCGGCTCGTGAACGTGCACGTGCAGCGGCTGCGCTCCAAGGTCGAGCGCGACCCCGAGAACCCCGAGGTGGTGCTGACCGTGCGGGGCATCGGCTACAAGGCGGGCGGGCACCCGCATAGATGACGGTCGCCTCGGTGGACGCTGCGGCGCGCAAGCCCGGCCCGCGCCGTCGCCCCAAACGCTTCCGCAGGCTCCGGCTGAGCCGCCGTGTGCTGTTACGCCGCTGGCGGCAGTCGCTGCAGTTCCGGGCCATCGCGGTGGCGCTCACGCTCACCTCCATGGCGTTCTTCGCCACGGGCAGCTTCCTGTCCCACCAGATCGCGGACCGGCTTTTCACGGACCGTCTCAACCAGGTGCTCGAGGAGGCGCGCACGGACATCGGCACCGCGCAGGCCAGCTTTGACGCCTCGGACGCCTCGGACCGCACCGAGGTGCAGGCGCTCATCAACTCCACACTCGGCAAGCTGAGCCAGGACCCCAGCACCACGGACCACCGCTGGGTGCTGATCCCCCTGGACCAGGGGACGGGGCAGTCCTTCGTGGGGGTGCAGACGGAGAGCTCGTGGATGACCTCGGCATCGGTGCCCCAGCAGCTGCAGCAGCGCGTGGCGAGCGGGGACGGCACATACTGGCAGCCGGCGTCCGTGCGGATGGCCGAGAACGGGCCGGAGCAGCCCGTGATCGTGATCGGGGACGTGGTCCAGCTCAACCAGAACTCCCGCTACGGCCTCTACTTCGTCTACGACTTCTCGGACCCGCAGGCCACCCTGGACTCGATCCACGCCGTGCTGCTGCTGTCCATGGTGGCGCTGCTGCTGCTCGTGGGAACGATTGTGTGGTACGTGACCCGCGAGGTGGTGCGTCCGGTCTCCAACACGGCCCGCGTCTCCCAGCGCCTGTCCGAGGGCGACCTGGACGTGCGCATGGACGTGCGCGGCAGCAATGAGGTGGCACGGCTGAGCCGGTCCTTCAACCGGATGGCGGACTCCATCCAGAACCAGATCACGCAGCTCGAGCAGCTCTCGTCCATGCAGCAGACGTTCGTCTCGGACGTCTCCCACGAGCTGCGCACGCCCCTGACCACGGTCAAGATGGCCGCCGAGGTGCTCTACAACGCTCGCGACGACTTCGATCCTGTGAACCGGCGCTCGAGCGAGCTGCTGCACAACCAGGTGGAGCGCTTCGACTCGATGCTCTCGGACCTGCTGGAGATCTCCCGTTTCGACGCCGGCGCGGCGCGGCTGGACATGGCCTCGACCGACATCTTCGCCGTGATCTACGACGTTGTGGAGGCGGCCGCGCCGATCGTCCTCACCTCCGGCTCGGAGCTCACCGTGCGCTCGACCCTCACCCGCGCCGTGGTGCAGATGGACCAGCGGCGCATCGACCGGATCCTGCGGAACCTGGTGACCAACGCGCTGGAGCACGGGGAGAGCAAGCCCGTGGACATCTACGTGGGCGCGAACGAGAACTGCGTGGCGGTGGCGGTGCGGGACCACGGCATCGGCATGACCGAGGAGCAGGCCAGCAAGGTGTTCAACAGGTTCTGGCGCGGCGATCCCGCCCGCGCCCGCACCGTGGGCGGCACCGGCCTGGGGCTGGCGATCGCCACGGAGGACACCCTCCTGCACGGCGGACGGCTCGAGGTCTGGGCCGAGCCGGACAACGGCGCATGCTTCCGCCTCACCCTGCCGCTGCTGCGCGTCCAGCCCCTGGACCCGGAGCTGCCGAACCCCCTGCCCATGCCGCCGGACGAGGACTCCGCCGAGTCCACGGCGCGCGTCACGGACACCGGCTCCCTCCAGCTGACGGCGCCCACGCGCTTCGTGAGCGAGCCGGCCACGGGCGAGCTGCGCATCGACATCCCGGGGGCACGCGATGGACAGGACCCCTCGGCGGGCCCCGCAGCCCCGGAGCACGGGGACGGCTCCGGCGACGGCCGCGGTCAAGGACACGGTGACGCCACCGTGGACGTGACAGGGGGCGGTCACGGTGGGCGCGGCGTCGTCGCCGGCGCGGGAAGCGGTCAGGGCACGGGCTCGAGCCCGGCCGCGGACGGCCGCGGGACGGAGGAGTCATGACGGTACGGAAGCACTCGCGGCAGATGACGGGACGGACCGGCGGAACCCGGACCGGGAGGACGCGCGCGAAGCACCGGCGCGCCCGGTACACCGGTGCGCTGACTGCCGTGGCACTCGGTCTGATGCTGTCCGCGTGCGGGGCCATGCCGCGCTCCGGGCCGGTGCACAAGGTCATCGAGCCCACCGAGCAGTCCGAGCAGACCGCCATGGCGTTCAACCCCCAGGCCCCGCAGGTGGGGGCCTCGGCGCAGGAGGTCGTCGAGGGCTTCCTGGCCGCCGGGGTGGGAGCGCAGGACGACTACTCCGTGGCGCGCAAGTACCTCACCCCGCAGCTGGCCACCACGTGGAAGCCGGACACCCGCGTGCTCATCCACTCGGGTGAGCCCACCACCGTGCCCCGGCTCAACGAGGGCGAGTTCCGCACGAGTCTGGAGATCAGCGGGGAGCTGGGATCCAACGGCGTCCTCACATCCCAGCCCTCGGGCAGCACACGGGTGCTGGACTTCATGCTGACATCGGTGGACGGCCAGTGGCGGATCTCCAAGGCCCCGGACGGCGTGATCGTGCCGAGGGCCGACTTCGAGCAGATCTTCGACCCCATCACGCTCTACTTCTACTCCGCGAAGGACCCGAACTACCTGGTGCCGGATCCCCGGTGGTTCGTCAAGCGATCCACGGCCTCGACCGCCGCCGTGCGCGCCCTGCTGAGCGGGCCGGCGGGATATCTGGGGGGCGCGGTGACGAGCGCGCTGCCGCAGTCCGCGTCCCTCTCCCGCTCGTCTGTGCCCGTGTCCGGGGGGGCCGCCACGGTGGCACTGAGCCTCGCGAACTTCGACCCCGCGGATGTGGACGAGGCCCACCGCATGGACCAGCAGCTGCGGGCCACCCTGCAGTCGGTGCCGAACGTCGAGGACGTGGACCTCACCATCAACGATGCCCCCGTGGAGACCACCGGGCGGACGAGCAGCGAGGCCGTCCGCTCGGTCACCGTGCCCAACAGGCAGATCGGCGTGTCCGAGAACCACCTCGCGTTCTACCAGGGCGGGCAGTCCGAGGAGATCCCCAACGTGACCCTGCCCGAGGGCGCCTCGGTCGCCCGCCCGGCCATGGGCACCGAGGCCACCGTCTTCGGATTCGTCAACAACGCGGACTCCGCCGTCTACACCGTGGCCCCGGGGAGAGAGCCGGAGCGGCGCTGGTCCGGCACACAGCTGACCCGCCCCAGCTTCGACCGCATGGACTACGTGTGGGGCTCCGACCGTTCCGGGACGGTGCACGCGGTCCGCGCGTCCGACGAGGGCGAGGGCATGACCGTGAGCGCGCAGTGGCTGGAGAACCAGCACGTGGCATCCCTGCGGATCTCGCGGGAGGGGAGCCGGGCGCTCGTGGTCACCACCACGGGAAGCTCCTCCCGCGCCACGGTGTGGCTCGCGGGCGTGGTCCGGGATGACTCCGGACGCCCCACAGAGCTCGTGAAGGGCAACGCGGTGGCGGCGGACGTTGACGTGGACACGGCCCAGTGGATCAGCGCGGACGAGTTCGTCACCACGGCGCTGGACCAGGACGGCAACGCGCAGCCCCGGCGCTACACCGTGGCCGGGCGCTACGACGAGCTGCCCTCCCTGAAAGGCGTGACTTCGATCGCCGGCGGCAACGGCCCGGCCGCGGTGTACGGCGCCTCGGACGGCAAGCTGTACATGCTCACCGGCAGCTCGTGGGCCCTGCAGAGCGAGACGGTCACGGACACCGCGTTCGCGGGGTGAGACGGGGCTGATCCGGTGCGACATGCCTCGCCCCCTCCGCGAGGCGCACCCGGGGCCCGTGCGGTCTGCGCTCCCCACGGCTCTTGCGCGCTGTGGCCCGCCCGCCGCACGGTGTGGAGTGGTCCCATGATGACGACGCCGCGCCGCCCGCCCCCACGGCCGGCTCACCGCCCCGGGGCGGCGTGGGACGCCCGTGCCGCCCGGTTCGGCGGCTGGTGGGCCCAGGCCTTGGAACTTGTCCTGCCCGTGACCTGTGCAGTGTGCGGAGAACCGGGCAGGGCCCTGTGCCGCGAGTGCCGGATCGTGCTCCGGCGTGCCACGGCGCGCCCCCGTTCGCTGGTGCCCCCTCCGCCGCTTGCCGCCGCAGGGGTGCGTGTGTGGACGGCGGGTGAGTACGAGCACGAGCTCGCCTCCTGCCTCCTGGCGTTCAAGAACGGTGGACGCACAGACCTCGCCCCGGTCCTCTCGGCCGTGCTCGCCCCGGTGCTGGCCGCGGCCGCGCGGGACGTCCGGGAGGCGGCGGCTCCGGGGACGGTGCCGCTGTACTGGGTGCCGGTGCCCACGAGCGCCCGCGCGCGGCGTCGTCGCTGGCTTGATCCCGTGGCGAGCATCCTCGGGGGTGCCCCTCTGCCACGGAGCACCTGTGTCACTGCCGCCGTGTCCCACCGGCGGGTGCGGGGACGAGGCACCGGGAGCCAGAAAGGGCGCGGCGGGGCCCAACGGGAACGAGCGCTGCGCGCAACGATGCATGCCTCTGGAGTGCGCGGCGCGGTGTGCGTGGTCGTGGACGACGTCCTCACCACGGGTGCCACGGCGGCCGAGGCCGTGCGGGCGCTGCGGGCCGCCGGGGCGTGCGTGCCCGCTGTTGTGACCCTCGCCGGGGTCCGCGTCCCGCGTTCACCCCAGGAGAACGCATGGACGTCCGAGGTGGCGGTCAGTGAATTTCCTCACGGATTCATCTAGCGTTGGATCACGGGAATCAAAGGTGTCCCGCGTGGGCGAGCCACTGGTCCCACACCGTCCTCAAGCTCTGGAGGTTCTCATGGAACTGAACATCAAGGGTCGCAACATCACTCTGCCGGACCGTTTCCGGGAATACGTCGAGTCCAAGAGCGAGCGGTTCCAGCAGCTGGGCGACAAGGTGGAGTCCATCGAGGTCAAGGTGACCAAGGACAACCCTGGTTCCGGGCGCCAGGGGATCCGTGTGGAGATCACAGTGGTCGGTCGCGGTCCCGTGGTCCGCGCGGAGGCCCGCAACGACGACAAGTTTGCGGCATTCGACGAGGCCTACGCGAAGCTCATGGAGCAGTTGCGCCGGGCGCGTGACCGTCGCAAGATCCACCGCGGAGGCCACCAGCGCCCCGTCGCCGTCCACGAGGCCACGGGCTCCCTGCCCGTGGTGCCGAGCGATGCCGGGCCCACGTTCGGCTCCGAGCAGGAGCTGGCCGCCGCCGAGGACGAGGTGTTCGACGACGATTTCGTCCTGAGCGACACCCCCTCGCCCGTGGAGATCCGCCGCAAGCGCTTCCCGGCACACGAGATCACCGTGGACGAGGCCGTGGACCAGATGGAGCTCGTGGGCCATGACTTCTTCCTGTTCGTGGACAAGGACACGCAGGAGCCCTCGGCCGTCTACCGCCGCAAGGGGTGGGAGTACGGCGTGATCAGCCTCAGCGCGGACGGCGCCTCCGGCGAGGAGAAGGTCGCCTACCAGGCAGACGCCACTGCCCCCTGAATCCGCCCGCCGGGCATCACCGCCGAGCACCCCGCACCACCACCGGGCCCCGTGACCACGTCGCGGGGCCCGGGTCGTGGTCACGGGCGGCGTGCGTCCCGCGAGCACGCGGGAATCGTCCAGCCTCACTCACGTACACTGTTCGGCGGTGCACCCCCAGCCCATCTCCGGTGCCCACCACCGATCTCGGAGGAGCGAACACACGTGGCGTCATTCCTGGAAAAAGTCCTTCGCACGGGGGACAAGCGTGTCCTGAAGCGGCTGAGGACTTATGCGGACGCCGTCAACAGCCTCGAGGACAGCTTCAGGGAGCTCTCCGACGCCGAGCTGCGGGCCGAGACGGACTCGTTCCGGGAGCGCATCGAGGGCGGCGAGTCGCTCGACCGGCTGCTTCCGGAGGCGTTTGCGGCCGTGCGAGAGGCGGCTTCCCGCACGCTCGGCCAGCGCCACTTCGATGTCCAGATCATGGGCGGTGCGGCGCTGCACCTCGGCTACATCGCCGAGATGAAGACGGGTGAGGGCAAGACACTCGTGGCCACCCTGCCCGCGTACCTCAACGCGCTCACTGGCAAGGGCGTCCACGTAGTGACCGTCAACGACTACCTGGCCGAATACCAGGCGAACCTCATGGGCCGCGTCTACCGCTTCCTCGGGCTGGAGACGGGTGTGATCCTCAGCGGACAGGACCCGGCCACCCGCCGGGAGCAGTACAGCGCGGACATCACCTACGGCACGAACAATGAGTTCGGCTTCGACTACCTGCGCGACAACATGGCCTGGAGCAAGGACGAGCTCGTCCAGCGCGGACACAACTTCGCGATCGTGGACGAGGTGGACTCCATCCTCATCGACGAGGCCAGGACCCCGCTGATCATCTCAGGGCCGGCCTCCGGGGAGGCGAACCGCTGGTACCGCGAGTTCGCGACCGTCGTGAAGAAGCTCGTCCCGGAGACCGACTACGAGGTGGACGAGAAGAAACGCACCGTGGGCGTGCTCGAGCCCGGGATCGAGAAGGTCGAGGACTGGCTGGGGATCGAGAACCTCTACGAGTCGCAGAACACGCCGCTGATCGGGTTCCTGAACAACGCCATCAAGGCCAAGGAGCTGTTCCGCAACAACAAGGACTACATCGTGGCCGGTGGCGAGGTGAAGATCGTGGACGAGCACACCGGTCGTGTGCTCGCCGGTCGCCGCTACAACGAGGGTGTCCACCAGGCCATCGAGGCCAAGGAGGGTGTGGAGATCAAGCCCGAGAACCAGACGATGGCCACGATCACCCTGCAGAACTACTTCCGTCTCTACGACAAGCTCTCCGGCATGACGGGCACCGCCCAGACCGAGGCGGCGGAGTTCATGAACACGTACGAGATCGGCGTCGTCGCCATTCCGCCGCACCGGGGCATCGCCCGCGAGGACAAGCGGGACGTGGTCTACAAGAACGAGGCCACCAAGTACGCCGCTGTGGTGCGGGACATCGAGGAGCGCCACGAGAAGGGCCAGCCCGTGCTCGTGGGCACGGCCTCTGTGGAGAAGTCCGAGTACCTTTCCCGGCTGCTCGCCAAGCGCGGGGTGCGCCACGAGGTGCTCAACGCCAAGAACCACGCCCGTGAGGCCGCGATCGTAGCCCAGGCCGGGCGCAAGGGCGCGGTCACGGTCGCCACGAACATGGCCGGGCGCGGCACGGACATCATGCTGGGCGGCAACGCCGAGTTCAACGCCGTCGAGAAGATGGCCGAGCTGGGGCTGGACCCGGAGCGAGACGCCGAGAAGTACGAGGCGAAGTGGCCCACGGTGCTCGAGCAGTGCGAGGCCGCCACCCGCAGCGAGCACGACGACGTCCTGGAGGCGGGCGGCCTGTACGTGCTCGGCACGGAGCGCCACGAGTCCCGCCGCATCGACAACCAGCTCCGCGGCCGCTCGGGTCGTCAGGGCGATCCCGGGGAGTCCCGGTTCTACCTGTCCCTCTCGGACGACCTCATGCGCCTGTTCAACCCGGGTGCCGCCCAGCGTCTGATGGCCATCGCCCCGGATGACGTCCCTGTGACCGGGCGCCTGATCACCTCCGGTATCGCCAACGCCCAGAACCAGGTGGAGGGGCGCAATGCCGAGCAGCGCAAGAACGTGCTGAAGTACGACGACGTGCTCAACCGCCAGCGCGAGGTGGTCTACCGCGACCGTCGTCGGATCCTCATGGGCGAGGACATCAAGGGGCAGATCGAGCAGTTCACCGAGGAGATCATCACCTCCACCATCACCGACCGCACCCGCGTGGGACACTCCGAGGACTGGGACCTGGACGAGCTGTGGACCGCTCTGCGCGCCATCTACCCGATCTCGATCACGCACCAGGAAGTGGTGGAGGAAGCCGGCGGTCTTCCCCGTCTCTCTGCGGACTTCCTGCAGGAGCAGATCCTCTCGGATGCGAAGGTCAGCTACCAGGAGCGTGAGGAGCAGCTGGGCTCCGAGGCCATGCGCAACCTGGAGCGCCGGGTGCTGCTGTCGGTCATCGGGCAGCGCTGGCCGGAGCACCTGTACGAGATGGACTATCTCAAGGAGGGCATCGGGCTGCGGGCCATGGCCCAGCGCGATCCCCTGGTGGAGTACCAGCGCGAGGGCCACGCCATGTTCCAGGACATGATGGCCGCCATCCGTGAGCAGACCGTGGTCACGCTCTTCAACCTCGAGGTCCGCAGGCAGCGCACCGGTGAGACTGGCGGGGCGGTCGAGCTGACCACGCCGCAGCGCCCGGCGTTCCTGCAGTACACGGCTCCCGACGAGGACGGAGAGCCCCGCGCGGCGGTCGAGGCCGAGGCGCAGCCGGCGCCCGGCTCCGAGGCCGGAGCGGCCCGGGCGGCGTCGTCGGCCTCGTCGACCACCGCCTCGGCTGCGGCTTCCGCCGCTACCGCTACCGCGGCGTCGGACGGCGAGGCCGGTGGGGACGCAGACTCCGGGACGAACCGGGCCCAGCGGCGCACCAAGGCCGGCAAGGGCGCAGCCAGGACCAGGCGCAGCAAGCGCCGCTGAGCCGATGGCTCCCAGCACGGGAGCATTCAGCCGACCTCGAGGTGGGTGACCCGCCACTGGCGGCTGATCCGCTCGATGCGCAGCGCCACCGCGCGTGCCCGGGTGGTCTCCTCGACCACGAGCGAGGCTTCCCAGCACCCCGGGGCGGGACTGCACACGCGCACGCGACGGATTCTGGAGGCGCGGTGCACGTCGAATGCCGCACGCCGTTCGGGGCACTGCTCCTGCACGAGCTTCAGCATGGCCGCACGCTGCGTGAAGCGCTCGACCACCTCCGGTTCCGTCCACCGGGACAGCTGCGAGGCCGGACGGGTTCCCGCCAGGATCTCCACGGCAGCCTGGCCGATACTGCGCGCCATTGCTCCCACGCGCTCCATCTCATTCTTGCCGGTCAGCGCGGCGGCGGAACGGTCCTGCCGCCAGGTGTAGCCACCCGCGGGAGTGCGGGGTGCGGATTCGGGAACGGCGACGCTCATGGTGTGCTCCTCGTGGTTCGTGGTTCGTGGTTCGTGGTTCGTGGTTCGTGGTTGCTGGTTGCTGGTTGGTGCGATGGGGCCTCTGGCGCATCGGGGCTGCGCGGCGTGCGGTCTGCGGATTCAGCCTCGTCCTGCCTGCGCTGTCAGCAAGTGCGGTGGCACGCGCAGCTGGTCCCCGGGGTGGATCAGGTCCCCGTGCTCGGCGAGGGCGTTGTGCTCCAACCAGGCGCTGAAATTCTGGGGGAGGAGCGCGTCCGAGACGTCTGGGCCCAGCAGCTGGGACGTGAGGTCCCAGAGGGTGTCCCCGGCCATGACGGTGATGACCCCGTCCGCCACGCGATCCCGGGCGGGAGGATTGGTGGTCGGACTCGTTGTGCCGAGCGGCGCCCCTGCCCGCGTGTCAGCCTGGTCTGTGCTCTGGCCGAGCGGCAGATCCGTGGTCGAGGGCGTGCCTGCGGCGGGCGTCTCAGCCCTGCTCCTTCCGGCGGTGGGCGAACCGTCAGCGGGCAGGTCGGGGCTCTCCGGGGCGTCAGGGTCTGTCGCGGTGTCGGGTTCCGACGCCGTGGCATCCGTGGTGCTGGGCTGCTCGCCGGGTGCTGCGAGCTGCTCCGTGCCCGAGGCCGCGGAACCCCAGAACGGGTCCAGTGCGGCGTCGTCGGCGTGGGCGGGAGCGAGGACCGCGAGCTGGATGCCCACGGCGGCCGCCGTCGTCCGTGCGACAAGGCCCGGGGTGAGCCGAGTGGCCCAGCGCTCCAGGCCGGCCCAGCGCAGCCGTCTCGCGACCGCGGCGACGTAAAGCATGGCCAGTCCGCCGATCCACCACCCGGCCACGGCCAGGCACGTCCCGGCGGCGAGCACGGCGACGGCCAGGGTTGGGTCGTCGGTGGCGCCCGCGGAACGGAGGCGATCGGCCTGCACCCATCCGAGGGCTCCCAGAGGTGCAGCCGCGAGGGGAACCACGAGCCAGAGCGCCGCACGCGGTGACGGTGCGGAGGATTCGATCATTGCTCGTGGCATGTCGGACTCCTGATGATGTTGTTTGATGTCGTTTGATATTTTTAGATCATTCAGAGGTTTCACTCGGGAGTCAATCAAAGAACCAAATGCATGGAGCCGGAACGGGAGAGCGGCTGGGGCCCGAGCGCCCGGTGCCCTACGGTGAAGCGCAGGTCCTGCAGGGGCGCCGCCCCGGAGGGTGGCAGCTGGGCAGGGATCGGCACGGAGAGGCAGAGCTGGACATGCGGTGGGACGAGCTCTTCGAGGACATGGAGGCGCAGCTCGAGCAGGCGCACGTGCGCACCGTCGAGCAGGAGGCGGTGGAGACGGCGCGGGCGGAGCTCTCGCGGCTGTCGCTGCTGGAGCGGCTGGCCGCGCACAGGGAGCGCCCGGTACGGTTGCGACCCACACGGGGCGACACGCTGGAGGGCGTCCTGGCGGATGTTGGCGCGGGGTGGGTCGTGGTGCGGGAACGCCATCTGCAGCACCTGGTTCCGCTGCACAGTGTGGCGTGGTGGGAGGGGCTGCCGCGGCGTTTCGAGGTGCTGCCCGAGAGGTCCACGATCCGCAGACTCGGCATGGGCCACGTGCTGCGGGCCCTGAGCACGGCGCGGGTTCACGTGCGCGTGCTGCTGCAGGATCCAGCCGGTCAGGGTGAGCTGGAGGGCACGCTGGACGCGGTGGGGCAGGACTTCTTCGACGTGGCGGTGCACCCCGAGGACGAGTTCCGGCGACGCCGCGCGGTTACAGCGGTGCGCACGGTCGGATTCTCGGCGGTCGCCCTGGTCTCCTCGCTCGACACCGGGTCGGACGCGCTGTGAATCTCGGCCGAGCTCAGTGCAGGGTGCCCTCGCGCACCGCGGTCTGCGTGCGCTCGTAACCCTGCTGGATGTACTCCTCGAGCTTGCTCTTCTCCACGCGCCACTGTCCGCGGCCCCCCACCTGGATGGCCGGCAGCTCTCCGGAGCGCACCATCGCGCGGGCCTGTGCCACGGAGACGGAGAGGATCTCTGCGACGTCGGCGAGCGTGAGGAATCGTTGCTGCGTCACGGCCCTGTCTCACTTCCTTTGGTGCTGTTCGATGTCGAATCATCGGAGTTCACCGGACATTGTCCCACGTGGGGTGAGTGGGGACCGGCTATCAACAGGATCGACCGGGCATGGAGGCGTGGACATCTCTGTCCACAGTGTGTCCCGTCACACTTTCCAGCGCACGTCCGCGCGGGGCACACTCGGGTGGATCCGGTGGGTGCCGGGCACTGGGGAAAGGATGAGCACATGGGCAGCTCGGCATCGCAGGGGCGGGCATCCAGCACGGCGGCGAGGTTCCGGAAACCGTCCTGGCGTGACCCGCGGCTGCTCGTGGGTCTGCTGCTGGTGCTCGTCTCCGTGATGGGCGTGGTGCTTCTGGTCGCCGCGGCCAACAGGAGCCAGCCGTACTACGCCGCCGCCGGGGACCTCGCGGTGGGGCAGCGGATCACCCGAGAGGACCTCACCACCGTGGACGCGCACCTCCAGGACGCGTCCGAGCGCTACCTTTCCGCCTCTCGGGAGCTGCAGGAGAACACCGTGGTGACCCAGCGCGTGGCGCAGGGAGAGCTGGTCCCCGCCACCTCGCTGGGCACTGCCGACGAGCTGGACAGGACCCCGGTGGGCATCAAGCTCGAGACACCAGTCCCCGCCCAGGCCGGGCCCGGTTCCCACGTGGACGTGTGGGTGGCGCAGCCCAAGCCCACGGGTCGGGGGTACCAGGAGCCCAGGAGGCTCGTTCCGGGCGCGGAGATTGCCCGGGTGGACACCACAGACACCGCGCTCGGCGGCACGGGCGGCGTCACCGTCCACGTGCTCGTCCGCCAGGCGCAGGTGGGCCCGCTGGTGGACGCCCTCGGCAACGACGCCAAGGTCACCCTGGTGCTCGACGTCACCGGGAGCGGCTCGTGAGCATCTCCGTAGCCACCCTGGGGATCAGCACGTGGGAGCTGGTGGACCGGCTCGAACGGCTGCACGGAGACGTCACGGTGGTGCGGCGCTGCATGGACCTGTCGGAGCTGCTTGCCTGCTCGCACACCGGGATGGCGGACGTGGCACTCGTCGCGGAGGGCGCCGAGGAGCTCACAGGGAGTCTGCTGGAGCAGCTCGGCGGCAACGGCGTGAGCGTGCTCGTGGTCGAGGGGCACGACAGCTCACGGCTGTCCCGGCTCGGCGTGGGCAGCGTGGCCGTGGCGGCCTCGGGCGAGGACCTCGCGGAACGGATCCGCCTGGCGGTGCGAGGACCAGCCAGCGGCCACGCCGGGAACGGGGCCGGCGCGCGGGCGGTCGGTGCGACGTCGGCGGCCGCGGCGGAAGACGACGACGGCACAGCCCACGATGACGCTGCGGCGCGCCACGCGGAGGGCGCATCGGCCCGTACTCCAGCACGCGACGACGTCGCTGGCGCACCTGATCCCAGACTCGCACCCGCCGAACCCGGTGCGGCCGGAGGTAGCCGTTCCCGTGGGAGTCGATCCGAAGGTTCGGCGGGACAGGGGCGCAGCGGCGACAAGGGCAGTGCCGGCGGGGGCACGGCCGGGACCGGCACGGTCGGTGGTGGCCGGGACAAGCGCGGCAAGGCCGTGGGCCGTGCGGGCGGCGGTTCGTCCGACGCCACGGGGCGGAAGGCCCCCGGCAAGAGCGCTCGCGGGAAGGGACGCGGCCGCGCCGCAGGTCGGGCGGACGGTTCCGACGACGCACGTGGCAGCGCCTCGGCGCGTGGGGATTCCCCGTCAGCGGCACAGCCCACGGAGGGGGCTGGAGCCGCCACCTCGGCTGGTCCGGAGATGAACGAGCTCGGCCTGCGGTCCGGGGGGAACACCTGGCGGCCGGATGCTGACGCCGTGTCCGCATCCCCCGGGTCGGCCGAGGTCGGTTCTGGGGCCCGCGGTCTCGTGACCGTGTGGGGCCCCGCCGGCTCCCCGGGCCGGACCGTGACCGCCGTGAACCTCGCCGCGGAGGCCGCTCTCCTCGGCGTGCGCGTGCTGCTCGTGGACGCGGACACCTACGCCGCCTCGGTGGCAGCGAGTCTCGGCATGCTGGACGAGGCCGCCGGGCTCGCCCAGGCCTGCCGGCTGGCGGACCAGGGCCGCATGGACGAGGCGGGGCTTCGGCGCTGCGTCACGGCGGTCTCAGTGGCGGGTGGCTCGATGGACGTGCTGACCGGGATCACCCGTCACGACAGGTGGCCGGAGATCCGAGGGTCCGCGCTCGAGAGCGTCCTCAAACGGGCACAGCTGGACTACCAGCTCGTGGTGGTGGACGTCTCCTCGTGCCTCGAGGCGGACGAGGAGATCAGCACGGACTTCCTGGCCCCGCGCCGCAACGCTGCGGCCCTCGGCGCAGTCGCTGCGGCGGATACGGTGATCGCCCTCGGCGGCGCCGACGCCCTGGGGGTGCCCCGGCTCGTGAAGGCGTTGCCCGACCTCTGGCAGGCCGCGCCCTCCGCCCGCCTCGTGGTGGTGGTGAACAAGCTGCGCCCCGCGGCCGCGGGGCGCTCCGCGGGCGAGGCCGTGCGGGAGGCCTGGGACCGGTTCTCGCCTGGCCACCCCGTGGCCCACACTCTTCCGTGGGATCCGGCCGCGTGCGACGGCGCGCTGCTCGCCGGCGCGGTGCTCGCGGAGACGGCCCCGCGCAGCGCACTGCGGGTCGGGCTGGCCGCCCTCGTGCGCGTGCTGGAGCACCCGGAGGAAGACTCGGGTGCAGCGCAGGCCACCGTCAGGGGGACTAGGCTGGGGCGTCGAATGGGCGCGTGGTTGCGCCGCGGTTGACGGTCGGAAAGCGAGCCTGCCATGTCCTTCACGGACCCCCTGCGAAGCGTCCCGGACTTCGATGCGGGGGACGCCGAGTGGCTGCACCTGCTGGTGGGCGACTGGCAGATGGTCGCAGACCTCGGCGTGGGAGACCTGCTGCTGTGCTTCCCCCGCTCGGTGGTCTCCGCCGCGCAGAGTCCCACGGGCCGGCCCATCCCTACGGAGGACAGCGATTTCCTCGTGCTGGCCCACGCCCGGCCCACGACCGGGCCCACCGCGTACCAGAAGGACATGGTGGGAGAGACCGTTGGCGGGGACGTTGCGCGGACCCTGCGCAGGGCGTGGATCGACCAGCGCATCGAGAAGGTGGGTCCCTCGGAGTGGTCCAGCCTCGCGCCGCGGTCCGTGACCCTGGTTCCGCTCGTGCGAAACAACCGGACGATCGCTGTCGTGAGCCTGACGGCCGAACCCCACCACGACAGGCTGCCCTCCCACATGGAGCTGGTGTACCGGCAGTCGGCGAGCGACCTGCTGCGGATGGCCAACGAGGGCACGTGGCCGGACTTCGCCGTGCGCATCGACTCCAGGCGTGGAGCGCCACGGGTGGGCGACGGCCTGATCCGTCTCGACACGGACGGGGTCGTGGAGTTCTGCTCGCCCAACGGCCTCTCGACGTTCCGCAGGCTGGGCCTGCAGGGGGACCTGACGGGGCAGAACCTGCTCCACGCGGCTCGGCAGCTGCACCTCAACGCCCCGGGGGTGGACGAGACCCTGGCCCCCGTGCTGGCCGGGACCATGCCCTGGCGCGCGGAGCTCTCGGCAGTGAAGGCCTCGGCCTCGTTGCGGGCCTTCCCGTTGCGTCGCGGCACGGAGCGCGCGGGTGCACTCGTGCTGTGCCGCGACGTGACCGAGCTGCGGCGTCGTGACCTGCAGCTGGTCTCCAAGGACGCGACGATCCGCGAGATCCACCACCGGGTGAAGAACAACCTCCAAACCGTCTCCGCCCTGCTACGGCTCCAGTCGCGGCGCATGAACTCCGCCGAGGGCAGGAACGGTCTGCAGCAGGCCATGCGCCGTGTCAGCTCGATCGCCCGGGTGCACGAATCCCTCTCACACGAGATCTCCGAGGACGTGGACTTCGACGACCTCATCCGGCACCAGGTGAAGCTCGCCGTGGAGACGGCCTCCGCCTCCCAGCACGTGCGCACCGAGGTGCACGGGGAGTTCGGACGGCTGCCGTCCAAGAGTGCGACGTCGGTGGCGCTCGTGGTCAACGAGTTGGTCGCGAACGCGGTGGAGCACGGGCTCAGGGACAGCAACGGCACCGTGGAGCTGAGCGTGGCGCACCTGCAGGACGAGGTGGACGCCGCGGGGACCACCCACCGGGTCCTGGAGATCACGATCGACGACGACGGCAGGGGCATGGGGGACACCGTCATCGAGGAGTCCGGAGTGAACGCATACCGCCCTCCGGCCGAGGGGGAGGGGCTCGGGATGCAGATCGTGCGCACGCTCGTGGCGAGCGAGCTGGGCGGCGGCATCAGGTGGCAGCCTGGAGAAACCGGTGGGACCAGGGTGGTCATCACGGCGCGGTTCCCCCAGCAGACGTCGGGGCGGCGCTGAGTCGAACACGTGGGGCGCCCGCCGCGGCGGGGCCATCACCTCCCGGCGCTGCCCTGCAGCGGCCGCGCCAGTTCCATCCGAGCGAGGGCGCGCGGGTTCGCACCGGGGAGTGGGCAGGAACCAGGTGAGGTGCCCCGGACACGCCGACGGCCCGCGCACGTCTCTCTCCGAGAGGGTGCGCGGGCCGCGGAGTGTGGGACGTCAGGTCCCCGGTGCGTGGCTGCTCAGGAAGCGCGGCGGGCGCGGGCGGCACGACGCTTGAGCGCGCGACGCTCGTCCTCGCTCATGCCACCCCAGACGCCGGCATCCTGACCGGACTCCAGGGCCCACTGCAGGCAGGTGTCCATGACCTCGCACGTGCGGCACACGGACTTCGCTTCCTCGATCTGCAGCAGGGCGGGGCCCGTGTTGCCGACAGGGAAGAAAAGTTCGGGGTCTTTCTCGAGGCAGGCTGCGCGACTACGCCAATCCATGATGGCTACACCGCTCCTTTCAGGTTCGGGTGTGCCGGTCCGCGCACGTGCCGCAGTGCGCGGCGGGCCGTCGCGGCAGGGGGTGCTGGGGAGGGGCACACAGAAAAGGCCCGGGGGATCGGGCCTTTTGGGATCTTTTGATAGTTTCCCACGTAAACACACCGGAAACAAGAGTGTGAGCGCTACATCACAGGTGGGAAAGATGCGGGTTACTCGCGCGTACCGAGGGTCCGTGGAGACTGCCTGACCTCCCCGTGGGCGTGGGCGGGATGTGCGTTGCGCGGTGGTTGTCGCGGATCACCCGCAGCCCTCTGCTCACGCCCCAGCCGCACGGGGATCGGGGGGGGGGGGGGGGCACGGGCGGTCACTAGAGTGGAACGTGTCGTTCTTCCATTGAAAGGTCCTGTTCATGCTCAGCCCGGCGTCCCGTCCCTCCCCGGAGCTCTCCGAGGTCCGCCCGCGGACGGCAGGGGTGGTGACTGTGCTCGTGGCACTGGAAGCGGTGGCGCTGCTGGCCGTCGCGGTGGGTCTGATCGCATCGCTGTTCTCGGTCCACGTCCTACCTGTGGGCGGCATCGTCTTCGCAACCCTCGTGATGGCCGGGGGAAGCCTGTGGCTCGCGGCGGCCGCCCGGGGCACGTGGGGTGGCCGACGCTGGCCGCGGGCCGCGGTCCTCGTGTCGCAGGCGTTCCTCCTGATCGTGGCGATGTCCCTCCTGCGGGTGACGCTGGGGTGGTGGGGAATCCTGATCGCGGCGGTCCCCGTCATGACCATCCTGTGCCTCTTCGCCCCGCCCACCACGGCGTGGATGCAACGGACCCGCGATGATGCCGCCCGCTGAATCGACGCGGCACGGCGGCGGTGGCGCCGCTCGCTCGGGACCCGTTCCCGGATGGACAACGCTCGGTCGGGTGGCCCGCAAGTGCTGAAACCATCCCGTACGGCTGACCCCGTCGGCTCCGCCGCGGGCTCACGCACCGCTCCCCCCAGACGGACGCGGCACGGGTGCCGGGCTCTGCAGCAGCTCGACGAGACCGCGGTGCACCCAGAATGCCCTGCCCGCTGGGCCGCCCAGGGGCTGTCCCGTGAGCGGTGCTCCGAACAGGTCGCCGTCGAACGCGCGGCGGGGCCGGAGCAGGAGAGCATCCGCGCGGTGCCGCCACGAGAGCAGGGGCGGGAACGTGGATGTCAGCGAGTCGCTCAGGTGCACGGAGAGCACCAGGCGCGGGCCCGGTCGGCTCCCGGGTGGGCCCTGCGCCTCCCCGTCCGGCCGCTCGGAATCCGCCCGGCCGAAATCCTCCCGCGCGGAAACCCGCGGCTCCCACGCCGCCGCCAGGGCACGAATCGCCTCGATGGGCAGGGCGTCAGCGTCGTCGATCACGATGGTCACAGGGCGGGGGATCGCGCGGGCTTGCCGCAGGAGGGTCTCCACCTCCGCCGTCGTCCTGGGTAATGCCCGCACGACGCGATGGCTTGGGGTCAGCGCGGTGGGCCCGGTGTCCGCAGCGGCTCCGAGCCCGTTCGCAGTGCAGGCGGAGCCTGCTCGCGACCCCGCAGTGGTCCGCGTGGTCGCCGTTTCCACGACCCTCGGTGTGGTTCTCTCGCACTCCGACAGGCGTTCGGCGGCGCCGTCGAGGAACGTGGTGCGTCCAGAACGGGCGGGTCCGGCCACCACGAGGGTGGCGCCCGGCCCCCACGGGTGCACGACGACCTCGCCGTGCCGGGAGACGCCCAGGAGCAGGCCCGGGACGGCACGCGCGGGCGGCTGCCACGCCTCGGGCAGGGGGAAGGAACGGGGCCAGGCGTCGATCCCCGCTGACGCGAACGCGGGAACCGGTGACGGGCGTGACCCGGGACCGGGAAGTGGTGCGGTGCCGACCGCGAGCTGCACGACTGCCGAACCGTCCGTCGGCTGGGTGGTGCCCGGAGTGGTGCACCGGGCAGCACCCGGCCCGAAGTAGGCCGCGCGCAGGGCGTGGTGGGCCATCGGTGGCAGGCGCGGCCACTGCAGCAGGGCTTCCGGGGCCTGACCCACCGGGAAGTAGAGACGGCATGATCCCAGCTGCGCGGATCGCCCAGCGAGCAGCGCCCTGTCGCCGGCGACGAGGGCGGAGAGCCCGCGTGCAGGACCCACGGCCACGAGTGCCAGCAGCTCGTCCTCGAGGTGCGACCACGCCCCTGAGCGGAGGATCTGGCTGCAGCGGTCCCAGTCGTCGACGGCCAGGACTGCCCGCGGTGGTTTCTCCCCGGCTGCCGCCCCGGTCCGGTCGAGAGCCTCTCGCAGACGCTCGAGCAGATGTGCCAGGTCCGCGGGCCGGTCAGCCCGAGCCCAACCGCGCAGCGCCCCGTGCCGGGGCAAGCCCTCCGCGCTCGCGAGACCAGGGACCTCCGTGCCGGTCGCTGTCACGAGGTAGACCACGGGTGCCTGGTTTCCTCCGCCGGTTCGCGAGGTGAGGGCGCTTGCCGTGAGATCCGACGACGCCGCTGCCGCACCCGTACCCGCGTCCGCGCAGCGCCGGGCGAGCGCGGAAAACGGCTCACGCACCACGGACGGCCGGCCGATCAACAGCAGTGGTCCGTCCGCCCACGGTTCCCACGTGGACCGCCCGCACCAGTGTTCGGCCGGGTTCTCCCCGGGGCCGAGGTCCACGCCGGTGCCCTCGTGCTCCACAGTTCGGGCAGTGCGGGGCAGGGGCAGCGGTACCGCCAGCGACGCGGGGTCCGGTTCCACGGGACCCGCCCACGCCGCGCGGATGTCGGCCACTGCGGCGTCGACGCCCTGCACGGTGTGGTCTGAATGGCCGCCGTCGACCGCCGCTGTCTGCATCGGGCGGTGCAGGGAATGGAAGTGCATCGTCAGCGGTGCGGGTGCCGGTGGAGACATGCGGGTGGCCACGGCGCACTGCACAGCCACCGGGCTGCCGTCGCCGCGGTGCAGGAACCCGCGCCCAGGGATGGCGGGGATGCCCGCGGCGGCGGACGTCCCGAGCACGTCCATCGACTCCTGCTCCGTGCGCACCCGCAGGCACAGTGCCTGGGTGACGTTGGCGCGGACGTCCGCGGGCAGTGCCCCCTGGGGCCGCTGGGTGGCGAGCACCAGGTGGACGCCGAGGGAGCGGCCCACCGCGGCGATCACGGCCAGCTGCTCGGCGGCGTGCGGGAACGAGTCCGTGAGCATCTTGGCCTCGTCCACCACGACCACGAGCTCCCGGACCACCGGGTCCGGGCCAGCGTGCTCAAGCGCCTGGGCCATGTCCACGAATCCGCACCGGGCGAGGACCCGCTCGCGGCGCTGCAGCTCCGAGCGCAGGAAGGCCAGCGCACGTCGTACCTCGTCGGGGCCGAGATCGGTGAGCAGCGTGGTGGGGTGCGGCAGCGCCGTCAGGGGCGCGAGGGCCGCGCCTCCCTTGAAGTCAACCATTACGAACTCGAGACGACCGGGAGGGGCGGCCGCCGCGAGCCCCAGGATGAGCGTGCGCAGCACCTCCGATTTGCCGCACCCCGTGGTGCCGGCGATCAACAGGTGAGGGTTCTCGTCGTCGAGACCGATCCTCTCTGCCCCCGTGCCAGAGACCCCGATCGCGGTGCTCAGGCGCAGTGAGGTGGTGCCGGGCGCTCGCGGTTGGGCGCGGTTGTCGGGAACGTGCCCCGGTGCGTCGTCGCGCAGGAGCTCGTGCGTGCCCAGCAACCGGGGGAGAGAACGGTCCCCAGCAGTCCCGGCGCGCCCCACCGCACGCTTCCAGGTTCCCAGGGCCCGCGCCGCGGTCTCCCGTGCCACGGTGTCGGCCAAGAACTCCACGGTGACGCGCTGCTCTGCCGCGCACAGACCGGGGACCGCGGTGTCCACCGGGGTCGTGAGGCGGTACCGCGCACCGTGGGACGTGAGGAGGGCTGCCGTTGCATCCGGACGGCCCCCGCGCGCCACGACCACCCGCACCGCGTCCGGCCCCGGTGGCGATGCCCCCGCGTCCTGCGGGGTCAGGACTTCGAGCGTCGTGAGGGACGGCGGGTCGGGTTCCGTGGCCCGCGTGGACGCGGGTCTCGGACCTGGCTGCACGACGTCGTGGTCAAGCGGGGGATGCCACGAGATCCCCGGGGAGAGAACGAGGCCGTGCAGGGCCTGCGGACCGGTGAACAGCTGAAGCACCAGGGAGTCGAGGACACCGCGCAGCCGTTGCCCGTTCAGCTGGATGGTGAGCGAGGGGACGGCGGCGAGGTCCAGGAGCACGGGAGCGCGGCGGTGGCTCACACTCGCGAGCGGTGTGCCGCGTTCTCTCGTGAGCTGCGCCGCTCGCGGCCCGTGACCAAGCCGCACCCAGCGGGAGTGGCGTGCGGAAGGGGGTGCGGCGTGCCCGTTCGAGGGCTGAAGCGGGACGTGGAGTCCCTGGCGCGTGGCAGGGTCTCCTTGCAGCGCGTCGCACCGCTCCACGACCTCCGCGGACGACGGTGCGGCGTGGGCACTGCGGCGCAGGTCCCGGTCGAGCGCGGCGGCCACCCGGTGCCGGTGCTCCTGGCGGGCGCCCCGTTCCGAGGCCCATCCCGCGAGCGAGGTGGCCGCGCCGAGTGCGCTGAACAGGAGGAAGAACCACCAGCCGGTGGCCACGGCGATGCCGATGCCCGCCACGAGCGGCAGCAGGCCGGTCACCAGGGCGATCCGGCCAGCGTGCCGGCCCGGGTGCTCCAGCCGAAGAGGGCGCGACGGATCGGCCTCCTGCGCCGAGAAACCCGGCGGGGGCAGCGTCGGATCGGGCCAGCAGGTCTGCGCCACCACATCCCGGGGGAACATGCACCGGGCCCAGGACTCGTGCTCACCGTCGGACACGCGCACCCGGTCCCCGTGGGAGAGCACGGTCCCGCGGGGGAGAAGCCGCAGACCGGAGCCGTCCATGACGAGCGTTGTGCGGCGCGAGCCGTCCGTGGCACCGGTGTCGGTGGGTGGAACCGGGAGCAGCCGGGGAACGCCGTCGAGCAGCTCGAGCCGGAACCGGCCCCGCTGCAGCGGGAGCCTCAGCCCGACGGCGTCGCCCTCGACGACGACGAGGTGAGCGACGTTTTCGGACGCCACCGTGGAGGGCCCGTTGCGGCACGCCGTCCGCTCGGAGCCGGCGGGGGATTCTGGGGTGCCGGGATGGCCGGTCCCGGGATGCCCTTCACCTCGAGGGGGCGCAGCATGCGCCGAGTCCGCAGGATGCGGCCCGGAACCTGCCTCGCAGCACGGGGGATCCGCTCGTGCGCCCGTCAGCTTGCCCTCACCATCAGCGGGGCCCGCGGCCCGCAGGACGATCGTGGCGCCGTCGTCCAGGGGCGGGTGCCCCACCCGCGTCAGCTCCAGAGGGACCCCGTCCACGCTGGCTTCGTGACCTGGACCGAGGTGCCGGAGCAGTTCCCGGGCGAGCTCCTGCCCGCTCGTGTCGGCGGGCGCCGAGAGGGACACGGTGTGGAAATCCTGGGACCCGTGCCAGACCAGGCGGAGGGAGAGCTGCATGGGTCCACTGCAGTCGACCCGAGATCAACGGGGGTGGCGCCCCGACGTCCTTGGGGAGGCACAGGACCCACGAGGCTGCCCTGCGGATCGGGGGAGGGCGCTCGCCGTGCACCCACCACAGGGGCGCAACCCCGCGGTGAATCATGAGACAGTAATGCCCATGAGACCCCGCAAGGTTGTCATCGTCAGCCGCATCTTCCTCCCCGAACCGGCCGCTGCCTCCTTCCGCCTCGCCGCTCTCGCCAGGGGCTTCGCTGCCGAGGGCGCGGACGTCACGGTGCTGACCACCCGGCCGCCGCGCTCTATGGCTGCCGTGCGCGTGGACGAACCGTACGAGATCGTGCGCGTGCCCGTGCTGCGGGACAAGGAGGACTACGTCAGGGGCGTCGCCCAGTACCTGAGCTTCGACATTCAGGCCTTCACCCGTCTGCTGGTGATGGACGCGGACATCGTGGTGAGCGAGCCGCCGCCCACCACGGGCGTGGCCGTGTGGCTCGCAAGCGCGCTGCGTCGTCGGCCGTACATCTGGTACAACCCGGACGTCTGGACCTCCGCGACGCTGAACATGGACGTTCCCGGATTCGTCACGCAGGGGATGCGCGTGGCGGAGACGATCGCCGCCCGGCGCGCTGGCGGCGTCATCACCGTCTCCGAGTCCATGGGCGAGGAGCTCCACCGTGTGACCGGCGCCCGCTGGGACAGGATGTTCGTGGCGGAGAACGGGATCGACACGGACACCTTCACGGCGGACGGGCCCACCGAAGCTGTGCCCGGGCCCTATTTCGTCTACGCCGGCTCCATCTCGGAGTGGCAGGGCATGGACATCTTCATCGAGGCGCTGGCGCAGATCCTGCCCGAGCACCCGGACGTCACGCTCCAGGTGCTGGGTCGGGGCTCCGACCTCACGCGGGTGCAGGAGATCGCACAGCGGCTCGCCCCGCAGAACGTGGTCTTCCACGGCGTCCAGAGTCCGGCTCGCACCGCGGCCTTCACTCGCGGGGCGGTCGCCGCCCTCGCCTCGGTGATCCCGCACACCGGTTACGACTTCTCGAAGCCCACCAAGCTCTACGCGGCCGCCGCGTGCGGCACACCCTCCATCTACGCCGGGGTGGGGGTAGGGGCACGCCTGGTCGAGGAGAACGACCTGGGAACCCCCGTGGAGTTCACGCCCGACGCCGTGGCACAGGCCATGCGGCGAGCGCTCGGGGATGCTCGGTCCGGAGACAGAGCGGCGCAGCGCGAGCGCCGCAGCCGGTGGGCACGGGAGCACGCCTCCCTGGGGGCCTCTGGACGCGCCGCCGCCCGGTGGGTGCTCAGCGGTTTCCAGGAGTCGGGCCACTGAGCCGCGGGAGTCAGCCGGGCGGCATGTTGGGCGCCCGGTGCGCACCCGTCTGGACGACGACGTCGCGACGCGGGACGACGCCGCGGCCCACGGCCGTGCCGACGCCGGGGCGATGTCCTGGCACTGGGCGGCATCGCCCCGGGAAGTCTCGGGCGGCCCCGCGACCTGGGGTGATGCCGGGCACTCGGCACGCCACGGCCAGCGGGTCACACAGGGCCCTCGTGGCCTGGTCCGGTATTTTTAGCGCAGACGATGTGCGTGCATGGAACGTGGAAGAGGGTAGGAGAGACAGATGAACACTGATCTTGTGGTGGTGGGCTCGGGGCTTTTCGGTCTCACCGTGGCCGAACGGGCCGCGCGCGAGCTGGGTCTGAAGGTCACGATGATCGACCGGCGGCCGCACCTGGGCGGCAACGCCTACAGCGAGAACGAGGAGCGCACGGGCATCGAGGTGCACCGCTACGGCGCCCACCTCTTCCACACCTCCAACGAGCGCGTGTGGGAGTACGTGAACCGCTTCACCCAGTTCACCAACTACGTGCACCGCGTCTACACCCGCCACCAGGGCGAGGTGTACCCCATGCCCATCAACCTGGGCACGATCAACCAGTTCTTCCGGGCCGCCTACTCTCCCGGTGAGGCACGCGAGCTGATCCGCGAGCAGGCGGGCGAGCTGGCGGGCACGGACCCTCAGAACCTCAACGACAAGGGCATCCAGCTGATCGGCCGCCCCCTGTACGAGGCGTTCATCAAGCACTACACGGGCAAGCAGTGGCAGACGGATCCCAAGGACCTGCCCGCCTCCATCATCTCCCGGCTTCCGGTGCGCTACACGTACGACAACCGCTACTTCAACGACACCCACGAGGGTCTTCCGGTGGACGGCTACACCGCGTGGCTCGAGCGCATGGCGGACCACCCGAACATCGACGTCCGGCTGGAGACCGATTTCTTCGACAACTCCCAGGAGTTCTCGAAGGACAACGTTGTGGGTCAGGTCCCGGTGGTCTACACCGGTCCCGTGGACCGCTACTTCGACTACGCCGAGGGCGACCTCTCCTGGCGCACCATCGACCTGGAGGAGGAGGTGCTCGACATGGAGGACTTCCAGGGCACGTCGGTGATGAACTACCCGGACGAGGACGTCCCGTTCACCCGCATCCACGAGTTCCGCCACTTCCACCCGGAGCGGGACTACACGAGGGACGCCACGGTGATCATGCGCGAGTTCTCCCGTTTTGCTGAGAAGGGCGACGAGCCCTACTACCCCGTGAACACGTCCGAGGACCGTGAGAAGCTGTTCGCCTACCGAGACCTCGCCAACGGTGAGTCCTCCGTGCTGTTCGGCGGACGCCTGGGCACGTACAAGTACTTGGACATGCACATGGCCATCGGCTCCGCGCTGTCCATGGTGGACAACAAGATCGCACCGCACTTCACGTCCGGTGCACCCCTGACCAGTGGAGGAGTGGACGCGTGAGCGCCGATAACGCCCAGAAGACAGAGCAGTCGGCCGACGGGAACCACGAGTACCTGGCGAAGATCAACACCCAGCCGAGCACGCAGACGGATCTGCGAGAGGTGGCCCGCGTGATTTTCCCCGCCGACAAGGACCTCGACGCGCTGCCGCTGTACATCGACGGGCCCATCAACAGGGAGGGCCCGTCCTCCGCCGGCTCGGACACCGCCAACCAGCACCCGGACGACATCATCTCCCGGCGCTCGGTGCGCATCCGCGCGGGCCGCCGGGTGTCCTTCGGCTCCTACTTCAACGCGTTCCCAGCCTCGTACTGGCGCCGCTGGACCGTGGCGGACTCGGTGGTGCTGCGTGTGCGCACCACGGGTGCGGGCTCTCTGATCGTCTACCGCAGCAACGCCCGGGGTGTCTCCCAGCGCGTCGAGGACCGCCGCGTCAGCGGGGAGACCACCTGCGAGTTCGAGCTCACGCTCGCACCGTTCGGCGACGGCGGGTGGTACTGGTTCGACTTGATCTCCGACGAGGAGGGCATGGTCCTAGACGAGGCCTCGTGGCTGGTGCCCTCCCAGGGCCGTCCCGTGGGGCGGGTGACGCTCGGCGTGACCACGTTCAATCGGCCGGACTACTGCGTGAACACCATCAAGACCATCGCGAACGCGGACGGCCTGGACGAGGTCCTGGACGAGCTGATCATCGTGGACCAGGGCAACAAGCTGGTGCAGGACGAGCCGGACTTCGCGGAGGCGCAGAAGGCCATGGGCGGGAAGCTGCGCATGATCCGCCAGGGCAACATGGGCGGTTCCGGCGGCTTCGCCCGCAACATGTACGAGGTCGTGGAGGGGCGGCAGGGTCCGGACGGCGTCGAGAAGTCCGATTACGTGCTGATCCTGGACGACGACATCCTGCTGGAGTCCGAGGGCGTGCTGCGCGCGGCTGCTTTCGCGGACATGTGCCACACGCCGTCGATCGTGGGCGGGCACATGTTCGACATGTACAACAAGCCGCTGCTCAACGCGTACGCGGAGGTCGTGAACTCCTACCGCTTCCTGTGGGGTCCCATCGACGGCCTCGGCGCCGTGGACTTTGCCGAGCGTGGTCTGCGCTCCCGGCCCAGGCTGCACCGCCGCTGGGACGCCGACTACAACGGCTGGTGGATGTGCCTCATTCCGAGGGTGATTCTCGAGGAGATCGGGCTGTCGCTGCCGGTGTTCATCAAGTGGGACGACTCCGAGTACTCCCTGCGCGCCAAGGCCGCGGGCTACCCGACCATCTCCCTCCCGGGCGTTGCGGTGTGGCACGTGTCCTGGGCGGACAAGGACGACGCCGTGGACTGGCAGGCGTACTTCCACGAGCGCAACCGCCTCATCGCGGCACTGCTGCACTCGCCCTTCTCCAAGGGCGGGCGCATGCTGCGCGAGTCCATGACCACGGAGACAAAGCACGTGGTGTCCATGCAGTACTACCCGGCCAGGTCGGTGCTGCTGGCCATCCAGGACGTTCTGGACGGCCCGGACCGCCTGCACGAGATGCTGCCCAACCGCATGCCGCAGATCCGGGGCATGAAGGACAAGTACTCCGACGGTCGCGTGGTCAAGGACCTCTCCCAGCTGCCCCCGGTGCGGCGCGCCAAGCCGCCCAAGCGCATGGAGGCTCCCAAGTCGCCCACCAAGGCCCAGCTCATCCCGTGGGCGCTGCGCACCGTGCTCAAGCAGACGCTGCGCCCGGTGCGTGAGATGGCCAGGGAGTACCCGGAGGCCACCGTCGCCCACATGGACGGGCACTGGTCCTACCTGGCGACCCTCGACTCCGCGATCGTCTCCAACGCGGACGGCACGGGTGCCTCCTGGTATCGCCGGGACCCTGCGCAGGTGCGTGAGCTGATGGCGGAGAGCACCAAGCTGCACGCCGAGCTGCTGTCCCGGTGGGACGAGCTGAGCGAGCAGTACCGGGCTGCGCTGCCGGAGATCACCTCCCCTCAGGCCTGGGCCCGCACGTTCGCGGAGAACGGGCCCGCACAGTAGTTCCCTCCCGCCCGACGCCGCACGCCTGAGCAGGCGTGCGGCGTCGGCGTGTATTCCGGTCACGGCGCGTGAGGCGCGCCAGGAAAGGACGGCAGATGCCAAACGAAGCCCCCGCCACTCAGCTGCGGCCACCCGGGCAGGACCGCGGCCTGAGGGACGTGTTCGCCAACCGGTTCCTGCTCAGGCTGATCGTGGACAAGGAGATCCAGATCCGGTACCGAGGCACGGTGCTCGGACTTCTGTGGTCCTACCTCAAACCGGGAGTGCAGTTCCTGGTGTTCTACATCGCCATGGGCGTGTTCCTGGACCTCAACAGGGGGATCGAGAACTTCGCCGTGTACCTGTTCTCCGGGATCGTGGTGATGAACCTCTTTGGGGAGGTCTTCGGCAACGCGTCCCGCTCGGTCGTGGCCAACGGCGGACTGCTGAAGAAGATCTACCTGCCGCGGCAGCTGTTCCCCGTCTCCAACCTGCTCGTGGCCTTCATCCACTTCGTGCCGCAGCTGGTCATCCTGCTGCTCGCGTGCTTCGTCACAGGGTGGCACCCGGGGATCAAGCAGCTGCTCGCGGTGTTCGTGGGAACCGCGATCATCGCGGTGTTCTCCCTGGCCCTGGGCATGCTGTTCACCACGTTCAACGTGTTCTTCCGGGATGCCGAGAACATCGTGGACCTCATCATCATGGTCTCCACGTGGGCCTCCCCGGTGCTCTACCTGTGGACCATGGTGCACGAGAAGCTGTGGGACTGGGTGTACTACGTGTACATGCTCAACCCGCTCACGGTGGCGGTGGAGCTGTTCCACTACGGTTTCTGGTTCCCCACCACGGACTCTCCGCAGACGTGGCACATCCCGCCGCACCTGCTCACGGGGTGGACCCCGTTGGCCATCGTGACCAGTCTGATCGTCTTCTTCGTGGCGGACCGGTTGTTCCGGGCCCACGAGGGCAACTTCGCCCAGGAGCTGTGAACCATGTCCAGTGCAGTCAACGAGAACACACCGGGTCGCACGGACGCGGACCTCGCCATCCGGGTGAGCCACATGACCAAGGAGTTCGTGCTGCGCCACACGCGCTCCATGAAAGAGGCCTTCGTCTGGCTCGTGAAGGGCCGCAAGGGGGACCTGACCGCCAAGTTCACGGCACTCAACGACGTCTCCTTCGACATCCACGACGGCGAGACGGTCGCGCTGCTGGGCTTCAACGGCTCGGGCAAGTCCACCACGCTGAAGATGATCTCCGGTGTGATGAACCCGGATTCGGGTGAGATCCTCACGCGCGAGAAGGTGGCCGGCCTGATTGAGGTGGGTGCAGGCTTCCACCCGGACCTCACGGGCCGGGACAACGTCTACCTCAACGGCGCGATCCTGGGTATGACCAAGGAGGAGATCGACGAGAAGTTCGACGACATCGTGGCCTTCTCCGAGATCGCCGAGTTCATCGACACCGAGGTGAAGTTCTACAGCTCGGGCATGTACCTGCGGCTCGCGTTCTCCGTGGCCATCCACACGGATCCCGAGGTGTTCCTGGTGGACGAGATCCTCTCGGTGGGTGACGAGCCCTTCCAGAAGAAGTGCATCGGCCGCATCAAGGACCTGGTGCGACGCGGCAAGACCCTGGTGGTGGTCTCCCACGACCTCAACCTGGTGATGGACATCTGCGAGCGCGGCATCGTGATGGACCACGGCACCAAGGTCTTCGACGGCAGCGTGCACGGCGCGGTCGCCCACATGCGCAACCAGCCGGAGGAGGACGTTCGCCGGGAGCACGAGGAGGGCTTGGCCCGGGCGCTGGCGGACAAGCGCCACAAGCGGGAGTGGCAGGCGCGCGAGGCTGCCGAGCGCGGCGAGGAGTTCGTGCCCCAGTACGATCCCGACCTGGACGGGCCCCTGCCGGGCTGAGCTCGGCACTGTTTCGGACCGGATGACGACGGCGCCGCGAGAGACCATCTCTCGCGGCGCCGTCGTCATCCGGTCCAGGGTCAGTCGCCGCAGCCGGTGATCTTGTAGAGCTTGGCCTCGGGGCCGGTCTGGGCCAAGAGCTCGAAGCCCCTGTCAGGGGTGAGCTGGTCGTAGCCGCGCGTGTCGAAGTAGGCGAAGGGGTTCACCTGCCGGGTTCCGAAGTCCAGGACGTACTGCACGTTGTGCTTGTGCAGCGCGGGGCAGACCTCCGGGTCCGTGGTCAGTTCGTCGAGGTGGTGCGCGATCACGGAGGCCTCCCGGTCCGCGACGAGGCCGTTGTGGGGGAACAGCACCTTGACGTCGGAGACGGCGTAGGCCTGGGAGGTGCCCGTGAGGGGGTTGCCGAAGACCACGGCGTCCTGCGGCACGTACTCGGGAAGCTGCTCCAGCAGCTGCTCCTCGGCGGGGTCGAGCAGCGCGTACGGGTGGGCGCCGCCGCCGGCGTAGAGCGACTTGCCGTAGTTAACGACGTCCGTCATGGGCTCCGTCTGCACGGCCTGCCACCCCAGGACCACGGCCAGGAGGCCGCCCACCACGGCCGCGGTGCGGGTGCGCATCAGGGGACGCGTACGCTCGGCGGCCCGGCGGACGGCGGGAGAGGTCCCGGAGCGCTGGGAGAGCTTCAGGACGAAGGTGCGCACGTGCGTGACTACCCAGTGCAGCACAGCGAGCGCGCCGGCCACGGAGAGGGGAACGGCCATGACGGGGATGAGCGCGAGCAGTCGATTGGAGTCGTTGTACCAGACCCCGGTCCAGTCGTAGCGCAGCGGGAAGTTCCGGGAGGAGGCCACCAGGACGTAGAGCCACATCAGCAGGACCCACGCACCCACCAGCCAGCGAGAGGTGTGGCGCAGCAGGGCCGCGGCGCCGAGGAGCACCAGGACCATGAGCACCCAGGGGGCGTGCGGCGCGCCGGGGTAGACGGTGGCGAGCGCTTCACCCACGGCCTGGGGCTGGGTCGCGTGCGGCTTCCACGAGGAGGAGTCCCAGGAGGCCCGCGCGGAGAACCAGATCTGCTGCAGCACCAGGAGCATCGCCACCAGGGCGAGGGCGCCGAGCAGCTTGCGCCACCAGGCCCGCGGGGAGCGCAGCACCCGCCACCACAGGGTGAGCAGCATGATCCACAGCAGCGCGAGACCCAGCACCACGGTGGAGGGGTGGGCCAGTCCCATGGCCCCCGTGACCGCCAGGACGGTGATCCACAGGGCGAGCTTGGACCGGAGGTAGGGGCCCCGGGAGAGACCGAGCGCGTCCGTGAGCAGACCCAGCCATAGGGGCAGGAACGCGATGGACATGGCGTTCGGGAACAGGTTGCCGTAGAAGCTCAGCAGGTAGGGGAAGGCGGGGAAGCTGGAGGCCATGAGCCCGGTGGCCACGGCCACGGCAGGGCGGGAGCCCAGCACCCGCGTGGTGAAGTACAGGCAGCCCAGCACCCACACGACCCCGCACACCAGCATGGTCATCGCGTTGGCGGCCAGGGCCACGGGTAGGTGGCCCACCGCGGTCACGAAGGCCACGGAGTTGTGCCAGGCCGCGGGGTAGAACGAGGGGTCCGTGACGCCGAGCCCGCCGATCGTCAGCGAGGACGCGGTGCCGGTGTCCTCGATGTAGCGCACGGCGTTGTAGTGGAAGTTCGCGTCGTAGGTCTGGGAGAGGGCATCGGGGACCTGGAGGATCAGGTAGAGCCTCTGCACCACGATCCCGACGCCGAGAACCGCCCCGCACCAGATGCCCACCGTGGGGGCGGTGATCCGCTCCCGCCACGGGACGGTGCCCGCCCACGGAGCCGCGGCGACGCGGCGTCTTGCGGGGATCATGACAAGCCACAGCAGCACCGCCACTCCTGCGAACGCCGCCGTGACGGTGAGGGGGTTCCACGGCACGCCGAGCATCCCGTAGACCACCGCGGAGGCGCTGAACCCCGCCACGGACAGGGGGACCACGCTCGCCCACCGCGCCAGGCCGCGCAGCCCCAGGGCCACGCTCAGCAGCGCGCCGGGCAGGACCATGAGGACGGCCACCAGGGTGTAGGGGGGAAGTGCTTCAAGCCAGCTCAAGGGATCCAGGGCTCCAGACGGGGAAGGCGGGAGGGTCTGTGGGAAGTTTAGTGGACCGCCCGGCGCCCACCCCCGCGACCTGCGGGCCCCGCCTGCGCGCCGGAGGTCCCCAGCCGACTGTGGAACAATGAGGGGTGTGAGTCGAGCCTGGATAGTGATGCCCGTGTACAACGAGGCCCAAGTGGTGGGAGAGGTCCTGGAGAACCTCCGCAAGACCTTCCCGCACGTGGTCTGCGTGGACGACGGCTCCCGGGACGACTCCGCGCAGATCTGTCGGGACGCAGGGGCCGTGGTGGTCCAGCACCCCATCAACCTGGGGCAGGGTGCGGCGTTGCAGACGGGTTTCGAGTACGCGCTGCAGGATCCGGAGATGGACTGCGTGGTGACGTTCGACTCGGACGGCCAGCACCGCGTGATCGATGCGTACGACATGGTTCAGCGCATCCGCAGCGGCGAGGCCGAGGTGGTCCTGGGGTCGCGGTTCCTTGACGACCGCACACAGGTGTCCTCCTTGAAGCGACTCGTGCTGCGCACGGCGGCGTTCGTGTCCAAGTTCACGAGCGGCATGGACCTTTCGGACGCGCACAACGGCCTGCGGGCCATCAACCGGGACACGCTCGGCAAGCTGCACCTGAAGCAGAACCGCATGGCGCACGCCTCCGAGATCGTGAACCGGTTCGCGGAGATCCAGCCCAATTGGGTGGAGCACCCCGTGGAGATCATCTACACGGACTACTCGCGCGGCAAGGGCCAGTCCCTGCTCAACGGCGTGAACATCCTGGCCGAACTGTTCGTGAAGTAACGGGGCACTGCAATGACCATCGTGGTTCAGATCGTTCTCATCCTGGGCGTGGCCTACGGCGCGCTCACCCTGGTGCGCGGCGGCGCCAACGCCAAGCACCAGGCCATCCGCCGTCTGGGAGCGGTCGCCTTCTTCCTCTTCGCCGCCGTCTCGATCCTCGTGCCGGACCTGGTCACGCAGGTGGCCCGCCTGCTGGGGATCGGCCGTGGCACGGACCTCGTGCTCTACGCGCTCGTGGTGCTGTTCATGGTCTCCCAGTACAGCGCCGCCCAGCGCCGCCGCGTCGAGGAGGTCAACATCACGCGACTCGCCCGGCACATCGCCATTGCCGAGGCCGAGAAGCCGTGGGAGCCCGACGGCGCCCACACCGAGCGCGCCTCCGTGCTCACCTTCGCAGCGGCCTCCCCGCTGCAGCGCCCCGCCGAGGCACCCCACGTGGGGCCCGCGGGCCCGGACGTGTCCGTCGAGCGTCCCGCCACCGCTGCCCCCGGCGACGACGCCGCTCGCGGGGGTTCCACGGCCGTCTGACCTTCCGCACGTGCTCCACTGTGGTTCGGAGCACCGCGCATCACCCTGCCTTCGGCAGTCCCCGTCTTGTGGCCGGAGGGGCAAGGTGTTCCCGTCCCCTCCGACCAAAGCGTGATGAGTGTCACTTTGCATGAGGATGCATTCTGCGTCCGAGCATGACGCGTCGTGCTGCGGGCATCGGCGCAGGTCATGACGGGTTATCCACAGATCGGGCCCCCGGCCGTGTTCGCGGCCGGAAATTTCCCCTAGCGTTCCCTCCAGAGTTAACCAGCCAGTAACGGGTTCGGGGAAACCCCAGGGGGAGCCATGGCCACCGTTGCCGAGGACGCGATCGGACTGATCGAGGCGGACGTCCGCGAACAGATCCGGCGTACCGGGCTGGACCCGTTGCACGAGGTCGAGCCCACGCGCCGGATCGTGGCCGCGGTCGTGGCCGAGTACGACGTCCGCTCCGCGCAGGCCGGGCTGCCCCGGATCCAGGACCTGGAGGCCGCGCGCAAGACCGTGCTGGACCTCGTCGCGGGCTACGGGCCGCTGCAGCCGTACCTGGACGATCCCGAGGTCGAGGAGATCTGGCTCAACGGTCCTGCGTAAAACGGGTTTAGGTTTCTTGGTGTCAGGAGGTCACAACGACCTCACCGGAATCAAGAAAGGCACCACCATGAACACCACCGCACCCAAAATGCCCACCCCCTCCGAGATCAAAGCCTGGCCCAAGTTCAAAACCTGGACCCTCGGCACCACCCCCGGGCCCACCAGCCACCTGCACCAGGCCTGGAACGGCGACTACCTCTGGATTTACGGGGGGATGCTCTATGACTCCACCAGTCACACCATCTCGGCCTACTCCATGAAGGACGCCACGGACCGCGAGCGAACTGCCGTGAGCCGCGCCCTCGAGGCCCGCCACCGCCAATGGTTCCAGGGTGACGGAGAAACCACCCGCGACAAGATCCTCAGCGACGAGAACTGGCAGCCCGTGAACGGCCGGGAAGGGGTCTACGTGGTCGCCCTCGCCCGTGCGTGCCCCTTCGGCGGACCAGACACGGGAATGGAGCCCGGCGCCGCCAGTGAGATCGGCGAAGACGACGGCCACTTCGGGACGATGCTGGACACCGACGTGGACGGCCTGGACGGCGAGCGCAAGGAGTCCGAGTTCATCCTTACCCGGGTGTGGTCCCCGGAACACGGGGTGCAGCTCGCGGTGAGGATCGAGGACCGGAAAGTGGACGGCCCCGGGCACCCAGTGAACAACCTGGTGGCGTTCCACCAGCGCCTCGGGGAAGAGATCGAACGCCTGCTGCAGGATCACCCGGAGCAGGCCGGGTACTGGTCCGGGGAGTAGCCAAGTAACAGGGGACACCAGGGGATAAGAGAGCGGCCCTCAGCGTCATGCTGGGGGCCGCTTCTTCATGGGTCGAGGGTGGTTCTACAGACCAGACGTAACGCCGGCGTACTTCCCGTCCGGCAGACGGCCGGTAGCGATCATCACGCCGTCCGCGGTGTACATGGCCACGAGGTCAATGTTCTTCGCCTGCGGGGTGCCAGTCAGAGACTGGATCCTTGATTGCATGACACTGGGGGCGTAGTTCTCCGTCGCCGTAGCGCCTTGATTAGTGCGGAGTCGGATGATGTAGTCGTCTCCCTCCATCCCCTCTGACTCGACAATGGAGACGCCCTGCGATTCGTCCTCGGCAGCGTCTGTCTCTGCGGGTGCCGCGGGAGCTTCTACTGCGCCTGTGGGTGCGGTTTCGGGGGTCTCAGCTTCGGCGGGTGGTGCGGTCTCCATAGCCTGCGCTTCGGTGGTCTCGGCTGCTTCCGGGGTGGGCGTGAACGACTCAGCAGACGGAGTGGCCGTGACAGTGACGGTCGCCGTGGGTGCCGGGTCCTGCTGGGTGCCGCACCCGGTGAGAGCGAGGGCTGCGGCGGTGAGGGTCAAAGGGATGGTGTAACGGCGCATGGGGGTGCTCCAGGGCTAGTTTCGGGTGGGGTCTTTGAGGTGCTGCTCGAGCTTGTACGCCCCGCCCCAGTACAGGGTCTTCACGCCCACTTCGCCGCGCTCGCCGATGGTGATGACCTCGATGCGGGTGAAAGCCCGCGGGAACCACCACCCCAGGGCCAGGACCACAAGGACCGCGAAGAACCGGAGGACCAGGAAAGCGAGGACGACCACGGCGACGACCCACAACGCGTGAACGGTCAAGGCCACTGGCCATGCCGCCGTAAGGGGTTGCCCGGTTCGTACGTAAGCCTTGAACGGGCGGGTGGCGAGCAACTCGGACTTCCCCGTGGATGTCCGCTTAGTGATCTCCTGGGTGAGGATCTGCTCCCGCTGCTCAGCCGGCAACGTGTAGGGGACCGCGCTCATGAGGTGTCCTTAGCACTGGGGGTTGCTTCCGCTAAGTATTCCCGCCCCAGAGCCTGATACAGGTTGGGGCGGGAATGTTACCTGGGGGTCAGTGCGCGCCCCGCAGCTCACGGGTACCGTGCCGGTTTGCCGCCCGGCGCTCCCGCTGAGCCAAGAACCGCTCCAGTTCGGCCTTGATGACCGCCGCGTCCTGGGCGGTGTTCGCCGAGACCTGCACGTAGATGCTCTTACCGGCTCAGTACCTGCCGCACGGTGGACGCGTGCCAGGTGCGCCCGGTGGCGGTGGGGATGCTCTCATCGTTGAGGGCCGCGGCGATCTTGGCGTAGGACAGACCAGCGGCGCGCTCGCGGTGGATCCGGTCCACAGTGGCCTGGGGGAGCGCAGACGGGCGGCCCATGTGCTTGCCGGTGGTGGCCTTGATCTTGGCCATGCCGTCACGGGTCCGTTCGGCGATCTTCTTCCGCTCCATCTCCGCGAACGTGCAGGTGACCTGTGCCATGGCGGCGCCGGTGATGGTGGACGTGTCGATCCCCAGGTCCAGGCAGATCAGCGCCCAGTGTTGACGCGTGGCGGTCTCGAGCAGACCGGCGAAGTCTGCGACGGAGCGGGAGAGCCGGTCGAGCTTGGACACGGCGAGCGCGTCGGCCTTCCCGGCTTTGAGGTCCGCGAGGGCCTGGGCGAGCACGGGGCGGTTCTTGAGGGTCTTGGCGCTCGCGGCGTTCTCGCGTCTCAGGTCCAGCTCCCAGCCCAGCCGGTCCGCTTCGGCCTGTAGGGCGGCAATCTGCACCTCGGGGCCGATGTCCTGTTTATTGGTGGACACGCGGACGTAGCCGATGACGCGGAGCTGGGGGGTGGTCATGCCCTAACCATACACAAAGGGAACCCTTTATGTATGGTTTGTGCGGTAGCCCATCACGAAACCCTCCACACCGGCGCGGGTTGCCCGGTCCACCGGGTCCGCATCATCGGCAGGCAGCGCGGCCAGCATGTCCGCGAGCGCGTCCACCGTCCGGTCCGCCTCGTCCGGGGTCATGCCCGCGAACGTCTCCCTCAGATCGTCCATGCCCTCATCCTCTCAACCTCTCGGTGGGTGGGTCCTGTCCTAAACCCGCCCACCGGGGTGTCTGCCCTGCTGCTGGTCCTACGCGGCGGCGTCTGGGGTTGGTTCCGGTGTGCACCGCCGCTGGTCCTCACGCGCCGCTTCGACCCCGGCCTCCACAGCACGCGCCTGCCACGACACGGGTACCTCCTGACCGGCGGACCGCGCACGGGCACGCTCAATACCCACATCCTCGAACACCCGGTCCGCCAGCTCGCGCAGGTCACGGGCGAGGCGGTAAGGATCTGCTGGGTCCGGGTAGCCGATACCGTCGAGCTTGAACAGGGTGGGGGACTTCACCCCGTCGGGCGCCGCGTTGCCGGGACCGTAGAACGGGATTTCGCCGTGCTCCGCAAGGACCGCGGACCGCATCTCGGACCATGCGTCGGAGGCCGCGTAGGCGCGCCGCAAAAGGTCCTCCATGGCCGTGCGCACCTCGGCGGTACTGAGGTCCGCCTGGGTGGCTTTCGCGGCCTCTACGAGCTCACGGTGGCGGGCTCGGGCCTTCTCCTCGTCCACGGTGGACTGTTCGGCGTTGACGGCCGTCTGGGCGCGCTGGACCCGTTTGGATTTGATCGCAAGGTCACCTTGGGTGCCAGCCAGTTCCAGAGGGTCAACGTCCTCCCCGGACACTGCCCGATCCTCGAGGGCGGCGAACGCTGCAGCGGCGGTCTGGTGTGCCTGGGTGGCCTGTTCGAGGGTGGTCTGGGCTTCTCGCAGTCGTCGTTCAGCTCTGGTGCTCATTGTTCTTCTTTCTCGGGGTGGGGTAACGGGCGTCATGCTTCAGCCACGTTTTCGCGGTGGTGGCCTGTGTGGCCTTGTGGAGGGTTTCGAGGTCCGGGCGGCGGTACATGGCGCCGTTGACCAAAAACACGGTTGTGCTGGGCCGCCCCAGGTCCACTAGGGGCACCCCGGACAGACCCTCGGGGTCCGCCCCTCCCGCGAACGGGGGGAAGGCGCCGCACTCGGTGAGGACCCTGGCGCGGAGTTCGTCCCATGTGGCGATGTCTCGGACGCCTTCCCGGAAGTAGTCCTCAATGGCCTTGATGAGGGGCATCCCGTAGGACCCGAACCGGCGCATGCCCTCCACCGCGGCCACGAGGTCAGGGTTGGGCGTCATGGGTGGTGCCGCCCAGGGGACGCAGGTAGTCGGCTACGGCGAGCCGGATGAACCCTGCACGGCTGGTGCCGGTCAGCGAGCGCAGGGTGTCCACCCGGCGGACCATGTCCGGCGGCATGGCCACCACGAGGCGCTGCAGGTGGGGCGTGCTCACAGGCCCACCTCGTCCGCCCACTTGTCGAACGCGATGTCTTCGGCGGACTTGGCGTGGTAGTTCCGGGAAACCGAGAGCGCGCACTCGATAGCGGTCTCAGCGACCCGCGCACTGTTCCCGCGCTCGCCGAACTTGAGGGTGGTCAGTTCCGTCCAGAGGGCCCGTCCGAACTTCTCGAAGTCCGGCGGGTTCTGGGGGTCGAGCTTGGCCATGTGGCCCTCCTGGTGGTCGTGCCCCGGGGCTGGGTGCCCCTGGGCGGTGATACCAATGTGGGGTCAAAACGATGCCGAAAGGTGGACGGCGGGCAATGTCACCGGGCGCTCGCAGGCCGGCGTTTCCGCCGTTTCCCGGGCACTGGGCCACTCATAGCCGTAAACCGTTCCTGGGCCAGCAGCAGGCGCCGTCGCAGGTCCGGGAGCGCGTGTTGGGGGATGAACACGACCCCGGTACCGCCGTCGAGGCCGTTCAGGGACCCGCGGCGGGTGAGCCGGGCGCGGACCTCGTGCGGGTCCGCAGGGGCGAAATCGGTAAGTCCATTGCGCGAAAGTTTTTGCCCCTCCGCGGTCTCCTGAGGGCTTCCAGACGCCAGTCCTGTGCGCGCCATTACGGGGGTCCCACGTCCGGGGGAACGGGCCCTTCGGGGGCGGGGTCCGCCGGGGGCTGGGCCAGGGTAGTGGGGTCCTGTGGCCGCGGTTTGTTACTGTCCTGTGCGTTGCTCTGGTGGGTGTTCATGGGGTGTCCTTCCGGTGCTGGTGGAGCTGGAGTCGTAGCTGACGGTTGAGGTGCTGCAGGCGCATGTTCCGGGCATCCAGGGCCCGCACGAGGTCTTGCAGGTCGGCCTTGGTCCGGGCGTTGGTGAGCATGCCCTCGACGCGGCGGCGGTGGTAGTCCTCGAGGTCACCCATGGGAGGGGTCCACGTCCCTGAGCGCGGCCATGATCGCGGGTTTCGCCCATTCGGGGCGGATCTGCTGGAGGATCCCGGCGAGCGCCTCGGCCTGGGGTGCGGTGAGTGCTACTGGCTTGTGGTCCATCTGAGTCTCTCTTCCGTCCACGTGTGGGCCGGGACCACTCGTTTCCCCCTCTTTAGAGAGGGGGGAAAACGTGTGGTGGTCCGGGCGTGTGGTGCGTGTGGTAAACCGTGTGGTTCCTGACTAGGGGAAACGTTCAGAACGTGTGGTGCGTGGGTCCGCGTGTGGTCCCTGAGCGGACACACACCCGTGTGGTGCCCCGTGTGGCGCGTGTGGTCACGATTCACCATCCGTGTGAAGGGTCGGATCGGTGTTGATCGGGGTCCGGGGTGCGGTCCATCTCGAGACATCACGGTTGCGGTCATCCGTGATGTGCGTTTCCACCAGCAGCCCCTGCTTGGTGTAAGCCTTAATGCGCCGCCGGACCTTTTCCCTCTGCGCCTGACTGATCTCGTCCCCGTAGATAGCTTGGGCCGCCATGGTCACCGTGAGCCCTCCCCGGGCGCGGGCCAGTTCCACAAGGTCCACCTCTCCCTGGACGGTGGAAATACCGGCCTGGTGGTCGTGGAGGACTTCGAACGGGCCAACCTCCTCCATCACGGGCTTGAGCTGGGTGAGCTGCACGACCGGGTCACCGGCTTCGCCCCACAGCCCGATCACGGAACCGGCACCGGAGGTGAGCCAGGTGGACCCGTACACGTCCGAGAGCTTGTCCTGCTTTCCGCCCTGCGAGGTCGCCTTCCGCTGGTGGTGTAGCTCGATGATGTCCACACCGCCCGCGAGCGCGGTCTGTCGGGCCCTGTTGTACCCCGACCCCACGGCATCATCGGAGAGCCCCACCGCGGCATCCTTGAGGGAGTCCACGACCACCACGTCGGCGCCAGCTAGTTGGGCCAACTCGAGCAGGATGCCCGTCTTCTGAGCGAGGTCGTGCGGAGGAGGGCCCGGCCAGATGGTCAGCCGCTGGTCCACGCGCTCGCGGTCCGCCGGCCGGAAGTGGCGCCCCAGGGACCTGGCAATCTGTCGAGGCCGGTCCATGGCGAGGTACAGGACCTTCTCTGCGGGGGCCACGGTGTAGCCCAGGACGTTGTCCTGCAGCCCAAGTAGCCCGCGGACGACTTGCCCTGTGAGGGTGGTCTTGCCGACTCCTGGGGGTCCGCACAGCATGAGTGCCTCACCCTTGGCCCAGAGGATCTGTTCACCGTCTCCCCAGCGGGCGGGGATCTCTTCGGGCTGATCGAAGATGAACGCGCCGCCACTGACGTACCGCTCGTCGTGGTGCTCTCCGACTTCCTCTGAGAGCTCGGCGCTCGCAGACTGGATCATGTCTTCGAATGGGTGGTCGGTCATGCGGCTGCGCCCCCTTGGGTGCTGGCGCTTCTTGGGGCAGCGGCGGATCGGATAGTTCGGATAGCTTCGGCCCGGGGGAGACCGGCGGTTTCGGCTGCGTGGAGCAGAGCAATGGAGTAGTCCCGGGTGAACAGCCCGTCCTGCGCGAGTTGCCATGCCGCCCAGTTCAGCGTCGAGTTCCGTTGCCCCTCGGGTGCTTCGGCCACGGTGCGGATTAGGCCGCGGACCCGGCGTTCGACCTGCGAACGTGGCCCGGGGATGACCTGCGGCGTTCGCCGTTGTGTGGCCGCTGGGGTGGGCTTCTGCGGCTCGAGCAGCGCCCGGAGCCACTGGGGGAGCGGCGCGATGTTTCCAGGCCCTCCCACGGGCTTGTACGCCCCGTTGGGCAGGGTGGTGCCGGGTGCGCAGACGTACCCGCCCGCGGCCCGCACATCAACCTGCCAGCCGAGCTTCCCGGCGCTGTTGCGGATCCTGGAGCCCAGGGGTGCCCGGTAGTAGAAGTGCAGCCCACCGGAGGGGGTTTCCACGGTCATGGTGTCGAACAGCGGCGCCCGGGTGTGCCGGGCCCACAAGTCCGCGAACACGTCCAGGCCGTTGGTGATCCCCGGGCGGTCCCACTCCCGTGGGGGAGTCCCGCCGTGGTTGTCGCAGTCCACGACCACGAGCCCGGAGGGTCCGCACGCGATGCCGACACCGGCACCGGCTGGCCAGTTGTCCAGGAGGCTGGGTGCGGTGGTGGCTTTCTGCTCCCACCCGGTCACCATGGGGCGCTTCTCGCCGGGTACGAGCGGGAACACCCGGATGCCGTGCGCTGCGAGCGCGTAAAGGTGATCGCGGGTAGACTGGTGGTGGTTCGGAAGATCGTTCTTAGGGGCCCCCTGGTTGCCCGCCGGGGGGTTTCTTCTTGCCGTCATGCTGCTGCACCCCCGCGGGTCTCTACGGGGCGCAGGAGCCCGGCGAGCGTGGCCCGCTGGGCATCCGTGAGGGGTGGGGCCTCGGCGATGATGCGGGCCACGTAGGCGTCCAGGTCCAGCGCCCCGAACTGCGCTCGGATCACGGCGCTCATGCGACCACCTGCTTAGCGCGCCGGGCGGCCGCGGACTTGCGGCCCATCTCCACGTAGAATTCGCGCCGGGCCTCTGCTGCGAGGCGCTCGCGGTCCTCAGGATCCATGTATCCGTTCGGGTCCACTATCTTCAAGAACCGATCCCAGTTCGCCCTCCGCCCATTGGCTGTTCTTGCAGCGCGATCGGTGGTGAGATCCCATGATCGGCGGACCAGGACTCGGGCGGCCTCGGACGTTTCGGGGTGTGCGTGGATAGACGGCTCTGGGTACGCTTGAGCCGTCAGGTGGGAGCCTGACATTTGGAAACCTCTTCCGAAGGTTTTCAGTGCGGGTCCGGTGTTGGTAGCACCGGACCCGCAACTCTGTTCGATTGTGCTCCGAGTCTAGGCACCGATGACGGTGACGTTAGACGTTCTGGTGGCTCTGGAGAGTGCCGCACGGATTCGTACATGCGGGCTCCGCTGTGGATGGACTGTGGATGGACTGTGGATAACGGAAGCGTCTGTGTGGTTTGGGGTGGCTGGGTGTTTTCCACCATGCATTCCTTGTGATTCCGGCCCTCGAGGGCGGGACACGCCTAATATTTTCGTGGGTCGAAGTGGGGGAAAACATCCCCGGCCTTTCCAACCCTCGGGCCGTCTTGGGCGGGGCGCCCGCCTGAGGACTTCTTGACGGCGTCGGCAACATTGCCGGATTTTACTTGATTGGTGGACCCCAGCCCGGGCCTGAGTGCTTCAGGGAAATCTCCCAAGGTGACCGGAAGTGCTAACTTTTCCAGCTGATCTTCACGGATTCGGGGTCTCGTCCCCGCCCCGGACCCACGGGCAGGATGGTCACCGTCATCAGGGTGTCCACGATCTCTCGCTTCACCAGCAGGGTGGCGTCCTCCCAGCGGGCCACCGCATCTTCACCAGCTATCGCGGCCGCGGCGCTCGCCGGTGTCAGGTCCGCCAACTGGGCCCGGGTCTTGTCCAGCTGGGGGCGGACCCCGGCGGTGATCCTGGACAGCTGCTCACCAGTGATCGTGCCTGCCGTGAACAGATCCGCAGCCTCTGACAGCTTCGCCTCCAAGGTGGCGGCCTGCGAGCGCAGATCGTCCCCCCGGGCTGGATCCATCGTGGGCAGCGTCTCGAGCACGTCAGGGCGTTGCAGGCGCCCCAGGATCGCGCCCTCCACCACGGCGTCCACCAGGCCCATGGAGCGGGCCACACGGGTGCAGTCTCGGCACCCGTAGGAGGGCATGCCGTCACGGCCTCTGCTCTTCAGGTAGCGCATCTTCCCACCGCACCGGCCGCACTCGGCGATCCCGGTTAGCAGGTAGGCGGGGGTGGTGCCGTGGTGCACTCGGCGCCCCGGGTCTGCCAGGAGCGCCCGTACCCGGTGCAACTCGTCCTCGGTGATGAGCGGTTCGATCACGTCGGAGGGGAACAGCTCACCCTTGTGCTCGCGGAGCCCGGCGTTCGCGGCCCGCCGGAGGGTCTGCCGGACCGTGCCAGTCCTCCATCCGTTGCCCCGCTGGGTGGGTAACCCCTCCGTGTTCCAACGCAGGGCGATGGACCGGACCGATTCACCGGCAAGCAGTCGTGATACCCCGTCGCGGATCTGCTCCGCCTCGGGCGCATACGCCACGTCACGGCTCCCTGCGCGGCGTCCCTGGTCGTCGTAGACCCGGCGCCACCCGAACGGGCACAGTCCATTAGGGAGGCCCTGCTCAGCCCGTTCACGCTGCTTACGGCGGATACGTCGCGCCATCTGGTCCGTCTCATGCCGCGCCACACTGCCCTTGATGCGTGCCGTCATCCTTCCCTGTGGGGTTGCAAGGTCGATCTCCCCGCCGATGGACACCAGCGCGATGTTGTGGGCGTCGGCGAGGTCGATCACGTCTTCGAGCTCGCGGGGGGTGCGGGTGAGCCGGTCCACGTCCCACACAATGAGCGCGCCGGCGGTCCCGTTGGCGAGGTCCCGGAGCATCTGCTGGTACTGGGGGCGGACCTTCGCCCGGGTGGCGGAGGTGTCGTTCTCCACGTACTCATGGACCACGGTCCACCCGCGGGCGCTCGCGGCCTGCCGACAGTCCTCGAGCTGACGGTTCACACCCAGGTTTGTGCCCTCAGCGTCACGGCTGATGCGGGCGTAGATGACAGCGTCCATGTAAGAGATTCTAGCTCAGTCTTGACACCGGCCGAGGTGTACGTGGCACGCGGCGGGGAGTCCGAGCTGACGAGTCTCGTGCTGAGTGAGCCCCAGGTGCGCACCCTCGTGGAGCGGATGCTGAAGTCCTCCGGCCGGCGCCTGGACCTCAGCTCCCCGTTCGTGGACGCGTCCCTGCCGGACGGCTCCCGCCTGCACGTGGTCATCCCGGACGTCACCCGGACCCACTGGGCGGTGAACATCCGCAAGTTCGTGGCCCGGGCACGTCGGCTGCAGGACCTCGTGACACTCGGCTCGATGGCCGTCCAGGCGGCGGAGTTTCTGCACGCGGCGGTGGACTCCGGCCTGAACGTCCTGGTCTCGGGGGCCACGCAGGCGGGGAAGACCACCATGCTCAACTGTCTGTGCGCGGCCATCGGCCCGCGGGAGCGGGTGATCACCGTGGAGGAGGTCTTCGAGCTCAAGGTGGCGCTGCGCGACGTCGTCGGCATGCAGTGCCGGCAGGCCAACCTGGAGGGGACCGGCGAGATCCCGCTGCGGCGGCTGGTGAAGGAGGCGCTGCGGATGCGCCCGGACCGCCTGGTGGTGGGCGAGGTCCGGGAGGCCGAGAGCCTCGACATGCTGATCGCGCTGAACGCGGGTCTGCCAGGGATGTGCTCGATCCACGCGAACTCGGCACGGGACGCCGTCACCAAGATCTGCACCCTGCCGCTGCTCGCGGGCGAGAACATCAGCAGCGCGTTCGTGGTGCCCACCGTGGCCTCGTGCTTCGACATGGTGGTCCACTGCCACCGTGCCCCGGACGGGCACCGCTGCGTGGCCGAAATCCTGGGAGTCGGCAACCGGGTGGAGAACGGGGTGATCGAGACCTACCCCGTCTTCCAGCTGCGGGACGGCATCCTGCGAGCGGTCGCCTCCGAGGTGCCCGCGGCGCACAAGTTCGTGCGCGCCGGGTACTCGCCGGCGGTTCTCCTCCACGACGACGCCGCCCCGGGCCCCGGGGACGAGGGCACTTCGGAGCCGGTGTGGACTCTCGGCGGATCACTTCACGAGACGGGGGAAGGGTCCTCGGCCGGGGACGTCGCGGCAGTGAGCAGCGCGGGCGGCTCAGCTTCCGGCGCACGCCGCAACGGCGCCGGTCCACGCCGGGGCAGTTCCGGCCCGCGCGGCAACGGCACTGGTCCACGAGGTGACGCGTCGAGCGGGCGTGCGGGACGGGCCCCCCGGTGAGCGCGCTGCTCGGAGCCCTGCTCGGCACGGGAGTCTTCCTGGTGTGGTGGTCCTTCTGGACCCGGCGGCCTGCCCCGCGCACCCGACACGCGCGCACGGGCACGTTCCGCACCCTGATGGTCCAGGCGGACCTTCCCGGGGTCTCGCTCGCCGCGTTCGCGGGTCTCAGCGTCCTGCTCGCGTTGGTCGCGGGCGTCCTGGTGCTGGCGCTGACCTCCGCCGCAGTCTTCGGGCTCTGTGTCTTCCTGGTGTCCCTGTGCACTCCGCTCTGGTTCGTGCGCCGCCGCGCCCGTCGTCGCACCGCCGTGTTCCGTGAGGTGTGGCCGGACGTCGTGGACCACCTGCGCTCGGCGATCCGGGCGGGCATGGGGCTGCCGGAGGCGCTCATGCAGCTGCAGTACCGCGGCCCGGAACCGCTGCGGCCAGCCTTCGCGCGGTTCGCCGCCGACTACCGTGCGAGTGGTCAGCTGCACGGATCGCTCACGATGCTCAAGCAGCGCCTGGCCGATCCTGTGGCGGACAACATTGTGGAGGCCCTGCGGGTCACCCGCGAGGTGGGCGGCACGGATCTCGGCCGGCTGCTGGGGACGCTTTCGGAGTTCCTGCGCGAGAACGAGCGCACCCGCAGCGAGCTCGTGGCCCGTCAGTCCTGGACCGTCAACGCCGCCCGGCTCTCCGTGGCCGCCCCGTGGCTCATCCTCGCGCTGATGGCCACCCAACCCGCCGCGGTCCAGGCGTACAACACCGCTGCCGGTGCCGCCGTCCTCCTGGGTGGCCTCGCCGTGTCCGTGCTGGCCTACCAGCTGATGCTGCGCCTCGGCGCGCTGCCCACCGAACGGCGGGTGCTGCGATGAACGCCACCGTGGTCTCCGCCCTGCTCGGTGCGGTTCTGGCCCTGGGGCTGTGGCTCGTGCTGGTCGCCACCCGGGCGGTGGGCGCGCCGGGCTTCGCGGAGCGCATCGCACCCCAGCTGCGCGCCGCCGAGCTGGCGAACGGCTTGAGCGATCCCGCGTGGTCCTCCCGGCAGACCCGCGGCACGGCGCTGGCCGGTGCGGTCGGGGGCGCGGCCATGGAATGGCTCCTGCGGCGTGCCGCGCCCCTGTTCTCCAACGCGGACGTCCTGACCCGCCGGCTCGTGCGGGGCGGCTGCCGCAAGGACGTCATGGACTACCGGGCCGAGCAGGTGCTCTGCGCGGTGGCGGGCGCCGTGGCTGGCTGCGCCCTCGGTGTCGCCCTGGTGCTGCGGGAGGACGTGAACGTCGCGATCCTCGCCGTCGGGGCCGTGCTGGGTGCCGGGGTGGGCGTGTGGCTGCGCAACGACCTGCTCACCCGCAGCATCCGCGGCAGGGAGAAACGGATGCTTGCCGAGTTCCCCGCCGTGGCGGAGCTCATGGCGCTCGCGGTGGGTGCTGGGGAGAGCACCGTGGGTGCGCTCGAGAGGGTCTGCCGCGTGGCGGAGGGGGAGCTCGCGGGAGAGTTCCGGGCCGTCCTCGCCCAGACCCGGGCTGGCGCGGGGCTCACGACGGCGCTGCAGGACTTCTCGGCCCGCACGGACGTGGTTGCCCTCGGACGCTTCGTGGACGGCATCGTGGTGGCCATCGAGCGGGGCACTCCGCTCGCGGACGTGCTGCGCGCTCAGGCCCAGGACGTCCGCGACCACGACAAGCGCGTCCTGATGGAGATCGCGGGCAAGAAGGAGATCGCCATGCTCGTGCCCGTCGTGTTCTTCATCTTGCCCTTGAGCGTGGCGTTCGCGGTCTTCCCGGGCCTTGCGGTCCTCAACCTGGGGTTCTGAACCGCAGTCCCCGCCCCACTTCCACGAAGGAGAAACCCATGAAGCACCTGATCCGTCCGCTCGCCCTGCTGGGCTGGCTACTCACCACGGCGGTGCCCGCGCGGCTGCAAGCCGGGGAGGACGACGCCGACCGGGGAGACGTGCCCGGCTGGGTCATGCTCACCCTGATGTCCGCCGTGCTCGTGGCGGGGCTGCTGCTGATCGCACGCCCGGCGCTGGAGGGGCTGTTCCAGGATGCCATCAACAGGGTCTCCGGTCTCTGAGCCTCTCGCGCCCCGCCGCGCGGGCACGGGGGGAGCGCTGGCCGTGGACGAGGGCAGCGCCGTGGCGGAGTACGTCATGGTGCTGGCGCTCGCGAGCATCCTGTTCGGGATCATCCTCCAGGTGGGATTTGCCCTGCACGTGCGCAACACCCTGATCGACGCCGCCGCGACGGGTGCCCGGTACGCGAGCCTCGCGGACCGCACCGACGCTGACGGCGCCGAGCGCACCCGCGGGATCATCGCGGACACCGTGGGGGAGCGCTACGCGCAGGAGATCTCGGTGTCCCGGACCAGCGTGGGTGCGCTGCCCGCGGTGGAGATCCACGTCGTCGCCCCGCTGCCGGTGCTCGCAAGCCTCGGCCCTCCCGAGGGACTGGAGGTGAGCGGCCATGCGGTGGACATGGACTCCTGAGGCGAGGCAGGAACCGCTCGTGGACGACGACCCGGACCGGGGCAGCGCCATCGTGGAGTTCATCGGGCTCGGCCTGCTGCTGCTCATCCCCGTCATCTACCTGGTGGCCACCGTCGCCCGGGTGCAGGCGGCGTCCTTCGCGGTGGTCGCCGCGGCCGAGCAGGCGGGTCAGGCGATCTCCGTGCTGGAGGCGAAGGACGTGGACCGCACGGGCATCCACGACGTCGCCGCCGTGGCCGCGCAGGACCACGGCTTCGCCCCGCAGGACCTCACGGTCACGGTGGACTGCTCGGACGGCACGTGCGCCTCCCCGGGTGCGGTGGCGCGCGTCCACGCGAGCATCCGCGTGGGCCTGCCGGGCATGCCCGGATTCGCGACGGCCACGGTCGCGAACCTGTCGGCGGACGTCTCCGTGATCGCGGGGCGGTACTCGTGAGGCCGGTGCTGACGACGGCGGGGCGCGGGCGTTCCGGTCCGTTCACGCTGCTGCGCTCGCGATGGGCGGCGGAACCTGACGAGGACCCGGACGCGGGCCAGACCACCATCGTGCTGATCGGCTTCGCCCTCGTCTCGCTGCTGCTGGTGGTCACTGTCCTCGCGATCACGAGCGTGTACGTGGGCCAGCGGCAGCTGCAGTCTCTCGCGGACCGCGCGGCGGGTGCGGCGGCGGACACCTTCACCGACGTCGACCGCTCCGGCTCGGGTCCGCCCACGCCCATCCTCACGGACGAGGGCGTCTCCGGGGCCGCCACGAGCTACCTCGGAACCGTCGGCGCGTTCCACGACGTGAGCGGCCTGGCGGTGGGCGGGCCCACCGGCTCCACGGACGGGACGACGGCTCAGGTCTCGCTGACTGCTGTGGTCCACCCGCCTGTGGTCAACGTCGTCGTGCCCGCCGGTGTGCCCATCAGCGCCACCGGGGATGCCCGGGCCGTGATGCGTCGCTGAGGCATGACGCCGTGTGACACGGTGCCGAAACCCGTCCCGCGTCCGCCACCTCGGCCCCCGCCGAGCGCCCCGTGCGCCGCATCTGGCACTACCACGCGGTGGCCCCGGGCCTGCTCGTGCTGCGCGTGGTCCTGGGCAACACGTTTCTGATGCATGGCTGGCAAGATGTCCCGGAGTGGCGCTTCTCCGGCACCGCACAGAGCTTCGAGGGCATAGGCGTCCGCGCGTCCACCGCGTCCGCGGCCTTCGCGATCACCGTCGAACTGGTCGGCGGCATTGCGCTGATCCTCGGCGTGCTCACCCGCATTCCGGCCGCACTGCTGGCGCTGGACAGGGCAGCGGGCGTGGTCAGCGACTCCGGAGGTTTCGCGCCACCTGGCGTAATGCACCGTAGCGGCGGTACAGCCCGATCAGGGGGAGCACACCGCCCGCGCGGCGGACGGCCTGGTGGCGCACCGTGCGGAACAGCTCCCGCCGCAGCGCGGGACCGAGAGTGGCGCGGGATGGACGTCGCATGGCAGAGGCCTTTCGGGTGAGAGGACTGGGAGGACTTGTCAGTACTGTTCCCAGTTCCGGGGCAGTGCGGCGGAGGTGTCGAACGGCTCACGGTCCGCGACGGCACCGGATCGGTCGATCACCGTCACGTGCTGGGAGGATCCGCGCCGGGAGCCGCCGCTCACGTGTGCTCCGGTGTCCGCGACCACGTTCACCAGCTCCACGCCGGAGCCCACGTGCACACCGTCCAGCAGCACACAGTTGCGTACCACCGCACCGTGCTCCACCGTCACGTTCTGCCCGAGCACCGAGTGATCCACCGTACCGGCCACGTGCGAGCCGGGAGCCACCAGGGAACGGATGACCGCGGCGTCGTCGTCGACGAATGCGGGGAGCAGAGGGAGCTGTCCGCTCCAGACGGGCCAGGAGGGGTCGTCCAGGACCGCGCCGTCGCCGTCGAGCAGCTGCTGCTGGGCGGTCCAGAAGGACTGGACGGTGCCCAGGTCCATCCAGTACCCGCTGTGGCGGTGCTCCACCACCCTGTGGTGCTCCAGGACGTGGGGGATGAGGTCCTCGCCGTAGTCGCCGAGCTGGCCCAGCCGATCGTGCAGCGTCTCGAGCGAGTCCAGCAGCACGTCCGTGGTGAAGAGGAACATCTCCCCGGCCACCAGATGCCCCGAGGGTGCCTCGGGCTTGTACTCGAAGCCCGTGACCTCCCCGGACTCGGAGGTCTGGACCACGCTGTAGCGGGAGGGGTCCTCCGTGACCTCGGTGGTGACCATCGTGAGGTCAGCGCGCCGGCCCAGATGGGTGTCGACGACGTCCCTGAAGTCCACGGTGTAGAGGTGGTCCGCGGAGAGCACCAGCACGAGGTCCGGGGCCGCCTCCCGGATGACCGCGGCCTGCCGGAAGATGGAGTCCGAGTTGCCCGTGGCGAAGCCCTCCCCGTCCGCCCCCTCGTAGGGAGGCAGCACGTGCAGCCCGCCGTGGGAGCGGTCCAGGTCCCAGGGGCGGCCACCGGCCATGTAGAAGTTGAGGTCGTGGGGCAGGTACTGCTGCACCAGCCACACGTCCGTGATGTGCGAGTGCACCAGGTTGGACAGCGAGATGTCGATGAGGCGGTACGTGCCGCCCACCGAGAGGGCAGGTTTGACGGTGTGCTCCGTGAGTGCGCCCAGACGGGAGCCCTTGCCTCCCGCCAGGACGAGTGCGAGCACTGCAGGACGTTCCATCGACGGTCTCCTCGGTGAGCAGGCGGGGTGGATCCGAGCCTACCGGCTCCCGGGGTCCGCGGGCCATGACGTAAAGTGGTCTGCCATGGCCTCCATTGACTACGCTGCAGAAATCCGTGCCCTCCGCGCCACCTACGACTCCGTGGCGGCGGTCAGCGACGTCGAGTCCATGAAGACGCAGATCGCGGACCTCTCGGAGCAGGCGGCGGCCCCGGACCTCTGGGACAACCCGGAGGAGGCCCAGAAGGTCACGTCCCAGCTCTCCCACGCGCAGAGCAAGGTGGACCGGCTGAACAAGATCCACGGGCGCATCGACGACCTCGAGGTCATGGTGGAGCTCGCGGAGGACGAGGACGACCAGGAGACCCGGGACGCCTCGGCCGTGGAGCTTGAGTCCATCCGCAAGGCGCTGTCCGAGCTGGAGATCCAGACCCTGCTGGCCGGCGAGTACGACGAGCGCGAGGCCGTGGTCACCATCCGCTCCGGTGCCGGCGGCGTGGACGCCGCCGACTTCGCGGAGATTCTGATGCGCATGTACCTGCGCTGGGCCGAGCGCCACGGCTACCCCACCAAGGTGCTGGACACCTCCTACGCGGAGGAGGCCGGGCTGAAGTCCGCCACGTTCGAGGTCAAGGCCCCGTACGCGTTCGGCACGTTGTCCGTGGAGGCCGGCACCCACCGTCTGGTGCGCATCTCCCCGTTCGACAACCAGGGGCGGCGCCAGACCTCGTTCGCCGCGGTGGAGGTCATCCCGCTCATCGAGTCGGACGACACCGTGGAGATCCCCGAGACCGAGCTGAAGGTGGACGTGTTCCGCTCGTCCGGCCCCGGTGGGCAGTCCGTGAACACCACCGACTCCGCCGTGCGCATGACCCACATCCCCACGGGGATCGTGGTGTCGATGCAGAACGAGAAGTCGCAGATCCAGAACCGTGCGGCCGCGCTGCGCGTGCTGCAGTCCCGTCTGCTCCTGCAGCGCCAGGAGGAGGCGGACGCCAAGAAGAAGGAGATGGCGGGGGACGTGAAGGCGTCCTGGGGCGACCAGATGCGCTCGTACGTGCTGAACCCCTACCAGATGGTCAAGGACCTGCGCACCAACTACGAAGAGGGCAATCCCAGTTCCGTGTTCGACGGCGGGATCGACTCTTTCATCGACGAAGGCATTCGCTGGCGTGCAGGCGCGCGCCGCGACGACGAGAGCTGAGAGACTCTCACCGGCCGCGCGGCGTCGTCGGTCCCCGAGGGTGGGGGCCGTAGCGTGCACGGGGACCGGGGGAGCAGGGAGGAAAGAACAGGCCGATGGCCAAGAAGAACGCTGATGACGGCCGCCAGATCGTGGCCAACAACAAGAAGGCGCGCCACGACTACAACATCTACGACACCTATGAGGCCGGTCTGGCGCTCATGGGCACGGAGGTGAAGTCGCTGCGCATGGGGCGGGCGTCCCTGGTGGACGCGTTCTGCCAGTTCGACAACCGCGGTGAGCTGTGGCTCGAGCACGCCCACATCCCTGAGTACCTGCAGGGCTCGTGGACGAACCACTCCGCGCGGCGGCGGCGCAAGCTGCTGTTGCACCGCTCCGAGCTGGACAAGATCGCGGGCAAGACGCGCGAAGCCGGTTACACCATCATCCCGCTGTCCCTGTACTTCGTGCACGGCAAGCGCGTGAAGGTGGAGATCGCGGTGGCGCGCGGCAAGCGCGAGTACGACAAGCGCCAGACCCTGCGCGAGAAGCAGGACAACCGCGAGGCCCAGCGCGCCATGCGCTACCGCAACATGCGCGGCTGAGCCCTTCGACTCACGGCGTCCCGGCCGGTACCTCCAGTGCGAGGTGCCGGCCGGTCCAGTTCCTGCGCAACCAGCGGTCGTGGGAGGCCACGACCACGGTCCCCGGGTAGTTCGGCACCGCCGCCTCGAGCTGCGTGGCGAGCACGAGTGAGAAGTGGTTGGTGGGCTCGTCCAGCAACAACACGTGCGGCGGGTCCGCGAGCAGCACCGCCAGGGCGAGCCGACGCCGCTGACCCACGCTGAGCTCGCCGAGCCGACGGTTCTCGTCCCGCCCGGCCAGCAGACCGAACGTCCCGAGAGGAACGGTCTCCGCGCGATCCTCTCCCACGCGCTCATGGTAGATGTGGGCCGCCGTGCGCTCCGGGTCGGCGCCGGGCAGTGTGGCGTCCGGATCCAGTAACCCCACGCGTACGCCGGGTGCGACGTGCACGGAACCGCTCGTGGGTTCCAGTCGCCGGGCGAACAGGCTCAGCAGGGTGGATTTGCCCACGCCATTGGGACCCGTGATGAGCCACGACTCACCCGCGCTCACGGTCAGGGACGCGGGTGCCATCCGTCCCGCGACCTCGGCCGCGGAGGCGGTCAGTACCGGACCCGTGCGGTGCAGTGCGGCTTCCGATCCGGACAAACCCGCGGTGAGTCCCTGGAAGAACAGCTCCCGGGGTGGCTTGCGCACCTGCTCCTCCTCGAGCGTGGCGAGGCGCGTGCGGGTGTCGTTGACCCGGCGCGAGATCACGGTCGCGTTGCGGTCCGCGTAGAACTTCGCGGCCATCCGTGTCTCGGAGCGTGGGGTCCAGTTCGCGTGGCCCACGCTCTGCTGCTCCCTGACCGCGGCCCGCAACTCCTTCAGCTGCGCCTGCTCGTCCCGGTACGTGCGTTCCCAGCGCTCGCGGGCATCCATGCGGGCAAGCACGTACTGGGAATAGGTGCCGCCGAAGCGGGTCACGCCGATGCCCGTCCCGGTGCCGTCACCCACCAGATCCGAGGTGACGGCATGCGGTCGGGGTGCGGGGTCCAGGTCCACGAGCGAGGTTACGGCGGTGTCCAGAAATGCGCGGTCGTGGCTCGCCAGCAGCACCGGTCCGTGCCACGACCGCAGGGCCTCGCGCAGGAAGTCCGTGGCGGCGTCGTCCAGGTGGTTCGTGGGTTCGTCGAGCAGCAGCACGTCCGGGGTGGAGACCAGCAGCCAGGCCAGGGACAGTTGTGGGCGCTGTCCGCCGGACAGGGCACGCGTGGGCCGGTCGCGATTCACGCCTCCCAGGCCGAGCCCGTCCAGGGTGACGTCGATGCGGGTGTCCAGGTCCCACGCGCCGATCCGTTCGGCAGTGTCCAGGGCGGCGGCGTACGCGGTGGCGGCACCCTCGTCCTCCTGGGCGCGGGCGAGAGCGTCAGCTGTGCGGTCGACGGCGGATGCTGCGTGCCGCACGGTCCGCACCGCCGACTCCACGGCCCGGGCCACGGTGTCGTGCGGCGCGAAGGGGGGGGGTACTTGGTGCAGCAGGCCCACGCGCAGCGGATCGCCGGGTCCGACGGTGAGGACCTCACCGGCGTCGGGCTCGCCCAGGCCCGCCATGATGCGCAGCAGGGTGCTTTTGCCGGAACCGTTCCCTCCGATCAGACCCGTGGGGTCACCCACAGCCACGGAGAAGCTGATGTCCGTGAGCACCCGGTGGGAGCCGAAGGAGGCGGAGACGCCGGAAACGCGGATGTGCGCGGCCGTATTAGGGGAATGCGGGGGATGAGCCATGGGTGTCCTCGGATAGCCGGGATCCCCGCCGGGCAGCGGCCACGGGCGCGGGGAGGTCGAATGGCTCATCGGGACATGACCACACGGTAGGCCACGGTGGGCGAGCGGGCAAGGGCCGCACGGGACACCTTCCCCCGTCCGATCCGGGCGGCCTGTTGACGTGTGGTCAGGGGCGGGCGTATTCTTGTGTGTCCACGAGGTTCTCCGGTACTGGTACCGGGCGCACGTGGTGCTCATTGAAAAATGAATACGGGGATGATCGGTTTCGACGATGTGAGTTGAGACAGGGGAAGCGGGTCGAGGACACAGAGTTATCTCGTAAACGCTCTCTGTAAAAATATAAGTGCCAAATCCAAGCGCACTGACTTCGCTCTCGCTGCGTAAGTAGCGACAGCAGTCTGTCAGCCCAGGTACACCTTCGACCTGGAATCTGACATCAGCTAGAAGGTCACTGCTCTGGACGTACGTCACGGACGTCCAGAGGACTTCTACGTGACTGAGTCCGGCGGCCACTCGTGTGCGAGATGGCCGGGACTGAGAAACCTGCAAGCACACTGCACCCGGAGAAGCCCTGACAAAGCTGCATCGGACGGGGGTTCAATTCCCCCCATCTCCACTGGAACGGCCTGGGCCGCGACGTCGTGAACACGACCTCGCGACCCAGGCTTTTTTCGTGCGCCCGCCCCGCTGCATGCGTGCAGCGAACCCGCGGGCGCAGAGCCCCGTGTGAAAGACTGGAGTCCGCAACGGACCACCACCACCGAAAGGCAGGCGCCTCCATGAGCGAACGTCCCTCCGAGCAGTCCGGCTCCTCGTCGGCCTCCGACCGCGAGCAGCCCCGGTACGGGCAGTACTCCGAGAACCGCCCCCAGACCCCGGGGCAGGCCCAGCCCGAGTACGGCCAGTACGGGGACCACGCCACAACCGGTCAGTACGGGGACGCCGGCCACCAGGGTGCGGACCGCTCCAGCTACCGGGGCGGCTACGGCGAGCCCGCCGGGCCCCAGCAGGGCTACTCGCAGAACGGCTACGGCGAGCACAGCACCCAGCAGGGATACGGCAACCAGGGGTACGGCAACGAGGGCTACGGCGTCCAGTCCGGCACGGGCGAGCAGGACTACTCGGGCCAGAGCTACGGGAACCAGACCGGCGGCGGGTACCCCACGCACTACCAGAACGACTACTCGCAGCAGTCCTACGGACAGGGCTACAACGGCTACCAGCAGGGCCCGGTGCCAGGCAAGGGCCTGGCGATCGCGTCCCTCGTGCTGGGAATCCTCGGCATCCTGACCTTCTGGTTCTTCGGACTCGGCGGCCTGCTGGGCCTGGTGGGCCTGGTGCTGGGCATCATCGGCCTGGTCAAGATCCGCAAGTCCCGCCGTGACTCCCCGGCCCTGGCCATCGTGGGCATCGTGCTCTCGGCCCTCGCGCTGATCGGCGGGGCGTTCATGGCCGCCATCTTCGTGTGGGTCATGGGCTCCATGGGTGACTGCATGCAGTACGCCCAGCAGCAGGACCAGGCCCAGATGGAGCAGTGCATCAACGAGAACTTGAGCACCTCGATCGACTCCTGACGGGGTCCCTGGCGGGGCCGGTCACGGTCCACGCCGTTGCTCCCGGTACGACGACGCCCGGCACAGCTGTTCGCAGCGGTGCCGGGCGTCGTCGTGTCCGGGTCTTCGTACCCGGCTCTCCGTGTCCGGGTTCTTCTCGCCATGCCCTTCGCGCCTGCCCGTTCGTGCCTGGCTGTGACGCACGCGCTCCGGGGCGCGTGCGGGAATCGACCGGAGCGTGAGGGCGGCCGCTCCCGGCTCAGGACTCGCGGGTGCCGAGGGCGTCCAGAGCGGCGTCGTGCAGGAGGCCGTTCGTGGCCAGGGCGTTGCCCCCGAAGGGGCCGTCCTCCCCGGCGAGGGACGTGAACCGCCCGCCGGCCTCGGTCACGATCGGCACGAGCGCGGCCATGTCGTAGAGGTTCAGCTCGGGTTCGCACGCGATGTCCACCGCGCCCTCCGCCACGAGGCAGTAGGACCAGAAGTCACCGTAGGCACGGGTGCGCCACACGGTGTCCGTGAGATCCAGGAAGCGGTCGCGCACGCCGAGGTCCCGCCAGCCGCCGAGCGAGGAGTAGGACAGGGAGGCGTCCTGGAGCGTGGACACCGAGGACACGTGCAGGCGCTGGGCCTGGGAGAGGGAGCGGCCGGTGAACGCGCCGGAGCCCTTGGCTGCCCACCAGCGGCGGTTCAGGGCGGGTGCGGAGACCACGCCCAGCACCACCTCGCCGTCCTCCACGAGGCCGATGAGCGTGGCCCACACGGGCACGCCGCGGACGTAGTTCTTGGTGCCGTCGATCGGATCCACGACCCACTGCCGGCCTCCGGAGCCCGTGGTGCCGAACTCCTCGCCGATCACGGCGTCACGGTTGCGGATGCGTCCCAGCTGCGAGCGGATGATCTGCTCCGCCTCCCGGTCCGCGTCCGTCACGGGCGTGAGATCCGGTTTGGTCTCCACCGTGAGGTCCTGGGACTTGAAGCGCTTCATGGTCAGGCCGTCCACGGAGTCCGCCAGGATGTGGGCCAGGCGCAGGTCGTCCGTGTGGTTGCTGGGTGCTCGCATGTCCCTACGTTATCGCTTGTCCGAGCCGCTTTTCGCTGTCGCCCCGCTGTGTCTCCCCGCGCGACGCCGCCAGCAGGCGCCGCAGGGACTCGAGCCTTCCGGGGGCGGCGGGTGAGGCCTCCGGCCGGTGCACCCACGCATCGAGCGCGCAGCCGGGGGAGTCCTCCGTGTGCAGGCACCCGCGGGGGCAGTCCGCGGTGGCGGGGACCAGATCCGTGAACGCGTTGAGGAGGTCCTCCTCCGCCACGTGCGCGAGTCCGAGCGAGCGGATGCCGGGGGTGTCCACCACCCACGTGCCGGGGCGGGTGCCCGGGACGGTCAGGGCCAGCGCGGAGGAGGACGTGTGCCGCCCGCGGCCGGTGACGTCGTTGACGCCGCCGGTGGCGCGCTGAGAACCGGTGAGCGCGTTGACGAGCGTGGACTTCCCCACGCCGGAGGGCCCCAAGAACACGCTCACGTGCCCGTCCAGGACGGCGCGCAGCCTGTCGAGGGACTCGGGGGAGACCTCCAGCGAGGTGTCGTGCAGACCGGCCTCGGGGCGCTGACCGCGTTCCGTGGCGCGCTGCGTGGTCACCGTGAGGACGTCGAGGTCCTCGAAGTGCTCGAGGAACTCCGCGGGATCCTGGAGGTCCGTCTTGGTCATGCACACGACGGGGGTGATGCCGGCGTCCCAGGCGGCCACGAGCCCGCGGTCCACGAATCCGGTGCGAGGCGTGGGGGAGGCGGCGGCGAGGACGAGCACCAGACGGTCCGCGTTGGCCACGATCACCCGCTCCACCGGGTCGGTGTCGTCCGCGCTGCGTCGCAGCACCGTGGAACGGGGCTCGATCCGCACGATCCTGGCCAGGGTGTCAGCCTCCCCGGAGACGTCTCCGACCACTCCCACACGGTCCCCGGGCACGATGGGCTGACGCCGCAGCTCCTTGGCCCGGACGCACAGCACGGTGCGCGGGGTCGGGCCGTCCTCGTCCACCACGCACGTGTACCGGCCGCGGTCGACGGCGACGACACGTGCGATCACGGCGTCGTCGTGCGCCGGGCGCTGCTTGGTGCGGGGACGCGAGCCCCGCTTGTTGGCCCTGACGCGGACGTCCGACTCGTCCCAGCTCCTGCCCGCCACCGTTCAGGCCTGCGAGCCGAGCATCCGGGCCCACATCACCGGGAAGTCCGGCAGGGTCTTCGACGTGGTGGCGATGTCCTCGACCTCGATGCCCGGGACACGCAGCCCCAGGATCGCCCCGGCGGTGGCCATGCGGTGGTCGTGGTAGCTGTGGAAGACGCCGCCGTGCAGGGGCGCGGGGGTGATGACCAGCCCGTCCTGCGTCTCCTGCACGTTGCCGCCCAGCGCGTTGAGCTCCGCGCTCAGTGCGGCGAGCCGGTCGGTCTCGTGGCCGCGCAGGTGGGCGATGCCGCGCAGCCGGGACGGCGTGGTGGCCAGCGCGCACAGCGCGGCCACCGTGGGTGCCAGTTCGCCGGCCTCGGAGAGGTCCAGGTCCACGCCGCTGATCTGCTGCGGTCCGCTCACCGTGAAGGTGGTGCCGTCCAGCTGAGTCTGCGCGCCGAACCGGGGAAGGATCTGCCGCCAGTGGTCGCCGCCCTGGGTGGTCTGCCCAGGCCAGTCAGGAATGCTGACCGTGCCGCCGGTCACCACGGCGGCCGCCAGAAAGGGGCCCGCGTTGGAGAGGTCCGGTTCCACGGTGACGTCCATCCCGGCAATCGCTCCGGGGGTCACCCGCCACTCGGCGGGACCAGTGCGCTCGGCGTCCGCGCCGGCCTCGCGCAGCACCGCCACGGTCATGTCCACGTGCGGCAGGGAGGGCACGCCCCCCGAGCCCTCGTGGCGCAGGACGAGGGGGGCGTCGAAGGCAACGGCCGCCAGCAGCAGGGCGGAGACGAACTGGGACGACCCGCTCGCGTCGATCGACACGGTTCCCCCGGCCACGGCTCCGGTTCCGAGGACGCGCAAGGGCAGCGTGCCCCGGCCGTCGTCCTCGACGCCCACTCCGAGCTCGCGCAGCCCCGCGACCACGGGACCCATGGGGCGGACGCGGGCTCCGGCGTCGCCGTCGAAGTCCACGGCCCCGTCACGCAGTGCTGCCAGCGGCGGGACGAAGCGCATGACCGTGCCGGCGAGACCGCAGTCCACCGCCACGGGCTCCTCGAGCGCGCGGCCCACCGGCATGGGGGTGACGCGCAGATCCGGGCCGAAGGGGCCGGGATCGGGGAGGGGGGTGACCACCGCGCCCAGCTGCTCGAGCGCGGCCACCATCAGGGCGCTGTCACGCGAGTGCAACGGCTTGCGCAGCACCGAGGGCCCGGAGGCCAGCGCCGCGAGCACCAGGTACCTGTTGGTCAGGGACTTGGACCCGGGGATCGCCACCGTGGCGGAGACGGGAGTGTCTCGCCAGGGTGCGGGCCAGTGCGGGCCTGGGGACTGCGGCAAGCCGTTGCTCGGCGTCACGTGGGTACGGCTCCTAGTTCGAGACGGCGTCCTGCACGGCCTTCTCGGCCTGCGCCAGCTTCTTCTTCGTGTCCTTGCCCACCTTCGCGGCGTTCTTGCGGACGTCGTCCGCGAGGTGGCTCGCGCGCCACGCCAGCGAGGGGTTGCCGGAGGTGTCCACGGCGGCGATCATCACGGCACCGAGCAGGGACACGTTCTTCAGCAGACCGGCACGGCGGGTGGCCTTGCCCTCGGCAGAGCCCGTGTCCGCGGAGCGGTACTGGGTGTAGCCGTTGAGCGCGGTGGTACCCAGCAGCACGGTGGCCGAGAGGCGGGGCAACTTGCTGATGGCCAGCAGGGACGCAGCGGTGACCTGCGCGGCGGCGACACCCTGGGCGACGACGGCGCGGTTGGCGGTCACGGGGCGCAGCTGGGGGACAGCGGACTCCACGGCCTTCAGCACGGGATCCAGCTGCTGGGCGGCCGCGGACGAATTGCGGAACGCATCAATGCCTCCGGCGATGTAGCCGGTGGCCAGCAGCGGGCGGGCGAGACGACGAACGATGCTCATGGTTCTCCTCCTAGCATCCCGGCACTTCCGGGAGGGCACACCGACCATCCTATCGGCCTGCGCCCGTGCCTCCCCGGGAATACCCGCGTGCGGACGGCGTGTTATGCCGAATGGACAGACGGCGCCGCGCCCACGGTGCCGTGCCGCGTACGAGCCACGGAATGGGGTGATCACTGCAGATGCCGGTCGCGACCCTAGACTTGGGAACGATGAACGATCAGCGAAGTCAAGACTCCCGCGCAGTGGACCACCCGGAGGAAGTGCCCGCCGGGGAGGAGTCCACGCAGCAGCGGCGCGAACGGTTCGAGCGCGACGCCATGCAGTACGTGGACCAGCTCTACGCCGCCGCGTTGCGCATGGCGCGCAACCCCTCCGATGCCGAGGACCTGGTGCAGGAGGCCTACACCAAGGCGTTCTCCGCGTTCCACCAGTACAAACCCGGGACCAACCTCAAGGCCTGGCTGTACCGGATCCTCACGAACACCTACATCAACCTGTACCGCAAGCGTCAGCGCGAACCCCGCCAGGCCAACACGGACGCGGTGGAGGACTGGCAGCTGCATCGAGCGGAGTCGCACACCTCCACAGGCCTGCGCTCTGCCGAGGTTGAGGCGCTGGACCACCTGCCGGACTCGGACGTCAAGCGGGCACTGCAGGAGCTGCCCGAGGAGTTCCGCCTGGCGGTCTACTTCTCCGACGTGGAGGGATTCGCGTACAAGGAGATCTCCGAGATCATGGACACGCCCATCGGCACCGTGATGTCCCGGTTGCACCGGGGGCGCAAGCTTTTGCGAGAGAAACTGGGCGACTACGCCCAGGAACGAGGATTTGACACGTCCAAAACCCGCAAGGGCAAGGACGGCGCACCAGCGAAGGATCGAGGCTGAAAACATGACCGACAAACCGTGCCACAACGGCTGCACGGACGAGCGCATCCGCAGGATCTACGAGTACCTGGACGGCGCGCTGACCACCGAGGACCTCGAAGAGATCCACGCGCACCTCACGGACTGCCCGGAGTGCGCGCGTGAGTACAACTTCGAGTGCATCATCCGCTCGGTCATGAAGCGTTCGTGCTGCGAGACGGCGCCCACGGAGCTCAAGCGCTCGATCCTCGAGCGGATCGACGCCCAGTGCCGGGAGCACCCGGTGGCCTGAACAGTCATCTGTTCCAACCCCGGACGTGCAGAACGCCCGTGACCATGACGGTCACGGGCGTTCTGTGGTTCGTGTGCAAGACCTCAGGAGTTGGGCCGCTTGCCGCGGTTTGCCGAGTTCTTACGACGATCCTTGCGCTTACGTCCACGCTTGCTCATGATGTACCTCCTGCAGTGATTGGCTGGGACATCGTCTGTCAGTATCTCACATCCTCGCGCCGGTGCGAGCCACCCGAGCAGGCCACGGTTGCGAGCGACCGGGAACAACGACGCCGCGTCCGTGGGGTGCGCCGTGCGTGTGCGTACCGGGTTCCGCTCGGGTCAGCGGGGCTCGGGCAGCTGCAGCCAGGAGTACCAGCCACGGTGCAGCACGAGCCACGCGATGAGGCCGTAGCCGGCCTGTCCCGGGTTGCCGTGGTTCGCGGCGAGGTCCTTGCGCCACTGCTCGTGGTGCTGCAGGGGGTTGAACGTGTCCACGTACACGTGGTTGCGGCGGGTGGTGACGTCCCCGTAGGCGGCGGAGAGGTCAGCGATCTTGCGGTTGCGCTGCGGGTCCAGCGTGGGGGGAGGCCCCACCACGAGCACCTTGACGTTGTTCTGGGTGGCCTGGTCCACGATGTTCGCCATGTTCAGGCGGGAGCGCGCGGACGTGATGCCTAGGTCGATGTCCAGCACGGAGGGCGCGATGACCAGGCGGTTGTCGCAGGCCGGGTCGAAGCGGCGTGCCGCTTCGTCGAACCAGCGCTCGTTGAGGGTCTCGCTGCCTTCGCCCGGCGCCGCGAGGTTGTACGCGTCCACCGGGACGACGTCGCGGGGGGTGCGGGCCATGACGCGGCCGAACCAGCCGAGCGCGCGGGGGTCGTCCACGCCGGCCAGCAGTTCGTCTCCCACGGCCACAATGCGGATCCTGCGTTGGTCCACTCTTCTACATCCTTCGGGTTGCCGCGCGGACCGGGGTGGCCGCGCTGTCGTCGATCCCCCGCTGCCACGGACTCGACCAGGCCGGGTGCGGAACAGCGGAGGATCCGTTCCGGTGCCCCGGCGTGCGGTGTGCCCCGGCCCGCAACCGGAGCGCACCGCACGGGGATCTCACTCGCCGCGGTCGAACGCCTGCTGCACGAGGGTCTCCAGCTCGGCGGCGTGGCGCTTGGCCGAGCCGTTCGCGGGGGAGGCGGAGGCAGGGCGCGAGGCCAGCGTGACGGGGCGGTCCAGCTGGGGCACCAGGTTCACGGCCATGAACGGCCACGCGCCCTGGTTGGCAGGCTCGTCCTGCGCCCAGATGATGCGCGCATCCGGGTAGCGGTCCAGCTGCGCCTTGATCTCGTCCGTGGGCAGCGGGTAGAGCTGCTCAACGCGCACGATCGCGGTGGAGTGGTCGTCCGACTTTTTCCGCTGGGCCGCGAGGTCGTAGTACAGGCGGCCAGAGACGAGGATCACGTCCGTGACCTTGGCGTCGTCGAGCTCCGCGGCGTCCGGGATGACCGACTGGAAGTTGCCGCGCGTGAACTCCTCCACCGGGGAAGCGGCCGCCTTCAGGCGCAGCAGCTGCTTGGGGGTCGCCACGACCAGCGGACGGCGGGGACGGGAGTACGCCTGGCGCCGCAGCAGGTGGAAGTGGTTCGCCGGGGTGGAGGGCTGAGCCACGATCATGTTCTTCTCCGCGCACAGCGACAGGAAGCGCTCGATGCGGGCGGAGGAGTGGTCCGGGCCCTGGCCCTCGAAGCCGTGAGGCAGCAGCATGACCAGGTTGGAGCGCTGGCCCCACTTCTGCTCCGCGGAGGAGATGAACTCGTCCACGATCGTCTGCGCACCGTTGATGAAGTCGCCGAACTGGGCCTCCCACACAGTGAGCGCCTCGGGGCGCTCCACAGAGTAGCCGTACTCGAAGCCCAGCACGCCGTACTCGGAGAGCAGGGAGTTGTAGATCGAGAACCGTGCCTGGTCCGCAGAGAGGTTGTTCAGGGGCGTCCACTCCGCACCGTTCTCGGCATCAAAGAACACCGCGTGACGCTGGGTGAACGTGCCGCGGCGGACATCCTGGCCGGACATCCGTACCGGAACGCCGTCCATCACGAGGGAGCCGAAGGCCATGAGCTCGCCCATGCCCCAGTCGATGCCGCCCTCGAGAGTCATCTCCCGGCGCCTCTCCGCGAGCTTCTGCAGCTTGCGGTGCATGGTGAAGTTCTCGGGGAAGTCCACGTGGGCCTCGCCGATGCGGCGTGCGGTCTCCTCGGAGATGGCCGTGGTCTTGGGCACGGACACCCCGGAGTCCGCCTGCTGGGCGGAGGGGCGCTCGATGTTGGCGATCGCCGCGGCATCCCCGGTGACCAGGGGAACCGTGGAGTTCTGGGCTTCGTGCGTCTCCGCGAAGACCCGCTCGAGGCGCTCCTGGTAGTCCTTCAGTGCCCGGTCCGCCTCCTCTTGGTTGATGTCACCGCGGCCCACGAGGTTCTCGGTGTAGATCTTGCGGGTGGAGCGCTTGCCGTCGATCAGCGAGTACATCAGGGGCTGGGTCATCGAGGGGTCGTCGCCCTCGTTGTGGCCGCGGCGGCGGTAGCACACGAGGTCGACCACGACGTCGTGGTGGAAGCGCTGGCGGTACTCGAAGGCGAGCTGCGCCACGCGGGTCACGGCCTCGGGGTCGTCCGCGTTGACGTGGAAGATCGGTGCCTGCACCGTGCGGCCCACGTCCGTGGAGTAGGTGGAGGTGCGGCCCGCGGAGGGCGAGGTGGTGAAGCCCACCTGGTTGTTGACCACCACGTGGATGGTGCCGCCCACGTTGTAGGCGTCCAGCCCGGACATCTGCATGACCTCGTAGACGATGCCCTGCCCGGCCATGGCGGCGTCGCCGTGGACCTGGATGGGCAGCACGGGGAACTCGCCGTTGCCCTCGGGGCCGGCGCCCAGCACGTCCGTCTTGGCGCGGGCGATGCCCTCGATCACGGGATCCGCGGCCTCAAGGTGGGAGGGATTCGCGGCCAGGTAGACCTGGGTCTCGTTGCCGTTGTCGGAGGTGAAGACGCCCTCGGTGCCCAGGTGGTACTTCACGTCGCCGGAGCCCTCGGAGGCGCGCGGGTCCTGGCTGCCCTCGAACTCGCGGAAGACCTGGGCGTAGGACTTGCCCGCGATGTTGGTGAGCACGTTCAGGCGCCCGCGGTGGGCCATGGCGATGCCCACGCCCGCGAGGGAGGCGTCCGCGGCGTCGGAGATGATCGCGTCCAGCAGCGGGATCAGGGACTCGCCGCCCTCCAGGGAGAAGCGCTTCTGGCCCACGTACTTGGTCTGCAGGAAGGTCTCGAAGGCCTCCGCGGCGTTGAGACGCTCCAGGATGTGGAACTGCTCCTCACGGGCCGGCTTCTGGTAGTCCCGCTCGAGCTTGGACTGGAACCACTCGCGCTGCTCGGGCTCCTGGATGTGCATGTACTCCACACCCACGGTGCGGCAGTAGGCGTCCCGCAGCCGGCCGAGGATAACGCGCAGGGTGAGCAGGTTCTGGCCGCCGAAGCCGCCGGTGGGCCACTCGCGCTCGAGGTCCCACAGGGTGAGGCCGTAGGTGCGGATGTCCAGGTCCGGGTGCTTGCGCATCACGTACTCGAGCGGGTTGGTGTCCGCCATGAGGTGTCCACGCACGCGGTAGGCGTGGATCAGCTGCTGGATCCGCGCGACCTTGTTGATCTGGATCTCGGGGTTGACCTGGTTGTCCACGGCCCAGCGGACGGGCTCGTAGGGGATGCGCAGTGCCTCGAAGATGTGGTCGTAGAAGTCGTCCCCGCCCAGCAGGTAGTGCTCCACGAGCTTGAGGAACTCGCCGGAGCCGGCGCCCTGGATCACGCGGTGGTCGTAGGTGGAGGTCAGGGTGATGACCTTGGAGACCGCGTTGCGGGCGATCGTGCGGGGGGAGGCGCCCTTGTACTCGGCGGGGTAGTCGAGCGCGCCCACGCCGATGATGCACGCCTGGCCCTTGGACAGCCGCGGCACGGAGTGCACGGTGCCGATGCCGCCGGGGTTGGTCAGGGAGACGGTGGTCCCCGCGTAGTCGTCCATGGTGAGCGCGCCGTTGCGCCCGCGCTTGACGATGTCCTCGTAGGCGGTCCAGAACTGGAGGAACGACATCTCCTCGGCGCCCTTGACGTTGGGCACCACGAGGTTGCGGGAACCGTCCTTGTTGGGGATGTCGATCGCGATCCCGAAGTTTACGTGCGCCGGGTGGACGGCGGCGGGTTTTCCGTCCGAGTCGTCGTAGATCACGTTCATGGACGGGAAGTTGGACAGCGCACGAATGACGGCGTAGCCCACGAGGTGGGTGAAGGAGACCTTGCCGCCGCGGTTGCGGGCGAGGTGCGAGTTGATGACCAGGCGGTTGTCGATCAGCAGCTTGGCCGGCACGGCGCGCACGGTGGTGGCGGTGGGGACCGTGAGAGAGGCCTCCATGTTGGCGGCCACGGCCTTGGCGGGACCGCGCAGCTTGACCACGGTGTCCTCGGCCGGCTTCTCCTTGGCGGCCTTCGCGGACGCCTCGCCCTGGTGATCCTCCGGCTGTGCACGGATGGGGCGCTTGGTGCCGGAGGCCTCCGCGGCGTCGGCCTCGGTGTCCACGCCCGCGGGACGGCCCTTGGCCTTCGATCCGGTGGCGGCGGGAGCCGGGGACTTCGCGCGCTCGGGCGCGGCAGCGGCCTTGGGAGCGGACGCCGACGACGACGCCGCGGCGCCGGTCCCCGAGCTCTTCGCACCGGATGCCTGCGCGCCGGAGCTCTGAGTGGCGGAGTTCTGCTTGGGGGAGGCCTGCTTGCCGGAACCCTGCGCGCCGGAAGCCTGGTTGCTGGAGGCCGCGGGCTTCGCGTCCGAGTCGCTGCGACGGGAGGACGAGGCGACCTCTGAGGGCTTGTCGCCGCCGTCCATCTGCTCGAAGATGGGCCACCACTTCTTGTCCACCGAGTTCTTGTCCGCCTGGTACTTCTCGAACAGCTCGTCCACGAGCCATTCGTTGCCGGCGAATTCTTCAGGGATAAGGTGCTGCGGCTGCTCTGGCACGAGTGATACGCCTCTTCCGTAAGTGCTGTGTGTCCCGGGCGGTGAGCTGGTCCTCGTGGCCCGCTGGTGGCTCCCACGGAGCTTACCCGCCGTGGCTGACCTGCAGTGGCTTCGCGCTCGCAAAGCCGTGCCGACTTTCCAGTCTAGTAAGGCAGCTGGGCGCGTGCCACCCGTGACGGTGCGCTCCCGCACCGCACCCGGCACTAACCCGCAGCCCTGCCCGGCCCCGGCCCGCGCGGCCTCGGCGGGGACACCGTAGACTCCCGTGACGTGCGCTACCTCACGACTCCGACCACGGACCTCACCTACAACGACGTCTTCCTCGTGCCCTCCATGTCCCGGGTGACGTCCCGATTCGACGTGGACCTCACGCCGGGCGACGGCACGGGGGCCACGATCCCGCTCGTCGCCGCGAACATGACCGCGGTGACGGGCCGCCGCATGGTCGAGACCATGGCGCGGCGCGGCGGCCTGGGCATCCTCCCGCAGGACGTCCCGCTGGATGTGATCGCCGAGGTCACTACCTGGGTCAAGGACCGCTCGCACCTGTATGAGACCCCCGTGGTGCTGGCCGGGACGAGCACCATCCACGACGCCCTGGGCATCATGCACAAGCGCCCGCACGGTGCCGTGCTCGTCACGGACGAGGGAGGCGGCTATGAGGGGGTGGTGCTGGACGCGGACTGCCGGGACGTGGACCGCTTCACGCAGCTGCGGGACCTCGCCCGGACTGACGGACCCGTGCTTCAGGTCTCGGAGCTTCCCGCCACCTCGGACCCCGCCGCGCTGCGCGCCGCCTACGACACGCTCAGCGGCGCCCGCGTCCAGGCCGCACCCGTGCTGCGCGGACGCGAGGTGGTGGGGCTGCTGACGCGGCAGGGACTCGTGCGCTCCACCATCTACACGCCCGCGCTGGACACCTCCGGGCGGCTGCGTGTGGGCGCCGCGGTGGGCATCAACGGGGACGTCTCCGGCAAGGCGGCCAGGCTCCTCGCGGCCGGGGTGGACGTCCTCGTGGTGGACACCGCGCACGGGCACCAGGTCAAGGCGCTCGAGGCCCTGGCGGCCGTGCGCGCGCTGGACCCGCAGGTCCCCGTGGTGGCGGGCAACGTGGTCACCGCGGACGGCGTCCGGGACCTCGTCTCGGCCGGTGCGGACATCGTGAAGGTGGGGGTCGGACCCGGCGCCATGTGCACCACCCGCATGATGACGGCGGTCGGGCGCCCCCAGTTCTCGGCGGTCGTCGAGTGCGCGGAGGCCGCGGCGGACCTCGGCGCACACGTGTGGGCGGACGGCGGCGTCAAGCACCCGCGCGACGTCGCCCTCGCCCTCGCCGCCGGAGCAAGCCAGGTGGTGGTGGGCTCCTGGTTCGCGGGAACGCACGAGAGCCCGGGGGAGATCAACGTGGACGCGAACGGTCGCGCCTACAAGGAGTCCTTCGGAATGGCCTCGGCCCGTGCGGTGCGCCACCGCACGGTCGGCGAGGACCGCTTCGCCCGCGCCCGCAAGGCCCTGTTCGAGGAGGGCATCTCCAACTCCACCATGTACCTGGACCCGCAGCGCCCCGGCGTGGAGGACCTGCTGGACCACATCACGTCCGGGGTGCGCAGCTCGATGACCTACGCGGGGGCCGCGAGCCTCGAGCAGTTCGCGGCGCGCGCCGTTGTCGGCGTCCAGTCGCAGTCCGGCTACGACGAGGGTCGCCCACGCTCGGAGTCTTGGACGTGAGGCGCGGGGCCATGTGCCGACGCGGGCGCGAGTGGGTGTTCTCATCTGGCCGCTAATTGAGAATGGTTCGTGATAAGCTCGCTCACGCTCACGTGCCACCGATTCTCACGGCCCCGGTCGGGATCGCGACGGGAAGGAACCCCATGACCCAAGGACGCACCACTCGCACCGGCGGGCGCACCGTGGCCGCCGTCGCGCTCGCCGCGTTGACGGGTCTGACACTCGCGGGGTGCGCGAACGGCTCCACCGGCGGATCGGACGAATCCTCCGACGGTGGGAAGATCCGCGTGGTCACCTCCACCACCGTGTACTCAGACCTCACCTCCCAGGTGGGAGGGGACAAGGTCGAAGCCACCCCAGTAATTGACTCGAGCGCCCAGGACCCGCACTCCTACGAGGCCACCACGCAGGACAGGCTGCGGGTGGGTGAGGCGGAGCTCGTGGTGGAGAACGGCGGCGGGTACGACGAGTTCCTCTCGGGCCTCACGTCCAAGGACCAGCGCGTGGTCGACGCCGTCGACGTCTCCGGGCTGCGGAGCGGGGACCAGACGCGGGAGGCCGAGGACCACTCCCACGCGGCCGAGGACGGCCACCACGACCACGGCGACTTCAACGAGCACGTGTGGTATGACCTTGAGAGCATGCAGAAGGTCGTGGACGCGATCGCTACGCAGCTCGGCGAGGTGGACCAGGAGAACAAGGACTACTACGCGGACAACGCCAAGCGGGTCTCCTCCGAGCTGGGAACGGTGCGGGACGAGGTCTCGAAGATCGGGGCCTCCGGCGGCTACGTGGCCACCGAACCGGTGCCCGGGTATCTTCTGGAGGACGCCGGTCTGCACGACGACACCCCCGCGGAGTTCACCGCCGCGATCGACTCCGAGTCGGACGCCTCCCCGGCCGTGTTCAGCAAGACCGTGGACCTGGTCAAGAGCGAGCACGTCTCGCTACTGGCGTTCAACAAGCAGACCTCCACGGGCCAGACGGAAAAGCTGCGCACCGCCGCGCAGGACTCCGGGACGCCCGTGGTCGAGTTCACCGAGACCATCCCGGACGGCCAGAACTACCAGCAGTGGATGACGGAGAATACCCAGCACGTCGCCCAGGCACTCACGAAGTAGGACCATGCAGCCAGCCACACCACGCACCGGCCCCGCCGGGCCCGGACCGCAGAACGACGCGGCCGCACCGGCCACGGCGGCGGACGCCGCGCCCGCGATCAGCCTGCGGGACGCCGAGCTGGCGTTCGGGGACCGCGTCCTGTGGTCCGGGCTGAACCTCGACGTGGCACCGGGGGAGTACCTCGCCGTGCTCGGGGCCAACGGCACGGGCAAGACGAGCTTCCTGAAGGTGCTGCTGGGCCTGCTGCCCCTGACCTCCGGGACCGTGTCCGTGGCCGGAACCCGACCGCGCGTGGCTGCCGCCCACGTGGGCTATGTGCCCCAGCAGCGCGGCTTCCCCGCGCGGACCCCGCTGCGCGCCAAGGACCTCGTGGCCCAGGGCGTGGACGGGCACCGCTGGGGCGTCCGGCTGCACCCGCGGCGTGTGAACCGGCGCGTGGCCGAGCTCCTGGAGCGCGTGGGCGCCGCGGAGTACGCGGACGCGCCCGTGGGACTGCTCTCCGGCGGTGAGCAGCAGCGGCTGCGCGTGGCCCAGGCCCTGGCGGCGGACCCCTCGGTGATGCTGTGCGACGAGGCCCTGCTCTCCCTGGACCTGCACCACCAGCACGTGGTCAGCGAGCTCGTCCACGAGCAGCGCGAGCGCCACGGCAGCGCCGTCGTCTTCGTGACGCACGACGTGAACCCCATCATCGACCACGTGGACCGCATCCTGTACCTCGCCAACGGCTCGTTCCGGATCGGCACCCCGGACGAGGTGCTGCGTTCGGACGTGCTCTCGCAGCTCTACGGCACCGACATCGAGGTGCTGCGTAGCAACGGCCGGATCCTCGTGGCCGGACGCTCCGACAGCACCCACCACACCGACTCCCCGGAGGAGATCATCCCGTGATCCTGGCCGAGATCGACTGGAGCTCCTTCCTCAGCTCCGTGTTCGTCTTCGACGACTACGGCGAGCTGCTCGTGCTCGTGCGCAACTCCCTGTGGGCTGGCGCCGTGCTGGGGCTCGTGGGCGGCGTGGTGGGCACGTTCGTGATGATGCGGGACCTCGCTTTCGCGGTTCACGGAATCGCCGAGCTGTCCTTCGCGGGTGCGGCCGCCGCGCTGCTGATCGGCGCGGACGTGATCACCGGGTCCCTCGTGGGCTCCGTGCTCGCGGCGCTGATCATGGGCTTCACGGGGTTGCGCGCCAGGGAGGGCAACTCGTTCGTGGGTGTGCTGATGCCCTTCGGCCTGGGCCTGGGCATCCTCTTCCTCTCCCTCTACGAGGGGCGCTCCTCCAACAAGTTCTCGCTGCTCACCGGGCAGATCGTCTCGGTGTCCTCGCTGCAGCTCACGTCCATGGTGGTGCTCTCGGTGCTGGTGCTCGCCGTGCTCGTGGCCGTGTGGCGGCCACTGACGTTTGCGAGCACGGATCCGTTCGTTGCCCGCGCCAAGGGTCTGCCCGTGCGCGGGCTCGCCATCCTGTTCATGGTCCTGCTGGGGATCTCGGTGGCCTTGTCGGTGCAGATCGTGGGTGCGCTGCTCGTGCTGGCACTGCTCATCACCCCGGCCGCCGCAGCCATGAACCTCACCTCGAGCCCCGGCCGCACCGTGGTGCTCTCCGTGCTCTTCGCGGAACTGGCCATGGTGGGCGGGCTCCTGTTGGCACTTGGCGGGAACATCCCGATCAGCCCCTACGTCACCACCATCTCGTTCGCCCTGTGGCTCGTCTCGCGCGTGGTGCGCGCCGTCCGTGAGCGCTCGGCCTCCTACCGTCGCGCGGTGACGGCAACGGCAACGGCAACGACGACGACGCCGCGCGGCGCCGTGGCCGCGGACGGCACCGGGGCGGCCACGGCGTCGTCGACCCCGGCACCGTGACCCGCGGGGATCCGGACGCCGCGGGGCAGGATGTTCAACACGGGCAGCGTGCTCAGCAGGGGCAGGACGCTCAGAAGAGGAGCTGAACCGCCGCCGGCACGACCTCCAGGGACACGGGCAGGGGTCCCAGGCGCTCGCCGTCGCCGTACGCGGCGGCCTCGTGCGTCCCCTCGCCCTCGGTGGCCGCACCGTGCACCGCCACGCGGGCGGACACGGCGGGCTCCACCGAGACCTGCGGCAGCGCCAGGTGGGTGCCCCGGAACAGCTGCGGGAACCGCCAGACCAGGCGCAGCGGGTCCACGTCCGCGACCATGAAGAGGTCCAGCGCACCGTCCGAGGGGTCCGCGTCCGGCAGGATGGTGAGCCCGCCGCCGATCGAGGACGTGTTGGCCAGCACCAGGAACGAGAGGTCCCGGTCCGTGGCGTGGAGCATGCCGTCCGGGGAGGTCCACGACAGGTCGTAGCGCCGTGCGCGCATGGACAGCGCCTCGACGGCCAGCGCGACGGCGTACTTCGCGGAGACCTTGACCCGCGACCAGCGGTTGGCGCGCGCGTTGACGCGGGCGTCCAGACCGAGACACACCGCGGTGGCGCACAGGTGCTCGGTGCCGTCCGCGCAGGTCACACGGACCATGTCGGTGCTGCAGGGCTCGGACTCGAGACCGCGCAGCACGCGTCCGGCCGCGCGCTCCACGTCCCCCACGGGGATGCCGTGGAACCGGGCGAGGTCGTTTCCCGAGCCCGCCGGGACGAGCCCGAAGGGGAAGTCCACTCCCTGTCGGCGCAGGGCGTCCAGGCACTGCAGCACCAGGTGGGCCATGCCGTCCCCGCCCACCGCGACGACGGCCGCGATGCGCGGGGAGTCCGCGCGCAGAACGGCGACGAGCCGGCGGGACAGCTCCGCAGCGGTGGGCGCGGCCACGGGCACGGGCCGGTAGCCGCCCGCGCGCACGATGCCGGCCGCCCTGGCGTAGGCGGTGCGACCGGTGCGGGACGAGCCGTTGTGGACGAGCAGAATGTCTGAGGGTGGCTGCGGACTCACCGGTTCCGGCCCCGGGCGCGGGAGCCGTGCAGGGTGGAGGACGTGGTGGCGCGCGTCTCGTCCCGGGGGTCACTGGTCCCCGCGCCGGTCCCGGCGCTCGGCGCAGGGTCGGTCTCCGCCGGGGACCCGGACGCCTGCTGGTCCTCGGGATCGCCCCCGGCCTCAGCCCTCGCCGCCGCGGCGCACTCGGCGCAGATGCCGCTGATCTCCACCGTGTGGTCCACGTCTGCGTAGCCGTAGCGGCGGGCGGTCTGCTCCGCCCAGGACTCCACCTGTGGGGCCTCCAGCTCCACGGCGGCCCCGCACGAGCGGCACACCAGGTGGTGGTGGTGGTGCTCGGCCTCGCACCGGCGGTAGATGGCCTCGCCGTCCGAGCTGCGCAGCACGTCCACCTGTCCGAGCTCCGCCATGGACTGCAGGATGCGGTACGTGGTGGCCAGAGAGACCGACTCCTCCCGCTCCTGCAGCACGCGGTGCAGGTCCTGGGTGGAGATGAAGTCGTCCAGGTGCTGCAGGGCCCGGACGACGGCGCGGCGCTGCTTGGTGTTGCGCACTTCCGCGTGCTGCGTCTTCCTGGTGGTCACCCGGGTGTCCTTTCCATGGGCGGGCTGGTGCGGCCATGGTAGCGCGGGGTCCCGACACCACGAACGGGGCAGGATCCGCCGCGGGGCAGCGGGCGCGGTGCCCCGACGGTGCTGCGGCGGCACCGACCAGGCCTGCTCCCGAACACGTCTAGCCGCTAGGGTGAGGACATGCTGCTGACCAAGTTCACCCACTCGTGCGTGCGTCTGGAGAAGGACGGCGCGGTGCTCGTGATCGACCCCGGGACGTTCTCCGAGGTGGAGGAGGCGCTCGCGGGTGCCGGAACCGTGCTGGTCACCCACGTGCACGCGGACCACTACGACGCCGACCGGCTGGTGGCCGCGCTGGCCACCTCCCCGGGGCTCACGGTGTACGCGCCCCGGCAGGTGGTCGAGGAGCTCGCGCCGCGGGTGGCGGACGCCGACCGGCTGCACGCGGTGGAGGCGGACGGCGAGTTCACCGCGGGCCCGTTCACCGTGCGCACCTACGGGGGGCAGCACGCCCTGATCCACCCCCTCATCCCCACAATTGAGAACGTGGGATACGTGGTCGACGGCGCGGTGTTCCACCCCGGGGACTCGTTCACCGTCCCGCCGGGTCTGACGGTGCCCACCGTGCTTGTGCCGTTGCACGCCCCGTGGTCCAAGATGTCCGAGGTGATCGACTTCGTCATCGCCACGCGGGCCACCCGGGTGCACCAGATCCACGACGCCCTGCTCTCCGAGACGGGCGTCGGCGTGGTGGAGAAGCAGGTCTCGCACTTCGCCGGGGTCTACGGCACCGAGTACCAGCACCTGGACCCGCGCGAGAGCGTGGAGATCGTACCCGCATGACTTCACCCGTGCCCCAGCCTTGCCCCTCTGCCCCGTCAGCTGGGCGACCGACCGGCTGAGCAGCCGAACTCGGGTGCCGTCCGTGTACCCGCCCGACCGAGTTCCACCGCATCCCAGTGAAAGGACACCGCCGTGAGTTCAGTGTTCACCAAGATCATCGAGGGAGACCTCCCCGGCCGTTTCGTGTGGCGCGACGAGCAGTGCGTGGGCTTCCTGTCCATCCAGCCGCTCGCGCAGGGACACGTGCTCGTGGTGCCGCGCCAGGAGGTGGACGCGTGGGTTGACCTGCCCGGGGACCTCGCCGCGCACCTGATGACCGTGTCCCAGGCCATCGGAAAGGCCATCGACGCCGCCTTCGAGCCCAAGCGCGTGGGGCTCATGATCCAGGGCTTCGAGGTGCCGCACACCCACCTGCACGTGTGGCCCACCAACTCCATCGAGGAGTTCGACTTTGCCAACGTGGACCAGGACCCGGACCCCGCGGTCATGGACGAGTCCGCACGGCGGATCCGCGATGCGCTGATCGCCCAGGGCCACGCGGACGAGGTCGAGCAGGACTGACCCGTCCCACGGTCGCCTGAGTCGGCCGTCGGCGGCCGACACCGAGCACGTCACGCGCACCGCACGAGGCGCGGGCCACCCGAGGGTGGCCCGCGCCTCTGTCGTGCCGGTGTGCCGAGTCCTGCCGGGCGGGCGCCTCTGCCTTCCACTGCTCTGGTGCTCCGGGTCATCCCGGGGCTCCGGTGTCGGCGGACCGTGGGCCCCTGCTCAGGAGCGCTCGCGTAGCTTCTTGCGGATCCGCTTCTCCGAGACCGAGTGGGCGGTGCCGAGCTCCTGGGCGAAGAAGGACACGCGCAGCTCCTCGAGGTCCCACCGCACGGCGGTCAGCGCCGCGGGCACCGGCACGGTGGCCGGGACGGCCTCACGGGTACGGCGGTACTCGGCCTCGAGGTCGTGCACCGTCTGCATGGCCACGGCGTCGCGCTGCAGGTGCCCGGAGAGCTTGTCCAGCCGCCCGTTCACCCCGGCCAGGTAGCGGGGGAGGTGCTGCAGGGCCTGCCATCCGGTCCGGGCCACGAACCCGGGGTAGATGAGCCGGTCCACCTGCTCCGACATGTCCTTGAAGGCGGCGACAGCCCCCAGTGAGCCGGGCTTCTTCAGCCGTTTGCGTACCGTGGTGGCCTCCGTGAGCGTGGTGGTCACCAGCGAGGTGACAGCGAAGACGGTGTCGATGAGCTCCGCGCGCACGTGCTCGGCCACGCGGTCGAACTCCTCGCGGGTGAACGGGGGCTCCTGCGGCACGAGCCGGTCGATCGCGGCCACGGTGCAGTCGTGGATTAGCGCCTCTACCGAACCGTGCGGGTTCTGGGTGAAGATCAGCCGCTCCTTCTGGCTCAGGTGCTCCACCACGTAGCGGTGCACCGGGGGCAGGACGCGCTGCAGCATCGCAATCACGCCGTCGCGCTGGGCGGCGCGCTGCTCCTCGGGGTCGCTCAGGATCCGCAGGTCCACGCGCGGGGCCTCCGCGGTTCCCGGTGTCGCCGGGGGCACGGCCACGAGCGTGGGGTAGCCGGTAACCGTCTGACCGGCCACGAGCGTCTCCACGCTGCGGGGCGGGTCCGGCTCCGGCCAGGCCGTGAGGTCCGAGCGCTCCAGCCACGCGGTCGGCGGGGTGTCCTGGGTGCCGTTGCCGCCCGGGCGACGTCGTCCCGAGCCCGAGCGGGCTTCGTCGCGGGAGCCCGGCTTGCCGGTGCCCGCCCCTGCTGACTGTGAGCCCCGCGACCGCCTGCCCGAGTCGGCGGAACCGCTGCCTTGCCGGCCTCCGGTGCCCGCGGCGGCGTCGTCCGTGTGGGCGGCGTCGTAGAGCTGCGCGGCGGCGCCGCCCAGGGATGCCGCGAGCGCCTCCCGGACCCTGGGCCGCAGCCGCTGCTTGAGCTCCGTGAGGTCGTCCCCGCGGCCGAGCACGGCATTGCGGGCGTCGCGCACCTCGAAGCGCATCCGCAGGTGGGGCGGCAGCGCCTCCGGGTGGAAGTCGGCGGCCGTGACAGTGTGCCCGCGCAGGCGCTGCAGCACCGTGGCCAGGGAGGCGAGCAGCGAGTCCCGGGCGGGGTCGAACTCCTCGTCCAGGCGGGCGACGGCGCTCGCGGCGGTGTCCGGGGCGGGCACGAAGTTGCGGCGCACGGCCTTGGGCAGGGACTTGATCAGGGCGGTCACGAGCTCCACCCGCAGCCCGGGGATGTGCCACTCGAACTGCTCGGGGGACAGCCGGTCCAGGAAGAGGACGGGGATCCGCACGGTGACCCCGTCCGCGGTGTCAGCGCCGGGGGCGAACTCGTAGTCGAGGTCGAGGCTGAGCTCGCCGTCCGGGGTGGAGACCGTCCAGGAGCGGGGGAAGGACTCCGTGTCCAGCGCGGGAGCCTCGGGGGCGATCAGGTCCTGCGGTGTGAGGTCCAGCAGGTGCTCGTCCTCGTGGCGAGCCTTCTTCCACCACGAGTCGAAGTGGCGCTGGGAGACCACCTTCTCGGGGACGCGGGCGTCGTAGAAGTCGAAGAGCACCTGGTCGTCCACCCGCAGGTCCTTGCGGCGCATGCGGTTCTCGAGCTCCTCCACCTCCGCGAGTGCCCGGCGGTTGCGCTTCACGAACGTGTGGCGCGTCTGCCAGTCGCCCTCCACGAGGGCGTGGCGGATGAACAGCTCGCGCGAGAGCGCGGGGTCGATCGAGGAGAACAGCACGGGCCGTTCGCTCACCAGGGGCAGGCCGTAGAGCGTGACCTTCTCCGAGGCCATCACCGCACCGCGGGAGCGGGACCAGTGGGGCTCGGAGTAGCTGCGCTTGACGAGGTGCGGGGCGATCTCCTCGACCCACTCGGGGGAGATGGCCGCGTTGGTGCGCGCCCACAGCCGGGAGGTCTCCACGAGCTCCGCGGACACGAGCCAGTCCGGGGACTTCTTGAACAGGGCGGAGCCCGGGAAGATCGCAAAGCGTGTGCCGCGCGCGCCCCGGTACTCCCGGCTGCGCTCGTCCCGCACGCCCACGTTGCTCAGCAGCCCGGAGAGCAGGGACTTGTGCACGGCGTCCTGGTTCGCGGCCACGTCGATCTCGCGCGAGCCGCCGGCGTCGATGCCCACCTGCCGCGCGATCTGGCGCAGCTGGGCGTAGAGGTCCTGCCACTCCCGGATCCGCAGGAAGTTCAGGTACTCCCGCCGGCACAGCTTGCGGAACTGGGAGGACGAGAGCTCGTCCTGCTGCTCCTGCAGGTACTGCCACAGCAGCCCGAAGGAGAGGAAGTCTGAGGTCTTGTCACGGAAGCGCGCATGGAACTCGTCCGCGGCCTGGCGCTTCTCGAGCGGGCGCTCCCTCGGGTCCTGCACGGTGAGCGCGGCGGTCAGCACGAGCACCTCGCGCACGCAGCCGCGGCGCTGGGACTCCACGATCATCCGGCCCAGCCTCGGGTCCACCGGCAGCGCGGCGAGGATCTCGCCCGTGCGGGTGAGCGGGCCCTTCGCCCGTTCCCCGCCCCGCGGACCGCGGCCGCGGCGACCACGCCGGGAACGCTGCCGTGCGGAGGACGACGACGCGGCGGCGTCGTCCTCGTGCGGGTCCCCGGAACCCCGCAGCGCACCGAGCTCGCGCAGCAACAGGACCCCGTCCTTCACAGCGCGGGCGTCCGGTTTCTGCACGAAGGGGAACTCCGTGATGTCCGAGGGCTGCGAGACCACGCCCACGGAGATCATCTGCAGGATCACCGCCGCGAGATTCGTGCGCAGGATCTCCGGGTCCGTGAACTCGGGGCGGGACTCGAAGTCCTCCTGCGAGTACAGCCGGATGCACACGCCGTCCGAGGTGCGCCCGCTGCGGCCAGCACGCTGCTTCGCCGAGGCCTGCGAGATGCGCTCGATGGGCAGCCGCTGCACCTTGGTGCGGGCCGAGTAGCGCGAGATCCGCGCCGTACCCGGGTCCACCACGTACTTGATCCCCGGCACCGTCAGAGAGGTCTCGGCCACGTTGGTGGCGAGCACGATCCGCCGGTGCGAGGAGGGGGAGAACACCCGGTTCTGCTCCGCCATGGACAGCCTGCCGAACAGCGGCAGGATCTGGGTCCCGGCCAGCGAGCGGTGGGAGTCGATGACCTTCTGCAGGGCGTCCTGGGCGTCCCGGATCTCCCGCTCGCCCGCGAAGAACACGAGGATGTCCCCGCGGGGCTCCCGGGAGAGCTCGACGACGGCGTCGCACACCGCGTCGATCGGGTCCCGGTCCTCGTCCGCGAGCCCGTCCCCGGTCTCCTCCTCGTCCTCTCCGCCGTCCCCGCTGCGCTCCTGGCTCAGCGGCCGGTAGCGGATCTCCACGGGGTAGGTTCGTCCGGAGACCTCGATGATCGGGGCAGGCTCAAGCTCAGCCTCCGGGTGAAGCGGATCCGGCTGCGCAAAGTGCTCCGCAAAGCGCTGCGGGTCGATGGTCGCCGAGGTGATCACGATCTTCAGATCCGGACGCTGGGGAAGCAGCTGGCGCAGGTAGCCCAGCAGGAAGTCGATGTTCAGGGAGCGCTCGTGGGCCTCGTCGATGATGATCGCGTTGTAGCGCGAGAGCGTGGGGTCGTGGCTGATCTCGGCCAGCATGATGCCGTCCGTCATCAGCTTCACCCGGGAGTCCCGGCCCACCTCGGACGTGAAGCGCACCTGGTAGCCCACGGTGTCGCCCACGCGCTCGCCGAGCTCGTGGGCGATCCGCTCGGCCACGGAACGTGCGGCGATCCTGCGGGGCTGGGTGTGCCCGATCAGTCCGCCCTCGCCCAGACCAAGCTCCAGACACATCTTGGGCAGCTGGGTGGTCTTTCCGGAACCCGTCTCACCGGCGACCACCACCACCTGGTGGTCGCGGATGGCGGCCATGATGTCCTCCCGCCGCGCACTGACGGGCAGGTCTTCCGGGTACACGATGCGGGGTGCGGTGCTGGGCTCAGTCATCTCATCGAGAAGTCTACGGGTCGCCTCCGACACGCGAGTGTGACGGGGTTCCGGCCCAGGTCACGAGCCCCGTTGTCCTCACATGTGAGCTGCGTCGCATTTTTCGACCGATTGTTAGGTAATATCCAGTCACCACTCATCCTGCGGGGAAAGGACACCCACATGAAGCGTTTGCTCCCGATCACCGCGGCGGCCACCGCCGCCGCGCTGCTGCTCACAGGCTGCGGATCCGGCGGTGACGAGAAGTCCGACGAGAAGAAGGACGTCACCGTGGGGATCTCCCAGTTCGTGGAGCACCCCTCCCTCGACGCCGCGCGGGAGGGGTTCGTGCAGGCCCTCAACGACGCCGGGTACAAGGAGGGCGAGAACCTCACCCTCGACGTCCAGAACGCCTCCGGGGATCAGGCCACCGCCACGAACATCGCCTCCAACTTCGCCTCCTCCAAGGACGACCTGATCCTGGGCATCGCCACGCCGTCGGCGCAGTCCCTCGCGCAGGCTGTCACCGACAAGCCCGTGCTCTTCACCGCCGTGACCGACCCTGTGGACGCGGGCCTCGTGGACTCTGCCGAGAAGCCGGGCGGCAACGTGACCGGCACCACGGACATGAACCCCGTGGCGGACCAGATCAAGCTGGTCAAGGAGCTCAAACCCAGTGCCAAGTCCGTGGGCATCATCTACAGCTCCGGCGAGACCAACTCACAGATCCAGGTGGACGAGGCCAAGAAAGCCGCGGAGTCCGAGGGCCTGAAGGTCGTGGAGAAGACCGTGACCACCACGGCCGAGGTGGCCCAGGCCGCCGAGTCCTTCGACACGGACGCGATCTACGTGCCCACCGACAACAAGGTCGTTGCCGGGCTGGAGGCCGTGATCTCCGCCGCCGAGTCCAAGAAGATCCCTCTGATTGCCGGCGAGGGTGACTCCGTGGAGCGCGGTGCGCTGGCCACGCAGGGCCTTAACTACAAGGACCTCGGCAAGCAGACGGGTGAGATGGCCGTGCGCATCCTCAAGGACGGGGCGGAGCCCGCGGACATGGCGGTGGAGTCCCAGAAGGACACCAAGCTCATCATCAACGTCAAGGCCGCGAAGGCCATGGGCGTGGAGATCCCGCAGAGCCTGCGGGACAAGGCCGACCAGGTCATCGAGTAGCACCGGTGATCGCTGGAATCGAGCTGGGCCTGATCTACGCGATCATGGCCCTGGGGGTCTACCTCACGTTCCGCGTGCTGGACTTCCCGGACCTGACCGTGGACCAGTCCTTCACGAGCGGCGCCGCCACCGCCGCGATGGTCATCATCAACGGCGGCAGCCCGTGGCTCGCCACCGCGGTGGGATTCGTCGCGGGCGGTCTGGCCGGGCTGATCACGGCGCTGCTGCACACGAAGGCCCGCATCAACGGGCTGCTCGCGGGCATCCTGACCATGACGGCCCTGTACTCCGTGAACCTGCGGCTCATGGACGGCAAGGCAAACCTCGCGCTGCTGAGGGAGGACACCGTCTTCACCCCGCTTCGCGAGGTGGGGCTGCAGGGAACCATCGGGGGAGTGCTGCTCCTGCTGGTGGGCGTGCTCGTGGTCAAGGTGCTGCTGGACTGGTTCCTCTACACGGACGCCGGCCTGGCCATGCAGGCCACGGGTGACAACCCGGAGATGATCCGCTCGTTCGGGGTCAACACGGACAGGCAGAAGATTCTCGGGCTGTGCCTGTCCAACGCGCTGGTGGGTCTTGCGGGCGCGCTGATCGCCCAGTACCAGGGCTTCGCGGACATCGGTATGGGCATCGGCATGATCGTGGTGGGCCTCGCCTCCGTGATCCTGGGCCAGGGCATCTTCGGGACCCGCACCGTGGTGGTCGCCACGCTCGCCGTGGTCCTGGGCTCGGTGCTCTACCGCCTGGTCATCACCGTGGCGCTGCAGGCGGGCCTGAACCCCTCGGACATGAAGCTGATCTCCGCGGTGCTCGTGGTGATCGCACTGGTGCTCCCGCAGCTGAGCGTGTTCAAGCGATGGAAGCGGCGCCGCACGCTCAGAGCCGCCCAGGAGGTCCAGGCCGACGTGGGCGCGACCACCGAGCACCCGGTCACCGCGGCCATTGGCGCCGTCGACGCACGGAAGGGAGCGTGATCCCGTGCTGAGCATCACCGACGTCCGCAAGACGTTCTTCGCCGGGACGGTCAACGAGCGGGTGGCTCTCAACGGCGTGAGCCTCACGGTCAACGAGGGGGACTTCGTCACCGTCATCGGCTCCAACGGCGCGGGCAAGTCCACCCTGCTCAACACGGTCTCCGGGACGATCATCCCGGACAGCGGGGAGATCAGGGTGGGGGACCGCACGGTCACCCGCCTGCCCGAGCACCGCAAGGCCAGGTGGATCTCCCGCGTGTTCCAGGACCCCATGAAGGGCTCCTCGCCCACCCTGACGATCGAGCAGAACATGGCCATCGCCCAGCGCCGGGGACTCTCCCGAGGTCTCTCACGTGGCGTGACCAGGGCTCGGCGCCAGGAGTTCACCGAGGAGCTCAAGACGCTGCAGCTGGGGCTCGAGAACAGGCTCGGGGCGAAGGTGGGTCTGCTCTCGGGCGGTCAGCGCCAAGCACTGTCGCTGCTCATGGCCACGTTCTCCGCCCCGGAGATCCTGCTCCTGGACGAGCACACGGCGGCGCTGGACCCCCAGCGCGCGCAGCACGTCACGGAGATCACCGAGCGGATCGTGAACGAGCGGCACCTGACCACGCTGATGGTCACGCACAACATGGAGCAGGCGCTTCGGCTGGGCAACCGGCTGATCATGATGCACGAGGGGAGGATCCTCTTCGAGCTCGACGCCGAGCAGAAACGGGGCGCCACGGTGGCGGACCTGCTCGCGGAGTTCCGCAAGCTCCAGGCCGCCACGGGCGAGCCCGCGCTGGATGACGCTACGCTTCTGGAGACAGCTCGCAGCGCCGGGCCCAACGCCGCCGCGGAAGCAGTGGCACCGGGTGGCGCACCAACGGGTGGCTCCTCCGCCGCGGAGGTGGCACCGGAGAATCGGTGATCCCAGTGAATCAGCCCCATCGCAGACAACGACTCACCTCCGTCGTGACAGCGGTGGGGCTGATCCTTCTCTTCGTGTGCTGCTTCACGCTTCCCGAGGGGCTCGTGGCCCTGGGCCGGGCGGCCGCCGACCACGGGGGAGAGCCGCTGAACGCCAGGGGCTGGACGATGGTGCTCCTGGGTTTCGGGACCCTGGGGGTCGGGGGAGTCCTCACGATCGTGGGAGTGGTGCTGCGGCGCACGGCCGCACCGCAGCCGGTGGCGGAGGACGCGCTGCTGGAGGAGCAGTACGTGGGGGACGACGTCGTCAGCGCGTACGACCCGCTGCAGCTGCACCCGAACCTGCGGACGCGGGAGCAGCGGCGCGAACGGCGCTGAGACACTGCTCTGAGACGACGGGGTCCTGCGCTCCCGAAGGGCGGCGCCCGCACAGCGCGGAGGTTCGTGTGCGCGGGCGGGGTGAAGAGGGCATGGAAAGTGCCCGCGACAGAATGCGAACCTACGGCCTTCTGCGTCGTCGGTACCAGCAGCGGGTAATAGGGGCGTGGGGAACGAATAGGTGTCAACTGATCGTTGGCGTTGAGAGGCGCTGGCGGGGAGGATGTCATCATGGCTGGTCCTTATCCCGGAGAGTTCCGTGAGGACGTCATCGCGGTCGCTCGTCGCCGTGAGAGTGGTGAGAGTGGCGACACCATCAAACAGATCGCTACCGACTTCGGTATCAGCGAAGCGACCCTGCAGAACTGGCTCCGTCAGGCCGACGGTGCAGAAGGAAATCGGCCTGGTCACGCTGCGGCACACGCGGCGGAGGCTCGGGATCTGAAGAAGCGGATCCGCCTCCTCGCGCAGGACAACGAGGTGCTCAGGAGGGCTGCGGCGTATCTGTCGCCAGCGAATCTGCGCCTCGGCAGCTGCCCACAATGACATACCCGCTCGTTGCCGAGCTCGCCGACGCGGGGATACCCGTGACGGTTCAAGCACAGGGTGGGGAGCAGCCTCGACGGAACACCCCAACTCAACACGCTCCTGGAGCGTCTCGTGCCGGGCAGGACGTTGGTCGCCATGTGAGGTGCGCAAGAGCAAGTGGGTACGGACGATAACGTTCCATGGCATCCGCATCGCCACGGACTGTCCTTCCTCCGCGGCTCTCTGACGAACAAACCTCCGAGAAAAGGCCTGTATTTGAAGCGATGGCCGCCCCGAGGAACAGTCGCAATCATTTAACGATGTGACTATCTTCAAGTTCACTCTACGCCTGAAGTACATCGTCCCTTGGGCAACCCGCATCCAGGCGGCGACGCGTTGCATACTGCGTACCTCAACGCGTACTTGGCCACTACTCACTCCGGGCACCAAAAGGGCCCCTGATCGGCGTTTCTCATGATCAGGGGCCCTACCTTGTGCCCGCGACAGGATTCGAACCTACGACCTTCTGCTCCGGAGGCAGACGCTCTATCCACTGAGCTACGCGGGCGTGTCAGGTGCGCCACCCGTTTCATCCGGGCTGCAACGACGACTCGACGATACTACCAGGTGCACTCGGTGCACGAATCCGCACCAAACCGGGCCCGCACGGGCCCGCGAGCGTGTGAACCGTACCGGTCCGTGGCCGCGGGAACCGCTGCGCGTGACGGTCGGCGAATCGGTCCGCATGCACCTGCCCCGCTACACTGTCACAGTGACTCCTGAAGAACTTTCCTCCGCCGTCTCCGCATGCCTGCAGGACGCCGTGGCCGCCGGTGAACTCACCGTCGTGGACGGCGTCGACCTGCCCGAGGCGAAGGTGGAGCGCCCGAAGAACCGTGACCACGGCGACTGGGCCACCACGGTGGCCATGCAGGTGGCAAAGAAGGTGGGGCGCAGCCCTCGGGACGTCGCACAGATCCTCTCCGAGCGCCTCGCGCAGGTGCCCGGTGTGAAGACCGTGGACATCGCGGGCCCGGGGTTCCTCAACATCACGCTCGACGCCGCGGCGGCCGGTGAGCTCGCCCAGTCGATCGTGGAGCAGGGCGCGGCCTTCGGCACGGGGGAGACACTGAAGGGCACCACCATCAACCTGGAGTTCGTCTCCGCCAACCCCACCGGCCCCATCCACCTGGGCGGCACCCGCTGGGCCGCGGTGGGGGACTCCCTCGCCCGGATCCTGGGCGCGCAGGGCGCGGACGTGGTGCGCGAGTACTACTTCAATGACCACGGCAATCAGATCGATCGCTTCGCCCGCTCCCTGCTGGCCCGCGCCCGCGGCGAGGCCGCGCCGGAGGACGGATACGGCGGCCAGTACATCTCGGAGATCGCGGACCAAGTGCTCGCGCTGCACCCGGACGCCCTGGAGGCGGAGGACCCCCAGGAGGTCTTCCGGGCGGCCGGTGTGGAGCTGATGTTCGAGCAAATCAAGTCCTCGCTGCACGAGTTCGGGGTGGACTTCGACGTCTTCTTCCACGAGAACTCGCTCTTCGAGGGCGGGCAGGTGGAGACCCTGCTGGAGCAGCTGCGGACCTCCGGCTCCCTCTACTTCAAGGACGGCGCATGGTGGCTGCGCTCCACGGACCACGGGGACGACAAGGATCGCGTGGTCATCAAGTCGGACGGCAACGCCGCGTACATCGCCGGGGACATCGCATACTTCAAGAACAAGCGGGATCGTGGTGCGGACCTGTGCATCTACATGCTGGGTGCGGACCACCACGGCTACGTGGCCCGGCTCAAGGCCGCGGCGGCGGCCCTCGGGGACTCCCCGGACGCCGTCGAGGTGCTGATCGGGCAGATGGTCAACCTGGTGCGCGACGGCCAAGCCGTGCGGATGTCCAAGCGCGCGGGCACCGTGGTGACCATGGAGGACCTCGTGGAGGTCGTGGGCGTGGACGCCGCGCGCTACTCGCTGACCCGCTTCTCCGTGGACTCCAACATCGACATCGACCTCGACGTTCTCACGAAGCGCTCGAACGAGAACCCCGTCTTCTACGTGCAGTACGCCCACGCCCGCACGTGCGCGGTGAGCCGCAACGCCGAGGCCGCCGGTGTCTCGCGCACGGACGAGCAGGGGCAGTCCCTGTTCGACGCCGCGCTGCTGGAGCACCCGCGCGAGGCGGACCTGCTCGCGGCGCTGGGACAGTACCCGTCCGTCGTCGCGCAGGCCGCGCAGTTCCGCGAGCCGCACCGCGTGGCCCGCCACCTCGAGGCGCTGGCCGGTGCCTACCACCGCTGGTACGACGCGTGCCGGGTCACGCCGCAGAGCGAGGACCCCGTGGCCCCGATCCACCACAGTCGACTGTGGCTCAACGACGCCGTGCGCCAGGTCCTCGCCAACGGCCTGGACCTGCTCGGCGTGAGCGCCCCCGAGAGGATGTGACCCGTGTCCGAAACCTTTGAAACCCACCCCCTCGCACCGGCCTGGCTGGCAGTCCCCGCTGACCCGGCGGAGCTAGACCCACTGGTCTTCACGCGCCAGTACACCCGTGACGCGGACGGGTGCGTGTGCGTCTCCGGTGTGCCCGTCACGGAGCTCGCGCGGCAGTACGGGACGCCCAGCTACGTGCTCGACGAGCGCACCTTCCGTGAGCGCGCCCGAGCGTTCCGCGAGGCGTTCGAGGATGCGCTGCGCCCCCTCGGCATCGAGGTGGCCGTCTTCTACGCCTCCAAGGCACTGCTCACCACCGCCGTGGTCGGCTGGGCCACCGAGGAGGGGCTCAATGTGGACACCGCCTCCGGGGGTGAGCTGGCCGTCGCGCTCGCCGCGGGGGTCGATCCCGCACGCATCGCGCTGCACGGCAACAACAAGTCGGCCGCAGAGTTGGAGCTGGCCCTGCGCGTGGGCGTGGGGCGCATCGTCGTCGACTCCCTCGCGGAGATCGAGCTGCTCTCAGGACTCGCCCGTGACCGGGGCACCCGCGCGCCGGTGATGATCCGTGTGACCCCGGGCGTGCACGCCTCCACGCACGAGTTCATTGCCACGGCCCACGAGGACCAGAAGTTCGGCCTCTCCCTGAACCCAGCGCGGGACGGAGAGGACTCTCCAGCGCTGACGGCCGTGGCGGCGTGCCTGGAGGCCTCCGACGCCCTCGACCTGCGTGGGCTGCACTGCCACATCGGCTCCCAGATCTTCGCCGCCGAGGGTTTCGGTCAGGCGGCCGAGCGCGTGCTCGCGCTGCGAGAGGCAGTGGCGGCCCGCTGGGACGTCGTCCTGCCCGAGGTGGACCTGGGCGGTGGCCACGGAGTGGCCTACACCGCCGAGGACGCACCGCGCGAGGTGGCGGCCATCGCGGGTGACCTCGCCCCCCTGCTGGCCGAGTCGCTGGAAGCCTCCGAGCTGCCCGCACCACACCTTTCCTTCGAGCCGGGGCGCTACATCGCCGGTCCGTCCGGCTGCACCGTGTACACGGTGGGCACGGTCAAGACCGTGACCGTGGCCCCGGGCGTGCAGCGGCGCTACATCTCCGTGGACGGCGGCATGAGCGACAACGCCCGTCCCGTGCTCTACGACGCGGACTACACCGCGGTGCTCGGCAACAGGGTCTCCCACGAGGCCCCAGTGCTCAGCCGCGTGGTGGGCAAGCACTGCGAGTCGGGGGACGTCGTCGTCAAGGACGTCTACCTCCCGGGCGACGTCGCGGCGGGGGACCTGCTCGTCGTCCCCGTGACTGGCGCCTACTGCTGGGCGCTGTCGAGCAACTACAACTGGCTGCCGCGCCCTGGAATCGTGTCTGTGGCACCGGACGGTGCCACGCGCGAGATCGTGCGCCGTGAGACGGTGACGGACCTGCTCGGCAGGGACACCGGTGCCGTCGATCCCGCGGGCGCCATCACCGCGCACGCGCGCCCCGCATCCTGACCCCCCCCTTCCCGAAGCCCCCTTCCCAAGGAACCCGAGGACCATGAACACATCAGCCCCCGCACGCGAGACCCCCGTCCTGAAGGTCGGCCTGCTGGGTGCCGGCACCGTGGGTTCCCAGGTGGCCCGCGTGCTGCTCACCCAGTCGGACGAGCTGGCGCAGCGCACCGGTGTGCGGCTGGCGCTGACGGGTATCGCGGTGCGGGACGTCACCGCTCGCCGGGACGTGGAGCTGCCACCGGAGCTGCTGACCACGGACGCGGACGCCGTGATCGACCGGGCGGACGTGGTCGTGGAGCTGACGGGCGGCATCGAACCCACGCGCACCCGCGTGCTACGTGCCCTCAAGGCCGGGAAGTCAGTGATCACGGGCAACAAGGCATTGCTCGCGGAGTCCGGGCGCGAGCTGCAGGACGCCGCCGCGGGGTCGGGCGCGCAGCTGTCCTACGAGGCGGCCGTGGCCGGCGCCATCCCGATCGTGCGTCCCATGCGGGACTCGCTCGCCGGGGACAGCGTCAACCGCTTCCTGGGGATCATGAACGGGACCACGAACTTCATCCTGGACCAGATGGACAGCACCGGTGCCGCGTTCGACGACGCCCTGGCCGAGGCTCAGGAACTCGGCTATGCGGAGGCGGACCCGACGGCCGATGTCGAGGGCCACGACGCCGCGGCCAAGACCGCCGTGCTGGCGTCCCTGGCGTTCCACTCCAGCTACACGATCGCGGACGTTCACTGCGAGGGCATCACCGGGGTCACCGCGGACGACGTCGCGGCGGCACGGGAGGCGGGCTACGTCATCAAGCTGCTCTCCGTGGGAGAGCGCTGCGGGGACGGCGTGAACCTGCGGGTGAACCCGGTCATGATCCCGCGCGATCACGTGCTCGGCGGGGTGCGCGGGGCGTACAACGCGGTGTTCGTGGAGGCGGAGAACGCCGGGTCGCTGATGTTCTACGGGCAGGGCGCAGGCGGTGACCCCACGGCGTCGGCCGTGCTCGGGGACCTCGTCTCCGCGGCACGGGCCATCGCGCTGGGGGCCACGGGGATCCCGCTGGAGCCCTACGCGGCCCTTCCTGCCGTGAGCATGGACGACGTCACCACACGGCTGGCCGTTACTCTGGCCGCCAACGACCGGCTGGGCGTGCTGGCACGGCTGGCGAAGGTATTCGCGGACCACGGCGTGTCGATCTCCACCATGCAGCAGAGCGAGGACCCCCGCGAGAGCGACACGTCCCTGCTGCGACTGGTGACCCACAGCGGCCGCCACGAGTCCCTGATGGCCACGGTGGAGGCGCTGCGCGAGCTGCCGGTGGTGCGGGACGTCGTGTCCGTCACTCCGGTGGAAGCCGGAGAATGAGTTCCGGTGCCCGCCCACCGAGGGGCGGAGCACCGCGTGGAAGCAACGAGTCGAACCGAGGAGAGCGCCGCATGGCACACGTCTGGAAGGGCGTCATCAACGAGTACAGGGACCGGCTGCCGGTCACCGAGCAGACAGAGGTCGTGACCATGGGGGAGGGCGGCACGCCGCTGATCCGTGCGCGTGCGCTCTCCGAGCTGACCGGCTCCGCCGTGTGGCTGAAGTTCGAGGGCATGAACCCCACCGGCTCCTTCAAGGACCGCGGGATGACCATGGCAATCACCAAGGCCAAGGAGGAGGGCGCCAAGGCGGTGGTCTGCGCGTCCACCGGCAACACGTCCGCCTCCGCCGCCGCGTACGCGAAGCAGGCCGGAATGCGCTGCGCCGTGCTGGTGCCCGAGGGCAAGATCTCCATGGGCAAGATGTCCCAGGCCGTGGCGCACGGCGCGGACATCATCCAGATCGACGGCAACTTCGACAACTGCCTCGAGGTGGCGCGCAAGCTCTCCGAGTCCTACCCCGTGTTCCTGGTGAACTCGGTGAACCCGTACCGCATCGAGGGGCAGAAGACCGCCGCGTTCGAGGTGGTGGACACCCTCGGTGACGCACCGGACATCCACGCGCTGCCGGTGGGCAATGCGGGGAACATCACCGCGTACTGGAAGGGCTACCGCGAGTACGCGCAGGACGCCACGGCCACGGACGGCACCGCGCTTCCCGCCGTGGCAACGCACACCCCCGTGATGTGGGGCTTCCAGGCGGAGGGTGCCGCTCCGCTCGTGCTGGGCCACCCAGTGACCGAGCCGGAGACGATCGCCACGGCCATCCGGATCGGCAACCCCGCCTCGTGGCACACCGCCGTGGCCGCCCGGGATGAGTCGGGCGGGCTCATCGACTCCGTCACGGATGACGAGATCCTGGAGGCGCACCGCTGGCTCTCCTCGCGCGAGGGCGTGTTCGTGGAGCCGGGCTCCGCGGCGAGCGTCGCGGGTCTGCTCAAGCAGGCGCGCGCCGGTCTGGTCCCCTCCGGGAAGACCATCGTGGCCACGGTGACGGGCCACGGCCTCAAGGACCCCCAGTGGGCGGTCAAGGGCGCCGAGGCGGAGGACGCGCAGGCGGCCACGCCCAAGCGGGTGGCTTTCGACGTGGTCTCGGTGGCCGCGGCCCTCGGTCTCGAGTGAGCGGGTCCGTGGTGAGCGAGACACACGCAGCCGGCCCCGGCCAGGACGGCGCGCCCGGCCACGGTGCCGCCTCCTCTGAGGGCGGCGCCCCGCTCGGTGCGACCGTCACGGTCGAGGTCCCTGCCTCCACGGGAAACGTGGGGCCCGGTTTCGACTCGCTCGGGCTGGCCCTGGGCCACTACGACACCGTGCGGGTCACCCGGATCGCGAGCGGCCTGGAGTTCGACCTCACGGGGGAGGGCACAGACGGCATTCCGCGCACCTCTGAGCACCTGGTGCTGCGGGCAATGCAGGCCGCCTTCGACGCCGCGGGTGCGGGAGCGCTGCCCCCGTTGCGGCTCGAGGCGCACAACGTCATCCCGCACGGCCGAGGCATGGGCTCCTCGGCCTCGGCGGTGGTGGCCGGGGTGCTCGCGGCGAACGCTCTGCTCCCCATCCGCTCCCGGCTGAACCCGGACGAGGTGCTGCAGGTGTGTTCCAGGCTGGAGGGCCACCCAGACAACGTGGCGCCCACGCTGCTGGGCGGTCTCACGGTGTCGTGGGAGGAGACGAGCCGCTTCCACAGCGCCCCCGTGGACGTGCACCCGGACGTCGTCCCCGTGGTGGCGATCCCGGACTTCGAAGTGGCCACCGCGGTGGCCCGTGGACTGCTCCCGGACACCGTGGCCCATCGCGCCGCGGCGGTCAATGCGGGCCGCGCGGCCCTGCTCGTGGTAGCCCTGGGCGGGCGCCCCGAGCTGCTGCTGCCGGCCACGTTCGACCTGCTCCACCAGCGGTACAGGGCGCAGGCGATGGCCCCGAGTGCCGCTCTCGTGGAGGGGCTGCGCGAGCGCGGCCACGCCGCGCTGATCTCCGGCGCGGGACCCACGGTGCTGGTGCTCGCCAACGGGCCGCAGGGCGCCGAGCGCGCGGCCGAGGCGGTGCGTGCGATCGCCGCCGACGCGGCGTCGCCGGCACACTCCCACCACGGCGGGCGGGTCTCGTGGCGTGTCCTCACTCTGCACGTACCGCGCGAGGGTGCTAAGGTGAGTGTATCCACGCAATAGGCCCCGGGCTCCTGTCCGTCCAGGACGGGCCAGCCCCGTAGTCGAGCGTCATGCGCGGTTTTCCACCGCAGGTACTCGAACAGCATCGCCTCTCTGCGATCCTCTCTCGTGCAGACCCGCCACCTCTGTGATGTGGCAATTCGGTCCCACGAGGGATTCGGGGGTCTCCATTGCTGATGTCGCGTGCTCACGGCACGCACCCCGTGGCCCGCAACGGGCGGCCCACACCATCACCGCCGGGCTGCTGGCGATCTGGATGCCGCAGCCCCCACCGAGTCAGAAGGAACCTTCGTGACAGAATCCACCGCCCCCGAACAGGGAACGGAAACCTCGCAGGCCCAGAGCACCGGACTCTCCGGACTCAAGCTTGCGCAGCTGCAGGCCCTGGCCGCTCAGCTCGGCATCACCGGTGCCCGCCGGATGCGCAAGTCCCTCCTGGTCGAGGCGATCGAGGCGCACCAGCGCGGGGGCGCCGTCGCCGCCCGCGACAAGGCCGTCGAGGAGAAGATTGAGCAGACCGCTCGCCAGGCCTCCCGCCGCCACAAGGACACGGACGGCGACGACGCCGCCAAGGCCGGCACCGCGGAGGGCACCTCCCAGAGCGGCTCGGGCGGCACCGAGGACACCAGGTCCTCGGACGCGTCCCCCGCAGAGGGGGAGGACGGTGAGTCGAACGGCAAGCGCCAGAACGGCTCGCGCCGCTCCCGCCGTGAGGCCGGCTCCGCCGAGCGGCAGAACGAGCAGTCCTCCCAGGAGGAGAAGTCCGAGAACCAGAAGAACGGGTCATCGGACTCCGGCGAGGAGATCAAGGACGGTTCCGGCCGCGGCGGACGCAACCAGCGTTCGCGCGGCAACCGCGGGGAGAAGTCCTCACCGCAGGAGAATTCCGGCGCCAAGGACGAGAAGTCCCAGGATGCCAAGCGGGACGAGAAGTCCGATGGCGGCCGTGGCCGCGGCAACCAGAAGGACTCCAAGGACGGCGGCCAGGACCGCAACGACCGCGGCAACCAGCGCGACTCCAAGGACTCCCGCGACTCCAAGGACTCCGGGGACGGTGGCCAGGAAGGCTCGAACCGCAACGAGCGCCGCAACCGCAACAACAACGGCGGCAACGACGGCGAGAACGGTTCGCGCCGCAACCGCCGCAACCGCAACCGGAACGACCGGGACAACCGCGGCGATCGCAACGACCGCAACGAGCGCCGCAACCGCCGCAACCGCAACAACGGTCCCGACGTGGACGACGTTGAGATCACGGAGGACGACGTCCTGCTGCCCGTGGCCGGCATCCTGGACGTGCTCGACAACTACGCGTTCGTGCGTACCTCGGGCTACCTGCCCGGGCCCTCGGACGTCTATGTGAGCCTGTCCCAGGTCAAGAAGAACAACCTGCGCAAGGGCGACGCCATCGTGGGCGCCATCCGGGCGCCGCGCGAGGGGGAGCAGCACAACAACTCCCGCCAGAAGTTCTCCGCCCTCGTGCAGCTGACCACGGTCAACGGCCGCAAGCCGGAGGAGAACAGCGAACGCGTCGAGTTCAACAAGCTCGTGCCGCTGTACCCGCAGGAGCGCCTGCGACTGGAGACCGACCCGAAGAAGATCGGCCCCCGCGTGGTGGACCTTGTGGCCCCGATCGGAAAGGGCCAGCGCGGTCTGATCGTCTCCCCGCCCAAGGCGGGCAAGACCCTGATGCTGCAGTCGATCGCCAACGCGATCACCACGAACAACCCCGAGGTCCACCTCATGATGGTGCTCGTGGACGAACGGCCCGAAGAGGTCACTGACATGCAGCGCACGGTGAAGGGCGAGGTCATCGCCTCCACCTTCGACCGTCCCGCGGACGACCACACCACGGTGGCGGAGCTCGCGATCGAGCGCGCCAAGCGTCTCGTGGAGATGGGAATGGACGTGGTGGTCCTGCTGGACTCCATGACCCGCCTCGGCCGTGCGTACAACCTCTCCGCCCCGGCCTCCGGACGCATCCTGTCCGGCGGCGTGGACTCCGCGGCGCTGTATCCGCCCAAGAAGTTCTTCGGCGCGGCGCGCAACATCGAGAACGGCGGCTCGCTCACCATCCTGGCCACCGCGCTCGTGGAGACGGGTTCCAAGATGGACGAGGTCATCTTCGAAGAGTTCAAGGGCACGGGCAACATGGAGCTGCGGCTCTCCCGCCAGCTCGCGGACCGGCGCATCTTCCCGGCCGTGGACGTCAACTCCTCCGGCACGCGCCGCGAGGAGAACCTGCTCTCGTCCGAAGAGATCAAAATCATGTGGCGCCTGCGCCGTGTGCTCTCCGGTCTCGAGCAGCAGCAGGCCCTGGAGCTGCTCACGAGCAAGCTGCGGGACACCCAGTCCAACGCCGAGTTCCTGCTGCAGGTCCAGAAGACCACGCTCGCGGGCCACTAGGACGCCAACCCCGCGTCACGTCCCGCCCGTCGAGAAGGAGAACACCCCATGTCCGATCCCGTGCAGCCGCTGCTGGATGAGCACGCCCAGCTGCAGCACGAACTGGCGGACCCCGCCGTCCACGCGGATGCGGGCAGGGCCAGGAAACTGGGTCGGCGGTACTCCGAGCTCAACGCGATCGTGGAGGCGCACCGCAGGGTCGAGCGGCTGTCCGAGGACTTGGAGGCCGCGCGCGAACTCGGGAGCATGGATCCCGAGTTCGCCGCGGAGGTCAAGCCCCTCGAGGAGCAGCTCGGCGAGGCCCGTGAAGTGCTGCGCCGCAAGCTGGTGCCCAGGGACCCGGACGACGGCCGCAACGTGATCCTCGAGGTGAAGGCGGGGGAGGGGGGGGACGAGTCCGCGCTCTTCGCCGGGGACCTGCTGCGCATGTACATGCGCTTCGCGGAGCAGTCGGGGCTGAAGACGGAGATCCTCTCCTCGACCCCCACGGAACTGGGCGGCTACAAGGACGTCCAGCTGGCGGTGAAGGGAAACTCCCCGGACCCGTCCGAGGGCGCCTGGGCACGGTTCAAGTACGAGGGAGGGGTGCACCGCGTGCAGCGGGTTCCCGTGACGGAGTCCCAGGGGCGCGTGCACACCTCGGCCGCCGGGGTGCTCGTGTTCCCGGAGGTGGACGAGCCGGACGAGATCGACATCAGCCAGAACGACCTCAAGATCGACGTCTACCGCTCCTCGGGTCCCGGCGGGCAGTCCGTGAACACCACGGACTCGGCCGTGCGGATCACGCACGTCCCCACGGGCATCGTGGTCTCCATGCAGAACGAGAAGTCCCAGCTGCAGAACCGTGAGGCGGCAATGCGCGTGCTGCGGGCGCGTCTGCTCGCGCACCAGCAGGAGCAGATCGACGCGGAGAACGCGGCGGCCCGCAAGTCGCAGGTGCGCACGGTGGACCGCTCCGAGCGCATCCGCACCTACAACTTCCCCGAGAACCGCATCGCGGATCACCGCACGGGCTACAAGGCCTACAACCTGGACCACGTGCTGGACGGTGCCCTGGAGCCCGTCATCACGTCCGCGGTCGAGCTCGACGAACGCCACCGGCTGGAGCAGCTGAGCCAGGACTCCGCTGGGCAGGGGCCCTCGGGCCGGAAGAGCTGAGCCGTGACCACGACTCTCGCCCAGGCGATCGGGTGGGGCCGGCGCGAGCTCGCGGCCGCGGGCGTCCCCTCCCCGGACGCCGATGCCGTCCTGCTCGCCTCCCACGTCCTGGGCCTGGGCCGCGGGGAGACCGAGGCGAAGGCCATCCTGGGCGCGCCCGAGCCTCCTGGCTACCGGGGCCTCGTGGCGCGCCGCGCCCGGCGGGAACCCCTCCAGCACATCACCGGCCGAGCGCCCTTCCGACAGCTCGAGCTCGCCGTGGGGCCGGGGGTCTTCGTGCCACGGCCGGAGACCGAGCTGCTCGTGCAGCTGAGCCTGGACGAGGCACGGCTGTGGCGCGAGCACGGGGAGCTGCACCCCGCCGTCGTCGATCTCGGGACGGGCAGCGGGGCGATCGCCCTGGCTGTGGCCACCGAGGATCCGGCGTGCCGTGTGAGCGCGGTCGAACGGGAGCCAGAGGCCCTGCGGTGGACGCGCCAGAACCTCGCGGGCTCCCCGGTCCGTCTGCTCGAGTGCGACTACCGGGATCTCACGCTCGTAACGGCGGGCAGCTTCTGCGTGGTCGTGACCAACCCGCCGTACGTGCCCGACGGGGAGATTCCAGAGGACCCGGAGGTGCGGGATTACGACCCGCCCACCGCGCTCTACGGCGGCGACGAGACCGGGATGCGTCTGCCGTGCGCGGCGATGGACACGGCTTTGCGCCTGCTTCGCCCCGGTGGAAGCTTCATCGTGGAGCATGCGGAGTCGCAGGTGGCTGCCGTGGCCGAGGCACTGGTTGGGCGGGGTTTCACGGATGTAAGGCTGCACCACGATCTCGTGGGCCGGCCCCGCGCGACCACCGCTGTCCTGCCGGGAGAACGCTCCTGAGCCACGACCGACGGTTGCAGGCAGGGCGGGCCTACGCCCTGGGTGGGAGCACTGCACCCGTGACGACGAATCCCGGACAACAGAAGCCTCGACGGCGTCATGCTCCGGGGAAACAGACGAAGTACGTGAGCGGAGGAGAAGCCCGTGAGTGAGATCAGGCCCTGTGGGGACCAGCAGCAGCTGGACGAGGCCGTGGCGGCTGCCGCGGAGGTCGTGGGCGGCGGCGAGTGCATCGTGTTGCCCACCGACACGGTCTACGGCATCGGCTGCGACGCCTTCTCCGCCGCCGGGGTGCAGGCCCTGCTGGGCGCCAAAGGCAGAACGCGGGAGATGCCCCCGCCCGTGCTCATCGCCCGGCCCGAGGTCATGGACGCCCTCGCGGACCAGGTCTCGGCGGACGCCCGCGCGCTCGCGGAGGCCTTCTGGCCGGGTGCGCTGACCATCGTGTGCTGGGCGCAGCCCACGCTCGGCTGGGACCTGGGGGAGACCCACGGCACGGTGGCGCTGCGCGTCCCGGACGACCGCGTGTCGCGAGCGGTGCTCGAGCGGGTGGGACCCATGGCCGTGAGCTCAGCGAACCGCACGGGCATGCCCGCCGCACTGACCGCGCAGAGCGCCCAGGCGATGCTTCAGGACCGGGTTCCGCTCTACCTCGACGACGGCCCCCGCCCGGTTGTGTCCACCGCCGCGGGCGCACGGGACGTGGCCTCGACCATCGTGGACTGCACGGGGGAGACGCCCGTGGTGCTGCGCCACGGTGCTATTACGCTCGAGCGGCTGCGTGAGGTCGTTCCTGCGGTCCACGGCGGCGCCAAGGAGCCTGGCCAGGACGCCGCGACAGGCACCCCCGCGGAGGGCGTAGCCGCCGCTGCAGCCACCACGTCGGCCGAACCAGCTGCCGGAACCGTCGGCGCGACGGTCCCGTTGGCCGCGTCGCCCGCCGAGGACGGTACAGCGGCAGTGGCAACGGAGACCGGCGCGTCGGCGCAGACCGCCGCGGGTGCGGCGTCGTCGTCGGCCTCGCATGGCACGGCAGAGACGACGGATGTGACGTCCGCGGCCGGGACGACCGGTTCTGCCGGCGCCGCGGACGACGGCGACGTCGCGGCGCAGTCCTCCGCGGCGCACGAAGTGCCGCGGACCCCCACCACCCGGGATGCCTCCGATGTCTCGGACGAGGAGCTCATCAACGCCATGGTGCAGGACGGCGCGCCCACAGCGGAGAGCGCCGTCGACCAGGGCAGGGACCGCCGTGTGCGTCACGAACCCCGGTGGGACGGCACGAGCGCCCTGAGCATAGAGGACGCCGAACGTCTCGTGGGGGAGTGATCCCCTGACCTCACACAAGAACCCGCCCCCGTGCAGTGCTGCTGCGCCGCGAGGGGGCGGGCTCGTTGTTGGAAGGGGTCAGCGTCCGAGTGCGAGGTGCGCTTCTCGCAGGATCTCCTGGACGTGGGGCTGCGGAATCACGCCGTGCTCGTGGGCCCACCCGGGGACCTGCCGCTGGCCGAACCAGGTGACCTCGAGGCGGCGGATGAGACCCGCGTAGCGGTGTCCCACCGCGCCGGAGCCGAAGCGTGCGCACGCGATCACTGCGCGGCACAGCAGCGGCGGGAGGTTCAGGGGGTGGCGCCGGCCGGCGTCGCGCAGCACGGAACCGGTGGTTGCGCCCTCCCAGGGCTGCAGGATCACCGGCGGAAGCTCGCCCCGGAACTCGCCCACGGACGCGGTGAACTGCGCGAGCGCCGTCACCGAGGTCACGGGCGTGGGTGCGGTTCCGTCGCCGGCCACCGAGCTCAGCGGAGAGGAAGCGAAGCGGGCCAGCATGCGAGTCGTCCGACGGGCCGTGCCCATCACGGAGGTCGCCCGGATCACGGTGAGCTCCGGGGCGCTCGGCTCCTCGCTCCACTGCGAGTGCAGCCGGTACAGCGCGGACTCGCCGAGGGCCTTCGAGAACGAGTAGGGGGAGAACGGCGCCGTGCGGATGGACTCGTCGAGCACCGGTGCGTCCGCCTGCACCGATGCGGAGCTCATGTGGATCACCCGGCGCACACCGGTGCGGTGCGCCGCGAGCGCCACGAGCACCGGGAGCAGGGCGTTGGCGCCGGTCAGCGACTGCTGGTGGGTCTGGTCCGGTGCGGCGAGGCCCGCGGCATTGACGACGGTGTCGGCGCCCGCGAAGGACTCGGCCAGGTAGTCGATCACGGACTCCAGCCGGTGCGCGTGCTCAATCACGTGGTGGACGGTGGTCGCCGGAGAGGCCAGGCGGGGTGTGGCCACCGGGGTGACCGGGATGTCACGCGCCCGGAGGGCCGTGGTGATGGCGGAACCGATGAAGCCCGTTGCTCCGAGGACGCGCCAGCTGTGAGCCGTCACTGTGTATCTCCTCCCGTGATGGTCCTCCCATCGTACGGTAGCGCCGGAAGAGGACGGGGCCCGGCGCGCACCTGCAGCGGGCGTCCGGGTGACGTTGAGCGGGCACCACGGTGAGCGTTGATAGACTCCGGGAATTCGCCGGGCTCCGGCCCGCAGCGCGTCCGCCCGCGGTGGAGGGGAGCGCGACGGAGCAGCTTGGACTACCACACGACCAGATCGCCGGGGGCGTCATGACGGAAACCTACCCGAGGGCCGTGGCCCCCACGAACCCCATCGTGAGTGTTGCCTGCGTCACGCAGGACAGGCCGCGGGATGTGGCGGTGCTGATCGACGGGCTGCGCTCACAGACCGATCCCGTGGCGAGCCTGTGCCTCGTGGACGCTGGACGCACCGCACTGGACGAGGCCGCCCTGCGCGAGCAGATCGGGGGGGCTTTCGAGCTGCACTACCGCCGCTCCGTGGCGAACCTGGGGGGCGCCGGCGGCTTCTCCCTGGCCATCCTCACGGCCCTGGCCAGCGGAGCGGAGCAGGTCTGGCTCATGGACGACGATGCCCACCCGGAGGACCCCGACTGCCTGCGCGTGCTGCGCACGGCCGCCCGTGAGCGCGGTCTCGCCGTGGTCTCGCCCCTGATCGTGGCACCGCAAAACCACGAACTCCTCTCCTTCCCGTTCCGCCTCGACGGCGGGATCACGCACCGGCGCGAGGACCTTGTTCCGCTGGGTTTCATCGACTCGTACGCCAACTTCTTCAACGGGGCCCTCATGGATGAGTCCGTCTTCTTCCGTGTGGGCCTGCCGGACCTGAAGCTGTTCCTGCGCGGGGACGAGGTGGACTTCCTGGTGCGCCTGCGCAAGAGCGGGCTGCCGTTCGGCACCGTGACCACCGCCGCCGTCTCCCACCCGCCGGGCTGGGACGAGGAGCACGTGGTGATCCCCGGAAGGCTCCAGGTGCTGATCCCCCCGGGCGAGTTCAAGCAGCGCCACTTCTTCCGCAACCGCGGCTACGTCTCGTGGCGCTACAAGCGGTTCGTGCAGCTGGGCGCGGACGTGATCGGCTACCCGGCGCACTATCTCAAGAACCGGGACCTCGAAGGCCTGCGCACGTGGGTGCGGCTCTACGGCAACGGCATACGCGGACGTGGTTTCGGTGGCCCTCGCTGAGCCGCTGACCCCGTCCGAGCTGCCCGCGCGCTTCTCCCTGCTGCTGCCCGTGTACGCGGGGGACACACCCGAGCGCCTGCGCCGGGCGGTCGAGTCAAACACGGTGGAGCAGACCCGGCCCCCCGCCGAAGTCGTGGTCGTCCAGGACGGCCCTGTGCCGCCTGAGCTCCACGCCGAGCTCGAGCGTCTCGAGCGCGGGTGCCCGGTTCCCGTGCGCCTCGTACGCATCCCCGAGAACCACGGGCTCGCCCACGCACTGCGCACGGCTCTGCCCAGCTGCTCGTACGACGTCGTTGCGCGCGCGGACGCGGACGACGTCGCCTACCCTCGCCGCTTCGAGCTGCAGCTTCCGTTGATCGAGGCCGGCGCGGACCTCGTGGGGGCGTCGATGCACGAGATCGGCGACGACGAGGGCACGCCCCTGGCCCTGCGTGCGGCGCCCGTGGGGGCGCGGCGCATCATGGCGGTGAGCAGGCGCCGCAACCCCATCTCGCACCCCACCGTGGTGCTGCGCCGCAGTAGCGTGGAGCGCGTGGGCGGCTACGAGGACGCGCCGATGGCGGAGGACTACTGGCTGTGGGCACGCATGCTCCACGCGGGCGCGGACGTGCGCAATGTGGCCGAGCCGCTCGTGGGGTACCGGGTCTCCGCCGGCTCCTACGAACGCCGCGGCGGGTACAGCGTGCTCAGGGCGGAACTCGCGCTCCAGGCCCGGTTGCGGGCGCTTGGCCACGTGGGGTTCCTACAATGGGCAACGAACCTCACGGTGCGCGGCGGCTACCGGTTCGTGCCCGTCCGAGTGCGAGAAGCGGCCTACCGGCTCATGGTGGGTCACCGCAGCGGCTGATCCGCGCGCCCGAAAGGACTACGCCCCCATGCCCAACCCCCCGAGACCCACCACCCGAGGCGAGAAGCCCGTCGCGTGGCTGTGGATCCAGATGATCCTGGATTCCGCCGCGTGGATCGTGGCGCTGTGGGTGGCCGTCCTGCTGCGCTTCGAGCTCGACGTCGAGCTCGTCTCCGTGGGCGGTGTGGTGACCGCGTGCGTGGTGGCGGTGGCCCTGCAGCTGCTCTTGGGGTTCTCATTCGCCCTCTACAAGGGCCGGTACTCGTTCGGCAGCTTCGAGGAGGCCAAGCTGCTCGTGGTCGTCACGGTCATCGTGACGGCGCTGCTCGAGGGTGTGCTGCTCGTCTTCGGCGTCACGCTGCGGGTGCCGCGGTCGCTCGGTTTCATCGCCTTCCCCTTCGCGTGCCTGCTGATGGCCGCGTTGCGCTACCTGAAGCGGATGTACCAGGAGTCCACCGCCAAACCCGGGGACGAGGCCCAGCACGTGGTGATCTTCGGAGCAGGCGCCCTGGGCACGTTCCTGGTGCACCGCATGATGCAGGACCCCGCATCGGGCTTCCTGCCGGTGGCCCTGCTCGACGACGACCCGGCCAAGAAGCACCTGCGCATCTCCTCCGTTCCCGTCATGGGCACGCTGCACGACGCCGCATCCGTGCTGGAGCACACTCGCTCCGGTGTGCTGATCGTTGCGCTGGCGGACGCGGATCCCCGCACGATGCAGCGCGTGTCGGAGGCCGTGGAAGGCACCGGCACACGCGTGATGACCGTGCCCCCGCTGAGCGAGATGCTCGCCGGTGGGAACCAGGGCATGGACCTGCGCGACATCTCCATGGAGGACCTGATCGGCCGTCGGCCCGTGGACATCCATGTGGACGCCATCGCCGGCTACATCACCGGCAAGCGGGTACTTGTCACCGGCGCGGGCGGGTCCATCGGCTCCGAGCTGTGCCGTCAGCTGGTGGGCTTCGAGCCTGCTGAGCTGATCATGGTGGACCGGGACGAGACCGGATTGCAGGCCACCCAGATCTCCATCACCGGCCGCGGGCTTCTGGACGGCAAGGACACCGTGCTGTGCGACATCCGGGACGGGGACGCCCTGACCCGGGTGTTCCAGGAGCGCAGGCCACAGGTGGTGTTCCACGCGGCCGCGCTGAAGCACGTCTCCCTGCTGGAGCAGTATCCGGACGAGGCGTGGAAGACCAACGTGATGGGCTCCCTGAACGTGCTGGAGGCGGCGGCGTCGGTGGACGTGGACGTCTTCGTGAACGTCTCCACGGACAAGGCAGCAAACCCCACCACCGCGCTGGGCCACTCCAAGCGGGTCGCCGAGAAGCTCACGGCCTGGATGGGAGAGCAGACCGGCAGGCGCTACGCGTCCGTGCGATTCGGCAACGTCTTCGGCTCCCGCGGCTCCATGCTTCCCCTGTTCGCGGAGCAGATTCGGCAGGGTGGGCCGATCACCGTCACCCACCCGGACGCCACGCGCTACTTCATGACCATTCCTGAGGCCTGCCAGCTCGTGATCCAGGCCGGAGCGATCGCCCGCGGGGGAGAGGTGCTGATCCTGGACATGGGCGAGCCCGTGCGGATCATGGACATCGCCCAGCGGCTGCGGGCCATGTCCGGGCGGGAGGACATCGCCATCGAGATCACCGGGCTGCGCCACGGGGAGAAGCTGCATGAGGACCTGATCGGCACGGGGGAGACGGACGAGCGTCCCTTCCACCCCAAGATCTCCCATGCCAAGGCTGAACGTCTCGACCCCGCGAACCTGGACCGGCACGTGTGGAAGGTCCGCGGCGGCATGGTGTTCACGGGATCCATCCCCCAGGTTGTGGTGAGCACTCAGCCCAGGATCACGAGCTTCTCGGTGCCCCGCGCGGCGCGGTGCGTGTCCTCCCAAGAGGACGGGCGCGAGAGCGGGCACTCCTCGGCGGACACGCCGCGTGGTGCAACAGGCGGCGCCGTCGGGGCTTCCTCGGCGAGCCCTGATGGCAAGGGCGGCCATGCCGGCGACGGCGCGGGCCGGGTCCCGCAGCCACCCGCTGATCCGCACACCCCGGGGTTGAGCGTCCGAGACAACGAGGGGCACCGGGCATGAGCGCCGTGCTCACGGGCCTCCTCGCCCCCGCGCCAGCAGTGCTGGCGTTGACCGCGTCGTCGCCGGGCGCTGCCACCGTGCCGCGTGCCGCGCAGCTGCCGGCCATGGCCGAGCCCGGCGCGGTGACGGGCGGGGACGCGTTGTCGATGCTTCTGGGGCTGGCGCCCTGGACGCTGCTCCTGGCCTTCGTGCTCTCTGCGGTGCTTCCCTTCACGGTGAAGCCGTGGCTGACCCGCTGGGGGGTCGTCGACATCCCTTCGGACCGCTCCTCACACTCGAAACCCGTGCTGCGCGGCATGGGGCTCGCTGTGGCTGTCTCGCTCGTGCTCACCTACGGGACCTGCCTGCTGACCGGCCTGATTCCGGTGGACCGCTCGGTGGCCGTGGTGGTGCTCGCGATGACCCTGGCCCCGGCGGCCCTGGGCTGGGCGGAGGACTACCACGGCGTCTCCATCGGCATGCGCCTCGGCGCACAGGCTCTCGTGGGCGCCGTCGGCACGGCGGCGTTGATCGTCACCCTGGGCGTGCCCGCGTGGTGGTGGCCCGTGGGCGTCGTCGCGACCGTCGCGTACATCAACATCGCCAACTTCATGGACGGCATCAACGGGATCTCAGGTCTGCACGGCGGGGCCGTGGGGCTGCTCTACGCGTGGGCGGGTGCGGCCAACGGGATGCCCTGGATGGTCTGCGCCGGTCTTGCCCTGGCCGGAGCGTTCCTCGGGTTCCTGCCCTGGAACCTGGGACGCGGCACGGTCTTCCTGGGCGACGTCGGGTCCTACGTCCTCGGTGGCGCCATCGCGGCCATCGCGATCGCCGCCTTCCTCTCGGGTGTGTACGTGGAATACCTGCTGCCCCCGCTCCTCGTCTACCTCGCGGACACGGCCGTGACGCTGGTGCTGCGCATTCGTCGCGGCGAGGTCTGGTACAAGCCGCACCGTCAGCACGTCTACCAGCGCCTCACGGACGTGGGACTGTCCCACGTCCAGTCCTCGCTGGTGGTCACGGCGGCCACGGTGCTAGTCAGTCTGATCTCGTTGTACGGGCTGCGGGCGGACGGCACGGGCTCGGCGATCGCAGGCCTCGCCGTGGTGCTCGTCATCGTGGTGTACCTCGGCTCCCCGCAGTTGTTCTCGCGGCTCCAAAGGGTGAGGGGCGGGGCCGCATCGTGACGACTCGCCCAGAGACCGGGCGCGCCGGGGAGGACATCCCTCGTGCCGCCACCGACACGGCATCCTCCGTTGCCCCGCCAGCCGCGTCAACGATCCCGCAGTCCTACGGCCCGGGCGTGCGCCGCAGCTCCTTGGCCTGCCTCGGCCTCGGGGCGCTCCTCGTGCTGGTGGCCGGCCTGGGAACCTCCGACACGCTGCGCTCCGTCGTGCTCGGCGCGGGCCTGGTGGCCCTCAGCTCGAGTGCCACGGTGCTTGTTGCGGCGCAGATGTACCGGGTGGCCCCCGCAGCCACGGCCCCTGCGCTCGCGGCCCTCTACCTGCTCAAGGTGCTTGTCCTGGGATGGGTGCTGCTCGTGGTGGGCGCCCCCGGATGGTTGGCCTCGCGGGCCTTCGCCGTGACGGTGCTGGCCTGCCTCGTGCTCGCGACTGCCGTCTTCGCGCTGCTCGTGCGGCGCGTCACCGCCGGCATGACGCCCCGCTCCGAGCTCGCGCTGCCAGACGCCGATGGCGGCGCGAACCGGCCCCTGGGGGGCCTCCCAGGGAACAGGGACGCCACCGTCGGATCTCACCACCACGAGAGCGAGACGCCATGACCGCGACACCGGACCAGCCCGGCTCTCCGGGACCCACCGACCCGGACACTGACGGGTCTGCTGCCGACCGGCTCCGCAAGGCGTCCCACCGCTACCGAGACGCCGCGCGTGGGGAGACCCTGCAGACTGCGGGGGAGCTGGTCGAGGAGGGCGGTCTCGGCGGAGGACTCGCCGTGTTGCTCTACATAGTGGTCGGTGCGGTGTTATGGAGTTTGGTAGGCTGGTTCTTGGATCACCTGCTGGGAACACGGTGGATTGTGATCGCGGGTGCCGTCTTCGGCGCGTCCGCCGGGGTGTACCTCGGCTACCTCCACATGAGGGACGCCTTGAACCGCAGCCAACCCCCGCAGAAGACCACGTCGGAGACAAGGAAGTCATCTGAACCGGGCCACCGGCCCGGAGCATGACCGGTCTGGATACCGCAGAAAGGACCCGTATTGAACCCCGCCCTGAGGATTCCGGCCGAATTCGTGGCCCCTTCCACGGAAGACGCCCATCTTCCCCCGTTCTTCGAACTCGGGTCCCTCGCCTTCGGCAAGCAGTCTCTGCTGATCCTTCTGTCGGTGGTTCTGATCGCCGGCTTCTTCATGTTTGTGATCCGCCGCCGGGCCATGGTGCCCTCCAAGGGCCAGTACGTGGGCGAGATGGGCTACGGCCTGGTTCGCAACCACCTGGGTCGGGACATCATCGGGGAGAAGGACTTCCGGCCCTACGTGCCGCTGCTGTTCAGCTTCTTCTTCTTCATCCTGGTCAACAATCTCTTCGGGTCGATCCCCCTGCTCCAGCTTCCCACGCTGTCGCACCCGGGTTCCGCCTACGTGCTGGCCGCCATTGCCTACGTCGTGTGGGTCGGTGTCGGCATCAAACGTCACGGTCTCGGCCACTTCATGGTCAAGATGACCATGCCGCCGGACGTGCCCAAAGTCCTCTACGTGATCCTGATCCCGCTCGAGTTCCTCTCGAACATGATCATCCGTCCGGTGACGCACGCGCTGCGTGTGTTCGCCACGATGTTCGCGGGTCACATGGCCATCATGGTCGCAGCTGCGTTCATGGCGTACCTCGCCACCGAGGTGGGCGGCGTGCTCGGCATCGCCGGCTCGGCCTTCGGCCTCGTGCTGGGACTGTTCATCTACTTCCTGGAGGTTCTGATCCAGATCCTGCAGGCCTACATCTTCACCCTGCTGTTCGCCGTGTACGTACAGGGCGCACTGCAGGAGGGGCACTAGCCCCACGAAGGAGCGCCGCCTCCGGGCCGCTCATCTGACCATCGTCCGTTCACGGTTCTCGTAACGGCTCCACCGCTCGCTCCTGCGGGCACCCAGAAAGGAAACATCCACAATGGAAGGTTCGCTTAGCGTCATTGGCTACGGTCTTGCTGCCATCGGCGGTGGTATCGGTGTGGGGCTCATCTTCGCTGCCTACATGCAGTCCGTCGCTCGCCAGCCCGAGTCCCAGCGCGTGATCCAGCCGATGCTGTTTATGGGCTTCGCCGTGGTCGAGGCCCTCGCCATTCTGGGCTTCGTCCTGGCGTTGCTCTGAGGCGCCCCTCAGAACACGCCCTAACTAGAGAACAGGAATCGCGCTCATGAACGCACTGGTGTTGGCAGCCGAGGAGGCGAAGAGTCCTCTCTTCCCCGACGGCTGGGAAATGCTGATCACCTTCATCGGGTTCGTGATTCTGCTCTTCATCGCGTTCAAGTTCATCGTCCCGGCGTTCGAGAAGGTCTATAAGGACCGGGCGGACGCCATCGAGGGTGGACTTGCCAAGGCGAAGGCCGCTCAGGCCGAGGCCAAGGCAGCACGCGACGAGTACAACCAGCAGCTCGAAAGTGCCCGGCTCGAGGCCCAGAAGATCCGTGAGGAAGCTCGCTCAGAGGGCGAGAAGATCCTGGCGGACTTCAAGGATCGCGCCAACCTGGAATCCGCGCGGATCACCGAGAACGCCCACAAGGCCATCGAGGCCGAGCGTGCGGCGGCCGTGGTGTCCCTGCGGGACGAGGTCGGCACTCTGGCAACGCAGCTCGCGTCCAAGATCGTCGGGGAGTCCTTGAACGACGACGACCGCGCCAACCGCGTGGTCGATCGCTTCCTGGCTGACCTGGACGCCGAGCAAGGCCGTACGGGAGCTGCACGGTAATGGCAGAAGCATCGAACGAACCCTACCGACCCCTCACAGTGGACGTGGACCGCTGGGCCGGGGCCGCGAGCACCGGGATCACGAAGCAGCTCTTCGAGATCCTGCACATCGTGGACGCCAACGGCCCACTGCGCCGGGCACTCACGGACCCCTCGCGCTCCGCAGAGGACCGTGCCCGCCTCGTGCACACGCTGTTCGACGGCCGGGCCAACGACGTCGCCGTGGACATCGTCGCGGAACTCGCCTCCCAGCGAAGCGCCACCGAGCGCCAGCTGGGGGACGGGATCGAGCGGACGGCCGTGCAGCTCGCAGCCGCGGCCGCCGAGAACCGTGGCGGTGTCGACGCTCTCGAGGCGCTCGTGGACGAACTCATCGGGTTCAAGTCCATGCTGGAGCGCTCCGCCGAGCTGCAGCGCGCGTTCTCGGACGCGCGTGCGAGTGCCGAGGCCAAGGTGACCCTTGCCCGACGTCTTATGGCGCCGGGGTCCGAGGAGGCCGCACTGCTCGTGGAACGCGCGGTCAGCGAACCGCGCGGCTCGCTGCCCGGGCGGCTGCTCGAGCACTTCGCCCAGTGGGTCGCGGACCGGCAGCATCGTTGGATCGCCCGCGTGCAGACGGCTCGGCCGCTGCGCGAGGACCAGCTGGCGAAGCTGCGGGACGCGCTGAACCGCCTGTACGGACGGGATCTCAAACTGACCACGGAGACCTCTCCGTCGCTGGTGGGGGGTCTGCGCGTGCAGGTGGGCGAGGAGATCATCGACGGCTCGGTCACCCACCGGCTGGATCAGCTGCAGCAGCGGATCGCGGCCTGATCCTCTCGTGGAGCGAGGATCGCGGGGAGTCGGTCGATGCCGGCATCTCGTCGCGTTGCCTCCACGGGCGGCCCACGCGGCTGCACGGCGATGGGGCAACGCATCGCGACAAGAACAAGCCTGGTCATTGCTCACGCGATGATCACACGACGTAGAGAGCAGGGACAGCAGATGGCCGATGTGACCATCAATGCCGACGAGATCCGTAGCGCGCTGAACGATTTCGCCGCGTCCTACGATCCCGGCAACGTGGAACGAGTAGAAGTAGGACGCGTGTCGTCCGCGGCAGACGGCATCGCCCATGTGGAGGGCCTTCCCTCCGTCATGGCCAACGAGTTGCTCAAGTTCGAGAACGGGGTGCTGGGCCTGGCCCTGAACCTCGACACCCGCGACATCGGCGTCGTGGTCCTCGGCGACTTCCAGGGCATCGAGGAGGGCCAGGAGGTCCACCGCACCGGCGAGGTGCTCTCCGTGCCCGTGGGCGAGGGCTACCTCGGCCGCGTCGTGGATCCGCTCGGCGAGCCCCTCGACGACCTCGGGCCGGTCGCCACGGACGGCCGCCGCGAACTTGAGCTGCAGGCCCCCGGCGTGACCATGCGCAAGTCCGTGCACGAGCCGCTGCAGACCGGCATCAAGGCCATCGACGCCATGATCCCGATCGGTCGCGGCCAGCGTCAGCTGATCATCGGCGACCGCCAGACCGGAAAGACCGCCATCGCGGTGGACGCCATCCTGAACCAGCGCTCCAACTGGGAGTCCGGAGACGTCGAGAAGCAGGTCCGCTGCATCTACGTGGCGGTCGGCCAGAAGGCCTCCACCATCGCCGCTGTGCGCCAGACGCTGGAGGACAACGGTGCCCTGGACTACACGACCATCGTGGCGGCCCCGGCCTCGGAGTCCGCAGGTCTGAAGTACCTGGCTCCCTACGCCGGCTCGGCCATTGGCCAGCACTGGATGTACAACGGCAAGCACGTGCTGATCGTCTTCGACGACCTCTCCAAGCAGGCCGAGGCCTACCGTGCGGTGTCTCTGCTGCTGCGCCGTCCGCCGGGACGCGAGGCGTACCCCGGCGACGTGTTCTACCTGCACTCTCGCCTGCTCGAGCGCTGCGCCAAGCTCTCGGACGAGCTGGGCGCGGGCTCGATGACCGGTTTGCCCATCATCGAGACCAAGGCGAACGACGTCTCGGCGTTCATCCCCACCAACGTCATCTCCATCACCGATGGCCAGATCTTCCTCCAGTCGGACCTGTTCAACGCCAACCAGCGTCCCGCCGTGGACGTGGGCATCTCGGTGTCGCGCGTGGGCGGCGCCGCTCAGGTCAAGGCCATGAAGAAGGTCTCCGGCACGCTGAAGCTCGAGTTGGCGTCCTACCGCTCCATGCAAGCGTTCGCCATGTTTGCCTCGGACCTGGACGCCGCCTCCCGCCAGCAGCTGACCCGCGGTGAGCGTCTCATGGAGCTGCTCAAGCAGCCCCAGTACACGCCCTACCCCGTGGCGGACCAGGTCGTCTCGATCTGGGCCGGTACCACGGGCCAGCTCGACGACGTCGAGGTCGCCAACGTGTCCGAGTTCGAGCACGCGCTCCTGGACCAGGTGCGCCGCACGACCAACGTCATGGACTCGATCAACTCCACCGGCAAGCTCGAGGGCGACGCGATCGAGGCCCTGAAGACCGCGGTGGCCGAGGTCAAGCGTGACTTCCACGGTTCCAAGCACGGCATCGAGCCGGGCGTGGAGGAGCACGACAGCCTCGGCGCCACCGCTGTGAACCAGGAAACGATCGTCAAGAAGTAGCCGCTTCCGGTGGTGCGCCGGTCTTTGGCGCACCACCGCGGTGCTGAAAGGAAATTTCATGGGAGCGCAGATTCGGGTCTACCGACAGAAGATCGCATCCACGTCGTCGATGAAGAAGATCTTCAAGGCGATGGAGATGATTGCGACCTCGCGCATCAACAAGTCCCGGCAGAGCCTCGAAGGTGCGTACCCGTACGCCAACGCGCTGACCCGCGCGGTTTCCCAGATCGCCACGCAGCACAACATTACCCATCCCCTGACCACCGTTCCGGACGAGGTCCGGCGGGCGGCCGTCGTGGTCTTCACGTCGGACCGTGGGCTGGCGGGTTCCTACTCCTCCAACGTGCTCAAGCGCACGGAGGAGCTGCTGGAACTGTTGCGTTTGCAGGGCAAGGAGACCCGCGTGTACCTCGTGGGCCGCAAGGCCAAGGCGTACTTCGACTTCCGGCACCGCGACTACGACGACTTCTGGACGGGCAACACGGACAGCGCGAGCACCGAGCGCGCCGAGGAGCTCACCGAGCGTCTGATGAGCGACATCAACGCCCCCTACGAGGATGCAGGCGTGGACGAGGTCCTCCTCGTCTACACGCAGTTCAACTCCATGGTGAACCAGGAGCCGCGGGTGCTGCGCCTGCTGCCCCTGGAGGTCGTGGATGCGAACGACCTGGGCGATGAGGTCTCCCAGCGCTACGAGGCGCTGGAGGACACGCACAGCAACTTCGAGTTCGAGCCGAACCCGGAGGAGCTGTTCAACCAGATCCTTCCCAGGTATGTGAAGGCCCGCATCTACTCGGCACTGTGCCACGCGGCGTCGAGCGAGCTCGCGTCCCGCCAGCGCGCCATGAAGGCCGCGGGGGACAACGCCACCGAGCTCATCAAGAAGTACACGCGCCTGATGAACAACGCCCGCCAGGCGGAGATCACGACCGAGTTGACCGAAATCGTCAGTGGCGCCGAGGCCCTCTAGGCCCGCGCTGCCCATTGCCAGCCGAAACGAAGTGAGAGAAATGACTGCCACTATCAACGACCAGGCGACCCAGCCGGTCGCGGGGGGCGGCACCGGCCGCATCGCCCGCGTGATCGGACCCGTGGTCGACGTCGAGTTCCCCGAGAACCAGGTTCCGGACCTCTACAACGCGCTGACCGCTGACTACGACTTCAACGGCAAGCCGCGACGGATCACCTTCGAGACCGCCCAGCACCTCGGCTCCAACGTGGTGCGCGCGATCTCCCTGCAGCAGACCGACGGCCTGGTGCGCGGCACGCCCGTGCAGGACACCGGCGCCCCGATCTCCGTGCCCGTGGGCGAGGTGGTCAAGGGCCACATCTTCAACGTGCTCGGCGACTCCCTGGACTTGGCCACCTCCGAGCTGGACGTCCAGGAGCGCTGGCCCATCCACCGCAAGGCGCCGTCCTTCGCGGAGCTTGAGGGCAGCACCGAGATGATGGAGACCGGCATCAAGTCCATCGATCTCCTGACCCCCTACATCAAGGGTGGCAAGATCGGTCTGTTCGGCGGTGCCGGCGTGGGCAAGACGGTGCTCATCCAGGAGATGATCACCCGTGTGGCCCGCAACTTCGGCGGTACCTCGGTGTTCGCCGGCGTGGGCGAGCGCACCCGTGAGGGCAACGACCTGTGGGTCGAGATGGAGGAGGCCGGGGTTCTCAAGGACACCGCCCTCGTGTTCGGCCAGATGGACGAGCCGCCCGGAACGCGTCTGCGCGTGGCACTGACCGGTCTGACGATGGCGGAATACTTCCGCGACGTCATGAACCAGGACGTGCTGCTGTTCATCGACAACATCTTCCGCTTCACGCAGGCGGGCTCCGAGGTCTCAACGCTGCTGGGCCGCATCCCCTCCGCCGTGGGCTACCAGCCCACGCTGGCGGACGAGATGGGTGTCCTGCAGGAGCGCATCACCTCCACGCGCGGTCACTCCATCACGTCGATGCAGGCCATCTACGTGCCGGCGGACGACTACACGGACCCGGCTCCGGCCACCACGTTCGCGCACCTGGACGCCACCACGGAGCTCTCGCGTGAGATCGCCTCGCGCGGTCTGTACCCCGCGATCGATCCGCTGTCCTCCACCTCCCGTATCCTGGACCCGCAGTACGTGGGCCAGAAGCACTACGACGTGGCGACCCGCGTGAAGTCGATCCTGCAGGAGAACAAGGAACTGCAGGACATCATCGCGATCCTCGGCGTCGAGGAGCTCTCCGAGGAGCAGAAGGTCGTGGTCTCCCGCGCCCGTCGCATCGAGCAGTTCCTTTCCCAGAACACGTACACGGCGAAGCAGTTCACCGGTGTGGAAGGCTCCACGGTTCCCCTCGAGGAGACCATCGAGGCCTTTGGCAAGATCTGTGACGGGGAGCTGGACAATGTCCCGGAGCAGGCCTTCTACAACGTGGGCGGTCTGGACGACGTCATGCGGCGCTGGGACGAGATCAAGGCCGAGACGGGCGAGAAGTAGAGATGGCCGAACTCATCGTGGAAATCGTCGCCCTGGATCGGAAGATCTGGAACGGCACCGCCCGACTCGTACGGGTGCGGACCACCGAGGGCGACATCGGCATCATGCCCGGGCACGAGTCCATGGCTGGGCTGCTCACCGCCGGGGAGTTCGCGATAGACCGCGTGGAGGGTGACCGCCTGCGCGGCACCATCGACTCCGGTTTCGTCTCCGTCGACAACAACCGCGTCACGGTCGTCGCGGACGAGGTCTCCCTCGAGTCGGAGAACCGGTCCGCCTGACCGGATCGCCTGACCCGTCGTCATCGACCCTCGTGCCTGCTGGTGCGGGGGTCGACGACGTTGTGAGGTCTCCGCGGTGTCGTCACGGCCGCGCACGGTCACCGTGGCTGGCGCCGTTCCCAACTCCCCCAGACAATGCCGTGGCCACCAGGAGGAACCGTGGAAGAAATGATCGAGGTGCAGGGCCCGTCTGCCGTGGCCGGGGCACTGCCGGTGTATGGCGCCAAGAACAGCGTGCTCAAGCTCATGGCGGCCACGCTGCTGGCGGTGGGACGCTCCACCATCACCAACGTTCCCGAGATCCACGACGTCACCGTCATGGCGGAGCTGCTGCGGCGCCTGGGCTGCGACGTGTCCTACCGGCCGGCTGAGCACGAGGTCAGCATCGACGTCCCCGAGGAGCTCGGGCACCAGGCCGACTACGACCTCGTGCGGGCCATGCGCGCGTCCATCTCCGTGCTGGGGCCGCTGATGGCACGCTGCCACCGGGCGGAGGTGGCCCTGCCCGGGGGAGATGCGATCGGTACGCGCGGTCTCGACATGCACCGCGCCGGGCTGGAGGCCATGGGCGCCCAGCTGAGCATTGAGCGGGGCTTCCTGCGAGCCAGCGCGGACGGCGGGCTCGGGGGAGCGACGTACCGTCTCGGCTACCCGTCCGTGGGTGCCACGGAGAACCTGATGACGGCAGCGACCACGGCCCGGGGCGTGACCGTGCTGGAGAACGTGGCGCGTGAACCGGAGATCGTGGACATCGGCCGGATGCTGCGGGAGATGGGTGCCCGCATCGAGGGGCTCGGCACCACCACATTGACGATCCACGGGGTGCCCCGGCTGTCTCCGGTCACGCACCGCACCGTGGCGGACCGCATCGTCGCGGGCACCTGGGCTTTCGCCGCTGCGGTGACGGGTGGCAGAGTGGAGATCCAGGGGGCGGAACCCGAGCACCTGTCCGTGGTCCTCGACAAGCTGCGATGCGCGGGCTGCGAGATCGACACGCGCGAGGGACGGTTCGTGGTGCAGGGCCCCGAACGACCACGAGCCATCAACGTCTCCACGCTTCCGTACCCCGGGTTCCCCACGGACCTGCAGCCGTTCGTGGTGGCCCTCAACGCGGTGGCGGAAGGTTCCGGGATCATCACGGAGAACGTGTTCGAGGCTCGCTGGGGCTTCACGGCCGAACTCGAACGGCTGGGGGCGCGTGTCCGGCTGGACGGCCACCACGCCCGCGTGGACGGCGTCCCGGCTCACGAGCTCTCCGGCGCGCCCGTGGAGGCCATGGACATTCGCGCCGGCGCGGCCCTCGTGATCGCGGGCATGGCCGCCCAGGGCGTCACGGAGGTCTCCGGGGTGGAGCACATCGACCGCGGCTACGAGCACTTCGTGGACCACCTCGCCAACGCGGGTGTCCGGGTGCAGCGGCGGATCGCGCGCGGCTGGAGCTGAGCCGGGCGCGGGTCCCGGTCCTCCGGAACCCGCGCCCGGGCTGTCGGCGGGGGACCGTTCCCGGTCGGCTGTTCCGCCGCCGCATCCCGTGCCCGTCCCACCCCGGGCACGAGAAAACCCCCGCCACCTCTCGAGGTGGCGGGGGTTTCGTCCGGGGACGCGACTCAGATGAGGGTCACACCGGTGGCCTGGGGGCCCTTCTGGCCCTGGCCGATCTCGAACTCGACGCGCTGGTTCTCTTCGAGGGTGCGGAAGCCGCCCGACTGAATTTCGCTGTAGTGGACGAAGACGTCGCCATCAGCGTCGTCCGGCGTGATGAAGCCGAAGCCCTTTTCTGCGTTGAACCACTTAACGGTGCCCTGAGCCATAATGGGGCATCTCCTTCTGGAGTAATAGTGCGTGCACATGGATGTGCACCTGAACTGGTACCGCGAGAAGGCTGTGGATGCGGCTCACGATATGTTGTGCCACAGCGCCAGTCAGAACTTCACGCTCGCTACCATTCCTGCGAGCATGTCAAACATGATGCGAGAACACCTCAAGCATCACATACTGTTGCGGGACGGTCAATCGTTCCGCGTGGCCGCGGCGAATGTGTCGCCAAGATCTCAGTGGTAGCGCACTGGTCACTCTGAGCTCCGCAGGACACCACGACCTGCCATCCGGAGCGGTTGCAGCGACTGCGGCCCAGGAGGGAAGCGGCGCGTGCTGCCGGCCGGGGAGGCTCAGAAGAGTCGTGACTGCGTGTCGACGGCCCCGCGCATCTCGTCGTAGTCCAGGCTGAGGCACTCGATGCCGCGGTCGCGGGCCAGGGTGCGGGCCTGGGGTTTGATCTGCTGGGCCGCGTAGACGCCGCGGACGGGCCGCAGCAGGGGATCCCGGTTGAGGAGCTCGAGGTAGCGGGTGAGCTGCTCCACGCCGTCGATGTCGCCACGGCGCTTCAGCTCGATCGCCACGGTGGCCCCGTTGGCGTCCCGCGCGAGGATGTCCACGGGTCCGATGGTGGTGGGGTACTCCCGGCGCACGAGGGAGAAGCCCTCACCCAGGCGGGTGATCTGCTCGGCGAGCAGCCTCTGCAGGTCCGCCTCCACTCCGTCCTTGACCAGCCCCGGGTCCGCACCGAGCTCGTGGTGGAGCTGGCTGTGCACGGTGGTGATGTGGATGAGCAGGCGGTCGTCCGACTTGCCCGCGCGGACCTCCCACACCTCGGTGACTCCCTCCGCTGCAAGCTCCTCGGAGGGTTCGCGGACGTGGAGCGTCGCGGGTGGGCTCATCCAGTTCAGGGGCTTGTAGGAGCCGCCGTCGGAGTGCACGAGCACCGAGCCGTCGGCCTTGAGCATGATGAGTCGGCGGGCCGGGGGAAGGTAGGCGTTCAACCGTCCCTCGTAGCGCACCGAGCAGTCTGCAATCATTAAACGCACCAGGACAGCCTAGCGGCAGGCGTGGGTTGCGGCGGCGTCGTCGCTCACCGGGCGTCCTGGCGCGGGACGAAGACCTCACGGACCAGCAGCAGCCCCGCGGCCGCGGTGGGGATGGCGATGAGCGCACCCAGCACGCTCCACAGCGCGCCCCCGGCGGCGACGGCAATGACGGCCACCGCGCCCGGCACCGCGACAGCCCGGGCCATGATGCGCGGAGAGACCACGTAGGCCTCGAGCTGGAGGTAGGCGAAGTAGCAGATGGCGTAGGGGATGGCCGTGTCCCACCCGCCGAGGGAGGCCGCGATCGTGACAAGAATGCCGGCGAGCACGCCGCCCACGAGCGGGATGAACGCGAGCAGTCCCACGAAGAGCACGAGAAGGGTTGCGTAGGGCACTCCCCACACGTTCATGAGGATGAACGCCACGGCTGCGTTGATCAGCGCCACGCACGCCTGGCCCATGACGTAGTTGCCCACACCGTTGGTCATCCGCTCGCCGAGCTGCTGCACGCGGGCGCGGCGGCTCGCGGGGGCCAGCCGGTAGCACCACGCTTTCATGGTGGGCAGGGAGAAGAGGAAGTACAGGCTCAAGGCCATCACGATCAGCGTTCCGGTGATCGCGTTGAGCACCACCCCGCTCACGTTGACCACGGAGCCGAAGATGCCGCCCAGGAAGTTCTCGTCAGTGGTGATCCGCTTCTGCAGCCCGTCCGCGGCGGTCTGCACGGAGGAGGCGATGTCGAAGCGGGCGTCCAGGGTGTGGAAGAGGTCCGATTGCATGAAGTCGTTCACAAAGTCCGGGCCCCGCGCGGCAATCTGCTGCGCCTGTTCGACCATGCGGGGCACTACGCCCAGGATGAATCCGGTGATCAGCAGCGCCAGGGCGACGATCACAATTCCCGCCGCGAGCGGGCGGGGAAGGCCTTTGGATTCGAGCCACCGCACCAGGGGGTCGAGCCCCAGGCAGATGAACGCGGCCGTCACGATCCAGCCGACCAGCCCGCCCACGTTCGTGAGCACGTAGTAGACGAGCAGCGCGAGGCCCACGCCCACCGTGAGCATGAAGCCCGTCTGGACCGGGTGCGCCCGCACGTCACCCGGGCGATCCCAGGGGGCGCGGCGCCCATCCTGGTCCCCGGCGGGTTCCGGCGGCACCTCGAAGCGCTGGCGGGAGGGCCGGAATCGCGCGGGCGGCCTGCGTCGTGGATCGGAGGTTGTGCTCACGCCGGAAGCGTACATCGCGGCGCCGTCGGGACATCCCCGCCGCCCGGTGCACATAATGGAAATGACGACATCCGCGTGCTGTGTGGCACGGCGGGCACATTTTCGACCCGCGCTCCTCGAGGGCGCGGCTTCCGAGGAGGTCAGCCATGAGCGAGTTCCCCCCTTCACCGTCAGGACGTCAGGCCGGTGCGTCGGCCCGTGGACAGCAGGGTGCGCCCGGGCAGGGAGAGCAGCAGGTTCCCGCGTCTGTGCGCGGTGCCGTGGACCTGGGCGCGGCTACGGGCGGCGCGGCCGCCGGCGGGGCACCCCAGGCGGCGCAGGCGGCGTCGACAGCTGCGAACACCAGGGGCGGTTCCTACCGGGTGGCCCTGAACACCGGGAACTTCCAGCAGTACGCGGAAGCTTCCACGCAGTACCCGGTGGTCGTGGTGCTTCACGCGGCGCAGAGCCCGGAGTCGGAGAGCTTCGTTGACCTCGTCGCGAAGGTTGTGGACGGTTTCGACGGCAGGCTGCTGCTGGGCACGGTGGATACGGCCGCCGAGCCGCAGATCGCGCAGGCATTCCAGGCCCAGTCGGTTCCCACGGTGCTCGCCCTGCTGGGCGGGCGCGTGGTGCCGCTCGTGACCTCGACCGTCCCCGAGGAGCAGCTGCGCGGGCTGCTCGGCGAGCTGCTGGGCCTCGCGGAGCAGAACGGTGTCACCGGCACGGCGGAGCCCACGGATGCTGGGAACGGGGAGCCTGCACCATTGCCGCCCCTGCACCAGGAGGCGGTGGACAAGCTGGAAGCCGGTGACCTCGACGGCGCCGAGGCCGCGTACCGCAGGGCACTCGCCGAGAACCCCGGGGACCACGACGCCAAGCTCGCGCTCTCCCAGGTCCACCTGCTGCAGCGCGTGAGCTCCATGAACGCGAAGGCCGTGCGCGACGCCGCGGCGTCCGACCCGGAGGACCTGCAGGCGGCGCTCGCCGTCGCGGACCTCGACCTCTCCGGGGGTCACGTGGAGGACGCGTTCCGGCGGCTGCTGAACCTCGTGCGCACGAAGGCCGGCGACGAGAAGGACACCGCCCGGCAGCGGCTGGTGGACCTCTTCGACGTTGTGGGAGCAGACGACCCCCGGGTGGTCGCCGCCCGTTCGCAGCTCATGCGCGCGCTGTTCTGATCCGTTCGCGGTGTGGAGCAGTGACACCGGGGATGCCGGTTCCTAGGCTGGGAGCATGAGCATCCCCACAGACGGACCCACGACCCCGCGCCGCGAGCCCGGCCCAGGGGCCGCCACGACCGAGCGCACCCACCAGGACGTCCCCCGCCCGCAGGACCATGACCCCGCTGCGCGCCCCGGTGCGGCTGCGCTCGTGGTGCGGGCGCTCACCAAGGTCTACGGCCACGCGGAGCGCCCCGCCGCGGACCACGTGGACCTCACCGTCCCGCGCGGCTCCTTCTACGGCCTCGTGGGTCGCAACGGCGCGGGCAAGACAACCACCCTGTCCATGGCCACCGGACTGCTGCGTCCATCCTCCGGCACCGTGCTGGTGGGCGGCGGCAGCCGTGACGAACTCGTGGACGTGTGGGGGGACTCCGTGCGCGCCAAGCAGCGCATGGGCGTGCTGCCGGACGGCGCGCACCTCTTCGACCGGCTGACCGGCCGCCAGCTCGTGGCCTACTCGGGCCTGCTGCGCGGGATGGACAGGGAGGTCGTCAAGCAGCGCACGGAGGACCTGGTGAAGGCCATGGACCTTCAGGACGCCGCCGGACGCCAGGTGCAGGACTACTCAGCGGGCATGACGAAGAAGATCGCGCTCGCCGCCGCCATGATCCACGCGCCCAGCCTGCTCGTGCTCGATGAGCCGTTCGAGTCCGTGGACCCCGTCTCCGCCGCCAACATCCGCTCCCTGCTGCACCAGTACACGGAGGCGGGCGGGACCGTGGTGGTCTCGAGCCACGTCATGGACCTCGTTCAGCGCATGTGCGACCACGTGGCCGTGATGGACCAGGGGCGCGTGCTCGCTCAGGGCACCACGGCGCAGGTGTGCGACGGTCTCTCGCTGGAGGACCGTTTCGTGTCCCTCGTGGGCGGTCGCACAGACGCAGGGGAGGAGCTGCAGTGGCTTCGTCCCGAGTGAACCCCGACCAGTACCCTCTCGACCCTTCGCGCACCACATCGGGGCGTGCGCAGCCCCGGGACGGCACGACGTCGTCCGCGGAACCCGGTGCTGCCCCGTGGGACGGCACCGGGAGCCCGACGGCGCACGGTACGGACGCGCGCGATGCCGCCACGAGGGTACCTGCGGAAGCCGACGCCGCGGTGCCCCGCTCCGTGCACCCGGCGGGTGGCGGGGCAGCTGCCACCGTGCGGCACCTCGGGGTGCTAGAGGAGGCCCGTCGGCTCGCCTCACTGAAGTGGCGGGTGCTGCGCAACACGCTGTCCCGCAGCACGTGGGTGCTCGTGGGGACGATCCTCGGAGGGCTCTATGCCCTTGGCGTGCTCGCGATGCTGATGATCTCTCTCTACTTCCTGGGCGCGGAGGAGCTGCGGTGGGTGGTCACCGCGTCGGTGCTGCTGGGCACGGCGCTGCTGCTCGGGTGGTGGATCCTGCCCGTGGCCACGTCCAAGGCGGACGCGACGCTCGACCCCGCCCGGCTGGGACTCTTCCCGCTGAGCACGTCGGGTCTGCTGGTCGGACAGGTTCTGGGTGCGCTGATCGGCATCCCCGGAGCGCTGACGCTCGTTGCGGGCCTCGGGTGGGCGGTGGCATGGCGGAGCTCTCTTCCGGCGGTGCTCGTGTCCATTCCATGCGCGCTGCTCGGGTTGCTGCTTGCGTTCGTGGGATCGCGCTGCGTCTCCGCCGTGAGCCTCCGCCTGGCTGGTGGCCGGCGCACCACGGAGACGGTCTCGATCGTGGCGCTCGCGCTCGCGGTCCTGACCGGCCCGATCATCACCGCCCTGGGTGCCGGTCTGGAACGGGTCTGGGGCCTGCTCCCCACGTGGGCGGCGGTGCTCGCATGGACACCGCTGGGGGCCGTGTGGGCCGTGCCCGGCGACGTCGCCCTGGGCCACTGGGGCGCGGCACTGGCCCGCCTGCTCATCACCGCGGTGTCGATCGTCGCCCTCACGGTCCTTGCCCGTGTGGCCCTGCGCCGTGCCCTGGGGGACGCCGCAGCCGGAGCCGCCCGCGGCAGCACGAAGGCCATGGAGGGCATCGGGCTCTTCGGCCGTGTGCCCGCGACGCCCACGTGGGCGGTGGCCGTCCGCTGCCTGCTCTACTGGACGCGGGACCCCCGATACAGCGCGTCCCTGGTGATGGTCCCCGCGATGTGCGCGGTCGCGTGGTTCCTCACCTCGCAGTCCGGGTTCGTAGTCTGGCTGCTGCCTGCGGGCATCGCCCTGCTGATGGCCTTCGCGATCTCCGCGGACATCTCCTACGACAACTCCGCGTTCAGCCTGCACGTGCTGGCCGGGGTCCCCGGGCTGGCGGACCGGCTCGGGCGGGTGATGGCGCTGTTCGTCGTGAGCGTGCCCCTGGTGGCCGTGGCGCTCGTCGTGTGGCTCGTGCGCGCGGGGGACTGGGGCGCGGTGCCAGCAATGCTGGGCCTGTGCGCGACCCTGCTGCTCGGGGGTGCCGGAGTGGTCTCGGTCGTCTCTGCGCGCTACACCTATCCCACACCGCCCCCGGGGTCCACGCCCATGAAGAGCGCCCAGGGGTTCACCCTGCTGAACCTGGTGATGCAGTTCGTGCTCATGGGGGTGATCGTGCTGCTCGGCCTGCCCGCTCTCGCCCTGCTGGTCGTTTACCTGATCTCCGGGGACCACACGTGGAGCTGGCTCGCGCTGGCCGTCGGCCTCGTGGAGGGTCTCGCGCTGCTGTGGATCGGTGCGCGCGCAGGCGGGCGGTGGCTCGACGCGCGCGCCCCGGAGCTGCTGCAGGAGGTCTCCGCCTACCGGTGAACAGGGAAGTCGGCACTGGCACTCGGGGTACAGTGGGAGACATGGAATTCACCGATGCCCAGGAATCCCAGGTACCTTCCGTGCGGTCCTCCCGGGTGGTCAGCAGCACCGAGTCGGCGACCGAGCCGCAGACCGTGGGTGGCACCTCCACCATTGAGCGCGAGGAGACCCGCCAGTTCGCGGAGCCCGGTGACCACGAGCGCTTCGCGCACTACGTCCGCAAGGAGAAGATCATGGAGTCGGCGCTGTCCGGCGAACCCGTGATCGCCCTGTGCGGCAAGGTGTGGACCCCCGGTCGGGACCCGCAACGCTTCCCGGTGTGCCCGGAGTGCAAGGAGATCTACCAGGGCCTGCGCCCCGGCAAGGACAAGCCCGAGAACTGACTGGCATCCCAGAGCAGTGAGGCCCCGCAGAGCTGCGGGGCACCCGACGGCGCCCGCAACTGAGCGGGCGCCGTTGCCGTGCGACGTCGTTCCCTCGTGTGAGGACGACGCCGCCGCGGTGGTCGCGCGGTGCGCGACCGGGGCAGTGCGCGCCGCCGAGCGCGCGGAGAGGACGAACACCACGTGTCTGACGACGACCAGCTGTCCCTTTTCGGGGCGGCCGCAGATCTTCCCCCGGCCTACCCGGACAGGGCCGCGTGGGGCACCGCACCCAAGCTGCGCGCGTGGCAGGCCGAGGCGATCCAGCGCTACGAGACCGCCCAGCCCCGCGACTTCATGGCCGTGGCCACCCCCGGGGCCGGCAAGACCACCTTTGCGCTCACGGTCGCGAAGAAGCTGCACGACTCCGGCGCTGTCCAGCGCGTGACGGTGGTGACCCCCACCGACCACCTCAAGCGGCAGTGGGCGGACGCGGCCTCGCGCGTGGGGCTTGCCATCGACCCCAACTTCAAGAACGCGGACGGCCAGCACGGGCGAGGCTACATGGGCGCGGCCGTGACGTACGCGCAGGTGGCGAACAAGCCGTTGCTGCACCGGGCGCGCACCGAGGCCGGGCGCACGCTCGTGATCATGGACGAGATTCACCACGCGGGCGACGCCCTCTCCTGGGGCGACGGGCTGCGGGAGGCGTTCGAGCCCGCCACGCGGCGGCTCGCCCTCACGGGCACGCCGTTCCGCTCCGACACCTCACCCATACCGTTCGTGACCTACGAGGAGGACGGCGAGGGCATCCGGCGCTCCACGGCGGACTACACCTACGGGTACTCGAACGCGCTGCACGACCACGTGGTGCGCCCCGTGATCTTCATGGCCTACTCGGGGCAGATGCGCTGGCGCACCTCCGCCGGTGAGGAGATGGCCGCCCAGCTTGGGGAGGGCTTCACCAAGGACATCACCTCCCACGCGTGGCGCACCGCGCTGGACCCGAACGGCCAGTGGATCCCGTCCGTGCTGCGGGCCGCGGACCAGCGGCTCACGCAGGTGCGCCGAACGGTTCCCGACGCCGGTGCGCTCGTGATCGCCACCGACCACCAGGACGCGAAGGCCTACGCCGAACAGCTGCACGCGATCACGGGGGAGCGTCCCACCGTGGTGCTCTCGGACGACAAGGCGGCGTCGAACAAGATCGACCAGTTCTCCGAGTCGGACAGGCGCTGGATGGTGGCCGTCCGTATGGTCTCCGAGGGTGTGGACGTGCCGCGTCTCGCGGTGGGCGTCTACGCGACTTCGACGTCCACACCGCTGTTCTTCGCGCAGGCCGTGGGGCGCTTCGTGCGCGCCCGCAAGCGCGGCGAGACGGCCTCCGTGTTCCTCCCGTCCGTCCCGGCGCTGATGGCGCTCGCCAACTCCATGGAGGAGGAGCGGGACCACGCGCTGGACAGGCCCAAGAACATGCCCGGCGTGGTGGACTTCGACCAGCCCATGGAGGAGGGCTGGGACGACGACCTCCTGGACGCGGCAAATCGCGAGGAGAAGGCGTCTTCCGCGCTGGCCCAGGGCAACTTCCAGGCCCTGGACTCGGACGCCTCGTTCCACGGCGTGCTCTTCGACGGCGGCGCGTTCGGCGGGGGAGCGGCCGTGGGCTCCGAGGAGGAAGCCGAGTACCTCGGGATCCCGGGGCTTCTGGACCCGGAGCAGGTCTCGGCGCTGCTGCGGGAGCGCCAGACGCGCTCGTCACAGCGGCAGGGGTCGGGCGCCTCGCAGCCGGAGCAGCCCATGGTTCCGGACCACCGCCGGCTCAAGGAGCTGCGCTCTCAGCTGTCCAAGAACGTCTCCGCGTGGTCCGCCCGCACCGGCACGCCCCACGGCGTGATCCACAACGAGCTGCGCGCCAAGTGCGGTGGCCCCGCGGTGGCGCAGGCCTCGGAGGAACAGCTGGACGCGCGGATCGCGCTGCTGCAGCGGTGGTTCATCGGCCGCAAGTGAGCACTTGCCGCAGGCCGACGACGGCGCGGTCGTTCAGCGCCGTTCGGTCGGCGCCGTTCAGTCGAGTTCGGTGACGACCTCCGCGCCCGTGTCCTCGAGCTCTGCCACGGCCTGCTCACCGCGCTCGCGGTCCACCGGGGCGGTCAGGGGCAGCAGCACCCGCGTCTCGTAGCCGGCCTCCACAGCGTCCTTGGCGGTCGCGAGGACGCAGTGCTCCAGCGCGAGGCCCACGACGTCTACGACCTCGACGTTGCGCTCCCGCAGCCAGTCGTCCAGGCTCACCCGCTCCTCGTCCGCGCTCTCCTCGGGCTCGCCCATCGGAACGTCGACGTCCGGGGCAGAGAGGCCCTCGAAACCGGAGTAGGCGGCGTCGTAGGCGCCCTTGCGGAAGAACTCGGCCACGTGCTCCGTGTCCAGGTCCGGGTGGATCTCCGCGCCGCGGGTCTCCGCGACGCAGTGCACCGGCCAGCTCGTACGGTAGTCCGGGGTCTCGCTGAAGTGTGAGCCGGGCTCGATGTGCCAGTCCTGCGTGGCCGCCACGGCATCGTAGTCCGCGTGGTGGTCCTCGAGGTACTCGGAGACCGCAGCGGCCACCGCCGCGCCACCCGGCACAGCCAGGCTGCCGCCCTCGCAGAAGTCGTTCTGGATGTCCACGATCACAAGTGCGGTGCGCATGATCGCCTTCCTTTCGGTGTTCTCAGCCCGGTGTGTTCAGTGGGCAGTGCCGGGTTCGATGACGGTGGGAATCACGGGCTCGCCCTCCGAGAGCCTACGAGCCGCGCGCGGCAGCTCCGCGATCGACTCGGCGTGGCGAGTCCGGGCCCGCACCACGGCCTCAGGGCCGGTGAAGCCCTCGCGCAGCTCGCCGCCCGTCACGTAGTCCACGAGCAGGGGGCGGTCGTCGCCGTCGTCCTCGGGCAGGTGGGAGACGCCCACCATTTCGTGCGTGGCCACGCCCTGGGGGTTGCGACGGCGCAGCGCGTACTTCTCGCCGCCCACGGACGCCTTCCCGGACGAGGCCTTCGCCACGGGTTCCATCGTGCCGGATGCACCCTCGCGTGAGACGAGCTTGTAGACCATGGACGAGGTGGGGGCGCCGGAGCCGGTGACGAGCCGCGTGCCCACGCCGTAGGCGTCCACGGGAGCGGCCCGCAGCGCGGCGATGGCGTACTCGTCGAGGTCGCTCGTCACTGTGATCTTCGTGTGCTGGTTGCCGAGCGTGTCCAGCAACGCGCGCACCGACGACGCCTGGGTCACGAGGTCCCCGGAGTCCAGCCGCACGCCCCCGAGGTCCGGGCCTGCGATCTCCGCGGCGAGTCGGACGGCCCGCTCGACGTCGTACGTGTCCACGAGCAGCGCAGTGGAGACGCCCAGAGCGTCGAGCTGCGCGCGGAACGCCTGCTCCTCGGTGTCGTGCAGCAGCGTGAAGGAGTGCGCGGCGGTGCCCACGGTCTTCACGCCGTAGCGGAAGCCCGCCTCCAGATTGGAGGTGGAGTCGAAGCCGGCGACAATGGCGGCGCGCGCCGCGGCCACGGCGGCCTGCTCGTGCGCGCGGCGCGAACCCATCTCGATGCACGGCCGGCCCCCCGCGGCACCCACCATGCGTGACGCGGCGGAGGCCACGGCGGAGTCGTAGTTGAGGACGGAGAGGATGAAGGTCTCCAGCACGCACGCCTCGGCGAACGAGGACTCGACACTCAGCAGGGGTGAGTGAGGGAAGTACGTCTCGCCTTCGGCGTAGCCGCGGATCTGGCCCGTGAACCGGAAATTCTCCAGGTATGCGACGGTGGCGGCGTCGACGACGTTTGTGTCACGCAGGAAGCGCAGCTGCTCGTCCGTGAAGCGGAACTGCTCGAGGCCTTCGAGCAAGCGGCCCACCCCGGCGAAGACGCCGTAGCGCCGGCTGTGCGGCAGCCGCCGGGCGAAGACCTCGAAGACGCTGCGCCGCGACGCCGTGCCGGCGCGCAGGGCCGCCTGCAGCATGGTCAGCTCGTAGTGGTCCGTCAGCAGGGACGTGGGCTGCGGGTGCCAGGAGTAGGTGTGCTCGTTCACCCCGCCAGCCTAGTGCGCGCGCTCGACGAGCACATCCCGCCTGCGGATACGGGAACGCGCGACTACCATGAGGACAATGTCCGGTTCCTACACGGCGGCCCACACCCCGGCCCCCAGCACCAGCGCGGTTCCCGCGGTCCTCATGAGCGCCGCACCCGCGGAGTCCCCGACGGTCTCACGGGACGAGCAGGCCGCCACGGCCGTGAACGTCCCGTGGAACGTGGTGGTCTGGGACGACCCCGTCAACCTCATGAGCTACGTGGTCTACGTGTTCAGGGCCCACTTCGGCTACCCGGACGCCAAGGCCCGCACGCTCATGCTGGAGGTCCACCACCAGGGGAGATCCATCGTGTTCACGGGCTCGCTCGAGGAGGCCGAGGCGCACGTGAGTGCACTGCACGGCTACGGCCTGTGGGCGACCTACGAGAAGGCCGGGGAGAACTGATGGCACACGGGTTCAAACGCACGCGCAAGGGCATCACGGCTCGTTTCGAGCGTCCGGAGGTACGGCTGCTGCAGAAGCTGTTCTCCGACGTCGCCACCACCCTGGAGCCCGAGCCCCGCGAGGACGCGGACCCGCTCGAGTCACTCGTGGGGTGGGACGAGGAGGTCCCGGAGCCCGAGGACCCCGCGGTGCGTCGGCTGCTGCCCGCCGCGTCGTCGGACCCGGAGCAGGCCGCGGAGTTCCGGCGTCTCACTGACCGCACCCTGCGCGAGGGCAAGACCGCCGCGCTGCGGGCGTCCTCGCTCGCGCTTGAGTCCGATCCGGTGCTGCTCACCCCCGAGCAGGCGCAGGACTTCGCCCGCGCCCTCAACGACGTCCGCGTGGTGCTCGCCGCCCGGCTGGGCATCGAATCGCCAGAGGATGCCGAACGAGTGGGAGAGCTCACGGACTTCAGCCGCACGGAGACTGTGGAGGACTACATGGCGGTGGTCTACAACTTTGTCTCCTGGCTTCAGGAGACTCTCATGACGGCGCTGCTGAAGACGCTGCCGTCCCGGTAGCCCCGGCCCTGTTACCGGGTGACTCATGTGGGAGGTGCTCCCCGAAAAGCACTACAGTTTTCCGGTATGCAGGCTGAGCACGGACGTCGACCAGGACCAAACCCCAACTCGCCCATCGGTGTCTTCGACTCCGGTGTGGGCGGGCTCACGGTGGCCCGCTCGATCATCGACCAGCTGCCCCACGAGGAGATCCTCTACGTGGGCGACACGGCTCACGGGCCCTACGGCCCCCTGCCCATCGCGGAGGTCCGCTCCAACGCCCTGCGCATCATGGACGACCTCGTGGACTCAGGCGTCAAGCTGCTCGTGATCGCGTGCAACACAGCCTCCGCCGCCGTGCTGAGGGACGCCCGCGAGCGCTACACGCGCGGTTACGACATCCCGGTCACCGAGGTGATCCAACCGGCCGTGCGTCGAGCCGTGGCCACCACGCGCACGGGCCGGGTGGGCGTGATCGGCACCGAGGCGACCATCGGCTCGCGCGCCTACGACGACACCTTTGCCGCCGCACCCCAGCTGGAGATCACCTCCGTGGCGTGCCCCGAGTTCGTGGAGTACGTGGAGCGCGGCGTCACCACGGGCCCGCAGCTGCTGCGCACCGCCCAGGAGTACCTGCAGCCGCTCAAGGACGCCCAGGTGGACACGCTGGTGCTCGGCTGCACGCACTACCCGCTGCTCACCGCGGTGATCTCCTACGTCATGGGGGAGAGTGTCAACCTGGTCTCCTCCGCGGAGGAGACCGCGCGGGACGTCTACCGCTCGCTCATGGACCACGGCCTCGAACGCGATCCCGACCTTGCTCCCCACCACGAGTTCCTCGCCACGGGGGACCCCGTGGGCTTCGAGACGCTCGCGCAGCGCTTCCTCGGTCCCGAGGTGGTCCGGGTGCGCCACACCGCCTCCGTGGCGGAGCAGTACCCCACTGGCTCGCTCGCCACGATCCACCCGGCTCAGCGCTGAGCCGGCGGCAGAAAGGTCAACACATGCTGCTCACCGTGGTCGGCAACACCGGCAGCTTCCCCGGTCCCGACGCGCCTGCCTCCTGCTACCTGCTCAGCGGCGAGGACGCGGACGGCCGGACGTGGCGGATCGTGCTCGACATGGGCAACGGGACACTGGGCGCCCTGCAGCGCCACATCCAGCTCGATACCATCGACGCCATCATGCTGTCCCACCTGCACCCGGACCACTGCGTGGACGTGGGAGGACTGCACGTGGCGATCAAATGGGATCCCCGCAGCTGGACGGCCGGGACCATCCCGCTGTTCGGCCCGTCGCAGCTGCCGACCTACCTCAACCAGCTGCACCTGCTGCCTCCGGAGCACTCGATGGACACGGAGTTCGAGTTCCACGTGTGGCAGCCCCTGTGCGCCGTGACGGTGGGACCGTTCACCGTGACCCCGTTCCCGGTGAACCACCCGTGCCCCGAGCCGTACGCCCTGCGCGTGGAGTACCGGGGGCCCTCCGGGACCGAGGTGCTGACCTACTCGGGGGACACGGACGCGTGCGACGAGCTCGTGGAGGCGGCACGGGACGCGGACCTGTTCCTGTGCGAGGCGGCCTACCAGGAGGGGCGTGAGGACGGGTTGCGCGGCATCCACCTCACCGGCCGGCGCGCGGGAGAGACGGCCGTGGCCGCGGGAGCGCGGCGGCTGCTGCTCACCCACCTGCCCGTCTGGAACTCCCCGGAAACCGTCGAGGCCGAGGCAGCCGCGGTGTACGACGGCTCGGTGGAGGTGACGCGTGTGAACAGGCGCTACGACGTCGCCCGCCCCACCGAACGTTCGGTCGACGCGTTGGCACCGGCCGGAGCCGACGACTAGGCTGAGGCGCATGACCTCGCCTTCCGATCCGGCCACGTCCACCACCACCGCCGAGGGTCAGAGCGACTCGTCCGCTGAGCAGCTTGTTCGCTCGGACGGCCGCGGAGTCGCGGAGCTGCGACCCATCACCGTCACCCGCGGGTGGTCCGAGCAGGCAGAGGGCTCCGCGCTCATCGAGTTCGGCGGCACCAAGGTGCTGTGCACGGCCTCGCTCACGGAGGGCGTGCCCCGCTGGCTCAAGGGGCAGGGGCGCGGCTGGGTCACCGCCGAGTACGCGATGCTCCCGCGCGCCACCTCCACCCGCTCGGCCCGCGAGTCCGTGAAGGGCAAGATCGGCGGGCGCACCCACGAGATCTCCCGGCTGATCGGCCGCTCGCTGCGCTCCATCATCGACCTCGAGGCCCTCGGTGAGAACACCGTGGTGCTCGACTGCGACGTCCTGCAGGCGGACGGTGGCACCCGCACAGCGTCCATCACCGGTGCGTACGTTGCACTCGCGGACGCCCTCGCCTGGGCCCGCGAGAACGGCATCCTCAAAGCTGGCGCCCAGCCCCTGACCGACTCCGTGGCCGCCGTGTCCGTGGGCATCATCGACGGCGTGGCTATGCTGGACCTGCCTTACGTGGAGGACGTGCGTGCGGAGACCGACATGAACGTGGTCGTCACCGGCTCCGGAGACTTCGTGGAGGTCCAGGGCACTGCCGAGGGTGCGCCCTTCCGGCGGGACGAGCTCGACTCCCTGCTCGACCTCGCGGTGGCAGGGTGCGCACAGCTGGCGCAGATCCAGCACAGCACGCTGGATGGCACCCGTGACCGCTGACCCGCACGGTGCCCGCATCGTGCTGGCAACCCACAACCAGGGCAAGGTCCGCGAGCTGCAGAGCATGCTCGAGACGGCGGGGTTCTCCGGCACCGTGGTGGACGCCGCAGCGGCCGGACTGGGCGACGTCGTTGAGACCGGCGTGACCTTCCGGGAGAACGCCCTGCTCAAGGCGCGCGCCGCGGCCGCCGGGTCCGGTCTGATCGCGCTGGCGGACGACTCTGGTCTTGCCGTGGACGTGATGGGTGGGGCGCCTGGAATCTTCTCCGCGCGCTGGTCCGGGACGCACGGCGACGACGCCTCCAACCTCGACCTGCTGCTCGCCCAGCTCTCGGACATCGCGCCCGAGCATCGCCGTGCGAAGTTTGTGTGCGCCGTGGCCGTGGTGGGCCCGAGAGGCGAGGAGCACGTGGTTCACGGCGAGCTGCCCGGGACCATCCTGACCGCACCCGCCGGGTCGAACGGCTTCGGCTACGATCCCGTTCTGGCCCCTGAGGGGGAGGGCGGACGCAGCTGCGCGGAGCTGAGCCTCGAGCACAAGAACCGGATCAGCCACCGTGCGCGTGCCATGGCCGAGGCCCTTCCCATCCTGCTGGACCTGCTCCAGCGGGACTGCGGCGCCGCCCCGGGAGCGGACAGCAGGAGCGACGTCGTGGCGACCGAGGCCACCTCCTTTCCCGCCACGGAGCCCGAGGGCTGACACATGACCTTCGCGTGCGGACACCTCCCCTTTGCCGGAGCCGTCGAGGCGGTCCTCGCAGAGGCGGGCGTGAGCGTGGACCGCTCCGAGTGGGAGCTGCACGCCGGTGGATCGGCGCACATCGTGGTCAACGCCGGGCACCTCATGAGCGTGCGGATCGCCAAGAACCCCACGTCCGGAGAGAACGTCCGGCGGCGGACCGAAGCCCTCACGCGGCTGCCCGACTTCGACTTTGCAATTCCCCGGCCGCTGACCCCGGTGCTGCAGGACGGGCGCTACACGGCCGTGGGGATGACCTGGTTGCCGGGGGCCCCGCGCGCGCCGGGATCGGCCGACCCCCGGGAACTTCGCCGGGCGCTGGAGCAGATCCGGCACGCGGACGCCCGTGACGCCGAGCCGTGGCTGGACCGCCCGGGCCAGCACTGGGGCGGACACCGCCGCCGGCACGTTCTCCTCGACCAGGTGCTGCCCCTGCTGCTGCCGCGCACCAGGGACCGGGCCATGAGCGCGATCGAGGACCTCGTGGCGCTGGAGAACGTGACTCCCCAGCTGGTCCACGGGGACCTCATGGGCTCCAACATGCTGTGGGACGGTGAGCACCTGGTGGGTGTCATTGACTGGGACCATGCCTGCATGAGCGACCCCGCCTACGAGGTTGCCTCGCTCGGACTGTGGTTCGGGTGGTCGAGCGTGCGTGATGCCACCGATCCCGAGAGCTACGAGCGCGCGAAGCTGCACGCCAGGATCTTCCCCCTGCAGGCCATTGCCTACGCACTGCACCACGAGTTGGACGCCGCACAGGTCCGGCAGGCCGTGGAGAAGGCGGACGCGTGGTACGAGACGCGGGCGGCCGCGGCCGCCTGAAGGTCGTGGCGGGGCCGGCCGCCTTCGGGCAGACCACTCGCGGCCGGGTCGGTTTCTGCCGGATCGCTCTCTGCCAGATCGGTCTTGACCAGACGCGTCTCGGGCAGACCGCGCGTGGCCTGGCGTGTCTGGGTGTCGGAGTCGTTGCCTAGGCTCGGAGCGTGCCCGTCAGTTTCACCGCCATCGACTTCGAGACCGCCAACCGCAGCTTGGCCTCCGCATGCGCCCTTGGTGTGGTGCGGGTCCAGGACGGGCAGGTGGTCGACACGCGCTACTCGCTGCTCCGGCCACCTCCGGGCCACGACGCCTTCGAACCGGGAAATATCCGAATCCACGGCATCCGACCCGCGGACATCCAGAACGCCCCGAGCTTCGAGGCGGCCTGGGGCTGGGTGTGCCGCGCGATCACCCCGCAGGACCCGGACGCGGTGCTTGTGGCGCACAATGCGGTCTTCGACACGGGGGTCGTCAAGGCCGCCAACAGCGCCTGCGGTGGGACGGCCCGACCCTGGGACTACGCGTGCACCCTGCGTCTCTCCCGCGCGGCGTACACCCTGCGCTCCTACGCTCTGCCCTCGGCATCCCGCGCCGCGGGGGCCGAGGTGCAGGAGCACCACAACGCCCTCAGCGACGCGCTGGCCTGCGCGGGAATCGTGCTGGACCTGGCGCGGCGCAGCGGGGCGGACAGCATGGCCGAGCTCGCGGCGCACTATGGGGTGAAGATGCAGCGCACGGAGCTCTGAGGGGTTCGTGCCCGGTCGGGCGGTGCGGGGCCGAGTCGGGTTGTCACGTGCCCGCGGCCTCGGGGAATACCGGTCAGTGGTGCCACTCGCCCCCTGCCACTCGCCTGCGGCCTCGGGAAGCCGGCCAGGGCCTGCGACTCAGCCGCAGGCCCGGCGCGATCGGTCAGGACCGGAGCGCTCGGTCAGGGCCGCCACAGGGAGTTCCAGTGCTCCGCGAGGCGCAGGAGTTCCGTGCGCACCGGATCTACGGCATCCCGCGACCCGGTCTCCTCGGCACTTTGGGTGTTGCCGGCGCCCCCGGCACTCTCGATGTTCCCGGTGCTGCCGCGGTGTGATCCCGTCGGGACCCCCAGGGTGGGAGCATCGCCGGGGGAGTCAGCACCGTCAGACGCCATGGATTTCTCCGCCTGCTGATCCCCAGTCCGGGGCGCATCCTCTGCCTCCAGCTGAGCGGCTGCGAGTCCCCAGCGGGCGGCCGCGACGACGACAACCACCTGTTGCGCCGCGAAACTCGTCACACCGCGATCCGTGAGCAGGGCGCAGGCGCTGCGAACGACGTCGTCTCCCGAGCCGGGCCAGGCTCGGCCCTCCAGCGCACGGCTACCGGCATGGCCCTCACGCGCGAGGTCTTCACTCGCGAGGTCCTCGCGATCTGCTGCGTCCTCGACCGCGAGCAGTGCTGCGAGGCCCAGCGCCAGCGCGTCGGTGGCCGTAGCACCCGTGCCCAGCCGCCCCGTGAGGGTCTCGGGAGCACCGGTCCAGAGTGCCGTGCGGGCGTCCGCATCGGCCAGGGTTGCGAGCAGGTCGCGTGTGCGCGGGGCGGGCCTCGTGATCGCGGAGGAAACCCGGGCCGTCTCTGCGAGAACCTCTGCCAGGGAGGCGTCTGAACTGCGGGCTCGAATGGCCGCGTGGACCGTGAGAACCAGGGCTGTCGCCGCGGTCTGTGCCTCCGGGCTGCCGTGGGTGATCGCCGCCGAGTCGAGCGCCAGCACAATGAGCGACTTCCACCCCACGTTCGGAATCAGGCCGTACGGCGCAGTGCGCGCCAGCACCTCGGGGCTCTGCGCGTCCGGCAGGACCGGCCTCACGACCTCTCCGAGGCGACCGGTGGCAAGGGCCGTGAAACTGTCCCCGTCGTGCGGACCAGGGGCGGAGAGCGCCGGGAAGTCACGGTCCAGGACGTCAGCGGGCGGTCTGGGGGCGTCGGACGGGAGCTGCGCCCCGTTGGCGACGGCCCAGCGGAGATACGCCAGCCACGCGCAGGCGGTGGGGTCAGCGGACTGGCCGTCGTTGGCCCAGCGCGCGACCTCGTTGAGCGCACTCACCGTGCGGGCCGAGAGCTGGACGGCCTCGTTCCCAGCGGCTGGTTCCCCTGCGGACCACGGTGCCAGGAGGACGCTGCGCACCGCGTTCGGATAGTCCGACGACGACGGATCCAGGCCGTGGTCTCGGTCCAGCAGTTCAGGGGTCCCGGGTGACGTCATGGTTCCAGTCTATGAAAGGTGTGACTCCACGGCGCGGCTCGATTCAGTCCTCATTGCCTGACTCCAGGGCTCCCCGGCCCTGGGTTTCCGGCTCCCCGGCTCCTGGGCCCCTGACTTCCTGGGTCTCAGAGTGCGCGTCAGCGGCGACCACCCGGGCAGCCGAGTCCCGCGGGGTTGACCAGGCAGTCGTCGGCGACGTTGTGCACCGTGGCCCGCCACACCGTGAGCGCGACGGGCGGCGACGTGACCTGGTTGTAGCCATTGACCGGCTGCCACCCGGTGCCCGCGATGTTGTACTCCCCGTAGAACGAGGTGGTGAGCGTCAGGCTGTAGTCACCGGTGGCCGTGTAGACGTGCGAGGTGTCGGTGGGGACGTCCCATTCCCCGTCTGTCAGCGGGGCGCCCGTGAGGGGAGTGGGTCCAAGCGTGCTGCCGTCCCCGTAGTTCCAGGTGTACTGCACGGGATAGGCACGGACCGACACGGGATAGCCGCCCAGGGTGGTCTCAAAAGTCTGGGGCTGGGCCACCGCGTAGACGTTCGTGTTCATGTTCTTCAGGGTGTCCGGGGCTGGTTGGGCGTGGTTCTCCGCAGGTGCCACCGCGAGCTGTTGGAAATCCTGGAGCGTGAAGACGGGCAGGGGGACGTAGCCTTCATCGTCTGCACCCTCAGCCTGTCCCTGGGCCACGCACATCTGTGTCCCGCGAGCAGAACGCTGGCCGTCTCCGGCGCCACCCACCACGACGTCCATGTTCACACCCTTGGCTCCCGAGTCATTGGTGCACTCCTGCGACGTCCGGCAACGCGTGAGCGCGGATCCCTTGTCGTCGATGCAGGGATCCTGGAGACCAAAGGTTGTCCGGTTCTTGGCGGTGTCCATGAGCTGGGAGTTGAAGAAAATCGAGTCGTCGTTGGACATCAAGGCGTTGCGCAGAGCTCTCTGGTAGGAGGCATCCGTATCGGGATTCCAGGCAGCACCAGACTCCGTGCTTTTAGGCGCCGCGATGCCGACAACTTGGGACCCTGAATTGGATGCGCTTTTACGCACCTCTATTTCGATTGTGATATCCGAACCTTCAGCATTCGCCCTACTCAAACTTAACCCGGCTTCATCGCCTTGACCCCACCCTTGGCTTGAATCGTCTGCAAATGATACCCGTGAGCCATAAACCAGAAAAAAGAACGTCATGAATATGCCTAATACTATCGCTATTGGAATTTGGCGTTTTACGTGATTCACAGCGCGCCTCGAGGGGAAGCTGTTACGTATTGCCACGCGCCGTCCGTATAAACGATCGATGCATCAAGGAATGAATCTGAGTCGTACGGTCGCTGCCGACTATCGACCTTTCCATCTTTAAATACAATCACACCGCTACTGGTTGCATGCACCGGGGCTGTATATTCTCCGCTTTTTCGCTGAACGAACGAGTCTGGTAGAATCTCGGCAGTCTCGTAGCCACCTGCCATCCACTTACTGTCTGAAAAGTTTTCGTCAATGCGGGAATATTGATCACTGCAGCGAGTGCATGAGGGCGAGGTGACTGAGCGAATTAACGAGGTGTCCCCAGTTTGGAACGCGTACCATTGCGTCGCGAGTCGGTAATCCAGGAACGCCTGTGCGCCAGCCTCCGTCTCCTGCTTCGCCTCGTCGGGCATGACGGGCTTGGGTACGTTTCTCGCTGGGTGCGCGAGGGTGGCGGGTTCGTAGTCGTTGGGAATCTTTTGGCCCGTGGCGAGCACGGTGGGCTCCTGGGGACGCCAGTCGTCGGGCAGGGGGTTCTCCGACCCGGACGGTGCGGGCGTCGTCGTGCTGGTGTCATCGGACCCGGTGTTGGCGGTGGACTCAGCCGATGCACTGGCGTGGGAGGGTGACAACGAGTTGGACGACGCCGTGGCTGTCTCCTCGGGGACGTTGCCACCACCCGTGCACCCCGTGAGCAGCACCGCCGCCAGGACCGCGGCGGAGACCCCCGTTGCACGGCGGCTCCTCACTGCGACATCGTGGATGCCCATGATTTCCCCCTAGTCTCGAAACATCGGGTGTGACGTGTCGAACATCTCCCAGAGCATAGGGGGTGCTTCGCGACGCAAGCCACGCCTGCGGACGAACTGTGGACAGTAGGAAATATGCGCATGCATGACCGCAGGTCAGGGCCGGGCAGGAATCCCGAATCCGCTGAAACAATTCCGCGTGTTCACGGTGAGAGCCTGCACCACCCGTCCACGGGCATCGGGACAGCATCCCTCCACACGGCGCGGGATCCCATATGCGTGTCTGTGCTCCGTCTTACATTGAGCCCATGCTGATCCTTCACACCTCCGACTGGCACCTGGGGCGGACCTTCCACGGCGTCGACATCCTGGATGTCCAGGCGCGTGCCATGGGCGAGATCGTCGACTGGGTCCGCCGGTACGGAGTGGACGTGGTCCTGGTAGCCGGCGACGTCTACGACCGGGCCCAACCCCGGACCGAGGTGGTGGAGCTGCTGAACACGACCCTCGCGCAGATCCGGGAGGCGGGTGCGTACGTAGTGCTGACGAGTGGCAACCACGACTCCCCGGCACGCCTGGGCTTCGGCTCCCGCATCATGGCCCACGGCGGGGTCTTCCTCCTGACCACCCTGGAGGGATCCGCTCGGCCGGTTCTGTTCTCGGAGTCGTCCTCCGGAGGAATCACGGCCACCCGGGTGGAGATGGCCGGCCAGGGGACCGGCGGGCGAACGGCTGCGCAGCTTCCGTCCACGGGTGATGACGCCGCAGTCCTCGCGGTCTACGGCATTCCCTACCTGGATCCGCGGGCCACCGCGCCGCTGCTCGACTGCACACCCACCCACCAGGCGGTGCTGGGTGCGGTCATGCACCGTGTGGACGAGGACCGGGCCTCACGAGGTTCACCCGCATCCGTGGTCATGGCGCACGCCTTCGTCACGGGGTCCGAGGCCAGCGATTCCGAGCGCGTGGTGGACTCCGGCGGACTGGGGACTGTCTCCGCCCAGGTCTTCGCGGCGCACGACTACGCGGCACTGGGCCACATCCACCGACGCCAGCGCATCACGGAGACGGTTCGCTACAGCGGCTCACCCGTGGCCTACTCCTTCTCGGAAGCCACCCACGCCAAGGGCGCGTGGCTGGTGACGGTCGGCGGAAATGGCGTGGACGACGTCGTGCCCCTCGACCACCGGGCTGGCCTGCGGCTGGCACGGCTGAGGGGCTCCCTGGAGTCCCTGCTCTCGGACCACGCGCTGGCGCCCTCCGAAGATGCCTGGTGCCAGGTGGTCCTCACGGACGTGGAACGCCCAGCATCCGCCATGGAGCGGGTGCGCACGCGCTTCCCGAGAACAGTGGAGCTGAGGTGGGAGCCCGACGGCGGTCGGGCCAGTACCGAGCGCGACTACGGCGCACGCCTTGCGGAGGCCACGACCACAGAGGAACTGTGTGCCCAGTTCTATCAGCACGTCCGCTCGCGGGCACTGACTGCGCAGGAGTCGGCGGAGATCTCGGACGTCGTCTCCGTCGTGCAAAGCAGGGGAGTGGAACAGTGAAACTTCACCGTCTGGAGATCACCGCCTTCGGGCCGTTCCCGCAGCACGAGACCGTGGACTTCGACGCCCTCAACGAAGCCGGGGTCTTCCTGCTCAACGGCGAGACCGGCGCAGGCAAGACGAGTGTGCTGGATGCCGTCTGCTTCGCCCTCTACGGTTCCGGGCCCACCACGGTGGGCAAGGGTGGTCGCAAGGTTCAGCACAGCGACCACGCGGAGCCCCACACGGCTCCGCGCGTGGAAGTGGAGTTCACCGCGTCCGGTCGCCGGTGGTGCGTCACCCGGACCCCGGCGTGGCGAGAACCCTCCACGCGGGCGGCCTCCGGATGGCGCGACCGGCACGCCACGGTGCTGCTACGCGAGTACACGGAGGGGCAGTGGGCTGACCGGGGGCACCGCCCGGACGACGTGGGCCAGGCCATCCACCACGCCGTGGGCCTCAACCGGGAGCAGTTCACCCAGGTGATGATGCTGCCCCAGGGAAAGTTCGCCCAGTTCCTCCAGGCTGGATCGCGGGAGCGGGAGGAACTCCTGGAGACACTGTTCGGCACGGACGTCTACGCGGACGTGCAGGAGGAGCTGAAGGCCCGGGCGGACGCAGCCAAAACCGACGCGGCCTCGGCCCAGCTCGAGTGGGAACGCTCCGAGGAGCTGCTCTCCCGCGCGGGGGAGCGCCTGTCCCGACTCAACGAGCAGGATCCGCGGACCGGTCTGCCCGCAAGGGGATCCGTCCCGTCACCGGCTGACTCAGCAGACGGAGTGCGCAGTGCGAGCGAGGAGGATTCCCCGGACGACGGCGGTGATGACGAGGTCAGTGGCGGCGAAACCTCTCCTCCGGAGGGACCCGCTAGCCTCTCGGAGCGGTGGCATGCCCTCGTGTCCGATGGCGAATCGGCGCTCGCGGGAGCCGTAGCGGCCCGTGATGAAGCTGCCGATCGCCACGCATCTTCTCAGCAGCGGATCACGGAACTGGAGGTGCTGAGCGGGCTCCTCGCCCGTTTCGACCGGCTTACGGTGCGTCGTGCCGAGCTGCGGGCGCAGTCGCAGCGCCTCGGGGACGCGAGACGTCGGCTCGAGGAGCACGCGGCGGCCGAGGGCTTGGCGGAGCCCCTGGCATCGGCGATCCGGGCTCGACGGCGCGCGGCGGATTCTGCCTCCGCGGTCGAGGCGGTGCGGGCGGCGCTCACGGAGACCTCTGCGGGGGCGCGCTCGCTCCGGGATGTCCTGCGCGACCGGCCCGATCTGGTCCGAGAGCTGGAGGGCACCCCCGAGATGCCCCGGCAGCTGCGGGACGCGGCCGTGACGGCTCGTGAGGCGGCCCGTGGAACGGCGGAGCGCGCCCGCCTCCTGGCCCAGGAGGAGACCGCGCTGCAGCGGGACGAGGAGAGTCTGCGCACACTTGAGCTGCGATCCGAGGAGATCACAGCGGAGCTGACCGCACGGCACGCGGACCTCGCACGGTGGGAGGACTCCCGCCAGGAGCTGGAACTGCAGGTCAAGGACGAGGGCCTCGTGAGGGAGCGTGCCCGGGCGGCGCGCGAGGCGGTCGAGGCCAGCCGCGACTATGCCCGGGCCCGTGACACGGAGAACGCGCGGGCCGCAGAGTTCGAGTCCGCCGAGACCGCCCGGCGTGAAGCGGCCCGCCAGGTGGAGTCCCTGGAGACCCTCCGATATGCCGGTGCCGCCTCCAGCCTCGCCCGGGAACTCTCCGAAGGGGATCCGTGCCCCGTGTGCGGTTCCACGGTGCACCCGTGCCCGGCCACGGGGGAAGAGGAGCAGGACGTCACCCCGGGGATGCTGCAGCGCGCCCGGGAGGATCGGGAGACGGCGCAGAACACCGCCGATGCGGCCCACCACCGCTGGCAGCAGGCCCAGCGCACGAGCGCGGAACACCTGGCGCGCGGTGCCGGTGAGGACCTCGCAGACGTCGTGGAGCGGGCTCGACTGGCCCGTCTCGCCGAGGAGGCCGTCGAGTCCGCCCTCACGGAACTGCAGCGCGGCACGGAGGAAATCGCCACCGTGCACGACACCGTGACCCGTCTCGAGACGGAGGAACGGAACACCACCACACAGATGGCGGGTGTGCGCACGGGGGTGGAGGCGGCACGTGGTCGCTGCGCATCGGAACGGGAGCGCGTGGCCCGTGCCATCGGGCCTTTCGCGACCGTCCAGGACTGCGTCCGGGCCGCTGAGGAGCTCGTGCAGCTCACCACCCGCTGGTCCGACGCGCAGGACGAGCGGGACGCAGCCCGGCACGAGAAACGCACGGCGGAGGAAGCCCTTGACCGTGCGCTCGCGCGGTCCCCCTTCAGCAGGGAGGTGGACGTCCACGCGGCCCTCATGGACGAGGAGGAGGCCACCGAAGTGACCGACTGGGTCGAACGCGTCGCCAGCGAGGTCGCGGCGCTGGACGCGGAACTCGCAACCCAGGACATGCAGCGCGCGGCTCGGCTCACCGAGCAGCAGCGCCACGAGGTTTCGGCGGAGGCACGTGAACGCGCTCAGGCCGAGTGCGAGGAGGCCGCGCGCCACAGGGACGCACTCAACCGGCTGCTCGGAGGCCTCGAGGACCTCACGGTTGAGGCGCGATCCCACGCGCGCGAGGCACCGGCCCGTGAAACGGCGTTGCAGGCCGCCCGGGACCGGGCGGAACGCCTGAGCGGGCTCGCGGGCGTGGCCACCGCCACCACCTCGGAGAACTCCCTGCGCATGACACTGACCTCTTTCGTTCTGGCCGCGAGGCTTGAACACGTTGCGGCCGTCGCCTCGGAGCACCTCTCCACGATGTCGTCCGGGCGGTTCGCCCTGGTGCACACCGACCAGACCCGGGGCAGTGGCAAGTCCGGCCTTGGACTGGAAATTGAGGACGCCTGGACCGGAGCACGCCGCGGCACCGAGACCCTCTCCGGGGGTGAGTCGTTCTTCACCTCGCTGGCGCTGGCACTGGCGCTCGCGGACGTCGTGCGAGCCGATGCCGGGGGCACGGAGATCGACACGCTGTTCGTGGACGAAGGCTTCGGCTCCCTCGACGAGCAGACACTGGAACAGGTCCTGGAAACCCTGGACGGGCTGCGCCGCGGTGGGCGGGTGATCGGGGTGGTCTCCCACGTGAGCGAGATGAAGCAGCGGATCGAGACCCAGCTGGTGGTCACCAAGACTCCCCGGGGTTCCCACCTGCGTGTCGAGACCGGCTCTGCGGTGCTCACGTAGGCTGAGACGGTGAGTACCGCGACCCGCACCCAGGTGCCCGTTTCCGCGCCGCCCGATCCCGGCGCGCGGGAGCGGCTCGTCCGCAGCGACCGCCAGCTCAGCGCGATCACCCTGCTGCTGAGGTTGCCCCAGGTCATGGCTCCGCTCGGGGTGCTCACGTGGGTTGCGGTGTCCGCTTCCTCGGCATGGGCCGCGGCCCTGAGTTCCGCCGCGCTCTGCCTCGGCATGGCGGTGTGCGCCGTGGGCATGGCACTGTTCTCGAACGTCCGCTGGCGGCAGTGGGCCCTGGCCGGGATCGCCCTGATCCAGGGCGGGGTCATGTGGCAGCTCTCCCTGGTGGACGTCTCCACGGTGCCCGTCGCGTGGGGTGCGGTCTCCGCCTTCGTTCCCTTCTTCATTGCGGGCCTCTCCCTGACGCCCATGGGCCTCGCAGCCCGTCTGCGCTGGGCCTCCGTCCTTCAGGGACAGGGCCGTCTCGAAGCCTTCTCGTCGGCCATGCGGCGGGAGTCAGTCAACGAGGCTCTCGCCACCGTTCTGGGTGCGGCCCTCACCGGACTGCTCGCGGTGGTCATTGGCCCGTCCTCCGTTCTGAAGGTCTCCGCCACGCTGTCCCTGGTCACCATCGCGTTCTTCGTGGCCCACCGTTCGTCCCGCTATCCGCAGGCCAACATGCCGGTCCACCTGCTGTGGCGGGACCGTTCCCCGTTGGGCGTCCCCCGCTCCACCACGTTCCGGCTGCGCCACGGACTGCTCTACGGCATCGGGGCGCTCAGCGCGCTGCTCGGAGCGGTGCAGGGCTGCCTGGCCGTGTACTCCGTGTCCCTCGACAGCGGGGAGACCATGGGTGCCATCTACGCCCTCCTGGGATTCGGCGCAGCCGTGGGTTCGAGTTTGGCGGTGCGGTTCCGGCACCGCATCACGGCATCCAACATGATGGTGCTCTCGGGCACGGGGGCCCTGGTGGCATCCATGCTGCTCTCCGCACCCTCCGGGTCTCTGGGGTACTCGGTGGTGCTGCTGCTCGTGGGTCTCTTCTCTGGCCCCAGCCTGCTGTGCCTGCACAGTTCCGCTGGTCAGGTGGGCGTTACCACGGGGTTCCTGGGCCTGGTCGCCCAGATGTCAGTGGTCTCCAGCGCTTCCTCGGCCGTGGGGCTGATTGTCTGCGCCTACCTCGGCGTGCACCGCGACTACATGTCCGCGGCCATGGGACCGGTGGCGGCGGCGATGCTCCTTCTGGGCACGGCGCTCTTCTTCAGCTACACGCTGCGCCGCTCTCCGGTCCGCGATCCCAGGATCTGACCTCCGCACGGCCGCCGGGGGAGACTACGACGCCGCCCCGGCGCCTTCACCGTGGAAGGCACCGGGGCGGCGTCGTCGGCCAGAGGCCGGACCGTGTCAGTGACCGCGCGCGATCCACTCGCCCAGGTGGGGCTTCTCCTCGCCGATCGTGGTTGCGTCTCCGTGCCCGGGGAGCACGAGCGTGTCCTCCGGCAGCGTTAGCAGGCGCTTGTCGATCGAGTCGATGATCGTCGGGAAGTCGGAGTAGGAGCGTCCCGTGGCTCCCGGCCCGCCCTGGAAGAGGGTGTCGCCGGTGAAAACCACGCCGTGCTCACCGAGATCGGGGGCGTGGAAGACCACCGAGCCGGGGGAGTGGCCGGGCGTGGCGATCACGGTGAAGGCCACGGTGCCAGCGGTGAGCTCCTGGCCGTCGTGCAACGGTTCCGGTTCGGTCCCCTCGGGGTGGACGGCGTGCCACAGCATGACGTCCTCGGGGCTCATGAGCACGGGAGGGTTGCCGTCGAGCTGCTCCACGACGTCCCGCACGGCCCTGATGTGGTCGTCGTGGCCGTGGGTGAGCAGCACGTGGGTGACGGTGCGGCCGTCCACTGCCGCGAGCACGGCCTCGGGGTCGTGGGCGGGATCGATCACCACGCACTCGGCCTGGTTGCCCACCACCCACACGTTGTTCTCCACGTCCCACGTCTGCCCGTCAAGGCTGAAGGTGCCCTCCGTGACGCAGTTGGTCACGCGCACACCGTCGCGGGGGTCGGTGACGACGGTCTCGGGTGTCCGAGTCACCGGGACACCTCCACGACGGAGCGGAGGACCTTGCCGGACTTCATGGTCTCGAACGCCTCGTCCACCTGGGCGAGGCCGATGCGCTCGGAGACGAACGCGTCCAGGTCCAGGCGGCCCAGCACGTACTGGTCCACGAGCATCGGGAAGTCGCGGGAGGGCAGGGTGTCCCCGTACCACGCGGACTTGATGGACCCGCCGTGCGAGAACACCTCGTCCAGGGGGATCTCGGCGACCGTTCCGGGATTGGGCACGCCCACGAGGACCATGCGCCCCGCGAGGTCCCGGGCCTGGAAGGCCTGCATGAAGGTGTCCGGCACGCCGACGGCGTCAATGACGAGGTCCGCGCCGTTGCCGTGGGTCAGCTCCCGGATGCCCTCCACGGCGTCCGTCGAGCGGGAGTTGATCACGTGAGTTGCTCCGAGGCGCTGCGCGGTCTCGAGCTTCTCGTCGTCCACGTCCACCGCAATGATGGTGGTCGCACCGGCGAGAGCGGCACCGGCGACGGCCGCGGTCCCCACGCCGCCGCAGCCGATCACGGCCACGGACTCACCGCGCTTGACGGCGCCGGTGTTCAGCGCCGCACCGATCCCCGCCGTCACACCGCAGCCGAGCAGGCCCACGGCCGCGTACTGCTCGTCCTGCAGTGGGGTCTCGATCTTCGTGCACTGGCCGGCCGCCACCAGAGTCTTCTCCGCGAATGCCCCGATGCCGAGTGCGGGCTCCAGCTCGGTGCCGTCCTCGAGCGTCATCTTCTGCGTGGCATTGTGGGTGTTGAAGCAGTACCATGGCTCGCCCCGCCGGCACGCGCGGCACTCGCCGCACACCGCACGCCAGTTGAGGATCACGTGGTCACCCACCTCCACCTCGGTGACGCCTTCACCCACCGCGCTGACCACCCCGGCGGCCTCGTGGCCCAGGAGGTAGGGGAAGTCATCCCCCACGCCGCCTACCTTGTAGTGAAGGTCCGTCTGGCACACCCCGCACGTGAGCACGTCCACGAGTGCCTCGCCCGGCCCGGGATCCGGGACCAGGACGGTCTCCAGGGTTGCCGGCTCGTTCTTGGCGCGTACCACGACGCCCTTGACCTTGTGCATGCGGTTGCCTCCGTCGACTCGAATTCTGTGTCCTTCCCAGTATGCGTGGTGCCCCGCGAGCAGGGCACCGGTCGTGCGTCGTCGTTCGCCCACCGAGAAAACGCGCCTGACGCGGATCGCGCCCCGGCCGAGGGCAAGACCGGGGAGGCTCGAGGGGCCCGCACGGTGGTCACCGCGTGGGCCCCTCGGTGAGGAACAGGCTGTGCCGGAACCGGCTCAGGAGTCCTGGGAGTAGTCGATGTGCTCGGTGTGCAGCCGGATCTTGCGGCCCTGCGCCTCGAGCTCCTCCTCCTTCTTCTGCAGCTTCTCGGCCTGGGTGATGTCGCGCGGGGGAAGCTGGATGGTTCGCTCCGCGCGAATGCCGCCCTGCAGCTGGCGGACGCGCTCGATCTCCGCGTCCACCTCCGCGCCCAGAAGCAGCACGTTGTTCATGATCCACAGTCCCAGCAGCAGGATGATCACGGAGCCGATCACGCCGTAGGTTGCGTTGTACTTGGCGAAGTTCGCCACGTAGAACGCGAACGCCAGGCCGGCCACAGCCATGGCCACCAGGGCAATCGCGGCACCGGGGCTCAGCCACTTGAACTTGGGTTGCTTCACGTTGGGCGTGGCGTAGTAGAGGATCGCGATGAGCAGCACGAGCAGGAGGATGACCACGGGGATCTTGGCCCAGTTCCAGACAGTCACGGCGGTGCTGCCCAGGCCCACGAGGTCCCCGAGGGTCTGTGCGATGTCGCCCGAGATCACCACCATCATCATCACCAGTGCCACGATCAGGACCATCACGAGGGTCACGAGCAGCATGACCGGCTTCAGCTTCCAGAAGGGGCGCCCCTCCGTGACTTCGTAGATGCGGTTCATGGCCCGCGCAAAGGCCCCGGTGTAGCCGGAGGCGGTCCACAGGGCACCGACGATGCCGACGACCAGTGCCAGCCCTGCCCCCGACTGCGTGGTGAGCTGGGAGATGGGGCCGGAGAGCAGCTCCACCAGTGCCGAGGGGGCGTACTGGTCCAGGAAGTCCAGGATCGCGGTGGTGGTGGCCTCGCCCTGTCCGAAGACGCCCAGCAGGGACACGAGCGCGAGCAGCGCCGGGAAGATCGACAGGACGGCGAAGTACGTCAGGGAAGCCGCGAGGTCGGTGCACCCGTCCTTCGAGAACTCGGCCAGGCCGCGTTTGAAGATGTACCCCCAGGACCGGCCCTGGAGCTGGTGGGGGGACTCGGGCTTCGAGTCGTGGTCAGGGTGCGGAGCGGCGTCCTTCCGGTGGACGGTGGACTCCGGGTTCTGATCGGTCATGGGGATCCTCTCGGGGAGCGGAAGGCACGGATGCGGAGCGGGATTACTCCCAGAAGTGTACTGACTTCACGGTCCACAGTCCGGCACTTACGGTCACGGCGCTCGCGCGCTCCGGCGACGACGTCGCTCCCCGCCCTGCCGTCCGTCATGGAACCCCCGGGCTCGCAGTCACGGGATCCAAAGCCAGCCGCCGCGGAACCCCGCCGCGCGCCGTCGCGCCCCCGGACGACGACACCGCGCCCGTGAGAACTCACGGGCGCGGTGCGGATGTGAGGCGCGTGTCAGCGCGACAGCGAGAGCGCGTACTGGTGGATCCGCTCGCTGAGCCGCGTGAGGACCCTGATCTCCTGGGCGTCGAGCGCAGTGCTCATCACGTCCGCGACCTTCTGGTCATTGTCCTGCGAGATCTCGTCGTGGAGCCGGTTCCCGGCCTCGGTCAGGGCCACGCGCACTCCGCGCAGGTCCTGGGAGTCCTGACGGCGAGTCACGAGTCCCTTGTTCTCGAGACGTTCGAGCATGCGGGACAGGCTCGACTGCGTCAGCAGCACGTGGCTGTTGAGGTCTCGCAGCCTCAGGCCCCCACGGTCGGCGCTGTGCAGCGTTGTCAGCACCTCGAACTCACGACGGGACAGACCGCGAAGATCGACTTCGCGCTGCAGCTCCCGCGTGACGGAGACATGGCAGCGACTCAAGGCATCCCACGCCTCGATACTCCCCCTTGACGTCATACTTCCCCCTTTAATAACGCCCACCCCCCGATGGGCGTTATCTACATGCTACGAGAGGGTACTGACAGTTCTCTTATGACCTGTGTCCACACTTCTGGCCGAAGCCACGGGGCCTGTCCACGAAAAGGGGGCACGGGGAAAAGAGAACGGGGGCCTCCGCACGCTGTGCACGAAAGCCCCCGCGAAAGAGCGCGTGAGATCTACTTGATGCCGAGCACCGAGGCGGTGTGGCCCATGATCTCGTCCGCGAGCCCCGGGTTGTCGTTGAGCTTCACACCGTAGGCGGGGATGAGTTCCTTGATGCGGGGCTCCCACTCGGACATCTTGGCCGGGAAGCACTTGGTCAGGAGGTTCAGCATGATCGGCACCGCGGTCGAGGCGCCGGGGGAGGCGCCGAGCAGGGCCCCAATGGAGCCGTCCGCGCTGGTCACGAGCTCCGTGCCGAACTGCAGCACGCCACCCTTCTGGGGATCGGGCTTTATGACCTGCACGCGCTGGCCCGCCTCGATCAGCTCCCACTGGGACTCCTCCGCGGTGGGGTAGTACTCGTGGAGGGCGTCGATGCGCTGCGAACGGGTCTTGGTCAGCTCGCCCACCAGGTACTTCACGAGGTCCAGGTTGGCCATGCCCGCGCGGGTCATGGGGTACAGGTTGTGCGCGCGCACGCTCTTGGGTAGGTCCAGCAGGGAGCCGTGCTTGAGGAAGTTGGGCTTGAAACCGCCGTACGGGCCGAACATGATGGCGCGCCGGCCGTTGACGTAGCGCGTGTCCAGGTGGGGCACGGACATGGGCGGGGCTCCCACGGAGGCCTGGCCGTAGACCTTGGCGTTGTGCTGGGCGGTCACGGTGGGATCCGTGTTGCGCAGGAACAGCCCGGACACGGGGAAGCCGCCGTAGCCCTTGGCCTCCTTGATCTTGGACTTCTGCAGCAGTGGCAGGGCACCGCCGCCCGCGCCCAGGAACACGAAGCCCGCGCGGATCACGCGGTTGTTGTCGCTGTTGAGGCGGTCCACCACGGACACGAGCCAGGAGCCGTCGCTCTGGCGCTCCAGCGTGGTGACCTGCTGGCCGTACTGGATGCTCACGCCGCGGCCTCCCAGGTGGCGCAGCAGCTGGTTGGTCAGAGAGCCGAAGTCCACGTCCGTGCCCTCGGGAGCGAACGTTGCCGCTACGCGCCCGGCACCGCGGCCGTGCATGGTCAGGGGAGCCCACTGCGCGATCTGCTCGCGGTCCTCGGTGAACTCCATGCGCTCGAAGAGCTTGTGGGGCTTGAAGGCGTCGTAGCGGGCGCGTAGGTAGTTCGCGTGGTCGTCGCCGAAGACCATGGAGATGTGGGGCACGGAGTTGATGAATGTGCTGGGCGCGCCCAGCGTGCCGTTCTCCACGAGCGAGCTCCACAGCTGGCGCGTGATCTGGAACTGCTCGTTGATGTTCAGTGCCTTGGTGGCGCTGACTGTGCCGTCCGAGGCCTGGGGGGCGTAGTTGAGCTCGCACAGGGCGGAGTGGCCGGTGCCCGCGTTGTTCCAGGCGTTGGAGCTTTCGAGGCCGGCCGCGTCCAGGCGCTCCAGCACCGTCAGCTTCCACTCCGGCTGGAGGTCGTTGAGCAGTGTGGCCAGGGTGGCGCTCATGATGCCGGCACCCACAAGGACGACGTCGGCGGTTTCGGTGTGCTGAGGTGAAGTCACGTTTTCTCCCGTGCGTGCGTGATGGGCGCGGCATCGCACCCTGGCGTTCGTCGTCCAGGGTATCGCCCGCCCGGGGCAAGTCCCAACGGGTGGGGCCGAGGTCAGGCGAGCTGGAGCTCGTTGAAGCGCTCGAAACCCGTTGAGGTGAGGGGGAAAGAGGTCACGCGGGAGTTCACGGCCACTGCGGAGACGGGGTGGCACAGGGGGACGGCCGGCACGATGTCGGACACGCGGTTGTTGAGGGCCTTGTACGCGGCGCTGCGAGAATCGCCGTCCGGCATCATCGCGGCACGGTTGACGGCCGTCATGATCCCGTTGTCCGAGTAGCCCATCCGGGAGTCCGGGTTCCCGAGCAGCGGCGCCATGAAGCTGTCCGGGTCCCGGAAGCTGCCGCTCCAGCCGAGCAGGCTGAACGCGTGGCCCTTCTCCGGGTCCGTGACCACGTCCGCGTAGCCGTCCGCCCAGTTCACGGGAACGGGCTTGATCGAAAAGCCGGCCCGCGTGAGCTGTGCCGAGATCTGCGCGTACACGCGCTCGGGCTCCTGAAGGTACATGCGGGAGGTGTGGCGCGGGTAGTAGAAGGGTAGCCGCTGCCCGTTGTACGCGCTGGCCTTGAGGAGGTCCTTGGCGTGCTGCGGGTCGTAGCCGGGGATCTGGAGGTTGTCGCCGTCCACGTTGAACCGGGCCGGGACGAACTGGTTGGCCACGTTCGTGCCGTTGGGGAACAGGGACTTGGCGATCGCACCGCGGTCGATGGCGGCGGCGACGGCGCGGCGCACGTTCACGTCTTGCAGGATCGTGGCGCTCGGGTTCAGGCCGAGGTAGCTCACGGAGTACGGGTCTCGGTAGAGCACCTGCACGCCCTGCCGGGCCAGGGGACCGAAGGCGTCGAGCCCCACGAGATCGTACGCGTCGACGTCGCCGGAGAGCAGCAGCGCGCAGCGCACGTCGGCGTCGGGGACCACGCGCATCTCGAGCGTGCCCACGTCTCCGAGCTGTCCCCAGTAGCGGTCGTGGGCCACCAGGGTCACGGAGCTGTCCGAGGCGGAGTCGAAGCGGAAGGGTCCGGTGCCGACGGGGTGCTCCTCCCCGGAGCCGTCCGCGATGCTGGCCGGGGAGGCGATCCCGAACGCCGGCTGGGTGAGTGCGGAGAGCAGGGCCGTGTAGGGGCGGGTCAGGTGCAGGACCACCGTGTGCTCGTCAGTGGCCTCCACCCCGGAGTACGCGGTGCTGATCTGCGGGTTCGCGTGGCCGTGGCGGAAAGTCGTGGCGAACGCGCAGCGCGGTGCCCAGGACTCGTCCGACTCCGCCTGCGCCTGCCACTTGTCGAAGTTGGCCTTGACAGCCTCGGCATCCAGCGGGGAGCCGTCGTGGAAGACGACGTCGCGGCGCAGCGTGAACGTCACGGAACGGCGGTCGTCCGAGACGGTCCACGACTCGGCGAGACCGGGTGCCGGCTCTCCCGTGGAGCGGTCGGCGGAGACCAGCCCCTCCAGGATCTGGGCAGAGATCCGGGAGGTCTCCTGCGAGTTCCGGCGCGACGGATCCAGACCGGCGGGCGCGGCCGCGTGGGCCAGGACGAAGTGCCCACTGGGCACGGATGCGCCGGCGGACGGGCGGGCCGTGGCGTTCGAGCAGCCCGACAGTGCCAGCCCGAGACCGGCGGCGGCCAGGAAGCTGCGCCGGCCGAAGCGGTTCTCAGCGGCCATCGGGACCTTTCTGGCGTCGTCGGAAAGTCCTGCGCTCGGCAGGCTGGGCATGGTGCGCAAGACGGGACTCGAACCCGCACGCCGTGAGGCACAGGAACCTAAATCCTGCGTGTCTGCCAGTTTCACCACTCGCGCAGTCGCCGGCCGCGGGGATGCTCCGCGGCCGGCGAGATCGTGACCCATCCTAACCAGTCGCCGTGGCCGACTGGGGTGGATCCGGGCCGCGGTGGGGCCGTGCCGTGTGGCACCAGCCGGCGACGTCGACGCCGGCTGGCTCAGGCGTCGAGGCCCAGGTCCCGACGGAGCTTGGCCACGTGGCCCTTGGCGCGCACGTTGTACTGCGCGAGCGTCACCGCGCCCTGCTCGTCCACCACCACTGTGGAGCGGATGAGCCCCTCGTAGACCTTGCCGTAGTTCTTCTTCTCGCCCCACGCGCCGTAGGCCTCGGCCACGCGGTGGTCCTGGTCCGAGAGCAGGGGGAAGCCGAGCTCCTGGGCGGTCGTGAAGCGTTCCAGCGCGGCGGGGGCGTCCGGGGATATCCCGATCACGCGGTAGCCCTCGGCGGAGAAGGAGGCCATGCTGTCGCGGAAGTCGCACGCCTCGGTGGTGCACCCGGGGGTCGCCGCCTTCGGGTAGAAGTACAGGACCACGCGCTCACCGTGCAACTGCTGCGACGAGACGGTCTCGCCGTGCGCGTCCGGCAGGCTGAATTCGGGGGCGGGATCACCGGGGGACAGGTGTGCGGACACGGTGGATTCCTTCCGTCGTGGGAGACACGTGTTCCCCCAGTATGCGCCCTGCACGTTCAGTGCAGTCGTGGAGCATGGACGATCCGGTCTGTCGTCGCAGTGCTCGGAGTGTCCCTGGTCCCCCTCGGTCGAGTCGTTCCCGCGGGCCGCGAGGATCTCCGCGGAGCAGATCTTGACAGGCCGCTCCGACAAGGGCGGATGCTGCGTATATCCGCAGGGAATTGACCGCTCAGCGAACTTACTGTAATGCTCCGGAAATTTTTGTGCGGATATGATCAGCACATGCAAGACAGGAACCAGTGGCCTACGAACCGACTGCTCTCCACGGCAGCGCGACTCGTGGAGCACGCGTGGAACGAGAACCTTGCGTCGCTCGGCGTCACCCACGCGGGTGTCATGGCACTGGACGTCCTGCGCTCCGAGGGCAGCATGACGCAGGCGCAGCTCGCTCACCAGGTGCGGGTGCAGGCACAGACCATGGGCAAGACGCTGCACCGCCTGGAGGTCCACGGTCACATTACCCGGTCGAAGAACGAGCAGGACCGGCGCTCGCACGTGGTGAGCATCTCCCAGGCGGGCGAGCGGGTGCTGGAGGACGCGGCCGGGCTCGAGCGCGGGCTGCTGGGCGCGGGCGACGAGTCTGACGAGCAGTTCCGGCGCCGGCTCGCGGAGATCATCTCCTCACTCGGGGGAGCCCGGTGGCGCAAGGAGGTCCAGGAGGACCCCGACGTCGGCTCAGCAGACACCTCGGCCTCTGTTGAGGGTGTGCACGCGTCGGTGGCGAGTTCCTCGATCACGGGAGCCCCGGGCTCTGCCTTGTAGGTCTTCGGTTCCTCGCTCGTCAGCGCCATGGGCCTCACGCGCCGTCGCTCCCACTGTCCCCGGGCTTGCACGGAGCGGTGCTGCTGAGCCCAACCCGGCGTCCGTGTCAGCTCGGGGTGACCCCGAACGTGGCGGGGTCCACGGGGCGCCTGTGCCGGGGGAGCGCCTCCAGGACGAGCAGGTATGACTCGGTGACGAGTTCCTGCACGAGCTCGCGGTCCAGCTCGGCACTCGAGCGCAGTGTGATCCAGTGCTTCTTGTTCATGTGGTAACCCGGTGTAACAGCCGCGTACTGCTCACGCAGTGCTCGCGCGTCCTGGGGGCTCGCCTTGAGCGTGAGCAGCGGTTCCCCACCGAGCTCCGTGAGCAGCATGAAGACCTTGCCGCACACCTTGAACACGTCCCAGGCTGGACCGAAGGGGTGCTCGAGACCCGTGCCGGGCAGCTCGTCGGCACGCTCGCAGGCCCACTGCTGCACCGTGTCCCCACCTGATGTCTGCACGTGGCGCGCGCCCTCCGGTTGGTGGGCGGGAACCATGCGGGTGCCACCTCTTCGCTGGTCAGGTGCCGGAATCTCTGCGGGATGGGTGCCGTGCTGGACAGGCACAGAGACATGACGAAGGCCGGGTCACCTCGGTGACTCGGCCTTCGTCGTTCGTGCTGGTGCGCCCCCAGGGACTTGAACCCTGAACCCATTGATTAAGAGTCAATTGCTCTGCCAATTGAGCTAGAGGCGCATGGCGCTCGGGAAGATGCTTTCTGCTTTCGCCGTTGCCTTCTTCCTCGCAACGAGAAATAACTTTAGCATCACCGCGGAGGGAGTCAAATCAGGGGTGGGCCGGGGGCGATGCCGTCCTCGCGGCAGGCTGTCGAGAGGGCCGCCTGAGTAGACTCCGAGCATGGATTCCACGCCCCGGGACATCGCCCTGACCGACCTGCATGTGATCTCCCTCCCCGAGCCGCGCCTGTTCGAGGAGATCAGTGCGGCCACCTCGGGCTTTCGCTGCGTGCTGTGGGACCTCGTGGGGGAGCCGGAGGGGTGCTCTCGCGAGGAGGTGGACATCGCCGTGGCCCCCTACTACTCGAACCGCTGGCGCAAGGACACCTCGGTGCTGAGCGACGTGGCCCTGCTGCAGCTACAGTCCACGGGCTACGACGGCGTGCCGGAGCAGATCGGCCCGGACGTCGCCCTCGCGGCAGGCGGGTGGGTCCACGCGGCGGGCACGGCCGAGGTGGCGCTCGGCCTGATGATCGCCGCCCAGCGCGAGTTCGACCGCGCGATCGTGAACCAGCGCGCGGGCCGCTACGAGCGGTACTTCTCGCGCTCCCTCGCGGACTCGCGCGTCACAGTGGTGGGGACGGGGGAGATCGGCCGGGCCGTCATCGCGCGCCTGGAGCCCTTCGAGGTGGAGGTCACCCGGGTGGCCTCGAGCGCCAGGGAGGATGCCTCCGGGCGCGTGCACGGCGTAGCCGAGCTGGAGGAGATCCTGCCGCGCACCGACATCCTGGTCCTCGCGCTCCCCCTCAACGACGCCACCGAGCACCTCGTGGGGGAGTGGATGCTCTCCCTGCTGCCGGACGGCGCACTCGTGGTCAACGTGGGCCGCGGCGCCGTGGTGGACACGGCGGCCCTCACGGCTGAGGTGACGGCCGGGCGCCTGCGGTGCGCGCTCGACGTCGTCGACCCGGAGCCGCTGCCCGGTGACCACGCGCTGATGGCGGCGGAGGGTTCCATCGTGCTGCCCCACATCGGTGGCTCGAACGACTCCTTCCGGCCCCGCATCCGCACGCTGGTGCTCGAACAGCTCGAGGCCCTCCAGCAGGGGCGGAGCCCGCAGTTCCTGGTGCAGCCCGGACGGCTCGACCTGCCGCGGGACTGAGCCCCGGAGGCCCCGGGAGCCCGAGTGCGGCGCCGTGTCTCGCACCCGTCTCATTCTGGTGTCCACATTCTGAGACTGGGTGTCCGCGGATTGACACGGAGGTTTCCCACGTCACACCATGAGGGCATGAATACGGCACTGCGCACCCTCGTTGACCTCGTACCGGTCGTCCTCATTGGACACCGGGCCTGAGGCGTACCGAGCACGCACCCTCCAGGCCCTCAGCCCACGGAACCCGTGGCCAGGGCCTTTTTCATGTACCACGACGTCCCACCCGCTCGTTCCCGCCCCGCACCACCCCGCTCGGCGCCACGCACATCACAGCACGTAAGGACACAGCACTATGAGCAAGGACCAGCCGATCTCACCGGCGGTGATGGCACAGCGACGTGCGCCGTCCGCCGCGGTCGCCCAGGCCGCGGAGACGGACCCGGCACGGCTGACGGGCGCCGCGGCGGAGGTCGTGGGCCCCGAGGAGATGACCGGCTCCCAGGCGATCATCCGCTCCCTCGAGCAGCTGGGCGTGACGGACGTCTTCGGCCTGCCGGGCGGTGCGATCCTGCCGACCTACGACCCCCTGCTGGACACCGAGAAGATCAACCACATCCTGGTGCGCCACGAGCAGGGGGCTGGCCACGCGGCGGAGGGCTACGCGCTGGCCTCGGGTCGTGTGGGCGTGTGCATCGCGACGTCCGGACCCGGTGCCACGAACCTCGTCACCCCGTTGGCCGACGCAAACATGGACTCGATCCCGATGCTCGCGATCACTGGCCAGGTGGCCAGCTCCTCGATCGGCTCGGACGCCTTCCAGGAGGCGGACATCGTGGGCATGACGATGCCCGTGACCAAGCACTCGTACCTGGTCACCAACGCCCAGGACATCCCGCGCGTGCTCACCGAGGCCTACCACCTGGCCTCGACCGGGCGCCCCGGGCCGGTCCTCGTGGATGTGGCGAAGGACGCGCAGCAGGCCACGATGACTTTCAGCTGGCCCCCGGCCATGGAGCTGCCCGGGTACCGCCCGGTGACCCGCGGTCACTCCAAGCAGATCAAGGAGGCCGCACGCATGATCGCGGCCGCCGAGCGTCCCGTGCTCTACACCGGCGGCGGCGCCATGCGCGCGGATGTCGCGGACGAGCTCAAGGAGCTCGCGGAGCTCACAGGCGCCCCCGTGGTGACCACTCTGACCGCCCGCGGCATCTTCCCGGACTCGCACCCGCAGAACATGGGCATGCCGGGGATGCACGGCACGGTGCCTGCGGTCTTCGCGATGCAGCAGTCGGACCTTCTCGTGACACTGGGCGCGCGTTTCGACGACCGCGTCACCGGGCAGCTGGACACCTTCGCCCCCGGGGCCAAGGTAATCCATGCGGACATCGATCCGGCCGAGATCTCCAAGAACCGGATGGCGGACGTGCCCATCGTGGGGGACCTCAGGCACGTGATCCCGGACCTCACGCAGGCCGTGCGCGAGGTGGTCGAGGAGTCCGGCACGTCCGACCTCGAGGCGTGGTGGTCCGCCCTGAACACGCTCAAGGACACGTACCCTCTGGGCTACACCAGCACCGACGACGGCCACGGCAGCCCACAGCACGTGATCGAGCGGATCTCCGCCCTCACGGGCCCCGAGGCCGTGTACGCGGCGGGTGTGGGCCAGCACCAGATGTGGTCCGCGCAGTTCGTGGACTACGAGCGTCCCCGCCAGTGGCTGAACTCTGCCGGGCTGGGCACCATGGGCTTCGCGGTCCCCGCGGCCATGGGTGCCAAGGTGTCCCAGCCGGACCGGGTGGTGTGGGCAATCGACGGCGACGGCTGCTTCCAGATGACGAACCAGGAACTGGCCACGTGCGTGATCAACGACATCCCGATCAAGGTGGCGGTCATCAACAACTCGTCCCTCGGCATGGTGCGGCAGTGGCAGACCCTGTTCTACGACGGTCGCTACTCCAACACCGAGCTGAACACGGGGCACAACTCCCGCCGGGTCCCGGACTTCGTGAAGCTCGCCGAGGCATACGGCTGCGCGGCGCTGCGCTGCGAGCGGGACGAGGACGTGGACGCCACCATCAAGGAGGCTCTGGAGATCAACGACCGGCCCGTCGTGATCGACTTCGTGGTCTCGGCGGACGCGATGGTGTGGCCGATGGTCCCCGCGGGTGTGTCCAACGACCAGATCCAGATCGCCCGCAACATGACGCCCGAGTGGAACACGGAGGACTGATCGATGAGCCGACACACTCTTTCCGTTCTGGTGGAGGACAAGCCGGGCGTGCTGACCCGCGTGGCAGGGCTCTTCGCCCGGCGTGCGTTCAACATCCACTCGCTGGCCGTGGGCCCCACGGAACTGTCCGGGATCTCGCGCATCACGGTGGTGGTGGACGCGGACGGTGAGCTGCTGGAGCAGGTCACCAAGCAGCTGAACAAGCTGATCAACGTGATCAAGATCGTGGAGCTCACGGCCGAGTCCTCGGTGCAGCGAGAGCACATCATGGTCAAGGTCCGCGCGGACGCGAGCACGCGCCTGCAGGTCACGCAGGCGGCGGACCTGTTCCGCGCGACCATCGTGGACGTCTCCACGGAGTCCGTGGTGATCGAGTCCACGGGTTCGCGCGAGAAGATCCACGCCCTGCTGGACGTCCTGGAGCCCTTTGGAGTCCGGGAGATCGTCCGGGCCGGCACCGTGGCCCTGGGCCGCGGCCCCAAGTCCATGTCGGACAGGGCCCTGCGCCACTGACCGGCGGCCGCGCGAGCGGGCCGCCCACAGACCCGATCCCGGCTCCGCCGCCCGGCGGAGCGCGGATCACGCACAACCCCACCCGCTATCCAAGGAGACAGAGCAAGCTCATGGCCAAGATCTACTACAACGACGACGCCGACCTCTCGATCATCCAGAACCGCTCCGTGGCGGTCATCGGCTACGGCTCGCAGGGCCACGCCCACGCGCTGAACCTGCGCGACTCGGGTGTGGACGTCCGCATCGGCCTGAACGAGGGCTCTACATCCCGCGCCAAGGCCGAGGCCCAGGGCCTGCGCGTGCTGTCCATCGCGGACGCCGCGAAGGAAGCCGACGTCATCATGATCCTGACCCCGGACCAGGTCCAGGCCCAGGTGTTCAACGAGTCCATCAAGGACAACCTCGAAGAGGGCGACGCGATCTTCTTCGCGCACGGCTTCAACATCCGCTTCGGCTACATCGAGGCGCCCGAGGGCGTGGACGTCGCCATGGTTGCCCCCAAGGGCCCGGGCCACACCGTGCGCCGCGAGTTCGAGGCCGGGCGCGGCGTGCCGGACCTCGTGGCCGTGGAGGTCGACGCCTCCGGCCAGGCCCTGCAGCTCGCGCTGTCCTACGCGAAGGGCATCGGCGGCACCCGCGCCGGCGTCATCGAGACGACCTTCACCGAGGAGACCGAGTCGGACCTCTTCGGTGAGCAGGCCGTGCTGTGCGGCGGCATGTCCCACCTGGTCCAGTACGGCTTCGAGGTCCTGACCGAGGCCGGTTACCAGCCCGAGATCGCGTACTTCGAGGTGCTCCACGAACTGAAGCTGATCGTCGACCTGATGGTCGAGGGCGGCATTGCCAAGCAGCGCTGGTCCATCTCGGACACCGCCGAGTACGGCGACTACGTCTCCGGCCCCCGCGTGATCGACCCCTCCGTGAAGGAGCGCATGCAGGACGTCCTGAAGGACATCCAGGATGGCGTCTTCGCGGACCGCTTCATGAAGGACCAGGCCTCCGGCGGCAAGGAGTTCGCCGAGCTGCGCGCCAAGGAGGAGAAGCACCCCATCGAGACCACGGGCCGCAAGCTGCGCTCGCTGTTCGCGTGGGAGCAGACGGACGAGGACTACACCGAGGGCACGGCCGCGCGCTGATCCGCGCTGGTTCCGTGGCCCCCGCGAGGGCCGCGGCCTGAGACCCGACGACCTCGCCGCGGCGCCCCTCCCCACGGAGGGCGCCGCGGCGACGTCGTGCCCGGGGGTCGATAGAGTGGTGGGGTGACTGAGCAGACTCCCTTCTACGTGACCACCGCCATCTCCTACCCGAACGGGGCCCCGCACATCGGCCACGCCTACGAGGCGATCGCCGCGGACGCGCTGGCGCGCTTCAAGCGCCTGGACGGCTTCGACACCCGGTTCCAGACCGGCACGGACGAGCACGGCCAGAAGATGCAGCAGACGGCGGAGCAGCTCGGCGCCACGCCTCGGGAGCTCGCGGACACCAACTCGGCGCGCTTCCGGGCCATGGACGACGAGCTGGGGATCAGCTACGACCGCTTCATCCGCACCACGGACGATGACCACCGCGCGGCCTCGCAGGAGCTGTGGAAGCGGATGGAGGCCAACGGGGACATCTACCTGGACAAGTACGCCGGGTGGTACTCCGTGCGGGACGAGGCCTACTACGCCGAGGACGAGACCGAGGTTCGCGCGGACGGCCAGCGCTACTCGATTGGAACCGGCACCGAGCTGACGTGGACGGAGGAGGAGAGCTACTTCTTCCGGCTCTCCCGCTACCAGGACCGCCTGCTGGAGCTGTACCGCACCGGGTTCGTCCAGCCGGAGGCGCGCTCCCACGAGGTTGCGTCCTTCGTGGGCGGGGGGCTGCAGGACCTCTCGATCTCGCGCACCACGTTCGACTGGGGGATTCCTGTGCCGGGCAACCCGGACCACGTCATGTACGTGTGGGTGGACGCCCTGACCAACTACCTCACCGGGCTCGGCTACCCGGACACCGAGGACCCGCTGTTCCGCCAGTTCTGGCCCGCGCACGTGCACCTCATCGGCAAGGACATTGCGCGCTTCCACGCCGTGTACTGGCCGGCGTTCCTGATGTCCGCCGGCCTGGAGCTGCCGCGCAAGGTCTTCGCCCACGGGTTCCTGTTCAACCAGGGCGAGAAGATGTCAAAGTCCGTGGGCAATGTGATCGACCCGCACGCCATGGTCTCCGAGTACGGCCTGGACCAGCTGCGCTTCTTCCTGCTGCGCGAGGTGCCGTTCGGCCAGGACGGCAACTACTCGCACGACGCGATCGCCGGGCGCATCAACTCGGACCTCGCCAACGACCTCGGCAACCTGGCCCAGCGCAGCCTGTCCATGGTCGCCAAGAACCTCGAGGGCACAGTTCCGGAGCCGGGCGAGTTCACGCAGGAGGACCGGGAGATGCTCGCTCAGGCCGACGCCGTGGTGGCGGACTACCGGGCCGCGTTCGACTCCCTGGCGTTCCACCGCGGGCTGGAGTCCGTGTGGCGGGTCATCGCGTCCGCCAACCGGTACTTCACCGCTCAGCAGCCCTGGGTGCTGCGCAAGACCGACCCCGAGCGCATGGCCACCGTGCTGTACGTGACGGCCGAGGTGCTGCGGATCGTGGCCCTGCTGGTGCAGCCGATCATGCCGGGCTCGATGTCCCGCCTGCTGGAGCAGCTCGGCCAGCCCGAGGGAGAGGCACGTGGCTTCGAGGCCCTGGGCACACGCATCGCGCCGGGCACCGTGCTTCCCAAGCCCTCCGGGGTCTTCCCCCGGTACGAGGAGCCGGAGGCGCTGCAGGGCTGAGCTTGGCTCAACCGTGGAGTGGGGGTGGGCACCAGGGACAGGTCACGGGTGCCCACCGCCGTTTCGTCTCATTATCTGATACAGCGGTTCAGCATGTGGATGGAGGGCGCACGGCGTGCCTAGGCTGAGCGCATGAGCGAAACGACAGCCCCCGCACCCGCCCGCAGCCACTCGATCGCCGTTCTGCCCGGTGACGGCATCGGGCCGGAGGTTGTTGCGGAGGCCGTCAAGGTGCTCGACGCCGTGACCAGTCCGGCCGGGGTCACGCTCGAGAAGACCACCTACCCGCTCGGAGCTGAGCACTGGCTCGAGACCGGGGAGGTCCTCAACGAGGACACGATGGAGCGGCTGCGCGGCCACGACGCCATCCTCTTCGGTGCCGTGGGTGCCGCACCCAACGACAAGCGGGTGCCCTCGGGGATCCTCGAGCGGGACCTGCTGCTCAAGCTGCGGTTCGGCTTCGACCACTTCGTCAACCTGCGCCCCGCCACGCTCTACCCAGGGACCACGAGTCCACTGGCCAATCCGGGAGAGATCGACTTCGTGGTCGTGCGCGAGGGCACGGAGGGGCTCTACGCCGGCAACGGCGGCACCCTGCGTACGGGCACCGAGCACGAGATCGCCACCGAGGTCTCCGTCAACACCGCCCACGGTGTACGCCGGCTGGTGCGCTACGCGTTCGAGCTCGCCGCGAGCCGCGAGCGCAGGAAGCTGACCCTGGTGCACAAGCACAACGTGCTGGTCAACGCCGGTCGCCTGTACCAGCGCACCGTGGACGAGTTCGCGGAGCAGTTCCCCGAGGTCGCGGTGGACTACATGCACATCGACGCCGCCACGATCTTCATGACCACGGACCCCGCGCGCTTCGACGTGATCGTCACGGACAACCTCTTCGGGGACATCCTCACGGACCAGGCAGGGGCAGTGACGGGTGGCATCGGGCTCGCGCCGAGTGGCAACATCAACGCCGAGCGCACCGCGCCGTCCATGTTCGAGCCCGTGCACGGTTCCGCGCCGGACATTGCGGGGTCCGGCACCGCCCAGCCCACCGCCGCGATCCTGGCCGGCGCGATGATGCTCGAGCACCTGGGCCACACGGACCTGGCCGAGCGGGTCGAGCGGGCGGTGCGCCGGGACCTGGAGCTGCGCGGCACGAGCGCGCGCAGCACGTCCCAGGTGGGGGATGACGTCGTCGCCCTCCTCGGCGAGCCCGCCATCTAGATCCGCCCCCGCCGAGACCGGCTGCGGCCCAGATCCTGGGCGGGGCGCGCCCGACCCGGCATACTGCACGAAGAAGACTGCGTTCCTGCCCTCTCCGCCGGACGGGTGACGTGGACACGTTGGCAAGAGGAGAACACCCGTGAGCACAGAATTCGTCAAGCAGCTCAACACCCACCCGGCCACCGACGAGGTGCGCGAGGCCGTCCTGGAGAACCCGGGATTCGGGCAGCACTTCACCGACCACATGGTGTGCATCGACTGGCAGGGGGACGTGCAGGAGAACGTGGGGCGGTGGGACAACGCCCGGTTGCAGCCCTACGGCCCGCTGAGCCTGGACCCGTCCACGGCGGTGCTGCACTACGGCCAGGAGATCTTCGAGGGACTGAAGGCCTACCGGCATGCGGACGGCTCGGTGTGGACGTTCCGCCCCGAGGCCAACGCCGCGCGCCTGAACCGTTCCGCCCAGCGACTTGCCCTGCCCACGCTGCCCGAGGAGGTCTTCGTGGACTCCATCAGAGAGCTCGTGGTCCAGGACCAGCAGTGGGTTCCGTCCGGGGAGGGGGAGTCCCTGTACCTGCGCCCGTTCATGATCGGCACCGAGCCGTTCCTGGGGGTGCGCCCCTCCCGGCAGGCGCTGTTCTCCGTGATCGCCTCACCGGCCGGGAACTACTTCGGTTCCGTGGAGCCCGTGGACATCTGGCTCTCGCGCACCTACGCCCGCGCCGGCAGGGGTGGAACGGGGGCCGCGAAGTGCGGCGGCAACTACGCGGCGTCGCTGGTCGCCCAGATGGAGGGGGACGCCCACGGCTGCAGCCAGGTGGTCTTCCTGGACCCCGAGCGCGACGACGCGATCGAGGAGCTCGGCGGGATGAACGTGTTCTTCGTCTTCGACGACAACCGTCTGGTCACCCCGGAGCTGACCGGAACCATCCTCGAAGGCATCACCCGCGACTCTGTCATCCAGCTGGCACGGGAGCGCGGCATGACGGTGGAGGAGCGCGCCTTCACCCTGGACGAGTGGCGCGAGGGAGTGCGCTCGGGTCACCTCACGGAGGTCTTCGCGTGCGGCACTGCGGCCGTGATCGCCCCCGTGCGCCAGCTCGTGGGCCACGACGAGACCATCGGCCCGGACGACGCACAGCCCGGTGAGGTGACCATGTCCATTCGACAGCAGCTGCTCGACATCCAGACGGGGAAAGCCGAGGACACCCACGGCTGGCTGACCCGCCTGGTCTGAGCACCTGCCCCGCACCGCCTCGCGGTACCGCACAGCCGCCCCGTTCCGTGCCCCGGGACCGGGGCGGCTGTGTAGCCTGTGAGCATGCGTATCGCCCGTTTCACACACGAGAACGAAATCCACTACGGCACGGTCCACGGCGAGCCCGGGGACGAGACCCTGCAGTACCTCACCGGGGACCCGCTCTACGTGGGCGTCCAGGAGCTGGACCGCACGGTGGACGTCTCGGAGGCACGCCTGCTCGCGCCGGTGATCCCGCGCTCCAAGATCGTGTGCGTGGGGCGCAACTACGCGGACCACGCCCGGGAGATGGGCAATGACGTTCCCACCAGGCCGCTGCTTTTCTTCAAGCCGAACACCGCGGTCTCCGGCCCCGGTGACCCCGTCACGCTGCCGTCCTGGACCGAGGAGGTCTCCTACGAGGCGGAGCTCGCCGTGGTGATCGGTCGCATGTGCAAGGACGTCCCGGTGGAGCGGGTTCCGGAGGTGGTGTTCGGCTACACGGCCGCCAACGACCTCACCGCGCGTGACGCCCAGCGCACGGATGGTCAGTGGGCCCGGGCCAAGGGCTTCGACGGCGCGTGCCCACTCGGCCCGTGGATCGAGACGGAGCTGGACACCTCCGCGCTGTCGGTGCGCTCCAGCGTCAACGGCGAGCTCAAGCAGGACGGCAACACCGAGGACATGATCTTCGATGTCCCCACCCTGGTCTCCTACGTCTCCGAGGCCTTCACCCTGCTGCCCGGGGACGTGATCCTCACGGGCACCCCCGCCGGCGTGGGGACGGTGGACGACGGCGACCGGTTGAGCGTGGACGTCGAGGGGATCGGCGAGCTCACCACCGTGCTGCGCCGGTAGCACCCGGGTTCCCTGCCACGGACGTGTCGACGCCGCCGCGGTGCCGCGTGGTCGTCGCGGCTTCTCCGGACAGGGCCTGTGGACGGAACCCGGACACCGCACCCTGGCGCCGCCCCCGGCCGCAACAGCCCGGCCGCGCGGCCCGGGAGGTGGCGGGGCGCGGCGTCGTAGAATGGGCCCATCATGACTGACGACGCAGCGACCTTGCACCCCAACGTTCCCGAAGGCACCCCCGTGCGCGTGCGCTTCTGCCCATCACCCACGGGCACCCCGCACGTGGGCCTGATCCGCACCGCCCTGTTCAACTGGGCGTGGGCGCGCCACACCGGCGGCACCCTGGTGTTCCGGATCGAGGACACGGACGCCGCCCGCGACTCCGAGGAGAGCTTCCAGCAGATCCTCGAAGCGCTCGGCTGGCTGGGCATCACGTGGGACGAGGGCGTGAACGTGGGCGGTCCCCACGAGCCCTACCGGCAGTCCCAGCGCGGCGAGATCTACCAGGACGTGCTCGCGCGCCTGGTGGATGCGGGCTACGTCTACGAGGACTTCTCGACCCCCGCAGAGGTCGAGCAGCGCCACCGCGACAGGGGCGAGGACCCGAAGCGCGGCTACGACAACTACGACCGCGACCTCACCGAGGAGCAGAAGGCCGCATACCGCGCCGAGGGCCGTCAGCCGGTGCTGCGGCTGCGCATGCCGGACGAGGACATCTCCTTCACGGACCTCGTGCGCGGGGAGATCACGTTCAAGGCCGGCTCCGTCCCGGACTTCGTGGTGGCCCGCGCCAACGGCAAGCCGCTCTACACACTCGTGAACCCGGTGGACGACGCCCTGATGGGTATCACCCAGGTGCTGCGCGGCGAGGACCTGCTCTCCTCCACCCCGCGCCAGATCGCCCTCTACCGGGCGCTGATGGGCATCGGCGTTGCCGAGTTCATTCCCGAGTTCGGCCATCTGCCCTACGTCATGGGCGAGGGCAACAAGAAGCTGTCCAAGCGGGATCCGGAGTCCAATCTTTTCCTGCACCGGGACAACGGGTTCATCCCCGAGGGCCTGCTGAACTACCTGGCCCTGCTCGGCTGGTCCCTGTCCGCGGACGAGGATATCTTCACGGTCGAGCAGCTCGTGGCCAACTTCGACATCCACGACGTCCTGGCCAACCCCGCGCGCTTCGATGTCAAGAAGGCCACGGCGATCAACGGCACGCATGTGCGCATGCTGGACCCGCAGGACTTCCGGGACCGCCTGATCCCGTACCTGCGCGCGGCAGACCTGGTGGAGGAAACCCTCACCGCGCGGCAGAACGAGATCCTCGACCTCGCCGCACCGCTCGTCCAGGAGCGCATGAACCTGCTCGGGGAGACAGAGGGCCTGCTCGGGTTCCTGTTCCGCGCGGACGACGAGATCGTCGTGGCCGAGGACGCCGCCAAGCAGCTCAAGGACAGCGCACCCCAGGTCCTCGACGCCGCCGTCGCCGCGCTCGAGCCGCTCACGGAGTTCACCGCCGCGAGCATCGAGGAAGCCCTGCGCGAGGCCATCGTGGACGGCCTCGGCATCAAGCCGCGCCTGGCATTCGGCCCCGTGCGCACCGCGGTGTCAGGCCGCCGCATCTCGCCGCCGCTGTTCGAGTCCCTCGAGATCCTCGGCAAGGACTCCTCGCTGGCGCGGATCAGGGCCCTGCGGAACACGCTCGAGTCCTGAACCCGCCGCCGTCCTCCCACGACGGTGCGCGGCCGGGGGCCTCCTCCCGTGCGGAGGGGACCCCCGGGGCCCAGTTTGGCAGTCGCTCGGCACATGGGTATAGTTGTTGTTCGTTGCGCGGCACGGAGCAGTCGAGTCGGGTGACAGCCATTGGGATATGGTGTAATTGGCAACACAGCGGTTTCTGGTACCGCCGTTCTAGGTTCGAGTCCTGGTATCCCAGCGATTCTTCCTCGTGAATGGAGACGTTCGCGAGTGTGAGAACACCGTTCTGTTGAGCCTGACACGGCGAATTGGAACAACACACCGTTGATGTTACTGTTTGGTGCGTCAACCGGGCCGCAGGAAAGTTCACGCGGCCCACGAAAAGTACATGGCCCCATCGTATAGCGGCCTAGTACGCCGCCCTCTCACGGCGGTAACGCGGGTTCGAATCCCGCTGGGGTCACGCGACACAAAACCCCGGTTTCCACGGAAGCCGGGGTTTTGTCATGTCCGGATTCCGCGGCGTTGTCGGCACTGCGCGCCGGCGGCATGCCGAGCTGCTGGCACAATGACCGTGTGAACACCCACGAGACCCCGGCCGTGCCGCTCATCGAGGCCCTGGAGGGCACGCGCGAGCTCCTGCGTTCAACCACCCTGCCACTGGCCACCGCCAGCGCGCCCCAGCAGCGAGAGGACGCCGCCCGCGCCGTCGCCCAGCTGGACGACTACGTGCTGCCCCGGGTGCGTTCCCTGGACGCGCCCCTGCTCGCCGTGGTCGGAGGCTCAACGGGGGCGGGGAAGTCCACGCTCGTCAACGCCCTCGTGGGCCACCCCGTGACCCGGTCCGGGGCGATCCGCCCCACCACACGCAGGCCGCTGCTGATCCACCACCCGAGCGACGCCGGGGCCTTCACCACCCAGCGCGTGCTGCCCCGTCTGGCCAGGGTGCACGGCACCGTGGTGGCCGCGGGGCACACGCCGCCCGCGGGGGAGTCGGGTGACGGGACCGTCGAGGACACCGGGTCCCTCGTGCTGCTCGCGGACACGAACATCCCCGAGGGGCTCGCGATCCTCGACGCCCCGGACGTGGACTCGATTTCCGACGACAACCGTGCGCTCGCCGCGCAGCTGCTCTCCGCAGCGGACCTGTGGCTGTTCGTCACCACCGCCAACCGCTACGCGGACGCCGTCCCGTGGCAGCTGCTGCGCAACGCCGCGGGCCGGGACATCACCGTGGCCGTGGTGTTGGACCGGGTGCAGGCTTCCTCCGCCAAGGAGATCGAGGATGACCTCCGGCGGATGCTGGACGAGGAGGGCCTCGGGGCCGCGCCGATCTTCGTGGTGACCGAGTCCCCGCTGAACGAGACCGGGATGCTTCCGGCGGCGGCGGTGGAGCCGGTGCGCGAGTGGCTCGAACGCCTCGGCGCGGACGCCCAGGCGCGCTCCGAGATTGCGGCGCGCACCCTCGGCGGAGCGGTGCGCGAGCTGGCGGACACCACCGAGCGCACCGGCGAGGCCGTCGCCGCGCAGCAGCGCACCGAGGAGCACCTGCGCCGGGAGGTGTCCACCTCCTTCGGCGAGGCGCTGCGGGCGATCGTGGACTCCACGCGGGACGGCACCCTGCTGCGCGGAGAGGTGCTCTCCCGGTGGCAGGACTTCGTGGGGACCGGCGAGTTCTTCCGCAGCCTGGAGGCCGGGATCGGCCGGGTGCGGGACCGGATGACCGCGTTCTTCAAGGGCCAGCCGACGCCCGAGGTGCGGGTGGAGGAAGCCATCGAGACCGGGCTGCAGGCGGTGATCGTGGAGAACACGGCGCGCGCCGCGGAGTCCGCGGAGCGGCGCTGGCGGGACGAGCCGTCCGGGCAGGTGCTGCTCGCGGGACGGGACGCCTCCGCCCTGCCACCGGACTACCCCGAGCAGGTGGCCGAGAGCATCCGCGCCTGGCAGTCAGACGTGATGCTCATGATCCAGCAGGAGGGTGCGGGTAAGCGGACGCGTGCGCGGGCGATGTCCCTGGGCGTGAACGCCCTGGCCGTGATCCTGATGATCGCCGTGTTCTCGACCACCGGAGGGCTCACGGGACTGGAGGTCGGGATCGCCGGCGGCTCCGGTGTGGTGGGCATGAAGCTGCTCGAGGCCGTCTTCGGTGAGGACGCCGTGCGCCGCATGAGCGACCAGGCGCGCAGCAACCTTGAGTCCCGCATCCAAGGCCTTCTGGACCAGCGCGCCAAGCTCTTCCTGGACTCCATCGACGAGCTGGGGGAGCACCCCACCGCCCAGGAGCTGCATGCTGCGGCCGAGCTCGTGCGCCGGGAGAGTGAGGCCCTGTGAGCCCCCGTTCCCGGAACGAGACGGTAAGCCTGTCCGAACGGATCGAGGGGCTCGCACGGGCCACCGAGATCGCGGAGGGCCGCCTGGACGCGGACGTGGTGCAGCGGGCCCGGCACACGCTCGACACGGCCGGGCAGCGGCGTGCGCTGTCCGCGGACCACACGGTGGTGGGGTTCTTCGGCGCCACAGGCTCCGGGAAGTCCACGCTGTTCAACGCCGTGGCTGGCCAGGAGCTGGCCCGCGCAGCGGCACGCAGGCCCACGACGTCGAAGCCCCTGGCCGCCATCTGGGGCGAGGAGGGCAGCCAGCCGCTGCTGGACTGGCTCGACGTGGCCGACCGTCGGGTGGTGGGCCCCGCACTCAGCGTCTCCACCGGCAGCGGGCGGCGGGCGAGCACAGCGCAGGGTGGGCTCGTGCTGCTGGACCTGCCGGACTTCGACTCGGTGACCAGTGAGCACCGCCAGATCGTGCAGCGCATGGTGGGCCTGGTGGACGTGGTCGTGTGGGTCGTGGACCCACAGAAGTACGCAGACGCCGTGCTGCACCAGGACTTCGTGCAGCCGCTCGCCCGGCACGGGGCGGTGACCATGGTGGTGCTCAATCAGGCGGACCGGCTCGCGGAACGGGACGTGCCGGGCGTGCTCGCCTCGCTCACGGACCTCGTGCGCCAGGACGGGCTGCCCGCCACGGGGCAGAGCGCACCCGTGGCGGTCTCGGCCGCCACGGGACAGGGCATCGAGGTTCTGCGCGAGCGCATCCACGCGGTGGCCGCGGGGCGTGCGGCAGCGGGGCAGCGGCTCGAGACGGACGTGCAGCACGCCGCCCGGGAGCTCGCGAATGCCGCGGGACAGGGCGATCCGCACGGCATCGACAAGGCGGCGGGCGAACGACTCACCGAGGGGCTCGCGCGCGCCGGGGGGATCGAGATGGTCGCGGAAGCCGCTGCCCGCTCCTACCGGTTGAGGGCGGGCAGGCACACCGGGTGGATCGCCACCCGCTGGCTCTCCCGGTTCCGCAAGGACCCGCTCAAGCGCCTGCACATCGAGAGCCACGAGAAGACTTCCGACCCCGGGGTGCACCACACTTCGGTACCCGCGATGGACGCCTCCCGCAGGGCGGCAGCGGACTCCGCAGTGCGCGGCTTCGCGGACGAGGTCTCCGCCGGGGCCGGCGAGCCGTGGCGGCGCAGCGTCAGGGCCGCTGCACGCACCAACGAGCACCGCCTGCCGGACACGCTCGACCAGGCCGTGGCCCGCACGAAGTTTTCGGCCCACCGCTCGTCGTGGTGGTGGCTTGCCTTCGACCTCCTGCAGTGGCTCGCGATGCTCGTCACGGTGCTGGGCCTGCTGTGGCTGCTCGGGCTGTTCCTGGCCCAGTACTTCCAGATCCAGCTGCCGCCCCCGCCCACGGTCCAGGACTTCCCGCTGCCGGTGCCCACGCTGATGGTCCTCACCGGTGTGGTCCTCGCACTGTTCCTCGCGCTCACGGGTGCGGTGCTCGCGTCCCTTGCGTCCCGCGTCCACGCCTCGGGGGTGCGACGACGCCTGCTGCGCTCGGTGCGGGAGGCAGCCACCGAGTCCGTGGAGACACCGGTGCGCCGCGAGCTCGAGGCGCACCGGGAGTTCGCGGACGCCGTGGCGCGGGCGGGGCTCACGTCGCGCTGACGCGCACCGCCTCACTGAGCTGACGGGCGGCCTGGACCACGACATCCGCGTGCTTCTGTCCGGGCTGCTTGGACAGCCTCTCGATGGGGCCGCTGATGGACACGGCCGCGATCACCCTCCCGGAGGGGCCCCGCACGGGAGCCGAGACCGAGGCGATGCCCGGCTCGCGCTCGCCGATCGACTGCGCCCAGCCGCGACGTCGCACCCCGGCGAGCGTGGTTGCGGAGAACCGGGCGTGCTGCAGGCCCTCGATGAGCCGTGCGTGGTCTTCCCACGCTACGAGCACCTGGGCGGCGGAACCGGCCTTCATGGACAGCTGGGTGCCCACGGGAATCGTGTCCCTCAGCCCGATCGGGCGTTCCGCGGACGCGACGCACACGCGCCACTCGCCCTGGCGGCGGAAAACCTGCGAGGACTCGCCGGTGCTGTCCCGCAGCTGCAGCAGCACCGGGGCGGCCGCGGAGATCAGCCGGTCCTCGCGTGCCGCGGAGGCGAGCTCCACGAGCCGCGAGCCGAGGACGAAACGGCCCTGCACGTCCCTGCCCACGAGCCGGTGGTGGGCCAGTGCGACGGCCAGGCGGTGCGCCGTCGGGCGCGCGAGACCGGTGGCGTCCACGAGGTCCGCGAGCGAAGCCGGGCCTGCCTCGAGCGCGTCGAGGATCAGGGAGGCCTTGTCGATCACGCCCACGCCGGATGGTGAGAAGGAGGACTCCTCCTGCATGGCGGTGCCGGTGCCCCGGCCGCCCAGCGGAGAGCCCAGGGGAGCGCCGGACGGATCCATGGCGTGTGTCGTGTCCATTTTCTGATACTGCCGTCTCAGAATTCGAGAAGCAAGTTCGCGGAGTGGAACTGGTGCCCGGCAGCGGTGACGATGGTGCGAAAGGACGCCTCCGGCACCCGGAGCGCCACGGGCAGCCGCCCGCCACCGGGGCGCCGCAGCAAGAACGGGAGAGACGAGATGACGACGACCGCCGTGACCACCCCGCCGCGGACCCTCGCCGAGAAGGTCTGGAACGACCACCTGGTGCGCCAGGGCGAGGCGGGACGCCCGGACCTCATCTACATCGACCTCCACCTGCTCCACGAGGTCACGAGCCCGCAGGCCTTCGAGGGGCTGCGGCTGGCCGGGCGCGGCCTGCGCCGCACGGACCTCACGATCGCCACCGAGGACCACAACACCCCCACCGAGAACATTTTCTCGACCATCGCGGACGAGACCTCCCGCAAGCAGATCGAGACGCTGCGGCGCAACTGCGAGGAGTTCGGCGTGCGCCTGCACTCCCTGGGGGACTCCGAGCAGGGCATCGTGCACGTGGTGGGCCCCCAGCTGGGTCTGACGCAGCCGGGGATGACCGTGGTGTGCGGGGACTCCCACACCTCCACGCACGGCGCATTCGGCGCGCTGGCGTTCGGCATCGGCACCTCCGAGGTGGAGCACGTGATGGCCACGCAGACGCTCTCCCTGGCCCCGTTCAAGACCATGGCCATCAACGTGGAAGGGACGCTGAAGCCCGGCGTCAGCTCCAAGGACATCATCCTGGCCGTGATCGCCAAGATCGGCACGGGGGGCGGTCAGGGCCACGTGCTCGAGTACCGCGGCTCGGCGATCCGCTCGCTGTCCATGGAAGCGCGCATGACCATCTGCAACATGTCCATCGAGGCCGGCGCCCGCGCGGGGATGATCGCCCCGGACGAGACCACCATGGACTACGTCCAGGGCCGCCCGCACGCCCCGCAGGGCGAGGACTGGGACGCCGCCGTCGAGTACTGGCGCACGCTGCACACGGACGAGGGCGCGGCGTTCGACCGCGAGGTGTTCATCGACGCGGACGAGCTCGAGCCGTTCGTCACCTGGGGCACCAACCCCGGCCAGGGCGTGCCGCTGTCGCAGCCCGTCCCGGACCCGGAGGAGGTCGGGGACGACAACGCGAAGGACGCGGCGCGCCGCGCCCTGGAGTACATGGGCCTCGAGGCGGGCACCCCCATGAAGGAGATCCCGGTGGACACCGTGTTCCTGGGCTCGTGCACCAACTCCCGGATCGAGGACCTGCGCGCCGCCGCGGAGATCGTCAAGGGCCGCCGCAAGGCCGAGAACGTGCGCATGATGGTGGTCCCGGGCTCTGCCAGGGTTCGGCTGCAGGCCGAGGCGGAGGGCCTCGACCGGGTCTTCCGCGAGTTCGGCGCGGACTGGCGCTTCGCGGGATGCTCCATGTGCCTCGGCATGAACCCGGACCAGCTGGCCCCGGGGGAACGGTGCGCTTCCACGTCCAACCGCAACTTCGAGGGTCGGCAGGGCAAGGGTGGGCGCACCCACCTGGTCTCGCCCGTGGTCGCCGCGGCCACGGCCGTGCGCGGCACGCTCAGCGCGCCGTCGGACCTCGAGCCCGCCGGCGCCGCGGCGCCCGTGCCGTCCGGCCTCCAGCCCATGGCCTGAGCTCCGCAGCCCCGACCACCGCACCAGCTACTGAAGGACACCGCCATGGAGAAGTTCTCCACCCACACCGGCGTGGCCGCGCCGTTGAAGCAGTCCAATGTGGACACGGACCAGATCATCCCCGCCGTCTTCCTCAAGCGCATCACCAAGACCGGCTTCGAGGACGCCCTGTTCGCCGGGTGGCGCAAGAATCCGGACTTCGTGCTCAACCGCCCCGAGTACGAGAACGCCTCCGTGCTGGTGGCCGGCTCGGACTTCGGCACGGGCTCCTCCCGCGAGCACGCCGTCTGGGCGCTGCGGGACTACGGTTTCAAGGCCGTCATCTCCTCGCGCTTCGCGGACATATTCCGCGGCAACTCCGGCAAGCAGGGGCTGCTCGCGGCGCAGGTGGAGCAGTCGGACGTGGAGCTGCTGTGGAAGCTCATGGAGGAGCAGCCGGGCATCGAGGTCCGCGTGGACCTGGAGTCCCGCACCGTCACGTGCGGGCCGGTGACCGTGCCGTTCCAGATCGACGACTACACGCGCTGGCGGCTCATGGAGGGCCTGGACGACATCGGGCTGACCCTTCAGCAGGAGGAGGACATCGAGGCCTACGAGCGCACCCGCCCAGCGTTCAAGCCCACCACGCTGCCCGCTCGAACCTGAGCGGTGACTGGACCGGGGCCCGCCGCGAGTCGGTAGAATGTCGAGGTCTCGTGCGCGTTCCGCGTGCGGGCGACGCTTCCCCAGATCGGTAGGTCATGACTTCTCTGCGCATCACCGGCGGCGTGCCGCTGTCGGGTCAGGTGACGGTACGCGGCGCCAAGAACCTCGTTCCGAAGGCCATGGTGGCCGCACTCCTCGGGTCCACGCCGTCCACGCTCGGCAACGTGCCCGAGATCAAGGACGTCGAGGTCGTCACGGACCTGCTCGCGCTGCACGGCGTGGAGGTCACGCGTGACGACGCCCTCGGGCAGCTCACTCTCGATCCAACTAACGTCACGCGCGCCCGACACTCGGACATCGACGCCCACGCCGGGGACTCCCGGATCCCGATCCTGCTGTGCGGACCCCTGCTGCACGCGCTCGGTGAGGCCTTCATCCCCGATCTCGGCGGCTGCCGGATCGGGGACCGGCCCATCAACTACCACCTTGAGGTGCTGCGCAACTTCGGCGCCAAGGTGGACAAGCTCGACTCCGGCATCCGGATGAGCGCCCCGCACGGGCTGCAGGGCGCGAAGATCGACCTGCCGTACCCGTCCGTGGGTGCCACAGAGCAGGTGCTGCTGACCGCCACGCGCGCGGAGGGCCACACCGAGCTGCGCGGAGCGGCCACCGAGCCCGAGATCATGGACCTGATCGCCATCCTGCAGAAGATGGGTGCGCTCATCACGGTCCAGACGGACCGTGTGATCCGCATCGAGGGTGTCCCCGAGCTCACGGGCTACGTGCACAGCGCGCTGCCGGACCGCATGGAGGCGGCGTCGTGGGGCTCCGCGGCGCTCGCGACCAGCGGCGACATCTTCGTGGCCGGCGCCAAGCAGGCGGACATGATGACGTTCCTGAACACCTTCCGGAAGGTGGGCGGCGGGCTGGACATCCGCGAGGACGGCATCCGCTTCTACCACCCCGGCGGGGACCTGAACCCGCTGATCGTGGAGACGGACGTGCACCCCGGTTTCATGACCGACTGGCAGCAGCCGCTCGTGGTGGTGCTGACCCAGGCCAAGGGCGTGTCGATCGTCCACGAGACGGTCTACGAGAATCGCTTCGGCTTCACCCGCGCGCTCAACCGCATGGGATCCGTCATCCAGCTGCACCGCGAGTGCCTGGGCTCCGTGCCCTGCCGCTTCGGGCAGCGCAACTTCCTGCACTCCGCCGTGATCTCCGGACCCACGCCTCTGCACGCCACGGACATCCACATCCCGGACCTGCGTGGCGGCTTCTCGCACCTGATCGCCGCGCTGACCGCCGAGGGCGTGTCCCAGGTGACGGGTGTGGAGCTTATCAAGCGCGGTTACGAGCACTTCACCGACAAGCTCGACGGGCTCGGCGCGAACTTCGTCGTCGAGGAGTCGTGACGCCGCGGCGTCGTCGGCGCCCCGAACCTGCGTTGGCCGACGTGGCCCACGAAGCATCCCACAGCGGCCAGCGCCTCCCTGGGAGACGGCGCCTGCTGCCCACCGAGGAGTGGATGAACCCATGAGCAGGACCTCCCAGCGCCGCGTGTTCCGCGTGCTGGCGGGCATGGTGATCCCCGTCTACCGGGCGCTCGCCGTGCCGCGCTGGAGCGGGCAGGAGAACTTCCCCGCGCAGGGCGGCTTCGTGGTGGTGGCCAACCACCTCACGGAGATCGACCCCATCACCGTGGCGTACCCCGTCTACAAGGCCGGGATCATGCCGCGGTTCCTTGCCAAGGAATCCCTGTTCCGCGTCCCCGTGATGGGCTCCGTGATCCGGCGGACCGGCCAGGTTCCCGTGTACCGCGGCACCTCGCGGGCCAAGGACTCCCTGGTGGCCGCGCGCGCGGAGCTGGACAGTGGCGGCGCGATCATCGTGTACCCGGAGGGCACCATCACGAGGGACCCGGGCATGTGGCCCATGCGTGGTCGCACCGGTGCAGCCCGCCTGGCGCTGGAGACGGGTGTTCCCGTGGTGCCGATGGCGCACTGGGGGGACCAGGAGATCCTGTACCGGGATCCGCAGGGACACCGCACGTTCAGTGCGTGGCCCCCCAAGAGGGTCACGGGTGTCATCGGCGAGCCGCTTCGTGCACAGGACCTCGTGCCCGGCGGGCTCGTACGTTCCGGTCGCCCGTCCCCCGAGGAGCTCGGGCGCGCCACCGAGGTGATCATGGCCGCCGTCACCAGACTCACGGGCGAGCTGCGCGGCGAGACCCCGCCGCCGGAGCCCTTCGACCCCCGCCGTGGCGCGGCGCGGCAGCCGGGAGCAGTGACCGCTGGCGCGGCGTCGATGGACGTGGCTGGCACGGCCGGCGACGGCGCCTCGCCCGCAGAGACCCGTCTCGCCTCGGACGCGGCGCCCGGCAGCGCACCCGCTCCAGACCCGGGCGCCCCGCTCGGGAACGCCGGCGGGAGCGTGGCACCGTGACACGTACCGACGGGACACCTCCCGCCACCGTGCCGCGCTCCGAGGCTGGACCCGCCAAGATCACCGTGCTGGGCGCCGGGTCGTGGGGCACCACCTTCGCGAAGGTCCTCGCCGACGCCGCCGCGGACGCCGGTGCCGAGCGCACCGTGTGCCTGTGGGGCCGCTCCCCTGAGGCAATGGCCACCCTCTCCCGCGAGCACCGCAACGAGCGCTACGTGCCGGGCGTGGACCTGCCGGAGGGGCTTGAGTACTCGAGCGACCTCCCGGCGGCCCTGGAGGGCGCGGGACTCGTGGTCGCCGCGATCCCCGCCCAGTCGCTGCGCGCGCAGCTGACGGTGGCCGCCCCGCACCTGGACCCGGACGCCGTCGTGCTGTCCCTCGCCAAGGGGCTGGAGTCCACCACGGGTCTGCGCATGACCGAGGTGATCGCGCAGGTGCTCGGCGCGCACGCGGCCGGTTCGCAGGAGGAGTGGGCAGGGCGCACCTGTGTGCTCTCCGGGCCGAACCTCGCCATGGAGATCGCTCGGGAGGAGCCCACGGCGTCGGTCGTGGCCGCCCCGGAGCACGGGACCGCGGCATGGGTCGCCCTTTGCTGTGCCGCCCCGTACTTCCGTCCGTACACCAACGCGGATGTGGTGGGCACGGAGATCGGCGGACTCGTGAAGAACGTGATCGCCCTGTGCGTGGGGATCTGCGACGGTCGCGGCTACGGGGACAACTCGAAGGCCTCCGTGATGACGCGCGGTCTCGCGGAGACCACCCGGCTGGCTCTCGCACTGGGCGGGGACCTCACCACGCTGTCAGGGCTCTCCGGCATGGGTGACCTCGTGGCCACATGCTCCTCGTCCCTGTCCCGCAACCGCACCGCCGGCAGGCTCCTGGGGGCGGGCCTCACGCTCGCCCAGGTGCAGGACGCCATGACCCAGACCGCCGAGGGCATCACCTCGGCGCCCGCCGTCCTCACCCTCGCGCAGCGCCACGGCGTGGACATGCCCATCACGGACGCCGTCGTGAGCGTGCTGCGCGACGGCGCCCCGGTGGACGAACTGGCCCCCAAGCTGCTGGGCCGAGACCTGAAATCCGAAGGGAATACCGCATGAGCACCAGCCACGAGACCGCCGAGGCCACCGCGCAGGGCGAGAGGCCGTGCGTGGCGGTCGTGTTCGGTGGCCGCTCCTCCGAGCACTCCGTGTCCCTCATCACCGCCCGGTCCGTGCTGCGCGCGATCGACCGGGACAAGTGGGACGTCGTGAGCGTGGGGATCTCCCGGGACGGCGCATGGTTCCTGTTCTCGCAGGAGGAGCTGGAGGCGCTGCTGGAGGAGACGCCCCTGGCGCAGCTGCCGGTCGGGGAGCGCCGTGTGAGCCTTCCCCTGCAGGCCGGCGACAACCGCCTGCTGATCCACGACTCCGGCGAGTTCGGGGCACCGCTCACGAGGGGTCGCCACGTGGACGCCGTCTTCCCCCTGCTGCACGGGCCGTTCGGCGAGGACGGCACCCTCCAGGGGATGCTCGAGCTCGCGGACCTGCCCTACGTGGGGTGCGGTGTCGCCGCCTCCGCGATCGGCATGGACAAGCACTTCATGAAGATCGCTTTCGAGGCCGCCGGGCTCGAGGTGGGCCCCTACACGGTGGTCCCGGACCGGATGTGGCGCACGGACCGTGAGGGTGTGCGCGAGCGGATCGAGGCGCTGGGGTTCCCGGTGTTCGTGAAGCCGGCGCGCGCGGGATCGTCCTTCGGCATTACACGGGTGGACGAGGTGTCGCAGCTGGACGCCGCCATGGAGACGGCGCGGGAGCACGACCTGAAGGTCGTCGTCGAAGCGGGCCTCGAGGGCCGGGAGATCGAGTGCGCCGTCCTGGGGGATCACGGGATGGAGCCCGCTCGCGCGTCCCTGCCCGGGGAGATCGAGGTCCAGGGCCACGACTTCTACGACTTCGACGCCAAGTACGTGGAGGACGACGGCGCCACCCTCTCCTGCCCCGCACGGTTGCCGGACGAGGTGATCGAGACCCTGCGCCGCGACGCCGTGCGGGCCTTCAACGCCGTGGACGGTGAGGGACTCGCCCGCTGCGACTTCTTCGTCACTGCGGGCAACCGCGTGGTCATCAATGAGATCAACACCATGCCCGGCTTCACGCCCATCTCCATGTACCCCCGCATGTGGGCCGCGAGCGGGCTGGAGTACAGCGAGCTGATCGACGAGCTCATCACGCTCGCGCTCGAACGGCCCGTGGGGCTGCGCTGAGCGAGTGACCCCCCTGCGCCGCGGGTCCGGCGTCCGCGTTCGGTCGCGTTCCTCTGCTCCTGCGCCCAGGAAGTCCCTGCGCCCCGGAACATCCTGACCCGGTGACGTGAGCGCCGGGTCAGGACTGTCCCTGCTGCTCCAGGGTGTCCTTGACGGAGAGGCACTGGCGGGTCTGGGGAACGCTCTGCACGGCGGACCCGGTGTCCACCAGTGCCGTGGAGGAGGGCACTCGGCTTCCGTCGAAGAGCACCTCCGTGGCGGGGGAGCGCCCGTAGGTCACGGCGCGCCACTGGTCCTTCTGGTCCTCGACCTCGGAGATCAGCCAGTCCACGCCGTTGACGTTGGTGCACGGGTCCGTGGTGGGGCCCGGCTCGTCCACCCCGCAGCGCACGATCATCGCGGAGGGGTCCCCGTACGCGGTGGTCCCCTGGCTGGACGTCTCGCGGCGGTCTAGGTCGCTGACGACGTCAGGCATCGCCAGCATCACCGAGGCGCACTGCGGGTCCGTGGCGTGCGGGGCGCTCTCCACGGTCACGCTCGATCCGCAGCCCGTGAGTGCGAGCGTCCCGGCGACGAGCGCGCCGAGCCCCGCCGTGCGACGTCGTGCCCGCGAGGACGCCGCGCCGCGAGCAGGGTGCCCGGTCGTCCGGGCCGTGCCCGGAAGTCTCTCCCCGAGGGGCCTGGTGCCGCGGAAGCGCCGCGAGGCCGGGAGCCCCGTGTCCTGCGCCTGAACCTGCGCGTCGTCCTGAACATGGGCCCGAACCCCGGCCGATTTCCGGAACGACGGGCGGCGGTGTGGGGAGGGGAGAACCATGGCATCCAGGATAGGCGGTGGAGCGGGCGCGTAATGCGCGTCGGAGGGTGTGGCTAGGGTGAGACGCATGACGCACGAGTCCGTGACACCGCCGGGGGCCACCGTGTCCCAGGTGAGTGAGTCGCAGCTGTTGCGGGCGTTCCTGCCCGTCGCCACCACGCACGGCCCGCACGTGCTCACCGGACCGGGGGACGACTGTGCCGTGGTGGCCACACCCGGTGGCAGAGTGGTCGTCACCACGGACACGCTGACCGCGGGGCAGGACTTCCTGGCGGTGTGGCCCAGCGGAGACCGCACCACGGGCTGGGACCTCGGCCGCAAGTGCGCGGCGCAGAACCTTGCGGACGTGGCGGCCATGGGTGCCACGCCCACCGCGGTCGTCGTCTCCCTCACCCTGCCCGGGGACACCCCGGTGCAGTGGGTCACGGACTTCGCCGACGGTCTCTCCCGCGCGTTCGAGGAGCTTGGTGCCACGGAGTGCGCCCTCGTGGGAGGGGACCTCGGGCGAGGCCGGGAGCTCTCGGTCACCGCCACCGTGCTGGGACGCTGCGAGCTGGCCCCTGTGCTGCGCGGCGGCGCCGGGGGCGGGGGAACGCTCGTGCACACCGGCGTGCTCGGCCACGCCGCCGCGGGGCTCGACGCCCTCCTGACGCCCGTGCCCGGCCGGTGGGACGAGGTGCCCGGGGAGCTGCGCAGGACTCTGAGCGCGGCCCAGTTGCGACCCCGCCCACCGGTGGGCAGCGGGGTCGAGCTCGCCCGTGCCGGGGCCACCGCCATGCTGGACGTCTCGGACGGCCTGCTGCGGGACGCCCGAAGGATCGCCGAGGCCAGCGGGGTGCACATCGACCTCGATCCCACCGCACTGGAGGCCGCTCTGGCGCAGCTGGAGCCGGCGGCGTGGGTCGTGGGCACGGACCCGTGGCAGTGGCTGCTCACCGGCGGTGAGGACCACGGTCTGCTCGCCGTGCTGCCTGTGGATTCCCCTCTGCCCCCGGAGGTCCGTGCGATAGGCTCGTGTGCGCCCGCGGCCCCCGCGCGGGCCCGGTCCGGCAGTTCAGCGCCGGCGGGTTGCGACGCGCGCGGGCAGCATCGCGAGGGCCCGGCCGTCACGATCGCGGGACAGTCCCCGAGGCAGTGGTTCGGGTTCGACGTCGTTGAAGGATGGGATCATTTTGAGCCGTAAGCCCGGATCGTCCACCGAAGAGGTGCGCAGCTGGCTCGACGCCGCCCATCGCGGTCTGTGCGATCACGCGGACGTGCTGGACAACCTCAACGTCTTTCCTGTCGCGGACGCGGACACCGGGGCAAACCTCAGCGTCACCCTGGGCCACGCCGCGCAGGCCGCCCACCTGATCGAGGGCAGGGACGTCGGGGAGCTGCTGCTCTACGCGGGCCAGGCCGCCCTTGAGGAGGCACGGGGCAACTCCGGGATGCTGGCGGCCCTGACGCTCACCGCCATGGGCCACGCCGTGGAGGGCAGCGTGCGGCTGACCGCGGAGCAGCTCAGGGATGCCTTCACGGCGGCCAGGGTCCGCTGCTCCTCCGCCCTCACAGACCCCGTGCCCGGCACCATGCTCTCCGTGCTGCAGGCCGCCGGTGAGGTGCCCCTCCCGGACACGAGCGCCGAGGGCTCGAACCAGCAGCTCGTCGAGTGGCTGGACCTCATGCTGGCCTCGTGCGCTCAGGCGGTCGTGGACACCGTGGAGCAGATCCCCGTGCTCACCGAGCGCGGTACGGTGGACTCCGGTGCCCTCGGCATGCTCGTGATCCTCGCTGCCCTGCGGGCGGAGCTCGGCGGGGACGAGGGTTTCGAGGACCCCGTGACCGCGATCGTGCGCCAGCACGCGCTTCCACTGACGAGCGAACCCCAGGATCAGCTGGAAGGCTGGGAGGTCATGGGCACCATGGACCTGCCCGCCCTGGACGCCGCAGAGCTGCGCCATGAGCTGGACGACGCCGGTGACAGCGTCATCGTCAGCGCCGTGAGCGAGCAGGAGGACGGCTACACGTGGCGCGTCCACGTGCACGTCACGGACCCGGAGACCGCCCTGGAGCTGATGCGACGCCGCGGCAAGGCCCGCAACGTCACGGTCACCTCCCTCGCGGTGGAGCCCCGGTGACCGCCCGCGGGGGTGCCGGTGTCAGCGCCTTCGCCGGGGTCCTCGACCAGCCGCTGACCCGCTACGTCCCCGGCTCCTCGCCGCGCTCCACCGTGGCCCTGCTCGAGAAGGAGCTGGGCATCACCACGGTGGGCCAGCTGCTGGACCACGCCCCGCGGCGCTACATCAGGCGCGGGAAGATCCAGGCCCTCTCGGAGCTCGTGGCGGGGGAGCGGACCTCGTTCGTGGCGCGGGTGGAGAGCTCGAGCACCCGACGGATGCGCAGCGACCCGCGCCGAAGTCTCACGGACGTGGTCGTCTCGGACGACACGGGTGCGAGCCTGAAGATCACGTTCTTCAACGCCTACTCGGCCCAGAAGGACCTTTCCGTGGGCTCACTGGCCCTGTTCACGGGCAAGCCCGAGTTCTACCGCGGCACGCTGTCCATGGCCGGGGCGGACTACGCCCCCGTGGACACGCCCGAGTCACTCGACCGTTCGCCGGACGGCGAGCTGCTGCCCATTCCGGTCTACCCGGAGACGGCCAAGCTCACGACGCCGCGGATCGCGAAGGTGGTCCACCAGGTCCTGCTCACCGCGGACCTCGACTCCCTCGTGGACCCGCTGCCGTCGGAGGTGGTGGTTGTGGAGAAGCTGCCGCCCCCGGGCGACGCCTACCGAGACCTGCACCGGCCCGACTCCGTGGCCGCGTACGAGTCCGCTCAGCGCCGCTTCCGCTTCCAGGAGGCGTTCGTGCTGCAGGCCGAGCTGCGCCGTCGCCGTGCCGAGCACGCCTCGCACCCGGTGGACCCGCGCCCCGTTCTGGCGGACGGCATCCTCGCACGCTTCGACGCCGGTCTGTCGTTCGACCTCACCCGCGGCCAGCGCAAGGTGGGGGAGCAGATCGCGGCAGAGCTCGCGGGCACCGCGCCCATGAACCGCCTGCTGCAGGGTGATGTGGGCTCCGGCAAGACGGTGGTGGCGCTGCGGGCCATGCTGCAGGTGGTGGACAGCGGCGGTCAGGCGGCCATGCTCGCGCCCACCGAGGTGCTCGCCACCCAGCACCACGAGAAGATCACCCGTGCCCTTGGCCCGCTGGCCATGCCGGGCAGGCTGGGCGGGGACGAGCACGCCACCGAGGTCACGCTGCTCACCGGGAGCATGGGCGCCACGGCCCGGCGCAAGGCGCTGCTGGACATCGCGAGCGGTGCCGCCGGGATCGTCGTGGGCACCCACGCCCTGATTCAGGAGGCCGTCCAGTTCGCGGACCTCGGACTGGCCGTGGTGGACGAGCAGCACCGCTTCGGCGTGGAGCAGCGGGATGCCCTGCGGGACAAAGCGGGCCAGAGCCCCCACACCCTCGTGATGACGGCCACCCCCATCCCGCGCACCGTGGCCATGACCGTCTTCGGCGACCTGGACGTCAGCACGCTGCGGGAGCTGCCGGGTGGGCGCCGCCCGATCGAGACCCACGTGGTGGGTCTCGCGGAGCACGGCCCTGCGTGGGAACGCCGGGTCTGGGAGCTCGCCGCTGAGCACGTGGCCAACGGCCGCCAGGTCTACGTGGTGGCGCCGAAGATCGGCGACGACGCCGCGGTGCCGTCATTCACGAGTCTGCGGGAGTCCCTGGAGACCCAGGAGGACGAGCCGGAGGCCGCTACGGTCACGTGGCTCGCCGAGCTGGTTGCGGCGCGGCCGGAGTTGCGCGGTGCTTGCGTGCGGGTGCTGCACGGACGCCAGGAGACCCAGGACAAGGCCCGGACCATGGCGCAGTTCGCGGAGGGGGACGTGGACGTGCTCGTCTCCACCACCGTGGTGGAGGTCGGGGTGGACGTCCCGAACGCCACCCTGATGGTCGTGGTGGACCCGGAGCGCTTCGGGATCTCCCAGCTGCATCAGCTACGCGGGCGGATCGGGCGCGGGGAGCACGCGAGCACGTGCCTGCTCGTGACCCGCGTGGCACCGGACCACCCGTCCCGCGCGCGCCTGGACGCCGTGGCCGCGACCACGGACGGCTTCGAGCTCGCCGAGGTGGACCTGCGGCTGCGCCGGGAGGGCGACATCCTGGGTGCCTCCCAGTCCGGTGGCCGCTCCGGCTTGCGCTGGGTGGGGGTGCTGCGCGACGAGGCCCTGGTGGCCCGCGCCCGCACCGCCGCCGAGGCCGTGGTGGCCGAGGACCCGCAGCTCACCAACCACCCGCACCTGCGCGAGGCGATCGCCCGCGTGCTGGACGAGGACCGAGAAGCATTCCTGGAGCGAGGATGACACGCATCATTGCCGGCCGTGCCGGTGGCCAGCGCCTGAAGTCCGTACCGGGCTCCGCGACCCGACCGACCACGGACCGGGTCAAGGAGTCCCTGTTCGCGCGCCTGGACGCGTGGGGCATGTGCGACGGCGCCCGCGTCCTGGACCTCTTCGCGGGCTCGGGGGCCCTCGGGCTCGAGGCTGCGAGCCGCGGGGCGGCGACCGTGACGCTCGTGGAGCGCGCGGGACCCGCCGCGCGGGTGTGCCGTGAGAACGCGGCGACCCTGGCGGCGTCGTGCCCGGACACCCACATCACCACGGTGCAGTCCTCAGTGGGCGGCTACCTGGGGCGCGCCCCGTTCCACCGCTGGGACCTCGTGCTCGTGGACCCGCCCTACCCCCTGGAGAACGACGAGCTGGTCCGCACCCTGTCCCTGCTCAGGGGCAGGCTCGGCCCGGGCGGCGTCGTCGTGGTGGAGCGCTCGGCACGTACCGAGGAGCCGGTGTGGCCGGCCGGGCTGCAGCGCTTCGAAGTCAGCAACCACGGCGAGACGCGGCTGTGGTACCTCGAGGCGGAGGACGACGCCGCGGCGGCTGAGTAGGCCCCGCCTCAGACGGTGGCCACCAGTCCCGCCATCGCACCGCGCAGCACGTCCGTGCGCTTGCAGAAGGCCAGGCGCAGCCAGTCCGAGTAGAGCCCGCGGTTGCCCGGGCCCACGAACGCGGACACGGGGATGCCCACCACGCCCACCGTCTCGGCCCAGTGGTGCGCGAGGCCCTCGGCGTCCTGCACCCCGGCCAGCGGGTAGAGGTCGCTGACGTCCGCGACGGCGAAGAACGTGCCTGCTGGCATCGGCGGGTTCAGCCCGGCGGCGTGCAGACCGGAAACCAGCACGTCCCGGCGCTCGCGGTAGTCCTCGAGCAGCCGCTCGTAGAACCCGGCGGGTGAGGTCAGCACGGACGCCACGGCGTGCTGCAGGGGCGCGGCGGCGCTGTGGGAGAGGTAGGTCTTCACGGCCGTCACCCCGCGCACGAGGTCCCGCGGGCCGCTGACCCAGCCCACGCGCCAGCCCGTGGCGGAGAACGTCTTGCCCGCCGAAGACACCGTGAGGGTGCGACCCGCAGCTCCCGGGAGTTGGGCAATGGGCTCGTGCGGCCCGTTGTAGCGCAGGTGCTCGTAGACCTCGTCGGTCAGGATGACGGCGTCGAACTCGGTGGCGAGCTCCACGAGCTGCTGCTTGAACTCCCGGGAGGCCACCGTGCCGGTGGGGTTGTGGGGGTCGTTGAGGACCACCGCGCGGGTGCGCGGGGAGAAGGCTGCGCGGACGTCGTCCGGGTCCGGTACGAAGGTCGGCGGCAGCAGCGGAACGGGGACTGTGGTGGCCCCGGCGAACTCGACCACGGCACCGTAGAGGTCGTAGTGGGGCTCGAAGACGACCACCTCGTCCCCGGGCTGCAGCAAAGCCAGCAGGGCGGCGGTCATCCCCTCGGTGGCGCCGGCGCACACGGTCACCTGGCCGTCCGGGTCCAGGTCGAGTCCGTAGTGCTCGCGCTGGTGCGTGGCCACCGCCTCCCGCAGCGCGGGGACGCCCACGATCGGAGCGTACTGGTGGTGGCCGGCGTGCAGAGCGTCCACCGCGGCGGCCACCATCTCGGCCGGCGGGTCAAAGTCCGGGAAGCCCTGGCCCAGGTTCGCCGAACCCGTGCGGCGGGCCAGCGCGGTCATCTCCTCAAAGATCGTGGAGCGCAGCTGGCCGGAGGGATCCAGCAGGCCGCCGCCGGCAGCCATGCGCTGCCACGGTGCGGGGCGGCGGGGGTCCTCACCCGAGGAGCTCGCGGCGTTCGGTCGGTTCTGTGCGGTGCCGGTCATGGACCCAGTGTAGGAACCATCGGGGACACACCCGCATCGCCGGGCCACGGCTAGGGTGGTGCCATGAAACGCGCCATCTGCCCGGGGTCCTTCGATCCGCTGCACCTGGGACACTGCTCGGTAATCCGCCGTGCCGCCCGCCTCTTCGACGAGGTGGTCGTGGCGGTGTCCACCAACCCGCACAAGACCCACCGGTTCACGGAGCAGGAGAGGATCGCGCTGGTCCGCGAGGTCTTCGCGGACGAACCCGGCGTGGTGGTGGAGCCCCTGGAGTCCGGTCTGATCGCCGACTACGCGCAGCGACGGGAGGCCGTGGCCCTCGTCAAGGGGCTGCGCAACGGCGCGGACTACGACTACGAGCTGCCCATGGCCACCATGAACCGCTCGCTCACCGGCGTCGAGACGGTGTTCCTGCCGGGGGAACCCTCGCTGCTGCACGTGTCCTCCTCACTCGTGATGGAGGTCGCGGCACTCGGCGGAGACGTCTCCTCGTTCGTGCCGCCCCAGGTGCTGCACGCGATTCGCACCCGCTGAGTGCGCACCCGCCGGCCCTCGGACTGGCGGGCAACGACGCCGCGCGCCGCGGCCTCCCGTCTCGTCGGATCGCGGGGACCTACGAAGGCGATGCTCGACGGGAACGTGGACGGCGACGTCGTCGTCCACGGGGAGGCGCGATGTGAACAGGGGCCCACCGCGTGCTAAGATGGTCTGTCGGCCAGTGTCGTACGCCAGGAGTTTCGTGAATCACCGCAACAGTTCATCCCTCGCATTCGGTGTCAGGGAGCTCGAACACCGCCCGGGGACCATGGAAACCCTGGACGTCGAGGTCCCCGCACCGAAGGATTTCGGGACGGCGCTCATCGGTTCCCCCGAGGGCGCGCCCATGGATCTGCAGCTGCGGCTGGAATCCGTCCACGACGGTATTCTGGTCAGCGGAACCGTGATCGTCAGTGTTCACGGGGAGTGCAGCAGGTGCCTCGACCCCATTGACTACGAACTACCGGTCGACGTGCAAGAGCTTTTCGTCTTCGAACCGTCCCCCAAGGGTGACGAGAACGTCGAGGACGAGCAAGTGTATGAGGTGACGGACGAGGAGATCGACCTCGAACCGATGCTTCGGGACGCAGTGATCACTCAGCTGCCGTTCCAACCGGTGTGCCGGGCCGACTGCCCGGGCCTGTGCGCCCAGTGCGGCGCACTGCTCGAGAACGACCCGGACCACCACCACGACGTGACGGATCCCCGCTGGTCCGCCCTGCAGGGGCTGCTGACCAAGCCGGATCAGGATGCCGACACGTCGGAGCCGACAACCGACACGAGAGAAGAGAGATAGCCGTGGCTGTTCCCAAGCGGAAAATGTCCCGTGCGAATACGCGGATGCGTCGTTCGCAGTGGAAGGCGCAAGCCCCCCAGCTGGTGAAGACCGTCGAGAACGGCAAGGTCAGCTACAGCCTGCCGCACCAGGCCAAGCTGGTCTCCGATTCCGCCGGCACCCCCTTGTTCTACGAGTACAAGGGTCGCAAGGTCGCTGACGCGTAACGTGGCAACGTTGCCGGATTCCGGCGAACTGCTTGAGCGTCTCGGTGTCGATATCGACACCGAGACGCTTCGCATTGCGCTGACGCACCGTTCCTACGCCTACGAGCACACCGGGGAGTTGCACAACGAGCGCCTGGAGTTCCTGGGCGACGCCGTCCTGCAGCTCGCCGTGACGGACGAGATCTACCACCGCTACCCGGACTGGGACGAGGGGCGGCTCGCCAAGCTGCGGGCCTCCGTGGTCTCGGCCCGGGCGCTGGCCGGTGTGGCCCGCACCCTCGGTCTGGGCCCGCACATCCGCCTGGGCAAGGGAGAGATCCGCACCCACGGCAGCGAGAAGGCGTCCATCCTCGCGGACACCACGGAGGCCGTGATCGGAGCCGTGTACGAGTCCCAGGGGCCCGTTCCCGCGCGCGACCTCGTGCTGCGCATGATGGTCCCGCTGCTGGAGGACACCCGCGTGCTGCACGAGGGCAAAGACTGGAAGACCCAGATCGTCGAGCTGGTCGCCCAGCACGGCCTGGGCACCGTCCGCTACGAGGTCAAGGGCACCGGCCCGGACCACGAGCGCCACTTCACCGCCGACGCCGTGGTGAACGGCGAGGTGCTCGGCCACGGCGAGGGCACCTCCAAGAAGGCCGCCGAGCGCGCCGCCGCTGCCGCCGCGTGCGAGACGATCGCCGCCCGCTTCCCCTCGAAGAGCTGAGGCTTCCGTGCCCGAGCTGCCCGAGGTGGAGGTGGTGCGCCGCGGCGTCGAGCGGTGGATCGTGGGTCGGACGATCGACTCCGTGCAGGTTTTCGACGCGCGGTCACTGCGCCGCTACACGGCAGGCGTGCTGGACTTCCAGGAGAGCCTGACCGGGCTCACGGTGGACGCCGCGCAGCGCCGCGGGAAGTTCCTGTGGCTGCCCGTGCGCGCCCCCTCCGAAGCCGAGCCCTCCCGCGCGCTGCTCGTGCACCTGGGGATGAGCGGGCAGCTGCTCGTCGCCTCCGCGGATCAGCCGGCCCCGCGCCACGAACGGATCAGGCTGGGACTCTCACCCGCTGTGGCCTCAGACGGTTCTCCGCTGCCCGAGCAGGCACGGTTCGTGGACCAGCGGATCTTCGGCGGGATGCTCCTGGACCCGCTCGTCCCCAGCGCTGATGGCCAGGGCACCATCCCGGAGCACGCCTTCCACATCGCCCGTGATCCGCTGGACCCGCTCTTTGACGTCGACGCGTTCCACGCCGCCCTGCGACGACGCCGCACGGGGTTGAAGCGCGCCCTGCTGGACCAGGGGCTCATCTCCGGGATCGGCAACATCTACGCGGACGAGGCACTGTGGGCTGCCCGGCTGCACTGGGCTGCACCCACGGAGACCATGACCGCACCGCGCACGCGGGAACTCGTGGAAGCCTGCCAGCAGGTCATGCGTCGTGCCCTGGACGCGGGCGGCACGAGCTTCGACTCGCTGTACGTCAACGTGAACGGCGAGTCGGGCTACTTCGCCCGGTCCCTGAACGCCTACGGCCGTGCGGGGGAGCCGTGCCACCGCTGCGAGGAGGCCGGCCTCGACGGCGTCATCGTGCGCGAGAAGTTCGCGAACCGGTCCTCGTACCGCTGCTCGCGGTGCCAGCGGAAGCCGCGGCGGGCGCGGCCGTAGAAGCTGGTCAGTAGACGGTCTTCGTCGTGGTGACAGACACGCCGGAACAAGAGAACGGCGGGCGGCCCCGGAAGGGGACCGCCCGCCGTCGTCGTCTCCGCAGCCAGGAGACGGGGAACCTACCGGTCCCGCACGCTCTGCAGGTCCGTGGTCACGCCGCTGTCCTTGGCCTCCGAGGCCACAGAGGAGTCCTCCGCGCGGGCGCGCTGGTCGTCAGCCACTTCCTCCACGCGGTCCAGGGACGTGGAGCCGGTGTCCCTGCTGGGGCGCGGGTGGTCCTTGTAGTACGCCGCGAGCCGCGCAAAGCCCTCGTCCAGGCTCACGGACGGCGTCCAGTCGAGCAGCTCGCGCGTCTCGCGCTGGTCGAACCAGTGCGCGGTCGACATCTGCTCGGCGAGGAACTCGGTCATGGGCGGCTCGTCGTCCCCGCCACGGAACCTCGCGGGGATGTGCGGCCAGACCTTCTCGATCATGCGGCCCGCGAAGCGCGCCACGCCGCCCGGGATCGACCGCGTGGGAGCGGGGACGTCCGCGGCGGCGCACATGCGGGCCACGAGCTCGCCCACGGGGCGCGGTTCGCCATTGGTGACCACGAGCGCGCGGCCGTGCACGGCGTCGATCCGCTCGAGCGCGCGCACGATGGCCTCGGACGCGTTGTCGATGTAGGTGGTGTCGATCATCGCGGCGCCGTGGTCCAGGTCCGGCATGCGCCCGGCGGCCGCGCGGTCCACCACGCGCTCCACGAGCTGCGTGTCCCCGGGACCCCACACGATGTGCGGGCGCACCGCGGCGACCTTCAGCTCGCGCTGGCCGTCCATGCTCAGGGCCAGCAGCTCGGCGGCGGCCTTGGAGCGGGCGTAGTTGCCGCGGGCCTTCTCCGGGTTGGCGGGCTCCGCACCGGCGCCTTCAATGGAGACGCCCTCGTGCGCCACGGACGGGGAGGACACGAACACCACGTTGTGCACGCCGGCATTTTGCGCCTGGCACAGCAGCACGCGCGTGCCGGTCACGTTCACGCGCACGAACTCGGACCACTCGCCGGTGAAGGACACCTTGGCCGCCAGGTGGATGACGTCGTCCACGCCGTCGAGCGCGCGGGCCACGTCCTCGGGTTCGGTCACCGAGCCCAGCACCTCGTCCACGCCCTCGCGTTCAGCCACGGCTGCGTGGCCACGCTGGAACACTCGCACCTTCCAGCCGCGCGCGAGCAGGACGCGGGCGACGTCGCCGCCGAGCATCCCGGACGCACCCGTCACAAGAGCGGTGCGCCCGGTGCCGTCCAGGGTGCCCTTCGTGGCGGTGGCGCCGCCGCGCTCGGGGTCCGCGAACTGGACGGAACCCGTCACTCGGTCCGCGCTGGCCGGGGTGGACTCCGTGCGAGTCGGCTCCGGGTCGGCGGGACGGGGGTCAGCGGCGCGGTGGCGGCCGCGGGTCTGGTCGTCGCTCACAGGTCACTCAGCTTTCCGGTGGACAGGGCGCGCTCGGCCCAGCCACTCAACGCGGTCCGGTCGATCTTGGAGTTGTGGCGGATGTCGGTGGGCTGCTCGGGAATGACCAGCACCGCGCTCACGGGCAGCCCGGTGGCGAAGTCCACGGTGGCCCGCACGCGCTCGCTCAGCTCAGCGGGGGCGAGGTGCGGCTTCTCGGCGCGGGGCTCCGTTTCGATCACGGCCACGGCGGACTGCGAGCCCACGGGCCCGACGCCGACCACGGCGACGCGGCCCACACCGGGCACGGTCTGCGCGGCGTGCTCGGCGGCCACGGAGGAGACGGGGCCCTGTGCCATGGTGATCACGTGCGCGAGCCGACCCTCGTACCAGAGCCGCTCCCGGGCGTCGAAGTGCCCGACGTCCCCGGTGCGGTGCCAGCCCGGGGTCAGGTCCGACTCCCGCTCGGTGATCCACAGCCGGTCGTAGTGGTCCTTGGCGTGCGGGGCGCGCGCCACAATCTCGCCGGTCACACCGGGCGTGGTGACGATCTCCTCCGACACGGAACCGTCCACCGTCAGCGGCAGGACGCCGAGATCGGCGCCCTCCACGGGGGTCCCGATGCACACGCCACGTCCTGCGCCGTCGACGCCGCTCTGCGCATCCTCGCGGGCCGCCCGGATCACGTCCAGGCTGACGTCCGTGAGCGGCAAAGCCTCAGTCATCCCGTACGGGGTGTGCAGCTCGGCGGCGGGCATCAGCTCCTGCAGCCGCGCGAGCAGCTGCTCGGGGATGGGAGCCCCCGCGGAGAGCATGAGGCCCACGCGCGCCAGGGCGTCCCGCTCGGCGGGGGAGAGCTGGTCAGCGGTGGCCAGCACGTTCTCGATCGCCGCCGGGGACGCGAACACGGCGGTCGCTCGAATGGCCATGGTGGCCTCCGCCAGGGCCTGTGCCGTGAGGGTCTTGGGGCTCGTGACGTCCATGTCCGGGGTCACGGACGCCGCACCCAGCGCGGGGCCCAGCAGGGCGAACGGCGCGAAGCCGGCCACCAGACCGGTTCCGGCGCGCAGCCCGTAGGTGTCCCGGATGGTGTCCCGCATCCCGGCCATCTGGCGGTGGGTGTAGACCACGCCCTTGGCCGGGCCGGTGGAGCCGGAGGTGAAGAGCACGGCGGCCTCGGCGTCCGGGTCCACGGCGGGGATCTCGGCGGGGTCCACGCTCGTCACTGAGTCCATGAGCTCCGCCACCGTGTGCTCCACGCCGAGCAGCTTCTTGGAGACGGGGTCCAGGGAGTCCGCGGCGATCCGCCGTCCCGGCCACCCGAGGGCACGGGCACCCACGAGTGCCTTGCGGATGCCCACGAACCACTGCGGGGAGGAGCCCTTCAGTGCGCGGGTGAGCCCCTTGCGCCCGAGCCCCTGGTCCGCGACCACGATCACGGCGCCGATGCGCAGGCACGCGTAGATCAGCGTGGTGAGCATGGAGCCCGGGGGAACCATGAGGTTCACACGGTCGCCCGGGCGTACGCCGGTGCGCAGCAGGGCCACGGCGAGCCGGTCCACGGAGGCGGACAGCTGCGCCCACGTGACGCTGCGCTCGATGTTCAGCTCGGGCGCGGAGCCGTCCACGGTCCCGGTCACCGGGCCCATGTCCACCACGGCTGGGGTGTCGTCGTTGCGGCGGGCTTCCAGCTCCGCGAAGAAGGGGACGAACGCGGCCCGGCCACGGGCGCGGCGGTCACGGTGGGACTCGACCACGGGGTCGACGCCGCCGAAGCGCTCGTCCAGCCAGGTCAGAATCGCTGTGGAGATGTCCCGTGCCTCGGGCACCAGGTGCTTGGCGCCCTCGTAGCGGTGGACGTCCGCGTGGGGCGCGCGGTGCATGAGGTCCTCGAGGTAGCGCTGCTGGAACACCGGGTCCCCGGTGCCCCACAGCAGCAGGGTGGGGACCTCGCGGGCGCTCATCCGACCCGCGATCCGCTCGTACGCCGCGTGGGACGGGTGCTCCGGTGGTGCGGGGATGTCGGCGACGAAGTGCGCGATGCCCTCGCGGCGCTCACGGGTCGTGTAGGGCGCCTTGTACGCCTTCCTGACGTCCTTGGACGGCGCGGGATCGCACAGGGCGAGCGTGGTGTCCAGGAACGCGGTGGAACCAGTGGTCACGGGCCCGTGCACGGCCTTGTTCAGGGCCAGTCGCAGCGCGGAGGGGATCGGCTCGGCGTCGTCGTGGTGCACGGCGGTGTTGGTCATGACGGTCGCGGCGTGGATCTCGGGGTGCTCCTGGGCCCAGCCCTGCGAGATCAGACCGCCCCAGTCGTGCGCGAGGGTGACCACGGGCAGCCCGGCGGTGTCGAGGCCGATCTCCCGGGTGAGGTCGCCGAGGTCCGTCACTCGGTCCTCGAGGCGGCGGAAGAGCCCGGTGCGCTCGGAGAAGCCCATGTCCAGCTGGTCCACGGCCACCACGCGCCAGGGCCGCTCGGTCTCGGTGGCGGCCCGGACGACGTCGCGCCACAGGTAGGACCATGTGGGGTTGCCGTGCACGGCGAGGACGACGCCCTGGGGCGTGCGCCCGGCGGCGGAGAGGGCCTGTCCGTTGTCGAGCAGGTGCCAGCGGCGCTTGCGGCCAGGCACCGGCTCCACCGGGGCGGTGGAGGCCACGGTGACCACACGGGACCACGCGGGGTCCACACCGGGGAGGGGAGTCTCCGTGAACGGCAGCCGGGCGGCGTCGTCGGGGCAGGAGGTCATGCGTGCGGCTCCGTTCTCTGGGGCGCTCACCAGGCGATTTCCATGAGGGTCGTGTTCAGGCCCGAGCCCACTCCCAGGCACAGCACCCGGGCACCGGGCTCCAGTCGCTCGGCCTCGAGGGCGAGCGTCATGGGCAGGGCGGCGGCAGCCACGTTGCCCCAGTAGGGGAAGGTCAGGGGGACCCGCTCGGGGTCCAGACCCATGTCCGCGATGAGCTTGTTCGTGTGCGAGTTGGAGACCTGGTGGGTGACGTAGGAGTCCATGTCCCGCCAGTCCCAGCCGTCCTTCTCGGCGTCCAGCCAGGCCTCCACGACGAGGCCCACGCCGTGGTTGAGCAACCCGGTGGCGTCCGTGAACATGCCGTCCCCGCCTCCGATGCACAGCCGGCTGAACTCGGTACCGGCCCGGGTGACGGAGCCGACGATCCGGTGCCCGTCCGGGTGGCGGTCCGCGAGGCCCACCACGGCCGCGGCCGCACCGCAGCCGAGGGTGAGGGTCGCGAACTCCTGGACCACCTGGTCGCGGGTGATGCCGTCCTGGCTCAGCCGGGCGAGTGCCGCCTCGTGCCATGGGGAGGGATCCTCTCCGGCGACCACCAGGGCGTATTCGATCGCACCGGCGTCGATCATGGACGAGGCCACGGTGAGGGCGTTGACGAAGCCCAGGCACGCGTTGGTCATGTCGAAGTTCAGGGCCGAGCTGGGCAGTCCCAGTCGCTCGTGGATGCCCACGGCCACCGCGGGCTCGTAGTTGTCGCGTGTGACCGACGCGTTGATGAACAGCCCGATCTGCTCCGGTCGGATCCCGGCCTGCTGCAGCGCGGCCTCCCCGGCCTCCGTGGCGCCGTCCGTGAAGTGCCGACCGGGGGCCCACCCGCGGCGCTCCTTGATGCCAGCGAGCCGCTCCAGCAGCCCCTTGGGCATCCGCAGGCGCTTGAAGGTGTGCTCCAACTCCTCATCGAACCGGGTGGACGGGATGACCACGTCCGCCTCCGTCTTGGTCACGGACAGGATGGCGGCGTTGCGGTTTGTGATGGTGGAGTTACCGGTCAATGTGGCGCTTTCGATCAGACGCCACCCGTACGGTCAAGGAATCGGTCGCGACGAGCCTCGGCGCTCGGGTGAACAAGCGGGTAGGACCGGCCCAGTCTAACGGCCGATTCTGACAGGTTTCTCCGCCCGCGCGAGGCGTTGGCCCAGTTGCGGATGAACGCCCAGGCCACGCGGACCGTGGCCACCCGGGGAAGTGGCTGGAGCGGGCAGGCACGGGCGACGTCGCCGGGCCCGGGTCCGCGGGTGGCGCCGGGTAGACTCGCTTCCACCCCCGCAGCGCGCGCTCCGCGTGGGCCCGGCGCCCCCTGCCGCCCGCCTGAGCGTCCACCAGCTCGACACAGGAGACCCCCGGCGTGCACTTGAAGACACTCACCGTGCGTGGTTTCAAGTCCTTCGCCTCCGCCACCACCTTCGACTTCGAGCCCGGGGTCACCGCCGTGGTGGGGCCCAACGGCTCGGGCAAGTCCAACGTGGTGGACGCCCTCGCCTGGGTGATGGGCGAGCAGGGCGCCAAGTCGCTGCGCGGCGGGAAGATGGAGGACGTCATCTTCGCGGGCACCACCGGCCGTGCCGCCCTGGGGCGCGCACACGTCTCACTGACCATCGACAACGCGGACGGTGCACTGCCGATCGAGTACTCCGAGGTCACGATCTCCCGCACGCTCTTCCGCTCGGGCGGCTCCGAGTACGCGATCAACGGTCGCTCGTGCCGGCTGCTGGACATCCAGGAGCTGCTCTCGGACTCCGGGCTGGGCCGTGAGATGCACGTGATCGTGGGACAGGGGCAGCTGGACCGGATCCTGCAGGCCACGCCCGAGGACCGCCGCGGCTTCATCGAGGAGGCCTCGGGGATCCTCAAGCACCGGCGCCGCAAGGAGAAGACCCTGCGCAAGCTCGAGTCCGTGCAGGCGAACCTGGACCGGCTCGAGGACCTCACCGGGGAGATCCAGCGTCAGCTGACCCCGCTCGGGCGGCAGGCCCGCACCGCGCGCAAGGCGCAGCGGATCCAGTACGACGTGCGGGACGCCCGCGCCCGCCTGCTCGCCGACGACCTCGTGGCCGCCCGCGCGGGAATGGACACGGACCAGGGGGCGAGCACGGAGGCCCGGCGTCGCAGGGACGAGCTGGAGAAGTCCGCCGCCGCGCTCGCGGAGCGGCTGCAGGAGACCGAGACCCGGGCTGCGCAGACCGCCCCCGCGCTGAACGCCGCGCGCACCAGCTGGTACGAGCTGAGCACCGTGCGGGACCGCTTCCGGGCGCTGTCCGCGCTCGCGGGGGAGCGGCGTCGGCTGCTCGGCAGCGCGGAGGAGCCCGCTCCCCAGGGGCGGGACGCGGGCGCCCTCGAGGAGCAGGCCGCGCGCACGCTCGCCGAGGCCGAGCGGCTCGCGGAACGGGTCGCGGAGGCCCAGCAGACCCTGGACCGCGAGCACGCGGCAAAGGAGTCCGCGGAGGACGCGGCCCGCGCAGCCGAGGCCCACTCCGCAGAGCTCGTGCGGCGTGCCGCGGACCGGCGGGCGGGCCAGGCCCGGCTCGCGGCGGCGGCCACGGCCGCGCGCTCAGGGCTCACGGCGGCCGAGGCGGACGTGGAGCGCGTCCGTACCGAGATCACGGACGTCGTCGCTCGCGCCGAGAGGGCCCGGTTGGAGACCTCATCCCTCGCGGAGGCGGCGGAGACCACGGCCGCCCGGGCCCAGCAGGCGGGCGACCGGGCCCGGGAGGCAGAGGAGGCCGCCGAGGCCGCCCAGCGCGAGAGCCGCGCCGCGGAGTCCCGCAGGCAGGCCGCCGCGAGCGAGCTGAAGACCAACACCGTGCGTCTGGAGACGCTGCGCCAGTCCGTGCGCCAGCCGGACGGTTCCGCCTCCGTGGCGGACGTGGTCCCCGTCCTGGGTGAGGTGCCGCGGGCCGTGCGCGTGACCCCCGGGTGGGAGCGCGCCGTTGCCGCGGCCCTCGGGCCGTGGTCGGAGGCGCTCGCCGTCTCCTCGCACACCGCGGCGGCGCGCGTCTTCGCGCAGCTCACGGAGACGGGGCAGGGCCGGGTGCACCTTGTGGTCTCAGGAGGGGACGACGACGCCCGGGACCCGGCCGTGGCCCGGCTCACCCTTCCGGAGGGCTGCGTGGGCGCCGCCGAGGTCGTGCGCGCGGGGGAGACCGGCGGGGACGCCGCCCGGGTGCTCGCGGCGGTGCGCGCCGAACTGGCGACCACCGTCCTCGCCCCTGATGCGGAGACGGCTGTGCGGGTGCTGGAACTCGCGCGCTCGCGGGACGAGAGCACGGCCAACGCGGTGCGCGTTGCCACGAGCGACGGCAGCGTGTACTCCCGGCACCGGGCGCAGGGCGGTGCGGCGGAGGCTGCGGGACCGCTGGAGCTCTACGCGCTGATCGAACAGGCGGAGTCCCGCACCGCCGAGCTGCGGGACGCTGCCGAGCAGGCCGCCCGTGAGGCCGAACGCGCGGAGGCGCGGCGCGCGCGAGCCGTCGCCGCGGCGCGGGAGGCCGGGCAGGAGTCCACTCGGTCCCAGAAGGAGGCCGCTGCAGCAGGAGCGGCGCTGAGCAGGGCAGAGGCCACGGCGTCGTCGGCGGACTCGGAGCTGAAGCGCCGCCAGGACGTGCTCGCCACGGCCGAGCAGCGGCTGTCCCAGCGCGACGACGAGCTGCGCCGCGCCGTGGAGCGCGCCGACTCCGCGGAGACCGGGGACGAGGAGGACCTCGAGCGCGAGCAGCTCGCGGCCGCCGCTGCGAAAAACCGTGCCGACGCCACGGCGCGGGCGGCGCGGGAGGCGGAGACCGAGGCCCGGCTGTCGCTGCGCGGGCTCGAGGAGCAGCAGCGCCACGCGGCCTCCCGGGCGGAGGCGCAAGCCAGGGCCGCCCGCTCCGAGCGGGCCGCACAGGCCGAGGCCGCCCGCCGCGCGGAACGCCGCCGGGTGCAGGCCCGGGTCGCGTTCGCCGTCGCCACAGCTGCGGAGCACCTGAGGGCGCGAGCGGAGGAGGCGACCCGTGAGGCCGCCGCCGAGCGGGACGAGATCGAGACCCGGCGCGCCGGACTCGACGAGGCCGCCCAGCGGCTGCGCGCGGAACGCGACGAGGTCACGAAGGACCTGGCCCAGATCACGGAGCAGCTGCACCGCGCGGAGCTGAACCTCGCCCAGCGGCGCGCTCGGCTCGAGGGGCTGGAGACCACCGCGCTCGAGGAGCTCGGGCTGACCCCGGACTTCCTGGTGGACCACTACGGGCCGCACCTGCCCGTCCCGGACGCGGACTCCGTGCTGGAGCAGGCCCAGAGGGCCGAGGAGGACGCCCCGCGGCAGCTCGAGCTGCCGAAGATGACCGACCCCGGCGCGCCGTTCCGCAGGGAGGAGCAAGAGGTCCGGCTGCAGCGCGCGCAGAAGCAGCTCAAGGCGCTCGGCAAGGTCAACCCGCTCGCGCTCGAGGAGTTCGCGGCGCTGGAGGAGCGGCACACGTTCCTGGTCACCCAGCTGGAGGACGTCAAGAACTCCCGCACGGACCTGCGCAACATCATCCGGGACGTGGACCGGCACGTGGAAGAGGTGTTCACGCAGGCCTACCGGGACACCGCCGAGCAGTTCGTCTCCGTGTTCGCCACCCTGTTCCCGGGCGGCGAGGGGCGGCTGCGGCTCACGGATCCCGACGACATGCTCAACTCCGGCGTGGAGGTCGAGGCCCGTCCCGCCGGGAAGAAGATCAAGCGGCTCTCGCTGCTCTCCGGCGGCGAGCGCTCCCTGACCGCCATCGCCCTGCTGGTGGCCATCTTCAAGGCCCGCCCGTCCCCGTTCTACGTGATGGACGAGGTCGAGGCCGCACTGGACGACCGCAACCTGGGGCGGCTGCTCTCCATCTTCGAGCAGCTCAAGGAGAGCTCGCAGCTGATCATCGTGACCCACCAGAAGCGCACGATGGAGATCGCGGACGCCCTCTACGGGGTGTCCATGCGCGGCGACGGCGTGAGCCTGGTGGTGGGCCAGCAGCTCTCGCAGTTGCGCTAGTCACAAACCGCTGACGGCGACGCACGGTCGCGCTGCCGGCCCGTGTCGGCCTCCGGCGGGCGAGTCCTCCTGTGATCCCGAGCCCCTGATACGGACGACGGCGTCAGCACCAATGGCCGCGTGAAGCTCAGTGCCCGTGTCATCCTTCCGTGCTCGCACACGGGGATCGTGCTCGTGCAGGGCCTTCTCGATCGCCGTCGGGACAGAAGCGGAGTCAGCCGTGGACGACCACTTGTCACTGCGCGTGGAGGGTACCGGGAGGGTTTTCGACCGAGCCACGGGAGGATGACGCAGCGCAGCGCCACCATGAACAGCAGCACGACGACCGCCCCGGTCAGCAGCTCCGTGAGAAGGCCAGCCCCAGACTCTGGAACAGGAGCTGTCCCAGGACGCCGCGAAGCACATAACCGAGGAAGAAGCCGAGCACGTTGTAGCTCGTGGTGCTCGACGACGAACGCTTCGTCCTCATCGTGCCCTCACTCCTTCGTCTCCGTCCGTGTCGCGTCCGGCGCCGTCTCCCGCACCGGCAACCACGCGAGGGCGGCGATCAGCATGAGGGCCCCGGAGACCCCGAACGCCCACCCGAAGCCGGCGGCGTCCGCGAGTGCTCCGGCGATGATCGGCCCGGCGATCTGCCCGGCGTCCGCGCACATCTGGTAGCGGGACAGCACCTTGCCGCCGGCACGGTCCGGACCGATCACGTCGGCCACGGCCGCCTGCTGGCCGGGGTTCAGCGTGCCGGATCCCACGCCCGCGAGCAGTGAGAGAACGGCGAAGGCCACCACGGTGGAGCTGAGTCCCACCCCGATGGTTGCCACGCCGCACACCACGAGTCCCGTGAGAACCAGGGGTTTGCGCCCCCACCGGTCCGTGAGCCTGCCGGTCACCGTCAGCGCGCACGCGTTGCCCACCGCGAACAGGGCCAGTGCCAGCCCGGCGACGGCGGGGCCCTCGCCCACGATCTGCGTGGCCAGCAGCGGAACGAGAGCCACGCGCACGCCCATCGCGGTCCACCCCGTGGAGAAGCTGGAGGCGAGCGCGGCACGGTACGCCCCGGCGTCGAGTGCGTCCCGGACCCGCATGACCGGCTGGGTGGCCGCGCCTCGCCTGGCCCCGAGCGTCTCGTCCTTGAGCCGCAGCCACACCACGAGCACGGCCACGAACAGTGCCGCGGCGTAGATCAGGAACGGCGCGTGCATCCCCAGCCCGGCCAGCGCGCCGCCGAGCACGGGGCCCAGGATGCCGCCCAGCAGGAACGCCGTCGCGTAGTAGCCGGAGACCCGCCCGCGCATGGTCCGCGGGGAGAGCCGGACGATCAGCCCCATCGCGGAGACCGTGAACATGGTGGAGCCGATCCCGCCCAGGCCGCGGAAGACCAGCAGCTGCCAGTAGGTCTGCGCGAACGCGGTGGCCGCGGAGGACAGCGCCACCACGATCAGACCGATCAGGTAGGTGGGGCGCTCGCCGAGCCTGTTGACCACCGTGCCGCTCACGGGGGCGAAGACCAGTCGGCACAGGGCGAACGCGCTGATCACCGCGGAGGCCGCGGCCACCCCCACACCGAAGCTCGACGCGAACTGGGGCAGCACCGGGGCCACGATCCCGTAGCCCAGTGCGATCACGAACGCCGCGGCGATCAGCACCTTGATGGGTTCGGGGACCTTCTCCCGGGAGGCAGACGGCACGGCGTCCGGGACGGTCTCGACGGGGGGCTCGTCGGGGTCTGTCGGGATGCGGGGCTCGGCGGGATCGCGGGGTTCGAGGTGGGACACGCCTGGCAGTTTATGGGAGATTAGACGGGTGATGACTCCTGAACTGATGTGGATCGTGATAGCCGCCGCGGCGGTGGTGCTGCTCGTGGTGTTCGGCGTGCTGCTGCTGCGCAAGCCCAAGGCCCCGAAGGGTGGGTACCCGGGCACGCGGGACGTGGACGACGTCCCGGACATCACTGACGAGGGCGTGGTCGAGGACAGCCCCGTCGCCACTCTGGAGCGCCCCGAGTCCGCCCGCGGCCGCCTGGAGCGGCTTCGCGGACGCCTGGCGAAGTCCAACACAGTGCTCGGCAAGGGCCTTCTCAAGCTGCTCTCGCGCGAGCGGATCGACCAGGACACGTGGGACGAGATCGAGGACACGCTGCTCATGGCGGACCTCGGCACGGACGCCTCCGTGGAGCTCGTGGAGAACCTCAAGAAGCGTGTGCGCGTCACGGGCACCAAGGACCCGGGGGAGCTGAAGGCGCTGCTGCGCGAGGAGATGCTCGCCCTCGTGGATCCCACGCTGGACCGCTCCGTTCGCACCGAGGCGGTGCCCGGCAAGCCCGCCGTGGTGCTCGTGGTGGGCGTCAACGGCGTGGGCAAGACCACCACGGTGGGCAAACTCGCGCGCGTGCTCGTGGCCGAGGACAAGGACGTCCTGCTCGGCGCGGCAGACACGTTCCGCGCGGCCGCCGCTGACCAGCTCGAGACCTGGGGAGCCCGCGTGGGCGTGCCCACGGTGCGCTCCGAGCAGGAGGGCGCGGACCCCGCCTCCGTGGCCTACGACGCAGTGAAGGCCGGCATCGACCAGGAGGCGGACGTGGTCCTCGTGGACACCGCTGGCCGGCTGCAGAACAAGGCCGGTCTGATGGACCAGCTCGGCAAGGTCAAGCGCGTGATCGAGAAGGCAGCCGAGGTGGACGAGGTGCTGCTCGTGATCGACGCGACCACCGGGCAGAACGGCATGGCCCAGGCCAAGGTCTTCGCCGAGGCCGTGGACATCACCGGCATCGTGCTCACCAAGCTGGACGGCACCGCCAAGGGCGGCATCGTGGTCGCCATCCAGCGCGGGCTGGGCGTGCCCGTCAAGCTGATCGGTCTCGGCGAGGGCCCGGACGACCTCGCCCCCTTCAACGCCGAGCAGTTCGTGGACGCAATCATCGACTGAGCCTGCTTCCCCGCGCGATGCCGACGGCGCCCGCCCCCTTCGTGGGAGCGGGCGTCGTCGTCGGGGCACCGGCACTCGCCCTGGCCCTTGCCCCGGACTGGAACCGGCATCAACACCGGCACCTGAGGAGTTAACACGATCGTCACACGCGGACGTGACGTGAAACACCGGCGTCACGAACCCGCGCCGTCGCGGTAACACCCGCCCCGTTGACTGTGCGCAAGAGGCGCAAAGGCTGTGCCGACACGAAACAGGGACGAGGTGATCCGGGTGGAGTTGACCGCCGGACACGTGTGGACCGTGGTGGCCGCGGGGTTGGTGTTCTTCATGACCCCCGGACTTGCACTGTTCTACGGAGGCATGACCCGCGCCAAGGGTGTGCTGAACATGATGATGATGAGCTTCGCCGCGCTCGGCGTGGTGGGCGTCGTGTGGGTGCTGTGGGGCGGTTCCATGCTCGCCGGGGACCCGGTGCTGGGCGGCCTCACCGCGGATCCGTTCGCGCACTTCGGTCTGCACGGCCTGATGGGCACCGAGGACCTGCTGTCCTCAGACTTCTCCGTGACATTCGCGATCATCACCGTGGCCCTGATCTCCGGCGCGATCGCGGACCGCACCCGGTTCGGCACATGGGTGGTCTTCACGCTCGTGTGGGTCACCCTGGTCTACTTCCCTCTCGCGTACATGGTGTGGGGTGACGGGCTGTTCTCCGAGGACGGCGCCCTGGGCCGGATCTTCGGCGAGCCGATCGACTTCGCCGGCGGGCTCGCCGTGCACATCAACGCGGGCATCGCGGCTCTGGTGCTCATCCTGCTCATCGGTGCCCGCCGCGGCTTCGGCCGCGACTCGGGCCAGCGCCCGCACAACCTGCCGCTCGTGATGCTCGGCTCGGCCATCCTGTGGTTCGGCTGGTTCGGCTTCAACGCCGGCGCCGCAACCACCGTGGAGCAGGCCGCCCTGATCTGGACCAACACGCTCGTGGCCCCGGCTGCGGCCATGCTGGCCTGGCTGCTCACCGAGCGCATCCGGGACGGGCACGCGACGTCGCTGGGTGCGGCGTCGGGCGTCGTCGCCGGGCTCGTGGCCATCACGCCGGCGTGCGCCAACGTGACCCCGCTCGGCGCGATCCTGCTGTCTGCCGTGGCCGGTGCGTGCTCTGCGATCGCCGTGGGCCTGAAGTACCGGATCCACCTGGACGACTCGCTGGACGTGTGCGGCGTGCACCTGGTCTCCGGCATCGTCGGCACCGTGGCGCTGGGCTTCCTGGCGATCCCCTCCGAGGGCCGGGCCGGGGTGTTCTACGGTGGTGGCTGGGGCCTGCTGGGTACCCAGCTCGCCGCGACCCTCTTCGTGACGCTCTACACCGGCGTCCTCACGCTGGTCATCGGGCTCGTGCTGAAGGCCACCATGGGGCTGCGGATCACCCGCCGGGACGAGGTCATCGGCGTGGACCTCACCCAGCACGCGGAGTCCGCGTACTCGCTGAAGGACGAGGCCACCGGCTACTTCGCCGGGCAGGCCCCCGCGCGGCCCCTGCCCGGGACCGCCGAAGCCCCCGTGCCCGCCGCCAGCAAAGGAGACAACCAGTGAAGCTGATCACCGCAGTGGTGCGACCCGAGAAGTTCAGTGACGTCAAAGACGCCCTGGAGAGCTACGGCGTGCAGGGCATGACCGTGCTGACCGTCCACGGCTACGGCCGCCAGCGCGGGCACCGCGAGGTCTACCGCGGTGCCGAGTACACGGTGGACCTCCTCGAGAAGGTGCGCATCGAGACGGTCGTGGAGGACGGCGAGGTCCAGGACCTTGTGGACGTCATCGTCACCTCCGCACGCACGGGCGAACCCGGGGACGGCAAGGTGTGGGTGACTCCCGTGGAGAACACCGTGCGCGTGAGCACCGGCGAACTGGGTGACGTCGCGCTCTGAGGTCGCACGCGACGTCTTCGGCACAGGCCCCGTCCGGGCGACCGGGCGGGGCTTCGCTTGCTAACCTGGGACACTGAATTCATCCGTTGTCAGACGAAAGCAGCGACCACCCCGTGTTCAATTCACTGTCCGACCGGCTCACAGCGACCTTCAAGAACCTGCGCGGCAAGGGCCGGCTCTCGGAGGCCGATGTCGATGCCACCGTCCGGGAGATCCGCCGGGCCCTCCTCGAGGCGGATGTGGCCGTGCCCGTGGTCCGGGAGTTCACAGCGATCGTCAAGGAGCGCGCGCTCGGCGCGGAGGTCTCGGAGGCGCTGAACCCCGGCCAGCAGGTCGTGAAGATCGTCAACGAGGAGCTGCAGAACGTCCTCGGCGGCGAGACCCGGCGGATCAACCTCGCCAAGACCGGGCCCACGGTGATCATGCTCGCGGGCCTGCAGGGCGCGGGCAAAACCACCCTGGCCGGCAAGCTTGGCAAGTGGCTCACGGACCAGGGCCACAAGCCCGTGCTCGTGGCCTCCGACCTGCAGCGGCCCAACGCCGTCACCCAGCTGCAGGTGGTCGGCCAGCGCGCCGGGGTGCCGGTCTTCGCCCCGGAGCCCGGCGCCACCTCGGAGTTCGACGACCCCACGGGGGATCCCGTGAAGGTGGCCCGCGACGGCGTCGACTTCGCCCGCTCCAAGCTCTACGACGTCGTGATCGTCGACACCGCCGGACGCCTGGGCATCGACCAGGCGCTGATGAACCAGGCGCGCGACATCCGCGACGCCGTGGATCCGGACGAGGTCCTGTTCGTCATCGACGCCATGATCGGCCAGGACGCGGTGAACACCGCCAAGGCGTTCGACGAGGGCGTGGACTTCACCGGTGTGGTGCTCTCCAAGCTCGACGGCGACGCCCGCGGCGGTGCCGCGCTGTCCGTCCGTGCGGTGACCGGCAAGCCCATCATGTTCGCGTCCACCGGCGAGGGCGTGGGGGACTTCGAGCAGTTCCACCCGGACCGCATGGCCTCGCGCATCCTGGACATGGGCGACGTCATGACCCTGATCGAGCAGGCCGAGCGGCAGTGGGACAAGGCCGAGGCCGAGCGCATGGCCAAGAAGTTCACCGACCAGGAGGACTTCACCTTCGAGGACTTCCTCGCGCAGATGCAGCAGCTGCGCAAGATGGGCTCCATGAAGAAGATGCTCTCCATGATGCCCGGCGCCGCCGGCATGCGGGAGCAGCTCGAGAACTTCGACGAGCGCGAGATCGACCGGGTGGAGGCCATCGTGCGCTCCATGACCCCGCACGAGCGCGTGGCCCCCAAGATCATCAACGGTTCCCGCAGGGCGCGCATCGCCCGCGGCTCCGGTGTCACGGTCTCCGAGGTGAACCAGCTCATGGAGCGCTTCGCCCAGGCCCAGAAGATGATGAAGCGTCTCGCCTCGGGCCAGGGCGTCCCCGGTATGCCCGGCGGCATCCCCGGGATGGGTCGCGGCGGCGCGGCCAAGAAGGGCGGCAAGACCAAGAAGAAGGGGTCCAAGTCGGGGAACCCGGCCAAGCGTGCGCAGGAGAACGCGGCGCTGGCCTCGGGCCGGAAGCCCGCGGCCAGCGGCAGCTCCTTTGGAGCGCAGGGGCAGGAACTGGACGCCGAGTCCCTCAACCTGCCCAAGGGCTTCGAGAAGTTCCTCGGAAAGTAGAAAGTAGGCGGTCATGGGTTCGTACCTTCCCGACGACGAGCTGCGGGCGTTCATCGCCACGCTGCCCACCCGGCGACTCGCGTCTGCCGCGCTGATCCGTGACGAGAGCGGTCGCGTCCTGACGGTGGAACCCAACTACAAGGACGGCTGGACCCTGCCCGGCGGCACCGTGGAGGAGGGGGAGGACCCCCGCACCGGGTGCTTCCGCGAAGTGGTGGAGGAGGTTGGCCTGCACCTTCCCGAGGGGCGGCTGCTGGCCGTGAGTCACGGCGTGGCCATGGGCATGTGGGGCGACTCCGTCTCCTTCCTCTACGACGGCGGCGAGATCGCCTCTGACACGCCCATCACGGTGCAGGAGGAGGAGCTGTTGTCCCATCGGTGGGTCGCGCCGGAGGACCTGGAGACCGTGCTCCCGGCGAGCCTCGCGGAGCACCTGCGCGACGCACTCGGAGTTCTCGAGACCGGGGGCGTGGTGGAGCGCGTGGTGAACGGCGGCGGGGCATGAGCGAGACCGCGCACACCACGGCCCGGCAGACGCGCACTGTGGCGCTGCTGCACGCGGACGCACCCCAGCTGCCATTCCTCGCCGGGGCCCTGGGCAGCCCGTTCACCGCCGTCACCCAGGACGGCTGGTCGGCGGTGCTCGTCACTCCGGGCGTGGATCCCCTGGCACTCGCAGCTGCGGGTGACCCGGGCAGCGTCTCGGTGGTGCTCACCTCAGACGGCGAGAGCCGCACCCTGCGCGTGTGCCCGCCCGTGACGGCACTGGACTCGCACGCGGACTGGCGCGAGCAGCTGGCGGAGCTCGCCGAGGCCACCACCCTTCGGTGGGGTCCCGGGGAGCAGGCCGAGACCCCGTCAGACGTGGAGTCTGCCGCGGTCGTGGAGACGGTCGCGTCCCTGCGCGACCTGGACCCGGCAGCCACCGCGCGGCTCGAGAACTACGCCCGCACCCCGAGCTCGGCTCTGCTGCTGGAGTCCGTGCTGCAGCTGCTCGGTCTGCCCGTGATGGCGGCGAAGATCGTCGAGCAGCAGCGGGAGCTCCACGAGTTCGAGGGAGTCGGCGAGTACGAACCGCGGACGACAGGGCTGTCCCTGCTCGACGCCGCGAGCGTGGAGCCCAGCGGCAACGACGTGCTGGCGCGCATCCAGCGGGCCTACGTGCGCCGCCCCGCGCTGCTGCTCGCTGTCGGCGGGGCGGAGGTCGCCCTGGGCGCGGGTCTGGCCGGGCTGGCCTCGCGTGGCGGGCGCGGCGCGAAGCTGCTCGGCTCGGCGTCGGCCCTGATGCTCTCGGACGCCGCGGTGCAGACGGCACTGTGGGCGGCGGTACGGGCGCGCAAACGCCGCTGAGGCGCCGTCGTACCCGAAGAACGAGGGCACGACGCCCACGGGTGCCGGGTGATTTTGACACCTGTGGCACAATGGTCGGGTACTCGAACCGTGCGGACCCTCTCACCGCGCGTGATCTCGTGTCCACAGGAAACCCACGGACCACCCGCCCCACGGGCCGGTGCGTGCGGTGTCCGATCCATTCGAAACAGGAGTAACCACACAAGTGGCAGTCAAGATTCGTCTCAAGCGTATGGGCAAGATCCGCGATCCCCGCTACCGCGTGGTGGTCGTCGACTCCCGCAAGAAGCGCGACGGTCGCGTGATCGAAGAGGTCGGTGTGTACCAGCCCACCGAGAACCCTTCGTACATCAACCTGGTGTCCGATCGCGTGCAGTACTGGCTCGGTGTGGGCGCGCAGCCCTCCGAGGCCGTGCTGGCTCTCATGAAGATCACCGGCGACTGGCAGAAGTTCAAGGGTGAGCCGGGCGCCGAGGGCACCCTGAAGCAGCCCGAGGCCAAGAAGGAGTTCGTGGCCCCGGACAACGGGTCCGTGATCATCCCCGAGGCCATCACGCCCAAGGCTGAGAAGGCCGAGGAGGCTCCCGCCGAGGAGACCGCCGCCGCAGAGGACGACGCCGAGAAGGCCGAGTGAGCATGCTCGCCGAAGCCCTCGAGCACCTGGTCCGCGGCATCGTGGACGCCCCCGAGGACGTCACCGTGCGTGCCCGTGAGGGCCGCCGCGGTGAGACCCTTGAGGTCCGGGTGCACCCCGACGACCTCGGGCGCGTGATCGGGCGCTCGGGACGCACGGCCAAGGCCCTGCGTACCGTTGTCTCGGCACTGGCTTCCGGCGAGAGCGTTCGCGTGGACGTGGTCGACACCGACCGTCGTCGCTGAGCGGACACAGCACTGGTTCACGGCCCCCGTTCCTCCTTCGGTGAGGAATGGGGGCCGTTTTCGTCCCGTGGCACAGCCGCAGGGGCGACGAAACCCGGGCGGGGACGCCCTGGGACGCGACCGCCGGGCCGACAGGTGACCTGGGCGGCGCGAACGAGCACGAGAGACCACGAGATCCCACGAGGAGTTGCAATGAGCGTTCGGGTGGCCCGGATCGGCAAGCCGCACGGAGTGCGCGGCGAGGTCACGGTGGAGCTGTTCACCGATGACCCGCAGTCTCGCTTCACCCCGGGGTCGGTGCTGCGCGTTGCGGCGGGGAGACGTCCCCGCGGCGTGCAGGAGCCCCGGGAGCCGCTGCGCTTGGACGAGGTGACAGTGGCGGGTTCGCGCTGGAACAAGAGCGTGCTCGTGGCGAAGTTCGAGGAGATCTCGGACCGCAACGCCGCGGAGGCCGCACGGGGGCTCGAGCTCTTCGCGGAGGTCGCGGACCTCGACCTCGACGACGACGAGTGGCACCAGGACGACCTGCTGGGCCTCACCGTGGTGGACACGACCCGGGGAGACGCCACCATCGGCACGGTGAAGGCGCTGATCCAGGGCACGGTCCAGGACCTGCTTGAGGTGAGCCGCGCGGGGGGCGGCCAGCCCGTGCTGATCCCCTTCGTGGAGGAGATCGTCCCCGAGGTGGACCTGGACCGCGGGGTGGTCCTCGCGACCCCGCCCCCGGGTCTGCTCGAGCTGGGGGAGTCGGAGTAGAGCGTGCGCATCGACGTCCTGAGCATCTTCCCGGAGTACCTCGAACCGCTGCGGCTCTCGCTGATCGGCAAGGCCGTGACGGACGGGCTGCTTCAGCTGACCGTCACGGACCCGCGGGCGTTCGCGACCGACAGGCACCGCACCGTGGACGACACCCCCTACGGCGGGGGAGCGGGCATGGTCATGAAGCCGGAGCCGTGGGCGCAGGCCCTCGAGTCCGTGCTGGGCGCGCAGGACGACGCCGCGGCGTCGCGCCCCGTGCTCGTGGTCCCCTCGCCGGCGGGCGAGGTCTTCACCCAGGAGATCGCCTACGAGCTCGCCGCGGAGAAGCACCTGGTGTTCGCATGCGGTCGCTACGAGGGCATCGACGAGCGGTTCCTGGACTGGGCCAGCGGCGAGGTGCGGGTGCGTCCCCTGAGCCTGGGCGACTACGTGCTCAACGGGGGCGAGGTCGCGGTGCTCGCCATGACCGAGGCCGTGACACGCCTGATCCCCGGTGTGATCGGCAACCCCGAGTCCCTCGCGGAGGAGTCCCACACCGGCGGGCTGCTGGAGTACCCCGTCTACACGAAGCCCGCCACGTGGCGGGAGCGGGAGGTTCCCGAGACGCTCCTGTCCGGGCACCACGGCCGGATCGCGCGGTGGCGCCGGGACCAGCAACTGGCCCGGACCGCGCGGCGTCGTCCGGACATGGTGCTCGCGCTGGACCCGGCCACGCTGGACCGCGCGGACCTCGCGGTGCTCGCCGAGCACGGCTTCCACCCGGAGACCGGGGGCGAGGGTCTGGGCTGGCGCCGTGAGGTGACCCACGAGGCGCCCTGCAGCGGCCCCGATGTGGCATAATGGCACGCTGTGTGTGCGTCGGGCACGCCCCTGCCGCAGGGGGGAGAGCGACCAACGACGCACCGCGCGGACCGGGCATTCCATGATCCGGTCCGGATCTCAGCAGCGCGACCACCCCTCGGGGGCAGGGCGCAGACCACACGTGGGAGACCTGCGGCGATCACGAGGAGTCATGTCATGAACATTCTTGACCAGCTTGATGCCAAGTCGCTGCGCGACGACGTCCCCGACTTCCGTCCGGGCGACACCCTGAACGTTCACGTGAACATCGTGGAGGGCAACCGCTCCCGTGTCCAGGTGTTCAAGGGCTTCGTCCTGGGCCGCCAGGGCTCGGGCGTGCGCGAGACCTTCACGGTCCGCAAGGTCAGCTTCGGCGTGGGCGTGGAGCGCACCTTCCCGGTGCACTCCCCGATCATCGACAAGATCGAGCTCGTGAGCCGCGGCGACGTCCGCCGCGCGAAGCTGTACTACATGCGCGACCGTCACGGCAAGGCTGCTCGCATCCGCGAGAAGCGCGAGCCGAGCAAGTAGGACTCAACCGGGTGCCACAGCACACGGAACACGCGGAGGGCCCGGCAGCTGCCGGGTCCTCCGCCGTGAACAGGCCTGTTTCCACGCGTCGCTGGTGGCTGCGCGTGGTGGCCGTCGCCCTGCTCACGGCCCTCGTGCTGACCGCCGTGCTGCGGGGCTTCGTCGTGGACGTCTACTGGGTGGGTTCCGGGTCCATGGAGCCCACGCTGGAGGGCGGGGACCGGGTGCTCGTGGACAAGCTCGTCTCGGGGGACTCCGTGCAGCGCGGGGACCTGGTGGTCTTCGACGGTCGAGGCTCGCTGGAGCCCCTCCACTCCTCGGACCCGTGGTACGTCCAGGCGGCCCACACCACCGGGCGTTGGCTCGGCCTCACCGGCTCGGACACCGCCTACGTCAAGCGGGTCTTGGCCACAGCGGGCGACACCGTGGCGTGCTGCAGCGCGAACGGGCTGCTCACGGTCAACGGCCAGGAGCAGCACGAGGACTACATCTATCCTGGGGACGCACCCTCCGACATCACCTTCAGCGTGCAGGTTCCCGAGGGGCGGGTCTGGCTCATGGGCGACCACCGCCGCGTGTCCGTGGACTCGCGCTCCCTGCTGGGAGCCCCGGGCGGGGGCCTGATCCGCACGGAGCGGATCGTGGGCACCGCCGAACGCGTGGTGTGGCCCCTGGACCGCGCCCGCTCGTTGCACGGGTGAGGAACCCGGTGGACGCCGCGGGGCACCGTGGGCGTGGCCCGCGGGCGTGACTGCCGCCGGGCACCAGGGCGGGCCGCTACCGTGGCCCGCAGCAGCAGGTCCGACCACAGAGAAGGAACGCGCAGTGGCTGAGCAGCAAGAACCGGACGTTCCGGGCACCTCCCGTCCCCGCGAGGACCTCGGGGGGCAGACCCCCGCTGGGGCGGCCGAGTCCTCCGCCGACGCCGCGGCCTCGGGCGGGGCGCGCGGCGGCAGGGCACGGCGTCGTCGTCGTGGCTCCGAGAAGCCGACCACCGGGTGGGGCGCGGTGCGCGAGATCCTGATCGTGGTGGTGCTGGCGCTCGTGATCGCGTTCGTGGCCAAGACGTTCCTGATCCGCGGTTTCTTCATCCCCTCGGGGTCCATGGAGCAGACGCTCGAGCTGGACGACCGGATCTTCGTCAACGTGCTGGACGCGCGCATGGGAGAGATCGAGCGCGGGGACGTCGTGGTCTTCGACGACACGCAGGGCTGGCTCCCGGCCAGCGCCAAAACAGGGGCGAATCCCGTACGTGGTGCCCTGGAGTTCGTGGGGCTGCTGCCCGACAGCAGCCAGCAGGCCCTCGTGAAGCGTGTGATCGGCGTGGGCGGCGACCACGTGACGTGCTGCGACGCTTCCGGGAAGATCACCGTCAACGGCAAGGCCCTCGACGAGCCCTACCTGTACCCGGGCGTGCAGCCCTCCGAGATCCCCTTCGACGTCACGGTCCCGGGCGGCGAGTTTTTCGTGCTCGGCGACCACCGCAACGCCTCCGCGGACTCCCGCTACCACATCGAGACCGGGACCGAGTTCGTCAAGCGCGAGGACGTGGTGGGAACCGCGTTCGTGATCGCCTGGCCGCTGGACCGCTTCCGGTTCCTGCACAACCCCGAGGGGACGTTCCAGGACATCCCCTCGGCCGACAAGTGAGTCCAGCCAAGGCCGCGGCTCCGACCCTCGATCTCGAGCGCGAACTTGCACTCGCGGGTGCCCGCTACGTGGCGGGCATGGACGAGGTGGGGCGCGGCGCCCTGGCGGGACCCGCGAGCGTGGGTGTCGTGGTCGTGGACGCTGCCCGCTGGCTGGGCCCGGAGGGCGACGTCGCACCGTCCGGTGGGCTGTCGACGGCGCCGTCCGCGGGGGCTCCCTGGGAGGGCGTGCGCGACTCCAAGGCGCTCAGCGCCGCCCGGCGCGCCGCTGTCGCACCGACCATCCCCTCGTGGGCCGCAGCCCGTGGCGTGGGGCACGCAGAGCCCAGCGAGATCGACGCAGTGGGCATCAACGCCGCCCTGCGGCTCGCGGGGCTGCGCGCTCTTGCCGCGGTGCACGAGGACGGGGTGCCCGTGGACGCGTTGATCCTCGACGGGTCGTACAACTGGCTCGACGTCCCGCCTGTTCTCGGCCAGGACGAGGACCCCGTGGTGCTGCCGCCCGTGGTGCGCACCCTGGTCAAGGCCGATGCGCAGTGCGTGAGCGTCGCGGCCGCCTCGATCGTCGCCAAGGTGGAGCGCGACGACCTGATGGCCGCGCTCGACACCGACTACCCGGCGTACGGCTGGGCAGGCAACAAGGGGTACGGAAGTGTGGGACACCGGGAGGCGCTGACCCGGTACGGAAGCACTCCGCACCACCGGGTGAGCTGGAACCTGGGCATCTGAGGCAGCGCCCTCGCTCCACACCTGCGCCCCGTGCGTGACCTCGCCTGGGCGTACGGTTCACAGTGGGCGCATGAACACCTTTGCCCCGCACTCCGAAGCACCTCTGATCGAGCCTCCCACTGATCCGCCCACGGATCCCCCCGGCGGTCCGCGCACCGATCCCGCGAAAAACCCATCCACCGATCCCGCGGAGGGCCCACGTCCTCCCGCGGCCCCGCACCTCGGCGTGGGGCGTGCCGGCGAGGACCTCATCGCCGGTCTGCTCCAGCGCTCGGGGTGGCAGGTGCTGCACCGCAACTGGCGGCCCGTCCGGGCACCGGGCGCACCCCGCGGGGAACTGGACATCGTGGCGGAGCGGCACGGCCGAGTCACGGTCTTCGAGGTCAAGACACGCTCCGGCGGGGACTTCGGCCACCCTGCCGAGGCGGTGGGTGCCGACAAGCTCCGCAGACTGCACGTCCTCGCGCGGGCGTGGGCCCGCGAGAACGCCGCCGCCGTGCCGTCAGTGGACGTCGTGGCGGTGCACTGGCCACGCGGCTGCTCACCCCGGGTGGAGCACGTGGGATCGATCGGGTGGCTCTGACCGGCGCCCTCCTCGTACTGGCCCGGGCTCGCTGAGGGGGGTGATTCCCGCTCATCTCGGCAACTCCGACGGATTCCGGCGAGGGGACCACGGCGGAGCACATCACATTCGCCACGGGCGTCTCGTAGGATGGGAGCCTGCATGCGCGTGCCGTTCAGCGGCCGGGGGTGTGATTGGAGGGCCGGATGAAGACAGCGGGGTGGCTTCCACATGTGCTCTCCGCCACGGTGCTGACCGCCGCCGTCTCCCTGTGCGTCGTCGGCTGCGGGGAGGAGCGGAGCGACTCACCGGACACGAGGGCCTCCGCCTCTGCTTCGGCAGACGGCAGCCTGCACCCGGGCACCTTCCGGGCGAATCTCCCCGGCGGTGCGAGCGTGAGGATCACGTTGCCCGCTCCGGATGTCCCAGACCAGAGGATCGACAGGCTGCGCCAGGACGCCAAGGTCGCTCGTGCCACATACGCCACGGTGGAGATCGACAACGAACACGGTGCCTCGCCGGTGTCCGTGAGCCGTCTCGTACTCCGGGCGAAGGACGGCGCCTCCTACCAGCTCGAGCACGTCTCCCGCGCAACGGAGAAGTGGATGCCCCGGGTCCGCGACGAGGAATACCACGCCCGCGACGGGTCGACCCTGCCCCAGGAGACGGCCGAGAAGCTCAGGATGCGTCTGCGGGATGCTGCAGCATCCGCCACGAAGGACATCCCCGTGGGGGAACGGGGCTCCAACCTTCTGGTGGGGGACATCTCCGCGGTCCCGGACAGCTTCGTCAGTCTTGAGCTCATCCCCCAGATCGGTGACCGGGAGGTCACACCGGTGAAAGCCCACCCCGATGGCGGGGAAGGGTCCTCCGACGCACCGGGCACCAGCGGTTCGTCCCGGGTCGACGGCGCCGACGAGGCCGAGGACGCCCCCGCCCCGGACTCCACGGAGCTCCCCGTGGATCCGGGGGCGGCAGAGGACCCCAAGGACCCGGTGCCGTCCTCCCAACCGTCCGCGGCCAACCCGCCCGTGGACCCGGTCGACCCCAACCCCGTCGATCCGGGCCCCGTCGACCCCAACCCCGTCGATCCGGGCCCCGTCGACCCCAACCCCGTCGATCCGGGCCCCGTCGACCCCAACCCCGTCGATCCGGACCCCGAACTCTCGCAGCCCACGGTGCCGGATCCCCCGAACCCGGGTGCGCTCGACCCTCAGACGCCAGCCCCTGTCGACACGGATGCGGCGGTCACCGATCCCGTGGCGACAGCGCCTGAGCAGCCCGAGCCGGTGCCGACAGGCACCCAGATCGCCTCCGGGGCCCTGCGTCCTGCCGATCCGTCGGGCGTCACGGGAGAACTCGCTGCCTCCAGCCCACAGGGTCGCGTGGTGGACGTTGGATAATCCTCCTGTAGAAGTCGGCTGAGCCGCTGGGTGAGGCGGACAGTGCGCGGCCGTCCAGCGTTCCGGCGACCTGCCCGCCGCGCGAATCCCCGGTCCCCACCCCGCGGCGTGCGCACTGCACATCTCTCACGCGCTCCGGCCCTCTGGCGGGCCCTCGGGCACGGTGGACGCATGACTACTTCAGGGGTGATTGCGCGGGGCCCGGCCGGCAGCGGTGGTGGGGACGTGAGTGGGTTTGCACGCAGCCGCAGCGTGGCCCTCGTGGGGCTGGATGGCCACGTGGTGGAGGTGGAGGCGGACATCGGCCAGTCCCTCCCGGCCTTCACGATCATCGGGCTGCCGGACCAGGCGGTGAACGAGTCGAAGGAGCGCATCCGTTCCGCGGCACGACATGCCGGGGTGCCACTGGCCCCTCGCAAGATCACGGTAAACCTCTCACCCGCCACGTTGCCCAAGCGTGGTTCGCACTTCGACGTGGCCGTCGTCATGGCCGTGCTCAGCGCGCAGAGGGTGATCCGCGTACCCCCTGACACCGTGTTCTACGCGGAGCTGGGCCTGGACGGGTCCCTGCGGCCCGTGCGCGGCGTGCTTCCCTCGGTCCTGGCCGCCGTGCGGGCCGGAATCACCCGTGTGGTGGTCGCGGAGGAAAACAGGGCCGAGGCGGAGCTGGTGTCGGGCGCCTCCGTGAGTTCCGCGCGTCACCTCGCGGAGCTGCTGGTGGAGCACGGGGCCGATCCCGCGCTGCTCCAGCGCCTGAGTGTGTCATCTGTCACCCGCGCGGGACGGGGTCCCACCCCGGGGAGCGGGGCCGGGGAGGAGCCGGTCCGTGACCTGCGGGACGTCGTCGGGCAGGTCGAAGGGCGTCAGGCCCTGGAGATTGCGGCGGCGGGCGGGCACCACCTCCTGATGGTCGGCCCGCCGGGTGCGGGCAAGACGATGCTCGCCGAGCGGCTGCCGGGCATCCTGCCGGACCTCGAGGACGAGGACTCTCTGGAGGTCACGTCGGTCCACTCCCTGCGCGGCGACGACGGGTGCTCGGCCCTCGTGCGGCGTCCGCCGTTCCAGGCACCGCACCACAGCATCACGCTCCCGGCCCTGTGCGGAGGTGGCAGCGGCATGCCCCGTCCCGGGGCCATCTCCCTGGCCCACCGCGGGGTGCTGTTCCTGGACGAGGCACCCGAGTTCGACCGGCGGGTCCTCGACGCGCTGCGGCAGCCCCTCGAGTTGGGAAGCGTGACGATTGCCCGGGCGCAGTCCGTGGCGCACTATCCCGCCAGGTTCCAGCTCGTGCTGGCCGCCAACCCCTGTGCGTGCGGCAACGCCGGCGGAACCGGTCAGACCTGTACGTGCAGCGCGGTGCAACGACGGCACTACTTTGGCAAGCTCTCCGGGCCGCTGCTGGACCGGGTGGACCTGCAGCTGCGGGTGCCGGCCGTCACGTACCGGGAACTCAGCTCCACCGGGGACACAAGGCCCGAGGACAGCGCGACCGTCGCCGCACGCGTTCTCGCGGCCCGCAGGGCCCAGGTGGAACGTCTCGCGGCCGTGGGCTGTCGGCTCAACAGCACCGTTCCCGGTTCGCTGCTGCACCGGCGGCTGTCCCCGGGGACGCGTGCCGTCCAGCCCCTGCGTGCCGCCATGGAGCGCAGGACACTCACTGCCCGGGGATTCGTGAAGGTCCTCCGGGTGGCGTGGACGCTCGCGGACCTGGCCGGGAGCACCGTCCCCACCCCGGAGCACGTGCAGCTGGCTCTTTATTTCAAGACGACGGTGACGGCATGAGCGCTGATTCCTCCTCCGTCCGGGCCTGCCGCGTGCGCCTGGCGCGGGTGATCGAGCCTAGTGACGTCGCGGGTCTGCTCCTGTTGGAAGCCCTGGGTCCCGAGGTGCTGTGGCGCAGCATCAGCGAGCTGCAGACACCCAGCGCGGCGCTCGTGTCCGTGTACCGGAAGGCCGCGCAGGAGGCGTTGCCCGGTGCGGGGACTCCCGATCTCGCCCACCGGTTCGCGGCGTGGCGTGCGCGGCTGCCCGTGCCCGATCCCGCGACGGACGCGCGCCACGCGGAGCAGATCGACGCGTGGACCGTGATCCCAGAGGATGCCGACTGGCCGGCCCAGCTCGCATTCCTGGGGATTCAGCAGCCGATCGTGCTGTGGGGCAGGGGCGAGCGCACGGCCCTCAACCGTCTGGAGCGCAGCGTGGCCGTGGTCGGATCGCGCAATGCCAGCGCCTACGGCTCCGCAGTGACGCGCATGATCACCGGCGAGCTGTGCGAGGCGGGCTGGTGCGTGGTCTCCGGCGGTGCCTACGGGATCGACGCCGTCGCCCACCAGACCGCCCTCGAGACCGGGGCGGAGCACGCAACCACCGTGGCCGTGCTGGCCTGCGGGGTGGACAGGGTCTACCCCGTGGCGAACGCCGAACTTCTGGGTCGGATCTGCCACCGCGGCGCGGTCCTGAGCGAGGTCCCCCTGGGGTGCGCTCCCACTCGGTACCGGTTCCTGCAACGCAACAGGATCATCGCTGCCCTCACCCGCGCCACGGTCGTCACCGAGGCTGCGTGGCGTTCCGGTGCCCTGAACACCGCTCGGCACGCGGCAGGTCTTTCCCGGGAGGTAGCCGCCGTGCCGGGGGACGTGCTCGTCGGGGGATCCGCGGGATGCCACCGGCTCGTGCGGGAGGACCACGCGGTGCTCGTGAGCACCGGCGGAGAGGTGCTCGAACTCCTGGGTTCCCTCGGCAATGCGGCAGCTGAGGAGGTCCGCAGCCAGAGGGCGGGCCGGGACCAGAGGCCTGAGGACCGACTGGATCCCGTGCAGCTTCGGGTCTTCGATGCCCTGCCCCTGCACACGGATGCGGACCCCTCCCAGCTGTGTCGTGTCTCCGGACTCGGGCCGGGGGAGGTGCTCACGAGTCTTGCGCAGCTGCGGGAGCTTGGGCTGGCCACGGACTCGCTGCTCGGCTGGCGACGGGTAGGCTCACCGCATGGACGAATGGGCACACGACGCAGCGGTGGCTCGTGAGCAGCGCGCGTCGTCATCTCGAGCCGCTGACCGGGCAGGGGAGAACGCTGGGCAGCGGCGCGGGCGGGAAGCCCCACCGCAGCGTCGTGGCGCGGAAGGCTCGACCGGGCTTGTCCCGGAGGTGAGCCGATCTTCGGAGGTGTGTCGAGGTGATGGGGAGCGCCGAGCTGAGGAGGAGCGCCGATCCGTAACCCCGGGGGAGTCCGCTTCGCCGCACGGTGACAGCCCTGCGCCGGGGCCGCTCGAGGTGTACCTGCCACAGTTCCGAGCACACCTCGCGCTGGAGCGATCCCGCAGCGAGCACACCGTGCGCTCGTACACGAGCGATGTCCTGGACCTTTCGAACTGGATGCGGGACACGGGGATCGATGCCATGGACCTCCTGGACCGCGACGCGCTCCGGGGCTGGCTCGCGCAGCGTCACCAGCGGGGGCTCGCGCGCAGCTCCGTCTCCCGGGGGATCGCCGCCGTGCACACCTTCTTCCGCTGGGCTGTGGACACCCAGGGGTTGCGGTACGACCCCGCGTCCGGACTGCGCGGTCCGCGACCGGCACGGCACCTCCCTGACGTGGTCGGAGCCGCGGCACTGGCCACCATGCTGGACGACCTTGCGGATGCAGCCCTCGGGGAGCACGACGACGAGCAGGCCGCCGCGTGCGCCGCCCGCGACTGGGCTCTGCTCGAGCTGCTGTACGCAACCGGGGCCCGCATCAGCGAACTCGTGGGCCTGGACAGCTCGCACGTGGATGCCGTGAACCACGTGCTCACGGTCACCGGCAAGGGCGACAAGCAGCGCAGGATCCCCTACGGAGACGCCGCGGGGGAGGCACTGGCCCTGTGGTTCCACCGGCGCCGCACCCTTGCGCGACCCGCGGCCGGCAACGCCGTGTTCGTGGGGGCCCGCGGCGCCCGGATCGACCCCCGGGTGGCGCGGCGCGTCGTGGGCGAGGCCCTGCGCGGCGTCCCGGACACGAGTGCCCGCGGGCCGCACAGCCTGCGCCACAGTGCGGCGACACATCTGCTGGACGGAGGAGCGGATCTCCGAACGGTGCAGGAGCTCCTCGGACACTCCACGGTGGCGACCACGCAGATCTACACGCACGTCTCCGTGGAACGGCTGAAGAGTGCTTACTCACAGGCGCACCCGCGGGCTTGACTTCTGCCCTCCCCGCAGACTCCGGGTTGACCGTCGATGGGCCCTGCTGGACAATGAGAGCGACCGGCGGCGCGCGCGGCCTCGAATCCGCACAGCTCCACCCGGTTGACTCCGAAAACTGAACATGGGCGCCGGGTGACACGGCTGGGGCCTCCGTGCAGGACGTTGGGGAAGACGTACCTACACAACGGAGGAACAGGCTATGTCTTCACCCACCACGCGGGGTGTGCTCTACGTGCACTCCGCACCGCAGGCGCTGTGCCCCCACATCCAGTGGGCCCTGGAAGCCGTTTCGCGTGGCCGAACGGATCTAGAGTGGACCCCGCAGAACGCCGAACCCGGGTGCGTGCGGGCCGAACTGGAGTGGTCTGGCCGCGCAGGGACGGGCGCCCTTCTCGCCTCTGCCCTGCGCACGCTCGGACGCCTCCGCTTTGAGGTGACGGAGAACCCGAGCCAGGGCAGTGACGGCTCCCGGTGGTCCTTCACCCCGGACCTCGGCATCTTCCACGCCACCACGGACGCCGCCGGGAACATCTGCGTGAGTGAGGACCGCATCCGCTACGCCTTCGAGGCGGCTGGGGGGGACCCCTCCGCCGTCGTCTCCGAACTTTCCCTCGCGCTGGGGGAGGCCTGGGACGAGGAGCTCGAGCCCTTCCGTCACGCCGCAGAGGGAGCTCCGGTGCGCTGGCTGCACCGCGTGGGCTGAGACCGAGACCTTCCAACGTTCTCTGTGAGCCGCCCGGCGCGGCCGTCCAAGCTTTCCTGTCCCCGTTCCGTTGCGGGGGCTTGCGTCATTGCCCGCACTGCGACGACCGTGCCTGGATGACTGCTCGTCGTGAGCTGTGCAGAACAAACCCTGCGTGGAGATCGCTGCGCCGAGAACAGCGTGTGGCGAACCGAGTGTCGAGAAGCGGGACCTGCCACGGACGTGAGAGAACCCCGGTCACCTTCCGTAAAAGGTGACCGGGGTTCTCCGCACTCGGGGAGTCAGGGCCTCTAGAGCCTCCAGGGCGTCAGCGTGTCCAGCACCTCAGAGCGAGCGGAACGCCGCCACGGAGTTGTGGCCGCCGAAGCCGAACGAGTTGGAGATCGCGACCATGTCCCCTGGGCGGAGTTCACGGGCAGTTGTCACCACGTCGAGGTCGATCTTCGGGTCCTGGTTGTCCAGGTTGATGGTGCACGGTGCCATGCGCTCGGTGAGAGCGAGCACGGTCAGCACACCCTCCACGGCCCCGGAGCCGCCCAGGAGGTGACCGGTCATGGACTTGGTGGCCGAGACAGCCATGTCGTCCACGGCAGATCCGAAGGCCGCCCGCAGCGCGCCCGCCTCGGGCACGTCCCCTACCGGGGTGGAGGTGGCGTGGGCGTTGACGTGCTTGATGTCCGCCGGGTCGATGTCCCCGGAGACCATGGCCTCGCGCAGGGCGCGTGCGGGGCCGCCCTCGTCGCCGGTGGCCGGCGCCGTGATGTGGTGGGCATCCGCGCTGAGACCGGCACCCGCGAGCTCGGCGTAGATGCGGGCTCCGCGGCCGCGGGCGTGCTCCTCGGACTCGAGCACGATGGCACCGGCGCCCTCACCCATCACGAAGCCGTCGCGGTCGATGTCGAAGGGACGCGAGGCGTGCTCGGGGTCGTCGTTGCGGCGGGACAGAGCCTGCATGGAGTTGAACGCGGCGATGGTCATGGGGTGGATCGCACTCTCGGCGCCGCCCACGATCACCACGTCCGCCTTGCCGGAGCGGATCAGGTTCAGGCCCTGGAAGAAGGCTTCGGTGCCGGAGGCGCACGCGGACACGGGAGTGATGGCGCACGCGCGGGCCTTGAACTCCATGCTCACGGAGGAGGCGTTGCCGTTGGGCATGAGCATGGGGACCGTCATGGGCTTGACGCGGCGGGGGCCCTTCTCGACGAGGGTGTCCCACGCGTCCAGCAGCGTCCACACGCCACCGATGCCGGTGCCGAAGGCCACGCCCACACGGGTGGGGTCCAGCTCGTCGCTCGTGTCGGCGTCCGCACCGGAGAACCCGGCGTCGGTCCAGGCCTCGCGCGCGGCCGCCACGGACAGCTGACCCGAGGGATCCAGGCGCTTGGCCTGCACACGGGAGACGACGTCCTCCGAGGGTTTCGGGGACGTGGCACCGATGCGCACGGGCAGGTCGTACTTCTCCACCCAGTCCTGGGTCAGGGCATGGACGCCCGAGACGCCCTTGAGAGCGTTCTTCCAGGTCTCCTGGACGTTCTCACCGATCGGCGTGATGGCGCCGAGACCGGTGACCACTACTTTGCGGGACATGTTTGCACTTCCTCGTGTCCGAAATCGCAGGTGTTCCAGGGGCGGGGATGACCAACCGCCTGGTAGGACGGAGGTGGCGTGCCCCTCGTGCTGACAAGGGGCACGCCACCGCGCGCCGTGGGCTCAGCCCTGGGCGTTGTCGATGAAGTTGACGGCGTCCTCGACGGTCTTCAGGTTCTTGACCTCTTCGTCGGGGATGGTCACGTCGAACTTCTCCTCGGCGTTGACCACGATGGTCATCATCGAGATGGAGTCGATGTCCAGGTCCTCGGTGAAGGACTTCTCGAGCTGCACGGCCTCGGTCTCGAGTCCGGTCTCCTCGTTCACGATCTCGGCCAGGCCGGCCAGGATTTCGTCTTTGCTCGCCATATCGGCTTCCTTTCCTAGAGGTCGCAGTGCGCAACCGTACTGAGTCACACGGGGGTTCGGAAGAACCTCCGGGCGGGGCGTCCGATCACTCGGAACGCTGCAGGACAAGAGGTGTGCGGTCTAACCCTACGACACGCACGGGGGAGGATCAGGGCAGAAGAACCACTTGCGCTCCGTACACGAGACCGGCCCCGAAACCGATCTGCAGCGAGGGCTTGCCCGAGAGTTCGGGGTGTTCCGCGAGCAGGCGGTGGGTGGCCAGCGGGATGGACGCGGCGGAGGTGTTGCCCGCCTCCGCGATGTCCCGGGCCACGACGACGGACTCGGGAAGCTTCAGCACTTTGACCATCTGGTCGATGATGCGCATGTTGGCCTGGTGGGGCACGAAAGCCGCGAGGTCCTCGGGCTCCAGACCGGAGGCCTCCAGCGCCTCCTTGGCCACACGGGCACCCTCCCACGAGGCCCAGCGGAAGACGGTCTGCCCGTCCTGGCGCAGGGTGGGCCACAGGGTGGCGTCCTCGGGCATCTCCCCGGTCTCCGGGTCCACGAGGTCCTTGGAGAAGGTGCGCTGCCCGCCCTGCTCCACGGCGCGGATATCGGTGAGGGGGTGCGTCATGCGGATGGCATCCCACTTGGAGCCGTCCGAGCCCCACACGGAGGGGCTGATCCCGGGAACGTCGGACGGGCCGATGACCACGGCGCCGGCGCCGTCGCCCAGCAGGAAGGAGATGGAGCGCTCGGTGTTGTCGATGACGTCGGAGAGCTTCTCCACGCCGATGACCAGCACGTGGTCCGAGTCCCCGGAGCGCACGAGGGCGTCCGCCTGGGCCACGCCGTAGCAGTAGCCTGCGCACGCGGCGGAGATGTCGTACGCGGCGGCGGGAGTGGCGTCCAGGCGGTCCGCGAGCAGGGCGGCGCACGACGGCGTGAGGTACGGGAAGGTCACCGAGGAGACGATGACCGCGTCCAGCTGCTCGCCGGTGACCCCGGCGGCGGCCATGGCCTCACGGGCGGCGTGCTCCGCCATGTCGATCACGGACACGTCCGCCGGTGCGCGGTGGCGGGTGTGGACGCCGGTGCGCTTGACGATCCATTCGTCCGAGGAGTCGATCCACTGGCAGACGTCTTCGTTCGTGACGATCTCGGAGGGGCGGTAGGCGCCGATACCCAGGATCCGGGTGTGGGCGTTCGGGGTGTTCTGTTTCAAGGTCGCCACGGAAGGTCGACTCCTAACAAGGTGCGGTTCTCGGCGAGTGGGGTGTGCGGTGGGCACACGTCTCAGGTCAGGGTACTCCGCACCGTTTCGAGATCCTCCGGTGTGTTCACCGCGGTGGCTGGCACGCCCTTGAGACCGCGCTTCGCGAGTCCCACGAGGGTCCCAGCGGGGGGCAGCTCCACGATCTGCGAGACCTCCAGCTCGGCCATCGTCTCCATGCAGGCGTCCCAGCGCACCGGGCGGCACACTTGCTCCACGAGAGACTCGAGCACGGCGGTTCCGCCGGTGACGGCAGCGCCGTCGAAGTTGCTGAGCAGCGTGACGCGGGGATCCTGGGGGTTCAGCTGCGGCGCAAGCTCACGCAGGGGTGCGAGGGCGGGCGCCATGTGCTCGGTGTGGAAGGCGCCCGCAACCTTCAGCTTCACGACCTTGGCGCGGGTGGGCGGGTTCTCGGCCAGCGCGGTGAGCTGCTCCTCGGTACCGGCCGCGACCACCTGCCCGCCCCCGTTCGCGTTCGCGACGGTGACCCCCGCTGCGGCCAAGGCGGCGGCGACATCGTCCGGTTTGCCGCCCAGCACTGCGGCCATCCCCGTGGGGGTGGCGGCGGCCGCGCGGGCCATCTCCGCTGCGCGCACGCGCACGAAGCGCATGGCCTCCGCCTCGGTGAGCACCCCGGCGAGTGCCGCGGCGGTGATCTCGCCGACCGAGTGCCCGGCGAGCACGACGTCGTCCCGGGCCTCGAGCTGCGGGGCGAGCAGACGCCCCGCCACGAGACCGGCGGCCACGATCAGCGGCTGGGCGACGGCGGTGTCCTTGATCGTCTCCTCGTCCGCCTCCGTGCCGTAGTGCGCGAGGTCCAGACCGGCGGCGTCGGAGAGCTGCGCGAGATGCTCCGGCACGCCGGGGACGGTCAACCACTCGGTGAGGAAACCTGGCTTCTGGGACCCCTGTCCGGGGCAGACAACTGCAATCACCCGTTCATTCCACCAAGTCGGGCGGCCCATGACGCCTATGCGGTGTCACCAAGCCGGGGGACGGGATTTGTGGAGGTCCTACAAGTGCATGTCACGCGCCCGGGTTCAGCCGCCCCGCGAGCACCGCGCAGTGCAGCACGAACGCGTCCCGGGGCAGCAGCGGGTCCCAGCCGGTGATGTCACTGACGCGGCGCAGCCGGTAGCGCACCGTGTTGGCGTGCACGAACAGCTCGCGCGCGGTGGCCTCGAGCGAGTGCCCCACGCTGAGGTAGGTGGTCAGCGTGTCCACGAGACCGGTGGAGGAGGCGGAGAGCGGTTGCCAGACCGCCTCCACCATGGAGCGCAGCGCGAGCGGGTCCCCGTTGATGGCGCGCTCGGGCCACAGGTCCTCGGAGGCCGTGGGCCGCGGTGCCTGGGGCCACGCCGACGCCGCCCGCAGCCCCGCCTGGGCGCGGTCGGCGGACTGCTTGGCGTCGAACACGGAGCCGACCATCGGACCGTGGACCACAGGGCCGTCCCCGAACACGGCCGCGAGCCGGGCGAGGGACTGGGTCTGGTCACGCAACCCTCCCAGCACCAGCACGAGGCGGTCCGTCTGGATGGCTACAAGGCACTCTGCGGCGTGGCGTCCCGCGGCGCGGCGGATGCGCTCCACACCCACCGGTCCAGTGGTGGCCGGCGCGCGGCCCACCATCACCGTGACGTCCCCCGCGTCCGTCCAGCCGAGCGCGGAGACGCGGGAACGCATGGAATCCGAGTGGTCCCCCCGCATGATCCCGTCCACCACCAGGGACTCGAGCCGGGCGTCCCACGAACCCCGGTTCTCGGCGGCCCGGGCGTAGACGTCCGCGGCGGCGAACGCGACCTCCCGCGAGAAGCGCAGCACGGCCTCGCGCAGCGCCACCTCGTCGTTGTGCTGCGCGAGCTCCGGAACCTTCTCCTCCACCACGTCCACGACGATCCGCAGCACCTGCAGCGCGTTCTGCAGCGTGATGGAGCGGGTCAGGTCCGTGGGCGCCTGCTTGAAGATCTCGGTCAGCACCCACACGGGCTCCTGCGGGTTCTCGTACCAGCGCACGAAGGACGCGATGCCCCGCTGCGCGAGCAGCCCGAGCTCGGAGCGCTCGTCCGGGCGCAGCTGCGAGAACCAGGGGAGAGAGTTGTCCAGGCGCTGCACCGCGACCGTGGATACCTGCCCGAGGTTTGCCTTCAGGTTCTCGAGGGTCTTCGGGTGGGGCGTGCCCTGCTGGCGGCTGCGCAGCGGCCAGGTCACCCGGCGGCTGGAGCGTGACTTGCGGGAGGCTGGCCCGGAGGCGTCGGTGGGCATGAGTCGAGGGTAGTCGATGCGCGCACGCGCGCTCCGCCCCCACGGGTCCGGGGACGACGCCGCCCCCGCACCGTGGAAGGCGCGGGGGCGGCGTCGTCGTGGCCCAGGATCACGAGGGGATCAGGCGTCGCCCCCGGCGTTGCCCGACTTCCCCGCGGCGGGGTTGGCGAGGTCGTAGCGCGTGATGGCCTCGGCCGGAGCAGACCAGTCGATCTCGCCGCGCTTGGCCAGCATCTCGAGCGTGCGCACCACCATGGAGTGCGCGTCGATCGTGAAGAACCGGCGGGCACCGGCGCGCGTGTCCGCGAAGCCGAAGCCGTCCGCGCCCAGCGTGGCCCAGTCGTTGGGCACGTACTGGCGCACGGAGTCCGGCAGCTCGGACGCGTAGTCCGTGGTCGCGACGACCGGGCCGGTGGCACCGGCGAGCGCCTGCGTGATGTACGGCGTGGCCGCACCGCTCTCCGGGTGCATGAACGCGGCGTGCTCGCACGCCATGGCCTCCCGGCGCAGGTTCGTCCACGAGGTCACGGACCACACGTCTGCGGAGACGCCCCACTCCTCGGCCAGGATCTTCTGGGCCTCCAGCGCCCACGGCACGCCCACGCCCGAGGCCAGCAGCTGGGCCCGGGGGCCCTCGGTCTCGGCCGGCTTGAGGAGGTAGATGCCGTTGACGATCCCGTCCACGTCCACGTTCTCCGGCTCCGCCGGCTGGTGGATGGGCTCGTTGTACACCGTGAGGTAGTACATGACGTTGTGGTCCTCGTCCTTGGACCCGTACATGTGCTCGATGCCGCGCTTGACGATGTGCGCGATCTCGTACCCGTAGGCCGGGTCGTAGTGGATCACCGCGGGGTTGGTCGAGGCGATGATCGGGGAGTGGCCGTCAGCGTGCTGCAGGCCCTCACCGGTCAGCGTGGTGCGCCCCGCCGTGGCTCCAATGATGAACCCGCGGGCCAGCTGGTCCCCGGCGGCCCAGAACTCGTCACCGGTGCGCTGGAAGCCGAACATCGAGTAGAAGATGTAGACCGGGATCATGGTCTCGCCGTGGGTCGCGTAGGACGTGCCCGCCGCGGTGAACGCGGAGGTCGCACCGGCCTCGTTGATGCCCGGGTGCAGGATCACGCCCTGCGCGGACTCCTTGTAGGCCAGCATGAGCTCGCGGTCCACGGACAGGTAGTTCTGACCGTTCGGGTTGTAGATCTTGGACGTGGGGAAGAACGCGTCCATGCCGAACGTGCGGGCCTCGTCCGGGACGATCGGCACGATGCGGTGGCCGAAGTCCTTCTCCCGCATGAGGTCCTTGAGGATGCGCACGAACGCCATGGTGGTGGCGGCCAGCTGCTTGCCGGAGCCCTTCTTCCCGGACGCGAACGCCTTGTCCGAGGGCAGGGTGATCTCCGGCTGCTGGTGCGGGCGGTCCGGGAGGTAGCCGCCGAGCTCCTTGCGGCGCTCCTGCAGGTACTTGATCTCCGGCGAGTCCTGGCCCGGGTGGTAGTACGGGGCGTTGTAGATGTCCGCCTCGAGCTGCTCGTCCGTGATCGGGATGCGCAGGTGGTCGCGGAAGGTCTTCAGGTCCTCCAGCGTCAGCTTCTTCATCTGGTGGGTGGAGTTGCGCGCCTCGAAGTGGGGGCCCAGGCCGTAGCCCTTGATGCCCTGGGCGAGGATCACGGTGGGCTGGCCCTTGTGCTCGAGCGCCGCCTTGTACGCCGCGTACACCTTGCGGTAGTCGTGCGCACCGCGCTTGAGGTTCCAGATCTCCTCGTCCGTGTAGTCCGCCACGAGCTCCTTGGTGGCCGCGGAGCGGGCGAAGAAGTGGTCGCGGACGAAGCCGCCGGACTCCGCCTTGAACGTCTGGTAGTCGCCGTCCAGCGTCTCGTTCATGATGCGCACGAGCTCACCGGTGTGGTCCGCCTCGAGCAGGGCGTCCCACTCGCGGCCCCACACGACCTTGATGACGTTCCAACCGGCGCCGCGGAAGAACGCCTCCAGCTCCTGGATGATCTTGCCGTTGCCGCGCACCGGCCCGTCCAGGCGCTGCAGGTTGCAGTTGATCACGAAGGTCAGGTTGTCCAGCTTGTCGTTGGCGGCCAGCTGCAGCACGCCGCGCGACTCCGGCTCGTCCATCTCGCCGTCGCCCAGGAACGCCCAGACGTGCTGGTCCGAGGTGTCCTTGATGCCCCGGTTGTGCAGATACCGGTTGAACTGCGCCTGGTAGATCGCGTTCATGGGACCGATGCCCATGGACACCGTGGGGAACTGCCAGAAGTCCGGCAGGCAGCGCGGGTGCGGGTAGGAGGGCAGGCCGTTCGGGGCCATGGTCTTCTCCTGGCGGAACCCGTCCAGCTGGTCCTCGGTGAGGCGACCCTCGAGGTAGGCGCGGGCGTAGTTGCCGGGGGAGGAGTGGCCCTGGAAGAAGACCTGGTCCCCTCCGCCCGGGTGCTCCGGGCCGCGGAAGAAGTGGTTCAGGCCCACTTCGTAGAGGGTGGCGACGCCCGCGTAGGAGGAGATGTGCCCGCCCACGCCCACGCCGGGACGCTGCGCGCGGTGCACCATGACGGCCGCGTTCCAGCGCAGGAACGCGCGGTAGCGGCGCTCGATCTCCTCGTCACCGGGAAACTCTGGCTCCTGGTCCACGGGGATCGTGTTCACGTAGTCCGAGGTGGTCACCATCGGCACACCCACGGAGTGAGTTCCCGCGTGCTGGAGGAGGGCGCGCATCACGTACTGTGCGCGCTCGGTGCCCTGGGCCTTAATCAGGGCGTCGAAGGACTCGATCCACTCCTGGGTCTCCTGCGCGTCCGCGTCCTGGAGATTGTTCGTCAACCCACTCAAAATGTGGTGATTGCTGTCAGAAGACACGTGAACCTCTCTGTCGTCAGCTCCGCGCTGCGGGATCCCCGGTGTCGGAGCGGTGTGCCGTGCGACGGAAGGGGCCTGCACAGACCGGTCCCGTCATCCATCCATCGTGTCACAGGCTACGTGCTCAGCCCTTGCGACAACACGGTTCCGCCCGTCACACCGCCCGGAGGACACGCCGTCACACGGGGCGTGTCTCACCCCGCCCGGCGCCTGTGGGCTTGAACGTGCACCGGATCCGGTGTTGTCTTTGTTACGCACCGTTGGCACTCCCGTCACGGTGACGACGGTTCCGCACCACCGTTCCGCGGTGCTGTGGAACCCCCGGATCACAGCGCACGGAGATCGCGGCGCAGAAGGAGAGACACGGTGAGCGAGGCGAAAGCCCCCGAAGAGAGCATTGCGGAGCAGCTGAACCTGAAGGACGGCGACTACGTCCAGGAGTTCGGCTACGACGACGACGTCGATGCGCGGCTGCGGGAGCAGATCGAGGAAGCCATCGGCGCGGAGCTCTTCGACGAGGACGCGCAGGAGGTCGTGGACGCCGTCGTGCTGTGGTGGCGTGACGGGGACGGCGACCTCGTGGACGAGCTCGTGGACGTGCAGACCACGCTCGACGACGGCGGTGTGGTCTGGCTGCTGACGCCCAAGGCCGGGCGCGACGACCACGTCTCTCCCGCGGACATCCAGGAGGCGGCGTCCACCGCAGGGCTGCACGTCACGAGTACCGCGCGCGTCTCCTCCGACTGGTCGGTCTCCCGACTGGCACCCAAGCGCAACTTCTGAACCGCGCCGGGCAGATCCCAGATCCCACCGCAAGAAAGGCTCCCATGAGCGTCATCGGTTCCACCGCACCCGATTTCACCCTGGTTAACCGCCACGGCGAGCCCCGCAGCCTTTCCCAGTACCGGGGACGGCCGGTGGTGCTGGTGTTCTTCCCGTTCGCGTTCTCCCCGGTGTGCACGCAGGAGCTGTGCCACCTGCAGGACCACACGGACATGTTCGAGGAGTTCGACGTCACGCTGCTGTGCCTGTCCACGGACAGCCACTTTGCGCTGGACGCCTTCGCGCGCCAGGAGTCCTACGACTTCGAGCTGCTCTCCGACTTCTGGCCGCACGGCGAGGTCGCCTCCGCCTACGGCGTCATGGACGCGGAGGAGGGTTGCGCTCGGCGCCACACGGTGGTGGTCGACGCCGCCGGGACGGTCGTGGACGTCAGCGCGGCGGACATCACCGAGCCGCGCGCCTGGGAGGACCTGCGGCGGGTCCTCGAGTCGCTGCAGCGTTCCTGATGCCCCTCCGGGTGCTGCGTGCCGGATACGGCTCTCCCTCGCGGCAGGACCAGTTCCCGGACCCGCACGCGCTGGACGCCCGTGCCGGTCTGCCCCGGGCGATCGAGCTGCTCGACGGGCGGCGGATCGCCGTGCTCACGGGAGCCGGGGTCAGCACGCCGTCGGGCATTCCCGACTACCGCGGTCCGGACGCCACGCCGCGCACGCCCATGACGTACCAGGAGTTCATGTCCAGCGTGTCCAACCGGCGTCACTACTGGGCCCGCAACCAGTACGGCTGGCACTTCGTCGCCGACGCCGAGCCCACCGCCGCGCACACGGCCATCGCCCGCCTCGAGGCCGCCGGACACGTGGATGGGGTGATCACCCAGAACATCGACCGGCTGCACCAGAAGGCCGGGACCGTGGACGTGGTGGACCTGCACGGCACCTACGCGTGGGTGCTGTGCACCGCGTGCCGTTCACGGTTCCCCCGCGAGCAGGTCTCGCGCTACCTGGACGAGCTGAACCCGGGCTTCTACGACGGCATGGCCTCCGCGCAGGACATCGAGTACGCACCGGACGCGGACGCCACCGTGGAGGACACGGCGGGCTTCCGGGTCTGGGACTGCCCCGTGTGCCAGGGGGTGCTGAAACCGGACGTGGTCTTCTTCGGCGAGAACGCCCCGGCCGAGAAGGTGGCGCGCAGCCGGCGGATCGTGCAGCGCGCGGACGTGCTGCTGGTGGCCGGCTCCTCGCTGACGGTCAACTCCGGACGACGGTTCGTGCGCCAGGCCGCGCGGTCGCAGACGCCCGTGGTGATCGTCAACCACGGGGTGACCGGCGGAGACGCCTTGGCCACCGTGAAGGTGGACGCGCCGGTGGACCGCTTCCTCACGGAACTGGCCCGGAACCTGGGGGCTTGATCCCGTCAGGATCAGCGCATAGACTCCAGAAACGAGACCCCGAGGGTCTGCGGAGGGGAAGCCGCGGAAACCATCGGGGTCTCGCTCTGTGTACGGGCTCCTAGCCCGCCGTGTGCTGGCCCGGCCTACTTCACGGGGTCGATGACCGGCTTTGCGGCCTGCGCTTCACGGCACTGCTGCGCCCACAGTGCCGCCCCCACGATGCCCGCGTTGTTGCGCAGCGCGGCGATCTCCACCGGCGTGCGCAGTTCGAGGTAGGGAACGAACTTCTCCGAGTTCTTGGACACACCGCCGCCGATCACGAACAGGGACGGGGAGAAGAGGAACTCCACGTGCTCGAAGTAGCGCTGCAGCCGTTTCGTGGCCCACTTCTTCCAGGGCAGCTGCTCGCGCTCACGAGCGGCCGCGGAGGCGCGGGTCTCGGCGTCGTGCCCGTCGATCTCCAGGTGGCCCAGCTCGGCGTTCGGCACGAGCTGGCCGTTGAGGATCATTGCGGAGCCGATGCCGGTGCCGAGGGTGATGACCATGACCAGACCCTTCTTGCCCTTGCCCGCACCGTAGTGCGCCTCGGCAAGCCCGGCGCCGTCGGCGTCGTTGAGGGCCTCGACCTCGCGGCCCAGCGCCTCGGTCATGAGGGCGTCCACGTCCGTGTTGATCCAGGACTTGTCCACGTTCGCCGCAGACAGCGCCACGCCGTTCTTGATGATGGCGGGGAACACGATGCCCACGTGGCTGTCCGGCTCGGGGGCCTCCGGTCGCGACTGCAGCTCGTCCACGATCTGCCGGACCACACCCGCCACGGCCTCCGGGGTGGCCGGACGCGGCGTGGGGATCCGGAAGCGCTCGCCCACGAGCTGGCCCGTGGTGAGGTCCACGATCCCGCCCTTGGTGCCGGTGCCGCCAATGTCAATGCCGATGCCGTACCGCGATACGACGCCCTGCGGAGTACCTGAGCTCATGAACGGTCCCTTCGGTTCACGGTGGAGAACTGGAGCGGGGCCGATCGGAACGCCGTCGTCCCCCGCGTCGAGTTTACGGGAGGGTGAGGATCTCCACACCGTCCTGCGTGACGACCATGGTGTGTTCGTACTGCGCGGTGCGCATGCGGTCGTGGGTGGTGATCGTCCAGTCGTCGTCCCACTGGTCCCACGCGATGGTTCCGAGCGTGAGCATGGGCTCGATCGTGAAGATCATGCCCGGGACCATCTCGGTGGCGTAGGAGGGTGCGGCGTCGTAGTGCGGCACGATCAGACCCGTGTGGAACTCGCGGCCCACACCGTGACCGGTGAAGTCCCGCACCACCCCGTAGCCGAAGCGCTTGGCGTACTTCTCGATCACGCGGCCGATCACGTTGATCTCGCGCCCGGGGCGCACCGCCTTGATCGCACGGTTGGTGGCCTCCAGCGTGCGCTCCACGAGCAGGCGGGAGTCCTCGTCCACGTCCCCCACGAGGAACATGGCGTTCGTGTCCCCGTGCATCCCGTTCTTGTAGGCAGTGACGTCCAGGTTGATGATGTCCCCTTCCTCCAGCACCGTGGAGTCCGGGATGCCGTGGCAGATCACCTCGTTGAGCGAGGTGCAGATGGACTTGGGGAAGCCGCGGTACTCGAGACAGGAGGGGTAGGCGCCGTGGTCGCACATGTACTCGTGGGCGATGCGGTCCAGCTCGTCGGTCGTGACACCGGGCTTCGCCTCGGCACCGGCGGCCTGCAGCGCCCGCGCGGCGATCTGTCCCGCCTCACGGACGAGCTCGATCTCCTCGGGTGTGTAGACGTTCGAGGCACGGCCCTCATCCGGTTCCGCGCGGCCCACGTACTCGGGGCGCTCGATGCTCCGGGGGACCGGGCGCATCGGGGTGAGGGTTCCCGAGCTCAGGGCCCCCAGGGGCGCGGTGGATCCGGGTGCGGGTTCGAGGTTGTGGCTGGTCACGGTGGGTCTCTGCCTCCTGGGGCGTTCACGTGGTGGGCGGTCCGGGCACGTGGTGGCGCGCCGAACACCTGCTTCACCAACTACCCTAAGCCTTGGGTCCCGGGCTCGTTCCGCCCGGGCCGTTCGCGACCCCGCCAACCGGGCGGGCATGCGGCGCGCGGCGCCGGAGAGTGAGGAAGCACATGGCCGAGTACTGGTACAACCTCTACACCAAGCAGGTCGAGGAGGGCGCCAAGGACGACTACCGCCAGCTGATGGGCCCCTATGCGACCCGCGAGGAGGCCGCACACGCCCTGGAGCGCGCGGCTCAGAACACCAAGCGCTGGGATGACGAGGACGCCGCCTTCAACGGCGACTGAGTCCCTCGTCACGCGTCTCAAGGGCATCACGGGTCTCACGGGCCTCAGGGTTGCACGGTGCTTCACAGGCCTCGCGGGGTGGGGGCGGGCGACGATGCCGGGACGGCTTCCCAGCCCCGGCCCGGGTGGCGCGCCACGCGCCAGTCCGCGGCAGGTACGCGAGCCCACCTACCGGTCCGGCAACCGGTCCAGCCGGTCGGGGGACCCCGGCCACAGGACAACCGGGGCGTTCGTGCTTCCCCTGATCAGCCGCGGTAGGAGTGCTCCTCGCCGGGGAACGCGCCGGAGCGGACCTCGGCCACGTACTGCGCCACGGCGTCGTGCGCGGTCTCGGCCAGCTGCGCGTACTGCTTGACGAACCGCGGCATGGCCCCGGTACGCAGGCCCAGCATGTCCTGCCACACCAGGACCTGGCCGGTGGTCACGTTCCCGGCCCCGATGCCCACGGTGGGGATCCGCAGCTCCTGCTCGACGTCCCGTGCGGCGTCCGCGGAGACCATCTCCAGGACGACGGCGAAGCACCCCGCATCCTGCGCGGCCAGGGCGTCGCGGTGCAGCTGCGCGGCGGCGTCGCCCCGCCCCTGGATCCGGAAGCCGCCCAAAGCGTGCTCGGACTGCGGGGTGAAGCCGATGTGTCCCATCACGGGGATGCCCGCGCGCACCACAGCCGCCGCATGCCCGGCCAGGGCCGCACCCGCCTCGAGCTTCACGGCGTGCGCCCCGGTCTCGCGCATCACCCGCACGGCGTTGCGCACCGCCTGCTCGGGGGACTCCTCGTAGCTGCCGAACGGCAGGTCCACGACCACCAGGGCGCGGTTCGTGCCGCGCACGACGGCCCCGGCGAACGTGATCATCTGATCGAGCGTCACCGGAAGGGTCGAGCCGTGCCCCAGCACGGTGTTGCCGAGCGAATCCCCGACCAGCAGCACGTCCACGCCGGCGGCGTCGAAGATCCCGGCGGTGAGGACGTCGTAGCTCGTGAGCATCGAGAACTTCTCACCGGTGTCCTTGGCGCGCTGCAGGTGCAGGGTGCGCACGCGGGAGACCTCAGCGAGGGGACGGGCGGACGCGGAACCGGGCTGGGGAGCACTCATGGCTCCAGCCTACCGGGCGCTTCATGGGCCCCGGATGCGGCCGTCGGCCTGAGCTCCCGGGTGCGGTGCCGCGGCGGTGCATGGCCCCGAGATTCCCCGAGATTCGCGGGGCCGGCGCCGCGGCGGGGTGCGGGCGGCGTCGTCCGCGGGGTTCGAGGGCGGGGCTGCGGGGCGCGCCGAGGATGTCGGTGGGTGTCGTTAGAGTGGGGGCGACGCCCGGCCGGGGACCGGCTCGGGCTCCCAGACCGCTGTGCCGCACGCCCGAGGAATCCGAGGTGGACCGATGGACCGTCAGCAAGAGTTCGTGCTCCGAACGATCGAGGACAGGGACGTCCGCTTCGTCCGGCTCTGGTTCACGGACGTCGTGGGCACGCTGAAGTCCGTGGCGCTCGCCCCGGCGGAGGTCGAGGCGGCCTTCGAGGAGGGCCTGGGATTTGACGGCTCCTCGATCGAGGGACTCTCACGCGTCTTCGAGTCGGACATGCTGCTGCAGCCGGACCCCTCAACCTTCCAGCTGCTGCCGTGGCGCGGCGAGGACGAGCCCACGTCCCGGATGTTCTGTGACCTGAAGACCCCGGACGGCGAGCCCTCCGCAGCGGACCCGCGCGGCGTGCTCAAGCGCGTGCTGGCCAAGGCCTCCGACATGGGGTTCACGTGCTACACCGCGCCCGAGATCGAGTTCTACCTGCTGCGCTCCCCGGACCTCGACCCCGCCACGGGCGAGCCGGTGCCCGTGGACTACGAGGGCTACTTCGACCATGTGCCGGGCGGTGTGGTGCAGGACTTCCGGCGCCGCGCCGTGAGCATGCTGGAGGCCGTGGGCATCTCCGTGGAGTTCTCCCACCACGAGGCCGGGCCGGGGCAGAACGAGATCGACCTGCGCTACGCGGACGCCCTGCAGACCGCGGACAACATCATGACCTTCCGAACGGTCGTGCGAGAGGTGGCGCTGTCCCAGGGCATCTACGCGACCTTCATGCCCAAGCCGTTCTCGCGCCACCCGGGCTCCGGCATGCACACCCATTTCTCGCTCTTCGAGGGGGACACCAACGCGTTCTACGAGGCCGGTGCCGAGTTCCGGCTCTCCCAGACTGGGCGGCACTTCATTGCGGGGCTGCTGCGCCACGCACCCGAGTTCACCTCGGTGACCAACCAGTTCGTGAACTCCTACAAGCGGCTGTGGGCCGGCGACGAGGCCCCGTCCTACATGTCCTGGGGTCACAACAACCGCTCGGCGCTCGTGCGCGTGCCCCTCTACAAGCCGGACAAGGTGCAGTCCTCGCGGATCGAGTACCGCGGCATCGACTCCGCCACGAACCCGTACCTCTCCTACGCGGCACTGCTCGGGGCGGGACTGAAGGGCATCGAGAACGAGTACGAGCTGCCCCCAGTGGAGATGGACGACGTCTTCTCCATGAGCAGCGCCGAGCGCCGCGCCGTGGGCCACCAACCGCTGCCGAGCAGCCTGCACGACGCCATCCGTGAGACGGAGGACTCCGACTTCATGGCGGAGCTGCTGGGGGAGACGGTCTTCGACTACTTCCTGCGCAACAAGCGCCGCGACTGGGACCAGTACCGCCAGGAGGTCTCGCCGTACGAGCTGCGCACCAACCTGGGCATCCTGTAGGTGGCCGCGGTGAGCGGGGCGACGGGCAGCGCGAAGGAACGGGCGGAGAAGATCTCCGCGAAGGAGCTCATCGCGATCGGTTTCGCGGACGTCACGAACGCCCGGCGCTGGCTCGGCTTCCCGGAACTCGACACCGTGGAGCTGCCGGCGCTGCTGGAGGGCTTGTCCCACGCCGCGTCGCCGGACGTGGCCCTGCAGCTCCTGGTGCGGCTCATGGAGCAGCACCCGGAGATCGGCCGCCGCGTCAACGGGGACCCCGCCGACTCCGAGACCATGTTCCGGCTGCTCGGTGCCTCCGAGGCGCTCGGAGAGTTCCTGCTGCGCGCACCCGAGAACCTCGACCTGCTCGACATCCGTCCTCAGGTCCGTCCCGGCACGGACCAGCCCGCGGCGCTGCGGGCCGCGCTGCTCGAGTCGGTGGGTGCCGATCCGCAGGCGGAGACCCCCGTGGCCACGGTCACCGGTGCCGACGGCCAGAAGGCGTTGCGCCTGGCCTATCGTCGGGCTCTGGCGCGGGTTGCCGTGCGCGACGTGGGCGCCCTCGATCCCGTGGAGTACATGCCCGCGGTCGGACGCCAGCTCGCGGACCTCGCCGGCGCCGCCCTCGAGGCAGGTCTTGCCCTCGCCCGCGCCCAGTCGAACGAACGGTGGGACCCCGCGGTGGTGGAGCAGGTGCGCCTCGCGGTGATCGGCATGGGCAAGTGCGGCGCGCGCGAGCTGAACTACATCTCGGACGTCGACGTGGTCTACGTGATGGAGACCCGGGCCGCGGAGTCCGGAGAGGTCCCGGACGAGAACACCGCCACGGAGATCGCCACTGAACTCGCGCACCTGCTGGCCCAGGCCATGATGGCCACCGGTCCGGAGCCCGCCCTGTGGGAGGTGGACGCCAACCTGCGCCCCGAGGGCAAAGACGGCCCGCTCGTTCGTACGCTGGACTCCCACGTTCGCTACTACAAGCGCTGGGCGAAGTCCTGGGAGTTCCAGGCGCTGCTCAAGGCGCGCTGCGTGGCAGGGGACCAGGAGCTCGGGCGGCGATACGAGGACGCGATTGCCCCGTTCATCTGGTCCTCCGCCGAGCGGGAGGGATTCGTGGAGTCCGTGCAGGCCATGCGCCGCCGGGTCACCGAGAACATCCCCGAAGCCGACCGGGACCGGCAGATCAAGCTCGGCCCCGGCGGTCTGCGGGACGTGGAGTTCACCGTCCAGCTGCTGCAGCTCGTGCACGGGCGCAACGACGAGACGGTGCGCACCCGCGCGACGACCGAGTCCCTCGCCGCCCTGTCCTCCGGCGGGTACATCGGGCGCAAGGACGCCGAGGATTTCGGTCAGAACTACCGCTGGCTGCGACTGCTCGAGCACCGGATCCAGCTCTTCCGCCTGCGCCGCACCCACCTGATGCCGCGTGACGAACGCGAGCTCGCCGTCGTCGCCCGCTCCGTGGACGGCGCCGCACCGCGCACCCACCCCACGGCGCCGCGGCTCGTGGAGGAGTGGACCCGGGTCAAGCGGACGGTGCGCTCCATGCACGAGCGCATCTTCTACCGTCCGATGCTAGCCGCGCTGGCCAACGCCCCCGCGGACACGACCCTGACCACTGACTCCGCCCGGGACCGCCTGGCCGCCCTGGGGTACCAGGACACGAAGGCCGCCATGCGCCACATCGAGGCGCTGTCCCGCGGAGTGAGCCGACGTGCGGAGATCCTGCGCACCCTGCTCCCCGTGCTGCTCGACTGGCTCGCGGAGGGCGTGGACCCGGACGCCGGGCTGCTGAACCTGCGCCGCGTCTGCGACTCGCTGGGCACCACCCCGTGGTTCCTGCGGCTGCTGCGGGACTCCAACGCCGCGGCCGAGCGGCTGTGCCACATCCTCTCCAGCTCCCGCTACGTGTCGGACCTGCTGGAGACCTCCCCGGAGTCCACGGCGTGGCTCGGGGACGACTCCAAGCTCGCCACGCGCTCCCTCGACGAGCTCGTCACGGAGATGTGGGCCCAGCTCTCGCGGCACCGGGACGCAGCAGAGGCCATGCGTGCGGTGCGCCAGATCCGTCGGCGCGAACAGCTGCGTATCGCGCTGGCGGACACGAGCGGCGTGGCGGACGTGGAGACCACGGTGGCGGGGCTCTCAGACGTGGACCAGGCCACCGTGATGGCGGCCCTGCACCTCGCGCGCACAGAGTACGAGCGGGAGAACGAGCGGTCGGTGCCTGCCGAGATCCTGGTGGTGGCCATGGGTCGGCAGGGCGGCCGGGAGATCGGTTTCGGCTCGGACGCGGATGTGATGTACGCGTACGAGCCGGCGGAGGGTGCAGAGCCTCAGGAGGCACAGGAGGCCGCCGAACGCGTGCTCGCCCGCATGGTCAAGCTGCTCAAGCAGCCGTGCACGCCACCGATCCTGGCGGAGCGGATCCTGGAGATCGACAACGACCTGCGCCCAGAGGGCCGGTCCGGCGCGAAGGTGCGCTCCGTGGCTTCCTACGCGGAGTACTACGAACGCTGGTCCGAGACGTGGGAGCGCCAGGCCCTCACCCGGGCCCGGTACATGGCCGGCTCGGAGGAGGTGGCCCAGGCGTTCTTCCGCGTGGTGGACCGCTACCGGTACCCCGCGGAGTTCACGGACCGCCAGCTCGTGGACATCCGGCGCATGAAGGCCCGGGTGGAGAGCGAGCGGATGCCGCGAGGTGCCGACCCCACGCGGCAGGTCAAGCTCGGCCGGGGAGGTCTCTCGGACGTCGAGTGGCTCGTGCAGCTGCTGCAGCTGCAGCACGGCCACGACGTCCCGGAGCTGCGCACCACGTCCACGCTGCCTGCGCTGCACGCCGCCGTGGCCGCGGAGCTCGTGGGCCCGGAGGACGCCGCCGTGCTCGAGCACGCGTGGAAGCTCGCCACCGACATCCGCAACGGCAACGTGCTGCGCTCCGGACGTGCCTCCGACTCCGTGCCCTCCCGTCGCGCGGACCTCGAGGCGGTCGCCCGCTGGATCGGCTACGAGCCCGGTTCCGCCACGCAGCTGGAGGAGGACTACCTGCGGATCACGCGGCAGTCGCGCTCAGTCTTCGAGCGGCTGTTCTACGGCCGCTGAGTCCCTCCCTCACACTGCCGGGGCTGCTGGCCGCCCACCGCGCGCGTTCTGTCCGTACGCCGCCGGACTTACGGTCGCATGCGGCAGACTTCTGCGTGCACGCCGCGGGACTTCCGTCCGGACCAGGCGTGCACAGCCGGGGCACAGGCTGGAATGCGTGGCGGCTCAGACCCGCGGCGGACAGTGGGGTCATGTCAGCTTTCCCCTCCCACGGCGCGGTGCCGTCTCCACGTCAGCGCACCGCGGCGCCGTCACCCCGCCGTCGCCGTTCCACCGCGGTCCGCTCCGAGCTGCCCGTCGGGCCGGTCACGCGTGAGCCCGTGGGCCTGCCCGTGACCGGGGCCGTGATGGACCTGGTGGTCCCCGCGCGGGACGCTCAGCGGGAGCTCGAACCGTTCGTGCGCCGCCTGGACGGTTACCTCACGTGCTACTTCCCGTACGCGTACCGGCTCAGCGTGGTGGACCTCGCCTCCTCGGACCGGACGTTGGCGGTCGCGGAGCGCCTCGCCCGGGAGATGCCGGGAGTCCGCGCCGTGCACCAAGGTTCGGACAACCCCGTGACCGCGCTGCGTGCGGCGTGGGCGGAGTCGACCGCGCCCGTCGTGGCCGTCACCCGGATCGCACCCGGCATGGACTTAGCCGTCCTGGCCCCGCTCGTGGTTCCACTCATCAGCGGCCACTCGGACCTCGCGTTCGGCACCGACGCGGTGCGGGACCCGCGGTTCGCGCGGACGGTCGCGCAGCGCTCCGTCGCCCGGTTCGCCCACCGGCGCCCGCCCGCGGCCCGTGCCGTGCGACGTCGTCGTGCCAGCGCGGGCGTGGTGGCCGTGCGCGCGGACGCCGTCATGCGTGTGCTGCCTCTGCTGCGCGAGGAGGCCGGCACCTTCGAGGCGCAGCTGCTCGCGCTTGCCATCCGCAGCGACATGCGCGTGTTCGGAATGCCCGTGGAGCGCGCCGTGACCTGAGACGTGCGGCACCGCGCGGACCCGCTGTCAGTCGACGACGACGTCGCGCGGGTTCTGCAGCGGCAGCCGCACCTCGAACTCCGTGCGGCCCGGGCGGGAGTGCACCTCGACCGTGCCGCCGTGCGCCTCCACGATCGCCTTGACGATCGAGAGCCCCAGACCCGTGGTGTGGCCGTCCGAGCGCCGGGAGGTGTCCCCGCGGGTGAAGCGGCCGAAGATCTCCGGTAGCAGCTCAGGGTCGATGCCCTGGCCGTTGTCGGTGACGGTCAGGATGGCCTCACGGGCGTTGAGCGAGGGATGCACGCCGGCGACCACCCGTGTGCCGGCGGCCGTGTGGTTCCGGGCGTTGGCGAGCAGGTTGACGAGCACCTGGTGCAGCTGCCCACCGTCCGCGGAGACGAGCACCGGTTCCGGTGCGAGGTCGAGGTCCCACTCGTGGTCCCCGGCCGCGACGGCCACGTCCCCCACACACTCCACCACCAGCTCGGCGAGGTCCACGGGCTGCCGCGCCGGCGTGGTCTCGTGCGAGAGCCGGGTCAGCAGGAGCAGGTCCGAGACGAGCCCGCCCATGCGCTGGGCCTGCGCGCGGATGCGTTCCAGCGACTGCGCCCCGGTCTCGCTCAGGGGCTCGCTCATGCGCAGCAGGTCCGCGTAGCCCTGGATCGAGGCGAGGGGCGTGCGCAGCTCGTGGGAGGCGTCCGCGACGAAGCGGGCCATGCGGTCCTCCGACTCCTGGCGGGCCGTCAGGGCGGCGTCCACGTTGTCGAGCATGCTGTTCAGCGCGTGGCCCACGGCCCCCACCTCGTTGCCGGGATCCGCGTCCCTCGCCTCCACACGGTTGGCCTCCGGGAGCCGGGTGGAGCCGAGATCCAGGCGGGAGACCTCGGTGGCCACGTCCGAGACGCGTTCCAGTGGACGCAGGGCGCGGCGGATGCCCCAGCTGCCCAGCAGGCACACGAGCACCACGGCGAGGACGGAGACTGCCGTCACCACGGCCAGCACGGTGCCCAGGGGAGTGTTCACCTGGGACAGCGGCAGGCCCGTGATGATCACATCCCCGGTGGGCGCGGTGACCGCCTGCACACGGTATCTCCCTGCCTCGAGCCTCTCCGTGTGGACCGTGCCGTCCGGGGCGAGGGACTGCAGCCGGGAGCGGTCCGCGTCCGAGAGCGCCGTGACCTCTCCCTTGGCGTCCAGGATGCCGCTGTGCACCAGGGTGCCGCCGTCCACGCGGGCGTTCAGCGTGCCGGCGGCCTGCCCGGGGGCGTCCAGGGGATCCGGCGGGGCTGTGCGCGTGTCACCCTGGGACGACTCATGGGAGGGCTCCTGGGACGGCTGCTGCCCGGTCTGCTGGTCGGTCCTCCGGGAGGGACCGCCGCCGGAGAACCCGTCCGTGCCGGAGAACGAGGTGGCGCGCTGGGAGGCGTCCGCCAGCTGGCGGTCCAGCTGGTCCGTGAGCGAGCTCCGCACGGCAAGGTAGCTGGCCAGCCCCATGAGCACCGCCGCGGGGACGAGCAGGGCCAGCAGCAGGGCGAGCAGCCGGGTCCGCAGCCGACGACGCCGGGCCGGGCGGGCGCCCGTCGCGGCGGAGCTCATACTGCGGGCTTGATGACGTAGCCCGCCCCGCGCACGGTGTGGATCATGGGCGCCCGGCCCACGTCGATCTTCTTGCGCAGGTAGGAGATGTAGAGCTCCACGATGTTCGCCTGCCCGCCGAAGTCGTACTTCCACACGTTGTCGAGGATCTGCGACTTGGAGACCACGCGCTTGGCGTTCTCCATGAGGTAGCGCAGCAGCTCGAACTGGGTAGCGGTGAGCTCGATGTCCTCGCCACCGCGGGTGACCTCCCGCGTGTCCTCGTTCAGGACGAGGTCCCCGACCACGAGCTCCGCGCTGTCCGCCACGGTGGTCCCCGAGCGCTGGACCAGGCGGTGCAGGCGCAGCAGCACCTCGTCGAGGGAGAACGGCTTGGTGACGTAGTCGTCCGCGCCGGAGGCGAGACCGGCAATCCGGTCGTCCACCTGGTCCTTGGCGGTGAGGAACAGACACGGCACGTCCGCGTCCAGCTCGCGGATCCGGCGCAGCAGCTCGAGTCCGTCGAAGCCGGGGATCATGATGTCGAGCACCAGCACGTCCGGGCGGGCCGTTCTGGCGAGTTCGAGGGCGCTGGGCCCGTCCGCCGCCGTGTGGGGCTGCCAGCCGAGCATGGTCACCCCCATGGCGATCAGGTCCGAGAGCATGCGCTCGTCGTCCACCACGAGCGCGCGGATGGGTGAGCCGTCCGGGTGGGAGAGCGGAGGCAGGGACGCGGCGACGCCGACGGGTGAGTTCTGGGGGCTCATGGCCTCCGATGATAGGCGACGCGCCCACCAGGAGACCGGGAGCACTCGTGGCGCCCCTCTGCCCGGTCCCGTGTCGACGCCGACGGGTCCCGCGTCAACGGGCCCGCCTCTGCACCCGCTTGACCAGGTGTTGCGTGGTGCCCCAGGAGGGAGTCGAACCCCCGACCAAGAGATTAGAAGGCTCCTGCTCTATCCACTGAGCTACTGGGGCGGGCCGCGAAGCGACGACTCAGTTTAGCAACGGTGCGCCTGCCCGCCGGACACGGCCCGGTCCGTGCGGTGCGCCCTGCACAACGCGGGACGCGACGCCGCCCGCCCCGCGTTCTGCACGGATCCCGGCCCCGGTGCTGTCAACGCAGGGGACGGCGCGGAGAGTGGTGTCACCCCGCACCGGGGCCACCGATCGCCCGCAGGCCACCGCGCCGGGGCGCAGCGAACACAAGGAGCACCCCATGAGTGAACAGGTCACACTGCGCGGATTCGTGGGTAAGGACCCGCAGACCCGGATGTTCGACGACGGCACGAGCGTCGCCTGGTTCCGCCTGGCCACCACCTCCCGCCGCTTCGACGCCGCCACGAACACCTGGCACAACGGCACCACCAACTGGTACACCGTGCGCTGCTTCCGCACCCTGGCGATGCACGTCAGGGCCAGTGTCCGCTGCGGTCAGCCCGTCCTGGTCACCGGCAAGCTCGGCATCAACGAGTGGCAGTCGGAGAACGGGCCCCGCACGGAGATCCGCGTGGACGCCACGTCCATCGGCCACGACCTCGCCTTCGGCACCGCCAACTTCGCACGTGCGGGCGGTCGTCCGCAGCAGGGGGCGCTGGACGGGACCCAGAACGCCTGGGACGGCGGGTCGTCGGACCGGCGCAACGAGTCCGGGCCCCGTCACGGCACCGACGGGGAGGACGGCGGTGCCGAGGACGGCTCCGGCGGACGGTCCGGGAAGGACGAGGGCCACGGCGCGAGGTTCCGCTCCAGCCGGTCGCTGGGTCTCGGGGAGGACGGATTCGTGGGCACCAGCTCCGGTGCGGTGTTCGATCTTGCACCGGACGACGACACCTTCGACGGGCTGAGGACTCCGCAGGGGCAGGACGGGCAGGAACCCGAGGAGGAGAAGCAGCCGGTGGGCGAGGGTGCCCGCTGATTCCGCCCCGCGCCCGCGCCGGGGCCGGGGGCGGGGCGCTGCCCGTGGCACCCGGCCCGGGGTCGGCACGGTAGCCTGGAGGGTATGGCGGAATTTATCTACACCATGAACAAGGCCCGCAAGAAGGTGGGCGACAAAGTCATTCTGGACGACGTCACCATGTCGTTCTTCCCGGGCGCCAAGATCGGCGTCGTGGGCCCGAACGGCGCCGGCAAGTCGACGATCCTGAAGATCATGGCGGGACTGGACCAGCCCTCCAACGGCGAGGCGCGGCTGAGCCCCGGCTACTCCGTGGGCATCCTGCTGCAGGAGCCCCCGTTGAATGAGGACAAGACCGTCCTCGGCAACGTGGAGGAGGGCGTGGGCGAGATCAAGGCGAAGCTGGACCGCTTCAACGAGATCTCCGCCGAGATGGCCGAGCCGGACGCGGACTTCGATGCCCTCATGGAGGAGATGGGCAAGCTGCAGGAGGAGATCGACGCCGCGAACGCGTGGGATCTCGACTCGCAGCTCGAGCAGGCCATGGACGCGCTGCGCTGCCCGCCGCCGGACGCGGACGTCAAGGTGCTCTCCGGTGGTGAGCGCCGTCGTGTGGCACTGTGCAAGCTGCTGCTGGAGAAGCCGGACCTGCTGCTGCTGGACGAGCCCACCAACCACCTGGACGCGGAGTCCGTGCTGTGGCTCGAGCAGCACCTCGCCTCCTACCACGGTGCCGTGCTGGCCGTGACCCACGACCGGTACTTCCTGGACCACGTGGCGCAGTGGATCTGCGAGGTGGACCGCGGTCGCCTCTACCCCTACGAGGGCAACTACTCCACCTACCTGGAGACCAAGGCCAAGCGCATGGAGGTCCAGGGCAAGAAGGACGCCAAGCAGGCCAAGCGGCTGAAGGAAGAGCTGGACTGGGTCCGCACCAACGCCAAGGGCCGCCAGACCAAGTCCAAGTCGCGTCTGGCGCGCTACGAGGAGATGGCGGCGGAGGCCGAGAAGACCCGCAAGCTCGACTTCGAGGAGATCCAGATCCCGCCGGGACCGCGCCTGGGCAACCAGGTGATCGAGGCGACGGACCTGCAGAAGGGCTTCGGGGACCGCTCGCTCATCAATGGGCTCTCGTTCTCGCTGCCCCGCAACGGCATCGTGGGCGTGATCGGCCCGAACGGCGTCGGCAAGTCCACGCTGTTCAAGACGATCGTGGGTCTCGAGGAGCTCGACGGCGGCGAGCTGAAGGTCGGCGACTCCGTCCAGATCTCCTACGTGGACCAGAACCGCGAGAACCTGGACCCCGAGAAGTCGCTGTGGGAGGTCGTCTCGGACGGGCTGGACTACATCAACGTGGGCAAGGTGGAGATGCCCTCCCGCGCGTACGTCTCGGCCTTCGGCTTCAAGGGCCCGGACCAGCAGAAGAAGGCCGGCGTGCTCTCCGGTGGTGAGCGCAACCGCCTGAACCTGGCGCTGACCCTGAAGCAGGGCGGCAACCTGCTGCTGCTGGACGAGCCCACCAACGACCTCGATGTCGAGACGCTGGGTTCCCTGGAGAACGCCCTCCTCGAGTTCCCGGGCTGTGCCGTGGTCGTGTCCCACGACCGGTGGTTCCTGGACCGGGTGGCCACCCACATCCTCGCGTGGGAGGGCACCGAGGAGAACCCCGACCGCTGGTACTGGTTCGAGGGCAACTTCGAGGCGTACGAGGAGAACAAGGTGGAGCGTCTCGGTGCGGACGCCGCCCGCCCGCACCGTGTCACGCACCGTCGCCTCACGCGCGACTGACGGTCGCACCCTCCGGATCGCCCCGTGGACCCTCGTGCTCCGCGGGGCGATCCTCGTTCTCGGGTGGACCTCACGGGTGACGGGCAGAACACGGGTGGGAGACGGGGTGTCTCATCGGTCCGGGCCTGGCGTCGGAGCCCCGGGACGGGGGATGCCCCACGTACGAACCGCGGTGCATGGCGCACCCTGACTAAGGTTAGGCTTGCCTCTGTGAATTCGCGCGACGAGACGACGGCACCGACGACCTACGATCCCCGTGGGGCAGCCGCAGCAACCGGCACTGGGCCGACGCCGCCCGCGTTCGAGACCGTGGTGGTCACGGGGGCCGGCGGGGGAATGGGAACGGCCGTGGTGGCGGACCTGCTGGCGCGGGGCTATGCCGTGGCCGCGCTGGACCTTCCGGAGGGTGACCCGTGGCAGGGTCGGCGCGGACCCGGGGAGGACATCGAGGCCCTCACCATGACTGCCAAGGCGACGGAGACCGGGCGCCTGAGCTACCGCAGCTGCTCGGTGACCGACGGCACACAGGTGGCGAGCACGCTGGACGAGATCGCCGCGACCATGCCGCCGCTGCTCGGCCTGGTGAACGCGGCCGGCGCGCTGGAGACCGGCACGGTCCTGGAGACGGGCGAGGAGCAGTGGCACCGCGTGGTGGGCGTCAACGCCACGGGGGTCTTCCTGGTGACCCGCGAGACCTTGCGGGTGATGGTCAGCCAGTGCGCGCAGGACCCGTCCAACCGGCGCAGCCTGGTGACGATCTCCTCGAACTCCGCGGTGGTGCCGCGGGCTCACATGGCGGCCTACGCGGCGTCTAAGGCGGCGGCCACGCACTTCACCACGAGCCTCGGGCTGGAGTCCGCCCGCTACGGGGTGCGCGCGAACGTCGTGGCCCCGGGGACCACTCTCACCAACATGGTCATGGGCATGTGGGAGGGGCAGGACCGCTCGGCGCAGATGGTGGCCGGGGACCCGGAGGCCTTCAAGACGGGCATCCCGCTGGGCAGGGTTGGCCGGCCGGAGGACGTCACCGGCGTGGTGGGCTTCCTGCTGGGGGAGTCCTCGCGCCACATGACCATGCAGGTGCTCGCGGTGGACGGCGGCGCCGCCCAGCACTGAGCGGCCGGGCAACGAGGGGCCCGAACCGCGGGGAACGCAATGGGCGGCACACGCGCAGAACGCGTGCCGCCCATGGTCGTCGGGCCCGCCCGTGGGCCGGGGCTCAGGCCTCCAGCAGGCCCCGCCAGGCGTCGAGCCGGGGGTCCTCGGCGAGGTCCACGTAGTCGACGTCGTAGCCGCGCGCGATGATCCCCTCGACCACGCCCATGAGGCTTACAGAGTCCAACCCCAGGTCGGTCAGGTCCGCGGACGTGTCCACCTGCTCGGGCGCGACGCCCAGTGCCGTGGCGACCTCGCCGCGCAGCTCCTCGATGATCTCCGCCACCGTGTGTTCCTCTCGCTCCGACAGTGAAATTAGCTAAGGATAGGCTACCCTAATACGCGTTGTCCCAGCCCGTCCCCGGAAGGAACCCAGTCTCGCATGGCGTCCTCGTCGAGCCTCCCTGACCCCGCGGAGTGGTTTCCGCTCACCGGCGCGCAGGAGGGGATCTGGAACGCCCAGCGGCTCGATCCGACGTCCCCGTACTACGTGGTGGGGGAGGTCGTGGAGATCGGCCCGGGGGACGTCGACCCGCAGCGGCTGGCGGACGCGGTTTCCGAAGCCGTCGCGGAGACCGAGACCCTGCGGCTGCGCGTGCGTGAGCACGACGGCGCCGCGCAGCAGCGTGTCGCGGACGGGACGGGATACCGGCCCGAGATTCGTGACCTGCGGGCCGCACCAGATCCCTTCGCGCTCGCCGCGGCGGTCGTGGACGAGCAGCGCACGGACATGGCCCTGCGTTGCGCGCCGATGGTGGAGCGGGAGCTGTTCCGGTACACGATCCTGCGCCTGACGGACCAGCACGTGTGGCTCGTGCAGCTCTACCACCACCTCGTGATCGACGGGTACTCGGCGGCACGGCTGAGCCGCAGGATCGCTGCCCTCTACCGCGCCGTGACCACCGGCAATTCCGCGGCCCCGTCCGGCTACCGGTCGTTGCGAGATCTGGTGACCGAGGACCGCGAGTACCGGCAGAGCGAGCAGCGCGCGCAGGACGAGCGCTACTGGGTGGACGCCATGACCCCGCTGCCCCCGGTCGGCGGCAGAGAGGGCGGTGAGAAGCATTCCGGCGGGCGCACCGTGCACATCACGCAGACGCTCTCCCCGCAGGACAGCGATCGCCTGAAGAGCCTGGGCTCGCGCGCTGGCAGCAACTGGGTGGACGTGCTGCTCGGCGCGTACGCGGGGTACGTGCACCGGCTGACCGGGCGCCGCGACGTCGTCATGGCCCTGCCGATGATGGTGCGCACCACCACGGCCGCGCTGAAGACCCCGGCCATGGCGGTCAATGTGCTGCCCCTGCGCGTGCAGGTCTCCGCCGAGGACACCGCCGCGGACCTCGCGTCGAAGGTCTTCACAGCCATGGTGGGCGTGCGCGAGCACCAGCGCTTCCGCGGTGAGGACCTGCCCGGCGCCCTCGGGGTGCCCGGCGCCGGTGGCCTGCTGCACGGGGTGGGCGCCAACGTGAAGGTCTTCAACCCCGCGCTGGACTTCCACGGCGTCCCCGGGCTGCTGCGCAACGTGGCCGGAGGCCCGCCAGAGGACATGGGTCTCACGGTCACGCCGCTGGCCACCGGGCAGGGTACCGAGATCCAGCTGGGCTTCGAGACGGACCCGAGCCGGGTGACTCGTGACCGCGCGCTCGCCCGGCTGCGCGGGTTCGTCACGCTGCTGCGCGGGCTCCTCGCTGAGAACGCGCCCCGCCTGGGGGCGGTGTCCGCGCTGGCGGGTGAGGAACGGGAGGCGCTCGAGCGTCGTCGGGGTCCGTCGGCCGGTGCCGCGGAGGTCGGCGAGTCCTTCGCTCCCGTGGACCTCACGCAGGCCGTCGCGCAGATCGAGCTCCACCGCCCGGACGAGCCCGTGCTCGTGGACTCCCGCACCTCCCTCACCGGCACAGAGCTCGTGCACCGGGCCCGCGTGCTCGCGGGACGTCTGACGGAGGCGGGGGTGGGGCCCGAGGACGTCGTGGTGCTGGACCTGCCGCGCGGCCACGAGATGGTCCTGGGCATGCTCGCCACCCTGCTCGCGGGCGGCGCGTTCCAGGCGCTGGACCGCGCGCACCCCGCCGAGCGGCGTCGTACGACCACCGAGGACGGCGGCGCGGACGTCGTCCTCACGGATGCGGACGGCGACGCCTCCCTGCGCCCGGGTGCCCGCCGGATCCTGTGGGAGCAGGTCTGCTGGGACGCCCCCGCGTCCGAGCCCGCGGACGCCGCCGGGCCGGAGAACCTCGCCTATCTGTTGCACACCTCCGGGACAACCGGGCGCCCCAAGGGCGTGGAGGTGACCCGGGCGGCGCTCGGCCACCTGATCGCCCACCACCGCGCGCTGCTCTTCCCGCCGTCCGAGCAGCACGCGCAGACCACGCACCTGCACGTGGCGCACGCCGCGTCCTTCACGTTCGACGCCGCGATCGACCAGCTCTCCTGGCTGTTCGGCGGACACACGGTCCACGTCTATGACGCCACCGTGACCGGGGACGCCCTCGCCTTCCTGGACGCGCTCGCGGAGGACGGGATCGATGTGCTGGACTCCACGCCGTCGCTGGCCGGGGTGCTTGTGGAGTTCGGCCTGCTGCAGCTGCCCGCGCCCACCACGCTGATCCTGGGCGGCGAGACGCTGCCCACATCCCTGTGGCACGACGTCGTGGCCTCGGGGAAGCTCGCGTGGAACCTCTACGGGCCCACCGAGTCCACGGTGGACGCCGTGGCGGCGCCGGTGACCGGGCAGACCCCCACGATTGGGAGGCCCCTGGCCGGCCTCACCGCCCACCTGCTGGACACCGATCTGCAGCCCGTGCCGGACGGTGAGACGGGAGAGGTCTACCTGGGCGGCCCGCAGCTCGCCCGCAGCTACCGGACCCGTGCGATCGAAACAGCCACGCGCTTCGTCGCCGATCCCTTCACACCGGGTGGGCGCCTGTACCGCACGGGCGACCTCGCCCGCTGGGAGCCCGGCGTGGGCTACCTGCTGCTGGGCCGCGCAGATGACCAGGTGGAGATCCGCGGTCAGCGCGTGGAGCCCGCCGAGGTGGAGGCGCTGCTGCACGAGGTCCCCGGCGTGGCCGGGGCAGTGGTCGGCGTGCAGGGTCGGGACGAGGACGCGAGCCTCGTGGCGCACGTGGTGCCGTCGCGCGGTGCCCGCCTGGAGGCCGGGGCAGTGCGCGAGGGCCTGGCACGCCGCGCGCCGTCGCACCTGGTGCCCGCCCACGTGGTGGTGCTCGAGGCGTTCCCCGTCACGGTCGGCGGCAAGGTGGACCGCTCCGCCCTGCCCGCACCGCACGTGCAGGAGAGAATCCGCGAGGCACGGACCCCGGCGGAGGAAGTGCTCACGCGTGTGGTGGCCGAGGTGCTCGGCCGCCGCCGCGGGGCGAGCTGCGCTCCCGTGGCACTGGACCGGGACTTCGTCTCCCAGGGCGGGGACAGCATCAGCGCGCTGAGCGTGGTGGGCGCATCCCGCCGCGCGGGCCTGGACATCGCCGCCCAGGACCTGCTCAACGGCACACCGTTGGCCGTGGTCGCTACGCGCGCCGCGGCCTCGAACACGGACATTGCCGCGCTCGCGGCCGCTCGGGCCGAGGGCGGCACGGGAGAGGAGCTCGACGATGCCGCGGCCCCCTCCCGCGCCGACGTGGACCTCCCCGTGGGGCGCGTGGCGCTCTCACCGTTGGTGCGCACCCAGCTCGCTGCCGCGCCGAACGACCGGGCACTGGCGGGCCACGCGCAGTGGGTCGTGCTGGACACGGCCACCTCCCTGGACCGCGACGCCCTCGCGCGTGCGCTGCAGACGGTCCTGGACCGTCACGACTGCCTGCGCCTGGTGCTCGACACCACCGGTGGGGAACCCGCTCTGCTGGTGCGCCGGGCCGGTGCGGTGCTCGCCGAGGACGTCCTCGCCGGGTCGGAGCATCGCGCCGAGAACGACGCCGCTGCGACTGGCGCCGCTGGCCATTCCGGGCATTGCGTGGAGGACCACGCGGAGGCGCTCGTGGCGGAGCTCGACCCCCGCGCGGGCGTCGTGATCCGCGCGGCCGTGGTGGCCGTGAACGCCGCACAGCCGGTGGTCGCGGAGCAGCCCACGGGGGACCAACTTGTGCTCGTCGTGCACCACCTCGCGGTGGACGCCGTCTCCTGGCAGATCCTCACCGCGGACCTCGAGTGCGCGTACGAGGCCGCCGTGGCGGGGACCCTTCCCGAGACGGACGACGTGCCGTGCTCGTGGCGCCACGCCATGGATGTGATGGCTGCCCGCGCCGGTTCGGACACCGTGCGTGAGGACCTCCCCCACTGGGAGCGTGTGCTCCGCTCCGGCCCCGCCGCGCCCCTGGGCGGCCGTCGCCTGGACCCGGCTGTCGACACCGTGGCCACCGTCCGCACGGCGGACCTCGAGATCACCGGCGACGTCGCACGGGCGGTGCGTGAGACCGCACCCGAGGCGTACCGCATGCGCCCCGACGAGGTGGTGCTCGCCGTCGTGAGCCTCGCCCTCGCCCGCTTCGACCACGCGCGCGGACTGCCCGCCGCGGCGCTGCGGCCGGTGACGGTCGAGGGCCACGGCCGTGACACCCTCGCCCCGGGCTGCGACCTCTCGGGCACGGTCGGGTGGTTCACCACCGAGTCGCCCGTTCACGTGGCGTCGGACGCGCTCGGCCACCCCGTTGTCGGCGACGATTCCGGAACCGACTCCGGGACTGACGCCGTCGTCCGCGCCCGCGTGCTCGGCGCCGAGGACCTCGACGACATGCTCGGCGGCGGGTCAGCACTCTCCGCGCTGCTGCGCGCGGCCAAGGAGGCGCGCCGCACGAGCCCGGACACCGCCGGGTACGGCATCCTGCGCCACCTCGACCCGCTGGGCCGGGAGCGTCTCGCGGATCTGGCCGAGCCGGAGGTCGTGCTCAACGTGATCGCCGCGTCCGAGGAGGACCCGGATGGCTGGTCCACGGACGGTGGCCGCTCCTTCGCCGTCGTCGAGTCCCCCGAGCGGCGCCTGACCGAGGCGCTGACCGTCAACGTCTTCCAGAACGCGGGCCCGGAGCCGGGGCTGGGGATCGAGCTGCGCGCCGCGGGCGGCGTGTTCTCCGCCGCGGACCTCGACACCCTGGGTCAGTCCCTGCGCGAGGCTGCCGCCGCGGTGCACCTGCACCTGCTCCTGAACGAGAACGCCGGGGGAGCGAGTCCCTCGGACCTGACCCACCGCCTCCCACAGCCGGACATCGACGCCCTCGAACGCGAGCACGGCCCCGTGGCGGACGTGCTGCCGCTGTCCCCGCTGCAGGAGGGCCTGCTCTTCCACGCGCTCTCCGACGGAGAGGCGGACGCCTACGTCCTCGCGGCCGCGCTGGAGATCGAGGGGGCCGTGGACCCGCAGCGGCTGCAGGATGCCTTTGACGCCGTGCTGCGGCGCCACCCGGTGCTGCGCGCGGCGTTCGACGCGACCACCGTGGGCGAGCCCGTGCAGGTGGTCCCGCGCGCGGTGACCGTTCCGTGGCGCACCGTGGACCTGAGCGCGACCCCGGACGCCGCCGCCGAGCGCGCCGTGACGGCGCTGCTGACCGAGATGTCCCACCGCCCGGTGGACGTGGCCAGGGCACCGCTCGTGGCCGCCACGCTGGTGCGGCTGGGCCCGGAGCGCAGCGTGCTGATCCTCGGCGCGCACCACCTGGTCACGGACGGCTGGTCCACGCCCCTGATGGTGCGCGACCTCATGGCCTTGTACCGCGGCGAGGGGGACGAGCTGCCCACGGCCCTGCCGTTCGGCGCGCACGTCGCCCGGATCAGCGCCGGGGCCGACGCCGCCCTGGAGGCGTGGCGCACCCGCCTGGCCGGACTCGAGCATCCCACGGTGCTCGGCACCGAGCCGTCGGAGACCGCCGGTGGGAGGACGGAGCAGACCCGACAGGACCTGTCCCTCGCTCCGGGGACCGCGCAGCGCCTCGTCGAGGTGGCGCGGACGAACGGGCTCACCCCCAACACCGTGCTGCAGGGCGCGTGGGCCGTGGCGCTCGCCGCCGTGACGGGCCACGACGACGTCGTCTTCGGCGTCACCGTGTCCGGGCGCCCCACGGACCTGCCCGGCATCGAGAACACCGTGGGTCTCTTCGCCAACACGCTGCCCGCCCGGCTCACGCTGCGCCGCGACGAGCCCCTGCTCGAGGCCTTCGCCCGGCTGCGGGGCGAGCAGGCGGGGATGTCCGCGCACGAGTCGGCGGCGCTCGCCGAGATCGAGCGCGCCGTGGGGCTGGGCGAGCTCTTCGACTCGCTCGTCGTCTACGAGAACGCCCCGGCCGACGACGCCGGGCAGGAGGCACTGCCGCGCGTCACCGGTATCAGCAGCGCGGGCGGGACCCACTACCCGCTCAACGTGATGGTGCCGCCGGGGAACGAGTTCCGCGTGGTTGTGGAGCACGTTCCGACGCGCGTGGCCGAGCAGACCGCGCAGCGGTTGTGGGCGGAACTGGCCCGCGCCCTCGAGGCCGTGGCCGGGGATCCCACCGTGACGGTGGCGCAGCTTGCGGCCGGGCACGGCGGATCTGTGGCCGAGGAGGGGCGGCCGACGCCCGAGCACGGTGGAACCCCCATCGGGGAACAGGCGACATCGTCCCGTGTGACGGGCGCGGCCCCGACCGCCGAGGACGGGCAGACGGAGGGCGAGACGACCGGCGCGTCGGCCCAGGCATCGGAGAGCGCCAGGACGGCCGCCGCCGCGCCGGGGACGGCGGGTACGCCGTCATCCACCTCCGGGACGCCCAGGGCGACGTCGCCCGCGACGGACGGCGTCGCCACCGTCGTGGCCGCGGAGATGGCCGAGCTGCTGGGCCGCTCCGGAATGGACGTCGACGAGGACTTCTTTGCGCTCGGCGGGCACTCCCTGACCGCCATGCGACTGCTCGGCAGGCTGAGACGACGCGGCATCACCGTCTCCCTCGTGCAGGTGCTCGACGCCCGCACCCCGGCCGCCATTGCGCGGCTCGCGGAGGGCGGGGCGGTGTCGTCTGCGGACGGGGCGTCTCCGGACGACGCCGTGTCCGGTGACAACCAGGTGCCCCGCGACGCTGCCGTGTCGCAGCACGGCGCGGTGCCTCAAGACCATGCGATTGCACAGAACCGTGCAGACGCGCAGGACACGCCCCGGATCGAGGACGGCGCACGGGGTGGCGCGGAGGGCCCGACCAGCTCCGCTCCGGTCCTGACTCCCGCGCAGCAACGGCTGTGGTTTGTGCAGCAGCTGGAGGGCCCGTCCACGGTCTACGACGTGCCGGTGGCCCTCGAACTGCGCGGCGCCGTGGACGCGGAGGCACTGCGGGCGGCCTGGCACGACGTCGTGCTGCGCCACCGCGCCCTGCGCACCGTGTTCCCCGCCCAGCGTGACGGCACCGCGGGCGTGCGCGTGCTGGAGGGAGAGGAGCTGCCCGCGCTGCGCGTGCACGACCTCCCCGGTACCTTGGCGGAGACCGCTCCGAGCCGCGAGACGCTGGAGGGCGTCGTCGCCGAGCACCTGGCTGACCCGGCCCAGGCCGTCGACATCACCCGTGAGGCCCCGGCCCGCGCGGATCTGTGGACCGGCGGGGACACGGCGCTGCTGCTGGTCGTGGTGCACCACGTGGCGATCGACGCGGAGTCCGTCCAGCCCCTGCTCGCGGACCTCTCCGACGCCTACGGGGCGCGGGCCGCCGGGCGCGCACCGCAGTGGCCCGAGCCCCCGCACGACGAGCCCGCCGCCGAGGACCCCGAGCAGACGGCGGCGGACGAGAGCTTCTGGTCCGAGGAGCTGCGCGGCCTGCCCGCGGAGCTCGACCTGCCCCTGGACCGTCCCCGCCCGGAGACTCCGGGGCACGAGGGCCACACGGACGTGCTGGAGGTCCCCACAGAGCTGCGCGAACGCATGGACCGCGTGTGCGGCGAGCACGGCGTCACGCCCCTCATGCTGCTGCGCAACGCCGTGGCACTCACGTGGTGGCTGCACGGCGCCGGGCGGGACATTCCCCTCGGCAGCACGGTGGCCCTGCGCGAGGACCTCGCGGACGAGCAGCGTGCCGTGGGGTACTTCGTGAACTCGATGGTCGTGCGCTGCGCGGTGGACGCCACCGGCACGGTCGCCGAGAACCTGGCTGCCGTGCGGGGTGCCTCCCTGCGGGCGCTGGAGCACAGCGGGCTGCCGTTCGAGCGGGTCGTGGACCTCGTCTCACCCCAGCGTCAGCGCGCCCGGCACCCCCTGTTCCAGACGCTCGTCTCGCACGAGGCACCCGCCCCGACCCCGGGGATCGGCGCACTGGAGACCTCCGAGGTCACCGTGCGCACCACCACCTCGCGCTTCGACGTGGGCGTGTGGCTCGTGGACGGGGACACCTCCTCGCTGCGCGTCGTGGGGTTCGCGGACCTCTTCGACGCCGAGACCGTCTCCGCCCTCGCGCACCGAGTCCTGCGCGTGCTGGAGCAGGTGGCCGAGGACCCGCGTCGCGCCGTTGCCGCGCTGACGGTGGCGGACGAGGCCTCCCGCGAGATCCACCGGCCTGCGCAGCCCCACCGTTCTGCGGAGGCCCGCCGTTCTGCAGAGCGTCATGATCCTGCGGAGTCCGGCCGTGCGGCAGAGGGCCATCGCCCCGCGGCGAACCGGGACACGGCAGTGAACGCGGGCCCCGCGGAGACCCGGGTTCCGAGCGGGACGGACGCGCACGATGACGTCGTCCCCTGCCTCCCGAACGAGGGCGTGCCGAGCGTTCCCCGGGCCTTCGCGGCCCAGGTGGCACGGACACCGCACCGCGTGGCGCTGCGGGATGCCCAGGGAGACCTTTCCTACGCCGAGCTCGACGCCGCGGTGCGCGAGCTCGCCGCGAGGCTGGTCGCCCGCGGGGTGGGGGAGCAGTCGATGGTGGCCGTGGCCCTGCCGCGCGACCGCTCGCTGCTGACCGCCCTGCTCGCGGTGCAGCGCGTGGGTGCGGTCTACGTCCCGCTGGACCCGGACCACCCCCGCCAGCGCACGAGCCAGGTGCTCGAGGACGCCATGGTGGCCCTCGTAGTCTCCACGGCCGAGCTCGCCGCCGGGCTTCCCGCGGCCGGCGCGGACGTGCTGCTGCTGCTGGACGCTCCCGGCGCCCCGGAACAGGAAGGCGTGGACAGCGCCGGAGAGACGGCGTCGGCAGCCGGCGACCTGACCACCTCGGCCCTGCCCGAGATCCCCGCCGCAGACGACGGCCTGGCCTACGTCCTGCACACCTCCGGCTCCACCGGGCGGCCCAAGGGCGTCATGGTCACGCGGGCGAACATCGCCGCGTTCCTGCGCTCCGTGGCAGCGCTGGGCTGGGTCCGGGACCGGGACGCGCTCGTCGCGGTGACCACCGTGGCGTTCGACATCTCCGGCCTGGAGCTGTTCGCGCCGCTGTGCGTGGGCGGCACCGTGCACCTCGCGGACCGCGCAACCGTCCGCGATCCCGAGGCCCTGCTGCGCGTCGTCGCCCGGGCGGACGCGGACGTCCTGCAGGCCACGCCCTCCCTGTGGCGCGGTCTCGTGGAGGCCGCGGAGCACGAGGACGTGGACCTGAGCCGGGTGCGCGCTCTCGTGGGCGGTGAGGCCCTGGACCGGGACCTCGCCGCGCGCATGCGGCAGCGCTGCGCGGAGGTCCGCAACGTGTACGGACCCACCGAGGCCACCGTGTGGGTGACCCACGAGCCGGTCAGGGCCGAGGACCTCACGGGCTCCGGCGCCGTGCCGATCGGCACCCCGTGGGAGGGTGTGGACGCCACGGTGCTCGACGACGCCCTCCGGCCCGTGCCAGACGGCGTCGCCGGAGAGCTCTACCTGGGCGGCGTCCAGGTGGCTCGGGGATATCTGGGTCGACCGGCCCAGACCGCGGCGCGCTTCGTTGCCGACCCCGCGCACCCGGGGGCCAGGCTCTACCGCACCGGTGACCTGGTGGTGCGCCGCGAGGGACGGCTGCACTTCCTGCGGCGCGTGGACGACCAGGTCAAGGTCCGCGGGTACCGCATCGAGCTCGGCGAGGTCGAGACCGCGCTGCGCTCGCTGCCCGGCGTGCGCGCCGCGGCCGCGTGCGTGCGTCCCGATCCCAGCGGCGAGCACCGGCTGCTCGGCTACGTGGTTCCCACCGGGGACGACGACGCCGCGGGGCAGAGCTCCGCTGCGGCTGCCCGGGACGCCCTGCGCGAGCTGCTGCCGGAGTACATGGTTCCGGCGGTCGTCACGGTGGTTCCGTGCCTGCCGACGACCCCGAACGGCAAGATCGACCGCGCCGCCCTGCCGGAGCCGGACGGTTCCACGGCGGGCGGGATCGCACCGCGCACCGAGGTGGAGCGTGCCGTGTGCAGCGCCGTGGACGAGCTGCTCGGCCTGACCGGCAGCGGGCCGGAGGACGACTTCTTCGGGCTGGGCGGGGACAGCATCTCCTCCCTGCGCCTGGTCGCGGGTCTGCGGGAGAGCGGCTGGGACCTCACGGTCACGGACGTCTTTACGCACCCCGGCCTGGGTGAGCTGGCCGCGAGCGCCCGGCGCACCGCGAGCACGGTGGATGCCGAGGGCGCCACGGGGGCCCAGAGCACAGTCAGTGTGAAGGGTGCCGAGGGCACCGACAGCACCACCAGTTCCGGGAATGCCGCCAACATCACCAGCGGCGAGGGCAGTGACAGCGCCGTCGACTCCGGCAGCACCGGGGCCGAAACGCGCACGGCCACCCCCGCGGACGCCTTGTCCGTCCCGGTGACCCCCGAGCTGCGGGAGGTCTTGGAGGGGCTGGCTCCGCAGTGGCAGGAGGTGCTGCCGCTGACGCCGCTGCAGGAGGGCATGTACCTCCAGTCGCTCGTGGACGGAGCGGACGGCGCGGACGCCTACGTGGTCCAGCACCGCTTCACGCTGGGGGAGGACGTGGATCTCACGGCCGTGCACCGCGCGTGCGACGCCGTGTACCGGCGTCACCCGATGCTGCGGGCGGGCTTCACCCACCGCGGGGTGCCCGCGCCCGTGCAGTTCCTGCTGCCGGAGGGGCCCATGCCGTGGCACGAGACCACGGTGGACTCGCCCGCCGAGGTGGAGCGGGCGGCGTCGGCGCAATTCCACCGGCGCATCGACCCGCAGCGCCCGCCGCTGATCGGCGCGCTCGCCGTGCACCTTCCGGACGGCACGAGCGAACTGGTGGTCACGCAGCACCACCTGCTCACGGACGCGTGGTCCCAGGCGGTGCTCTTCGAGGAGCTGTTCACGCTCGTCGCTGCCCCGGGCCAGGACGAGTCTGTCCTGCCGCAGCCGGCGGACTTCCGTGAGCACCTGCGTCACGTGGCCTCCCGGGACGTGAACGCGGACACCGCGGCCTGGCGCGAGCACCTGGCCGGGATCGACGAGCCGACCCTCGTGGCCGGCCCCGCGCCCCTGACCGAGCCCGTGCCGCAGCTCGTTACCCGTCCCCTGGGCGCGGAGCTCGACGCCGCCGTGACCGCCCGCGCCCGGGAGCTCGGTGTCAGCCGGGCCACCCTGTTCCACGTGGCGTGGGGAGTGACGCTGCAGCAGCTGACCGGCCGCGACGACGTCGTCCTCGGCAGCGCCGTGACCGGCCGCGACCCCTCCGTGCCCGGGGCCGAGCGCATGGTGGGCCTGGCCCTGAACACCGTGGCCGTGCGCCTGAGCACCCGACCGCACCAGACGGTCCGGGACGTGGTGCGCCGCGCCTTCGCGCAGCAGGGGGCGATGAGCGCCCACCACCGCGCCGGGCTGGGCGAGATCCAGCGGGCCGCGGGTCACGCCACGCTCTTCGACACCCTCGTGGTGCACCGCAACACCGCGATGGACCGGGAGGACCCGAACGGTCCGTTCGCCGGCGCCGGTGTGCTGCGGGCGCAGGCCCTGGACGCCACCCACTATGCGATGGTGCTCGACGTTGACCCCGGGGACGGCACTCCCGGCTCCGGGACCGTCACGTGCGAGCACCACCCCGAGACGGTCTCGACCGAGCGTGCTCAGTGGGCTCTGGACCGCACCCTCGCGGCGCTGACCGACCTGGCCCGCGGCGACGCCGCGCACACGCGGATGGCCGAGGTGGCCGTGGCCGCCCCGCGCCCCAGCGCAGTGCTCGCACCCGCCCCGGTGCCGGTGCCCGGACCCGGTGAGCCCGGCGGCAGCGTGGACCGCCTGCTGCGGGACCTCGCGCGGCGCTCACCGGAGAGCCCGAGCCTCGTGTGCGGGGACGTGCGGTGGAACGCCCGTCAGGTGGACGAGCGCGTACAGCGCCTCGCCGCCGTGCTTGCTGACCGCGGGATCGGCCGCGGTGACGTGGTGGGCATCCGCCTGCCGCGCACGGCGGACCACATCGTGGCGATCTTCGCGGTCATGCGCACGGGCGCGGCCTACCTGCCGCTGGACGGCAACCAGCCGGTCGAGCGCGCCGCGCAGCTGCTCGCGGACTCCCACGCGAGCGGTCTGGTCCGCGGCGGGGACTGGGACGAGGTGCCGGGGGCACAGGACGCGCCGTTCGCCGTCGTCGACCTCGACGACGCCGCGGTGCGCGCCGTGCTCGACGGCACCGTGCCCGCCCCGGCCGTGGACCAGAACCGGCTCACCGGCCCCGCGAACCCGGACCAGCCGGCCTACGTGATCTACACGTCCGGCTCCACGGGCAGGCCGAAGGGCGTGCTCGTGGGTCACCGCGGGCTGACCACGATGTACCACAACCACGCCGCCGAGATCTTCGAGCCCACCGTGGCCCGACTGGGCGAGCGGCTGCGCGTGGCCCACACCGTGAACTTCGCGTTCGACATGTCCTGGGAGGAGCTGTTCTGGATGCTCCACGGGCACCAGGTGCACGTGGTGGACGACCGGCTGCGGCTGCAGACCGCGGAGCTCGTGGCGCACTACCACCGGGTGGGGATCGACGTGGTCAACGTGACCCCGACCTACGCCCGGGAGCTGCTCGGCCACGGCCTGCTCGAGGGGCCGCGCCACCCGGGGCTCGTGCTGCTGGGCGGTGAGGCCGTGCCGCAGGAGCTGTGGACGCTGCTGCGCGAGACGCCGGGCGTGAGCGGCTACGACCTCTACGGGCCCACCGAGTTCACGATCAACGCGTTCGGCTCGCCCGTCGAGGAGAGCACCTCGCCGTGCCTGGGCCGCCCCGTGCGCAACGCGCGCGCCGCGGTGCTGGACTCCTCCCTCCGCGAGGTGCCCGAGGGCGCCGTGGGGGAGCTCTACCTCTCCGGGGACGGGCTCGCGCACGGCTACGTGGGAATGCCGGGGCGCACCGCCACGACGTTCGTCGCGGACCCGCAGCGCTCCGGCCAGCGGATGTACCGCACGGGCGACCTCGTGCGCCGGGAACCCGGCGACAGGCTCGTCTACTGCGGCCGCAGCGACCGCCAGCTGAAGATCCGCGGCATGCGCGTGGAGCCGGGGGAGACGGAGGCCGCGGCCGAGTCCCTGCCCGGCGTCGCCTCCTGCGCGGTGGACGTGCGGGGCGGCGACGCCGCACGCCACCTCGTCGCGTGGGTCACCGCGGACGACGGCGCCGTGCTGGATCCCGCGGTGCTGCGCGAGCGGCTGCGAGAGCTGCTGCCCGCCCACCAGGTGCCGCGCCGCGTCACCGTGGTGGAGAAGATGCCGGTCACGGCCAACGGCAAGCTGGACCGCGCCGCGCTGCCGGACGAGCCCGGACGCGCCGAGGGGGCGGGCTCCCCGCGCACCGAGGCCGAGCGGGGGGTGTGCGACGCCGTCGCCGCGGTCCTCGAACTCGACGCCGCCGAGGTGGACGTGACCGGGTCCTTCGCGGACCACGGCGGGGACTCCCTGGCGGCCATGCGGGTGGCGAGCCACGTGGAGCGCCACGCCGGGTTCACCGTGGCCGTGGCAGAACTGCTCGCGGGGACGTCCCTCGCAAGGATCGCCGAGGCGTCGGACGGGTCGCAGGACCCGGTCGAGGACGACGCCGCACGGGACGCCTTCCCGGGCGACGGGACGGGTCTCGCGTCCGACGACACCCGGGACCCGGCCTCGGAGGCCACCGCGACGGTGCCGGAGACTGACGCTGGGGAGGTTCCCCTGGAGGTTCCCGCGGAGCGGGAGACTCCCGTGCCCGGGGCTCCCACTCCGGCTCAGCCCTCCTCCGCTCAGCCATCCTCGGCCCCGAGTACCCGGCTCACCCCGCCCACCCCGGCGCAGCCGGCCCGCGAGGTGCTGCACCTGCGGCGCGGCGAGGGGGTTCCGCTGTGGTGCCTGCACCCCGGTGGCGGCTTCGCGTGGCCGTTCCTGCCGCTCGCGACGCGGCTCGGGGAGCGGCCCGTGAACGGCGTGCAGCTGCCCACGGTGGAGGACGCGACGGACCGGGGCATCGACACGATGCGGGGACTCGCGCGGTTCTACGCGGACCTGATCCAGGAGGAGCAGCCCGAGGGGCCGTACGACCTGCTGGGCTACTCCTTCGGGGGAACCGCCGCGCACCACGTGGCCGCAGAGCTGACGGCGCGGGGTGAACGCGTGTCCTCGCTGACCGTGCTGGACGCCCACCCCGCGGGACGGGCCACGTCCCACCGCTCGGCGGCGGCCCGCCGGACCCGCGGGGAGCTGCCTGACGAGCACGTGATCGAGCTCGCGGGACTGGCCGAGGACTTCGCCACACGCTCGCCCGAGGTCCTGGACGCCCTGCGCGAGAACCTGCAGCGGTGCACCGCCCTGCTCACCACGTCCGAACCATGCGCCTACGACGGCCCGGTGATGCTCGTCGTCGCCGACCGGCTGCGGCCCGGCTTCGCCGAGAAGCAGGAGGAGGGCGTGTCCCGCCCCGGGCAGGACGACTGGGATCCGGAGAACGCGTGGCGCGCGTGCCACGACGGGGACCTCACGGTGCACCGGCTGCCGTTCTCGCACGCGGGGCTCGCGAGCCCCGAGGGCTGGGACACGATCCTGCCGCTGCTGCCACCGGCACCCACCCGCACCACCGCGGCCCGGTCGCAGGGTCGCTGAGACACCGCACCACCGAGACGCACCACCGAGACGCAGAACTGCTGACACACAGGAGGACGACACCATGAGTACCAACCCGTTCGACGACGAGGACGGCACCTTCCAGGTGCTCGTCAACGACGAGGAGCAGCACTCGCTGTGGCCCGTCTTCAAGCCCGTTCCCGAGGGCTGGACGGTGGCCTTCGGCGGGACCGAGGGCACCCGCCAGGCCTGCCTCGAATATGTAGAGGAGCACTGGACGGACATGCGCCCGCGCTCGCTGCGTGGGGATTCCGCCGACGCCTGAGACCCGCCCACCACGAAGGCCGCCCCCGCACACGCGATGTGTGCGGGGGCGGCCTTCTGCAGGGTGGTTCTGGCGTCTGGCGTCCTTTCACGGGCACGGGGTGGCTCAAACGGCTGCTCGTCTCAGCCGCGGGGGCGGGGTGGCGCCGGAACGGTCTCCAGCAGGTCCTGCACGCCCAGCGCCGTGAGGACGGGGGTGAACTTCAGCCGGGTCTCGGCGAGCTCGGCCTCCGGGTCGGAGTCGGCCACGATGCCGCCGCCCGCGTGCGCGGTGAGGCTGAGACCGTCCTCGGCCAGGTGGCCGCCGCGCAGCAGCACGCGCCAGTGCCCGTCTCCGGAGGCGTCGCACCATCCGACGGCACCGGCGTAGTACCCGCGCGGGGACTCGGTGGCGAGGATGTGGTCGAGCGCGGTGGAACGGGGCGACCCGCACACCGCGGGCGTGGGATGCAGGGCCGCGGCGAGGTCCAGTGCCGTGTGCGTCGGGTCGGCCAGGACGCCACGGATGGGGGTGCCCAGGTGCCAGATCCGCTCCGTGTGCGCGAGCGTGGGCAGGGGCGGCACGTCCAGCTCGGCGCACAGCGGACGGAGGACGGCCTCGATCGCGTCCACCACGTAGCGGTGCTCGTCGAGGTCCTTGTGCGAGGTCTGCAGTGCGAGCGCGGCCTCCCGGTCCAGGTTCCGGTCCTCGGGGCGGCGGGCGGCGGTTCCCGCCAGGGGGTGCGTGGAGACCTCGAGGCCTTCGCGCCGGACCAGCACTTCGGGGCTCGAGCCGATCATGTGCCCGCCGGGCAGCGCGGAGTCCGTGGGGAGACGGACGAGGTACCCGTTGCCCTCACGGTCGTCCGCCACGAAGCGCCGCAGCAGCTCCAGCGGATCCCCCGGCTCGGCGAGGTCCAGGCGCAGGACGCGGGCGAGGACCACCTTGTCGAGGGCGCCCGATCGGGCAAGTTCCACGGCGCGGGCCACGCGGGCCACGTGCTCGTGTGGTTCGGGCTCCTCGTGCCAGGAGCGGACGGTCGGCACGCCCGTGGCGGAGGTGCCGGGCCCCGGAAGGGCGGCGGCGTCCGGGTCCCAGGACTCGGGCTCGAAGAGTGCTGCCGGCTGGCGGGTGTCGAACGGAAGGCACCCGACGACGACGCCGGCGTCCCCGGCGCGCAGGGCGCGGGCCGCATCCTGCCCGGAGCTCCAGCGCTGCCGGATGCCGCGGCCCACGGCGGAGCGGCCGCGCTGGGAGAGGACGAAAGTGGGATCCAAGGCGCGGGAATGGGCTTGTGTGCGGGGAGAAGTCGTCGGCTGGTTCAACACGTTGCTAAGGATAGGCTAACCTAATTATTGAGTCCACAGTCTGCACCCTGGAGAACATCGTCATGCCCATTCCCCCCATCGACAGCTACGCCATCCCGGCGCCCAGCGAGGCCAACCGGGTGCACTGGCAACTGGACCGGTCCCGCTGCGCCGTGCTGGTGCACGACATGCAACGATACTTCCTCGCCGCCTACGACCGCGGGGCGGAACCGGCGCGCACCGCCGTGAGCAACACGACACTGCTGGTCGAGCACGCCCGGTCCCAGGGCATCCCCGTCATCTACTCCGCCCAGCCGGGGGACCAGCACCCGCACCGCCGCGGTCTGCTCAGCGAGTTCTGGGGCACCGGGATGACCGAGGGCGCCGACACCGAGATCATCTCGGAGCTCGAGCCGCAGGAGGCAGACGTGGTGCTGACCAAGTGGCGGTACTCCGCGTTCCAGCGCACGGACCTGCGCCAGGTGCTGAGCCACCTCAAGCGGGATCAGCTGGTGATCGCGGGCGTCTACGGCCACATGGGCTGCCAGGTGACTGCCACCGAGGCGTTCATGCACGACATCCAGCCGTTCCTTGTCTCGGACGCCGTGGCGGACTTCTCCCGGGAGGAGCACCGCAGCGCAGTGGACTACGTGGCCAAGCGCTGTGGCTACGTCCTGCAGACCCCGGACGTCCTCACGGCGTGGGACGCGGTTGGCACCGCGCAGGCCGGGGAGGTCGCCCGTGCCTGAGCCGAGCACCCAGGACCTCCCCCCGGTGCTGCCCAACGGCATGCCCGCCGAGGCCGCCCGGCGCTACCGCGAGCTCGGACTCTGGATGGGCCAGACGCACCGGGACCTCTTCGCCTCCGCGATCAACGGCCGTCCGGAGCACACCGCCGTGGTGGACCGCCACCGCAGCCTGACCTACCGGGAGCTCGGTGATGGCATTGCCCGCGCCGCCGCCGTGCTGGAGGCGGCCGGCGTGGGCAAGGGCTCACCCGTCGTCGTGCAGCTGCCGAACTCCGCCGTGTTCCTCGAGGCCGTGGGCGCGCTCTTTGCCCTCGGGGCCGTGCCGGTCTTCGCGCTGCCGGCGCACGGCTCGCGCGAGGTCGAGCACTTCTGCGACCTCGCCGACGCCGTGGCCTACGTGGGTCCGCGCCGCGGCCCCCGAGACCTGCTCACGGTGGCCCACGCCGTGCGGGAGCACCGCGGTGACATCGCCGTGGTGACCGTGGACGAGCGGGTCGCGGAACCGTGGGCCGAGGCCACAGTCGACGGCGACGTCGTCAACGTGCGCAAGGCGGCCATGCCCACCACCCGGGTCTCGCCCGCATCGCTTGCATTCCTGCAGCTCTCAGGTGGCACCACCGCGCTGCCGAAGCTGATTCCGCGCACCCACGACGACTACCTCTACTCCGTGCGGCGCAGCGTGGAGATCTGCGACGTGCGCCCCGAGGACGTCATGCTGGTGGCCCTGCCGTGCGCGCACAACTTCACCATGAGCTCCCCGGGGATCCTGGGCGCGCTGCACGTGGGCGCGACCATCGTGATGGCGGCGGACCCTAGCCCAACCACGTGCCTGAGCGCGATCGAGAAGTACGGAGTGACCCAGGCGGCGCTCGTGCCGCCGCTGCTGCTCGCGTGGCTCAACAGCCCGGCGGCGGCCCGCCACGACCCCTCCTCGCTGCGCACCCTGTGGGTGGGCGGCGCCAAGCTCAGCGACACCGCCGCCCGCCGCGTGGGCCCCGAACTGGGGTGCACGCTGCAGCAGGTCTTCGGCATGGCCGAGGGGCTCGTGAACTACACTCGCCTTGAGGATCCCGAGGACCTCGTGGTCACCACGCAGGGCCGGCCGATGTCCGAGCACGACGAGCTGCGCATCCTCGCCGAGGACGGCAGCCCCGTGGCACCCGGTGAGCCGGGCGTGCTGCACACCCGCGGGCCGTACACTATCCGCCAGTACTACCGCGCCCCTGAGGTCAACGCCCGCTCCTTCAGTGAGAACGGCTTCTACTGCACCGGGGACATCGTGCGCCAGCTGCCCAGCGGGCACATCGTGGTGGTCGGCCGGGACAAGGACCAGATCAACCGCGGCGGCGAGAAGGTGGCCCCGGAGGCGGTGGAGAACGAGCTGCTCGCCCACCCGGCGGTGCACGACGTCTCCGTGGTGGGCATTCCGGACGAGGTGCTCGGCGAGCGCATCTGCGCCTACCTGATCCCGCGCGCGGAGCACCGGGAGCGGATGCCCACGGCCGTGGAGCTGCGCGGGTTCCTGCGCGGACGCGGGCTGTCCTCGTTCGCCGTGCCGGACGTCTTCGAGGTCGTCAGCGAGTTCCCCCACACCGGTGTGGGCAAGACCAGCAAGAAGGATCAGAGGGGCATGGCGGTGCCGGGGCGGAACCCCGCCACCGACTGAGCCGCGCGAGTCCGTGCCTTCTCCTACGAACAACGAATCGAGTTGCCCCATGTACGACCTCATCGGCGTCGGCTTCGGACCGGCGAACCTGGCCCTGGCCATCGCGATCGACGACCACAACCGGCACTGCCCTGACGAAGAGCGGATCGAGGCGCTGTTCCTCGAGCGCTCGCAGCACTTCGCGTGGCACCCGGGCATGCTGCTGCCGCACACCACCATGCAGATCTCGTTCCTCAAGGACCTCGTCTCCTTCCGGGACGTGACGCACCCGCTGTCCTTCCTGTCCTACCTGCAGCACCGGGGTCGGCTGGACCACTTCGTGAACAAGCAGACGTTCTTCCCGTCCCGCGCCGAGTTCTCGGACTACCTGGGGTGGGCCGCGGACCAGGTCTCGGAGCAGGTGCGCTACGGCGCCGAGGTGCAGGCCGCCCGCGTGGATCCCGAAGACCGCAGCGTGGTGGTCGAGCTCGCGGACGGCGAGCAGCTGCACGCCCGCGCGGCGGTGCTGGCCCCGGGTCTGCAGCCGCGGCTGCCCGAGGGAGTGAGCCTCTCGGACCGGGTGATCCACACGTCCCAGACCGTGCACGCCCTGCAGCGACTGACGCGCCCCGTGCGCACCGCGGTGGTGGTGGGTGCGGGTCAGAGCGCCGCCGAGGTCGTGCGGTTCCTGCACGAGCGGGACACCGGGACCACCGTGCACTCCGTCTTCGCCAAGGTGGGCTACACCCCGGCGGACGACAGCCCCTTCGTCAACCGCATCTTCGACCCCGACATGGTGGACCGCTGGCACGGTGCCCCGGAGGACGTCCGGCGCCGGCTCTTCGACTACCACCGCGGCACCAACTACTCGGCGGTGGACCCGGAGCTCGTGGAGGCGCTCTACGACGTCGAGTACGAGGAGCGAGTGAGTGGGCACCGGCGACTGTTCATGGACAGCTGCTCGGAGGTCGTGGCCTACCGGGAGACCTCCGAGGCCGTGGAGGTGGACGTCCGAGACCTCACCACGGGGGAGACCACCACCCTGGAGGCGGACCTCGTGGTCTTCGCCTCCGGCTACCGCCCGGCGGACCCGGCCGAGCTCTTCGGCCCGGACGCCCGGTGGTACCGCCACGAGGGCACGGCACCGGCGGTCGCGCGGGACTACCAGTGGATCCCCGCGGACGAGTCCGCACCGCCGGTGTACCTCAACGGGGGTGTGGAGCACACCCACGGCCTGTCCTCGTCGCTGCTGTCCAACCTGGCGGTGCGCGGTGGCGAGATCGTGGACTCCGTGGTCGCGGCCCGTGCCGCGCAGTCCGTGGCCGACGCCGTCGACGCCGTCGACGCCGTCGACGCCGTCGACGCCGCGGGCGCCGTCGGCTCCGGCGCGCACTAGAGACCGCGCCGGTCCGCGCCGGTCAGCTCTCCGGCACGCACCAGACCGCACCCCGGCACCCGGCGGCCGGAGCCACAGACGCCGGAAGCGGGCGGCCCACGGCCCGCCCGGGCAGCAGGCAGAGAGAGGCAGCACATGCAACGCACCACCCGCGAGACCACCGTCTACCCGATCGCGATCCGCGAGCTGCAGGTGCAGCGGATCGAGGACCTGAGCCCGCACATGCGCCGCGTGGTGCTGGGCGGGCCGGGCCTGGAGGCCCACGAGCGCAACGGGGTCCCGGTCCCGGCGTTCCGCAGCACGGGCTTCGACGACGACGTGAAGATCATCGTCCCGGACCCGGTGACGGGGCTGTGCGCCATCCCGGAGCCCCAGCCCGGGGGCACGGTGGCGTGGACGGACGAGTCCGTCGCGCTCGCCCGGACCTACACGGTGCGCTCCGTGGACACCGAGGCGGGGGAGGTCGCCCTGGACTTCGTGCTGCACGGCACGGGCCTGGCCTCGGGATGGGCGCGGCGCGTCCGCCCGGGGGAGAGCGTGTACGTGGCGGGCCCCAAGGCCTCCGCCGCCGCACCCGAGGACGTGGACTGGCTGCTGCTGGCCGGAGACGACACCGCCCTGCCCGCGATCGCCCGCGCGCTGGAGGACCTGCCGCGCGGCACCCGGGTGCACGCCGTCGTCGAGGTCCCCACCGCCGCGGACCGGATCGAGCTGAGCACCGAGGCGGACGTCACCCTCACGTGGGCCGTGCGCGAGGCGGGCGAGGACCTGGTCTCCGCGGTGCAGGGCATCGACTGGCTGCCCGGCGAGGCCTTCGCGTGGGTGGCCGGGGAGGCCCTGAGCATCAAGCCCCTGCGCCGCTGGCTGCGCGAGGAGCGCGGCGTGACCCGCGAGCACACGGACATCTCCGGGTACTGGCGCCGACGGGACGTGGTCAGCGTGGCGGACTCCCCGGACGTCGTGGACGTGGGCGCCACCGGGCCCTCCGCGGAGGCCCGGCTGCACGAGCTCACCGAGCTGGCACCGGCGCTGCTCGTGCGCACCGCGTGCGCGCTGGGCGTGTTCTCCCACGTGGACGACGGCGCCACGAGCGTTCCCGCCCTGGCGCGCGTCCTCGACCTGCCGGAGACCTCGACCGGGCGGCTCGTGCGCGCCCTGCGCGTCCACGACCTGCTGACCGGGGACGACGACGCCGTACTGGCCCTGAGCGAGACGGGCGTCCTGCTCGCGGACCCCGACTCCCGGCTGGTGCGCTCCCTCTCCCCGGCGGCCACCGTGCGGGAGCTCTCCCTCGCGGGACTCGACCGGGCCCTGGCCACCGGCGCCGCCGTGCCCGTGGACACCGACGGCCGCCACTGGGACGAGCTGTGCTCCCAGGACGAGGCCCTCGCGGCGCAGGTCGACGACCAGGTGGCCGAGGAGGCGTGGTTCACCGCACCGGCGGTGCCCGCCGCCGTGGGCCTGGAGGAGTCCGAGACCGTGGTCTTCGCGGGTCCCGGATGCGGTGTCTACGCCGAGGAGGCGATGCGCCGCGTGCCCGGGCTGCGTGCCGTGCTGGCGGGCTCGGACGCCGAGGTGCGCCGGGGTCTGGCGGACGTCTCCGCCGTGCGCCGCGAGCACGTGCAGACCCTCGTCACGGAGGAGCCCGCGGACGTTCCCGACGGCACCGCCACGCTGCTGCTGCTCGACCCGTTCGGCTCCACCCCCGCGGCCGGGCACGCCGCCCTGCTGGACCGGGCCGTGCAGCGGGTGGGGCGCGTCGTCGTGATCACCGCCCTCGTGGACACCGAGACCCCCGACGAGTTCGACGTGGAGGAGGACCTGCGTCGGCTGTGCCTGAGCGGGGGCGAGATCCCCACCCGACACCGTCTGTCCTCGGTCGCCGCGGACGCCGGGGCGCTCGTCCACGCGGTGAACCCCGTGGGCTGGGGCGTGTGGGCCGTGGAGCTGCGACCCCTCACCGGACGGGTGTGAGCCCGGGTGCGCACGCTGCTCGAACCACCCGTTGACGAGGACCGCCGGACCTACCTGGCCGTGATGCCCTCGACCACCCCGGCGGGGCTGATCGGGCAGGTGCTGCGCTCGCGTCCCCGGCTGACCCTGGGCGCCGCGGTCCTCGCGGTCACCCACCAGCTCGGTGAGGTGCTCGTGCCCGTGGTCGTGGGCCGCGCGCTCGACGGGCCCCTGGCCAGCGGCGACCTGCGCGGCACCGTGCTGGTCGTGGTGCTGCTCGCGCTCGTCTTCGTGCTGCTCAGCTTCTCGTACCGCATCGGGGCCCGCAGGGGTCACGCCGCCACGAGCTATGTGGAGCACGAGCTGCGCCTGCGCGTGACGGACACCCTCACCCGACCCGAGGGCCTGGGCGGGCGCCGTCGCACCCCCGGTGACCTGATGACCGTGGCCGGTGCGGCCGTCACGGCGTTCGTCACGGACCGCCTGACCGCCCCGCTCGCCGCGCGCCAGCACCGGGCCCAGGAGACCGCGGGTGCCACGGCCGACGCCGCCGTGGACCACCTCACCGGTCTGCGGGTCATCACGGGGCTGGGAGCGGGCCCCGAGGCGGTCTCCCGCTACCGTGCCGCGGCGGTCGCTGCGCCGAGCTGTGGGCCGCCTCGCACACGGACGATACCGGGGCATGCTGACTCCTCCCCGGGGCCCGGCACGTTCAGGCCAGGACCTGGCCGTTCCGTGCTCTCGTGGTGGGGCGTGCCCCGGTCCTGGCATGGTGGGAACCGGCCACGTCACCACCCGGGAGCAGCCCGGGCCCCGCAGACCACCCCGGAGGTGCCCTATGAGACCCACGGCAGCCACGACCACTGGCACCGACAGTGCCTCCGGGGGTGGCGTGCCCGTCCCGTCCGGGCAGTCTGCGGTGGCCCGGGCGCTCGCGGCTCTGCTGCCCGACGGCGCGGTGGTGGTGGCGGCCACCGAGGACGTCGCGGGGGCACTGCGCCCCGGCGAGGGGGACTCGCTCGCCAAGGCCGTGCCGTCGCGGGTCGCGGAGTTCGCCACGGGGCGGTCGTGCGCGCACCAGGCACTGGATCTGCTGGGCGTGCCCACCGCGACGATCGGACGGGGCGGGCGCGGCGAGCCCCTGTGGCCGGCCGGTGTGGTGGGCAGCATCACCCACTGCGAGGGGCTGCGGGCGGCCGCGGTGGCCCGGGCGGGCGACGTCGCCGGCCTGGGGATCGACGCCGAACCCCACCTCCCGCTGCCCGAGGACGTCGTGGACCTCACGCTGACACGGCCCGAGCGGCATCGGCTGGTGGAGCTTCACCGCACGGCCCCGGACGTGGCGTGGACGCGCGTGGTCTTCAGCCTCAAGGAGGCCGTCTACAAGCTCTGGTACCCGTTGCGCCACGAGTGGCTCGGCTTCGAGGAGGTGGACACCGTGGTGCACCCGGACGGCACGTTCGCCGTGGCGCTGCCGCGCCCGCTGAGCGTCGGAGGTGAACAGATGATGACAGTGCGGGGGCGCTGGGCCCTCACGGGCGGATTCGTGCTGACGGCGGCGGCGCTGGGCCGTTCCAAGCAGTAACAGCGTCCTGGGGACAGTGCCCCGTCAGCGGAACTCGGGAAGGCGCATCATGCCCTCCTGCACCGTGGTGGCGATCATGGTGCCGTTGCGCGTGAACATCTTGCCGATGGACAGCCCTCGCGCCGACGACGCGCTGGGGGAGGTCTGCGTGTAGAGGATCCACTCGTCGGCCCGTGCGAAGCGGTGCCACCACATGGCGTGGTCCAGGGAGGCGACGTTCATGCCCCGGTCTCCCCAGGACCGGCCGTGGCGGCGCAGGATGGGTTCCATCATCGTGTAGTCGGACACGTAGGCCAGCGCCGCGCGGTGGATCGCGGGATCGTCCGGCAGGGGGGAGAGCGCCTTGATCCACACGGCGTTGTACGAGTCCTGGGCGCCCTGCCACGGGAGGAAGAGCGGCTGCGTGATGTAGCGCATGTCGAAGGGGCGCTCGAAGGCCTGGGCGCGGGCCTCGGGGATGTCCAGCGCCCCGAGGGTCTCACGCAGGGCCGGCAGCGACTCCGGGTCCGGGACGCCCTCGGGCATCTCGTCCTGGTGCTCCAGGCCCTCGGCGGGCTCCTGGAAGGACGCGATCACCGAGAGGATGGTCTTGCCCTCCTGGTAGGCGTGGATCCGGCGGGCGGAGAAGGAGCGGCCGTCCCGCACCCGCTCCACCCCGAAGGTGATGGGCACCTCGATGTCCCCGCCCCGCAGGAAGTACGCGTGCAGGGAGTGGATGGCCCGGCCCGGGTCCACGGTGCGCATGGCGGCCATCGCGGCCTGGGCGAGCACCTGCCCGCCGTACACCCGTGCCCGGGGGGTGGTGATCGTGTGGCCCACGAAGATGTCCTCCGTGGTCCGGGCGCCACCGCCGTCCGCGAGGTCGAGCATCCGGATCAGCGCGGCCACGGGTTCCTGGGTGGGATCGACAGTCATGGCCCCACTCTAAACCGGCTGACGAATGTGGTCTGATAGAACCATGACCTCGCTCAACATCCCCATCCAGATGCGCTTCTTCGACCAGGACCAGTACGGCCACATCAACAACGTGACCATGCTGCGCTACTTCGAGGACGCCCGCGTGCGACTGACAGCCTCGCCCATCGCCAAGGACCCGGACCACGGCATCCCCGAGGACACCACGTTCCGGGGGGCCGTGGGGGAGCTGCGCACCGTCGTCGCCCATCAGAGCGTGGACTACAAGGAGCAGCTGTTCTTCCGCATGGATCCTGTGTGCGTGCGCACGTGGATCTCCCGCATCGGCGGCTCGTCCTTCACCATCTCCTACAGCCTGCAGGAGGAGGACGGCTCGCACGTCTACGCGCAGGGCGAGTCCGTGATCGTGGTCATGGACCCGGAGACGGGCAAGAGCGTCAAGCTCTCCGAGGACCACAAGGCGCTGCTCGCCTCGCTCGAGGACGACGTGAAGTACGACCACGCACGATGAGCACCCCCCACGAGAACCCCGCCGAGGGCTTCGCGCTGCTGGACCAGCGCGACGCCGCGGACCTCGCCACGTACGTGAGCCGGGCCCGTTCCGTGGATCCCCAGGCCGCCGTGCGGCTGCAGGGCATGGACCGCGTGCTCGCCGTGTGGGTCTCCGTGATCCACCCCGCGGGCCTGCTCGACACCGCCCCGGTGGTCCTCGGGCTGCGCACCATGGCCCTCGCGGAGTCCTCGGGCCTGGACACCACGGTTGCTGCCTCGGCCATCACCGACCGCCTTGCGCGCGTGAGCACGCAGGCGGTTCCCGCGGGCGACGACGCCGTGTGGCTCAGTGCCCCACCGCAGCAGGTCAACGCGCCGTGGGCCGGGATCGTCGCACCGCGCACGGGTTGGAGCGCACTGGGGACGGTGGCCGCGCACCACGTGCGGGACGTTGCCCGCCGTGGCGTGCAGGCCGTCTCGGACGCCGTCCCCGCGGACTCGGGTGCCGCGATCGTGCAGAAGGTCCGCTCGCGGGTGTGGGGTGCCTCCTCCGGGTGGGGTCCACTCGACGGCCCGGAGATCCCGGACGGCGCCGCGTTCGCCCTGGACGTCCTCGGCTTCATCCCGTCCCCGGACTCAGACGTCCACGTGGCCGCGGAGCAGACCGGGCAGTGGCTGCGCCTGAGCACCGCCGCGGGCCACGTGCTGGTCAAGCTGCCGCGCTGATGCGGCTCGGCCCCACCACCGCGTCCGACGGCGCGGGGCTCACCCGTGCGCCGTCGGCAGAACCGGGAGCTCCCGCGGTGTTGCGGCCGTCGGAACCACCCGCACCGCCGGGAGCCGCGCCCGCATCTACGGGGCTCAGCCCGGCCGGTTCACCATCGCGTGGGCGGCCCGCTCGAAGTAGTCCCACATGATGCCGTCGTGCAGCGGGGAGAGCTGCACGGCGTCCATGGCCGCGCGCATGTGCGCCAGCCACGTCTCGCGCGCCCAGGTGTCCACGGGGAACGGCGCGTGGCGCATCCGCAGCCGGGGGTGCCCGCGCTGCTCGGAGTACGTGGTGGGCCCGCCCCAGTACTGCTCCAGGAACAACCGCAGCCGCTCCTCAGCCGGACCCAGGTCCTCCTCCGGGTACAGCGCCTTGAAGTCCGGGTCCTCGGCCACGCGCGCATAGAACTCGTGCGTGAGCTTCACGAACGTCTCGTGCCCGCCCACCTGCGCGTAGAACGAGTCCGACGACGCCGCCTCGGCGGCCTCCCGCGCGTCCCCCACCTGCTGCGGGGGCTGCGCCACGGACCCGCCCGCCGAGCGGGAGCCTACGGCCCCGAGGGTGAACGTGCGGCGCCCAGCGGGGGCAGCGGCCTCGGCGGACAGGTGTTCCGGATTGGCGGCGTCGCTCACCGGGCGGCTCCCTCACCATCGGAGGAGGACTCGCCCAGGGCCGCGGCGTCGATCCGCTGCGCGCGGACCGCGCGGCGTGCCGAGTCCTGGCGTTCGAGCACTATCCGCCGCAGCCCGCTCAGCTCGGGGTCGAGGGCGTCCAGGAAGCGCTGGGCCCCGTCCACGACCTCCTGGGAGTAGGCGCGGGGGAACAGCCCCACCGCGATCTGCTGGGCGATCTCGTGCGTGCGTTCGCGCCACACCCCGGTGACCTCCTGGAAGTACCGGTCCGCGTAGGGGGCCACCAGGGCGTCGTCGTGCCCGCGGAAGAAGCCCGCGATCGCCGCCTGCTGCTGGGAGTTGGGCAGGGCGCCCTGCTCCACCACGAGGCGCCAGGTGTTCGCCTTGGCCTCCGGCGTGGGGATCGCTGCGGACGCGGTCGCAGCCGCGATGGCACCCGTCTCGGTGTTGTCCTCGCGCAGGGCCGCCGCAATGTCGTCGGCGCCCTTGCGGCCGGCCGCCACGAGGGCGATCAGCACGGCCCAGCGGGTGTCAGTGTCCAGCTCCAGGCCCTCGGGAACGCCCTCGCCGCGGGAGAAGCCCGCCACACGCTCGATCTGGGCGTCCGTGCACGCCCGGCGCAGGAACGCGCGGAAGAACTGCCACTGGTGGTCGGAACCCGCCTCGGACTCCTCGACCAGGCGCCACAGGCTCTCCGCGGCGTCCTCCCGGACCTGCTGCGCGTGCTCGGGGGCGAGGTAGTGGTCCAGGGCGGTGTCCAGCTGGCGCAGCTGCACCTGCACGGTCGTGGAGTCCGTCTCGTGGCCCACGTTGGCGAGCACCAGGCGCACGTAGTCGCTCGCGGGGCTCACGCCGTCGTGCACGGAGTCCCAGGCCGCGGCCCACACGAGGGAGCGCGGCAGGGACTCGTCGAAGTCGCCCAGGTGGTTCATCGCGGTGGCCAGGGAGCACTCGTCCAGGCGGATCTTGGCGTAGGCGAGATCGTCGTCGTTGAGAAGCACGAGGTCCGGGCGCTCTCGGCCCACGAGGTCGGGGACCTGCGTGAGCTCGCCGTCCACGTCCAGTTCCACGCGCAGTGTGCGGCTCAGCCGGCCGGTGTCCTCGCGGTGGTCGTAGAAGCCCACAGCCACGCGGTGCGGGCGCAGCGTGGGGTGGCCCTCCTGGCCGATCTGCTCGATCGCGAAGGACGTGATGACCCCGTCCGCGTCCGCGGTCATTCGGGGGATCAGGGTGTTCACCCCGGCGGTCTCGAGCCAGCGCTCGGACCACCGCTTGAGGTCGCGACCGCTCGCCGCCTCCAGCTCCACCATGAGGTCGGAGAGCTCGGTGTTGGACCACGCGTGCTTGCCGAAGTAGCGGTTGAGCCCCGCCATGAACTCCTTCTGGCCCACCCACGCGACGAGCTGCTTGAGCACGGACGCGCCCTTGGCGTAGGTGATCCCGTCGAAGTTCACCAGGACGGCCTCGAGGTCCGGGATCTCTGCCTTGATGGGGTGCGTGGTGGGCAGCTGGTCCTGCGCGTAGCCCCAGGACTTCTCACCGGCGGCGAACGTGGTCCACGCGTTCGTGTACCTGGTGTTCTGCGCGCACGCGAGGGTGGACATGTACTCCGCGAAGGACTCGTTGAGCCACAGGTCGTTCCACCAGCGCATCGTCACGAGGTCCCCGAACCACATGTGGGCCAGCTCGTGCAGAACGGTGATCGCGCGGCGCTCCACGAGGGCCTGGGCCGGCTTGGAGCGGAAGATGTAGGACTCCACGAAGGTCACGGCGCCCGCGTTCTCCATGGCGCCGGCGTTGAACTGGGGCACGAAGAGCTGGTCGTACTTCTCGAACGGGTAGGGCACGCCGAACTGCGACTCGTAGAACTCGAAGCCCTGCTTGGTGATCTCGAACATCTCGTCCGCGTCCATGTGCTCGAACAGGGAGCGGCGGGCGAACAGGCCGAGGTCCACGGTGCGGCCGTCCGCAGAGACCAGGCTGTCGGTGGTCTTCAGGTACGGTCCGGCGATCAGCGCGGTCACGTAGCAGGACATCACCGGCGTGGGGGAGAAGTCCCAGCGGGCCACCCCGCCGGAGACGGCCACGGGCTCGGGGGTGGGCTGGTTGGAGACCACCTGCCAGGTCTCCGGTGCGGTCACGGAGAACTCGAACGCGGCCTTGAGGTCCGGCTGCTCGAACACGGGGAACATGCGCCGCGTGTCCGCGACCTCGAACTGCGAGTAGAGGTAGACCTCGCCGTCCGCGGGGTCCACGAAGCGGTGCAGGCCCTCGCCGGTGTTCATGTAGAACATGGTGGACTCGACCACCAGTTCGTTGTGCTCCGCGAGGCCGGGGAGCTGGATGCGCTCGCCGTCGCTGACCTCCGCGGGGCCCAGGGACTCGCCGTTGAGGGTCACCGACTCCACGGAGGCCGTGACCGCGTCGATGAACGTCTCGGACCCGGGCTCGGCCGTGAACACCACGGTGGTGCGCGCCGGGAAGGTCTCCGCCCCCCGGGTGAGGTCCAGGGCCACGCGGTAGGACTCCACCGAGATGGTCCGCGCGCGTTGGGCGGCCTCCGCTCGGGTCAGATTGGTTCCGGGCACGACGGCGTTCCTCTCCTCGACGACACTTCCATGCCCACGCGGGGCATTGGGCCATTATGACAGTCGTCGCAAGACCCGAGGCCCACGGCGGTCGTGCAGCCCGGTGGCCCGGTGGCGCCGCGGCCGAGGGGCGACGGCGCAGGGTCCGGCCGCGGCGATAGGCTGGGCACGTCCTGTTTCCCGGTCCGCGTCCCGTCCGGCGCGGCGGGGGACGTCTGCGGGAAACCACCTAGGAGTTGCAGAAGACCCATGCGCGTGCACATCGCCACCGACCACGCCGGCCTCGAGCTGTCCCACTACCTCATGGAGCAGCTCACGGAGCGGGGCTACGAGCTGATCGACCACGGCCCCGAGGAGTACGACGCCGCAGACGACTACCCGGCGTTCTGCATCAGCGCGGCACTCGGTGTGCGCGAGGACCGCGAGAACGGTCTCGACTCCCTGGGCATCGTGCTCGGCGGCTCCGGCAACGGCGAGCAGATGGCCGCCAACAAGGTGGCCGGGATCCGCGCCGCCCTGGCCTGGAACCTGGACACCGCACGTCTGGCCCGGGAGCACAACAACGCGCAGGTGGTCTCCCTGGGCGGTCGCCAGCATGAGAAGGAGGAGGCGCTGCAGCTCGTCGTCGCGTTTTTGGAGGAGCCGTTCTCGGACGAAGAGCGCCACGTGCGCAGGATCGAGCAGCTCGCCGAGTACGAGCGCACCGGGGACATCGCAGGCAGGCTGTCCGCGATCACGCCCCGCCCGTTCACCCGCGGCTGAGGGCTCCCGCGTGCCCGAGGGACACTCGATCCACCGGCTCGCCCGCCAGCTCGGGGACCTCTTCGAAGGCCAGCAGCTGGGCGTGAGCAGCCCGCAGGGGCGTTTCGCCGCCGGTGCCGCGCTGGTCGACGGCCGCGTGCTCACGAGCGCCCGCGCCCACGGCAAGCACTTGTACCTGGACTTCACCGCGCCGGAGGAGCCGTCGGACGTGCTCGTGCTGCGCTCGCACCTCGGGATCTACGGGGCGTGGAGCTTCGCGGGGGACGAGACGTTCGCGGCGGCGTCGTCGATCGGCGCGCCGCGCCGCGTGGGGGAGCGGGAGACCGGCAGCGCGGAGGCGGACGCCGTGACCTACGACGACGCCGGACGGGTCGTTCCCGAGGCCCCGGTGGGTGCCGTGCGTGCCCGGCTCGTGGGAGAGCACGGCTGGGCGGACCTGCGCGGTCCCGCGCTGTGCACAGTGGAGACGCCGGAGGAGGCCCGGGCCGCCGAGGCGAAGCTCGGACCCGATCCGCTGGACCCTCAGGCGGACCCCGAGCCGTTCCTCGCGGCTGCCGGTCGCAGCAGGCGGGCAGTTGGCGTGCTGCTCATGGAGCAGAACGTGGTCTCCGGGATCGGCAACATCTTCCGCGCCGAGTCTCTCTTCCGCCGCGGGGTGGATCCCCTGCGACCCGGCAGCTCCCTGACGCGCGATGAGCTGCTGGGGCTGTGGGAGGAGAACGTGGCGCTCATGGCCGTGGGCGCGCGGGTGGGGCGGATCATCACCACGGACCTCGCGGACCGCCCGGGTGTGCCCGAGTCCGAGGCGTGGCCCGAGCACGCAAACTACGTCTACCACCGCCACGGCCAGGACTGCCTGCACTGCGGGGCGACCGTGCTCAAGCGGGACCTCAACGGCCGGGGCCTGTACTGGTGCCCCGTGTGCCAGGCCTGAGGTCCGCAGAAGCCAGCAGGGCGGCGTCGTCGGCGTGCTCTCGTCCCGGTGGTGACGCGTTCTTGGCCGACACGCGAAAAACCCCGCAACCGGTGGCTGCGGGGTTTTATTCGCAATGACGAGGGGGCGACGGGAATCGAACCCGCGTAGCCAGTTTGGAAGACTGGGGCTCTACCATTGAGCTACGCCCCCGGGAACGTTGAAGACAGTACACGAGCACCGTGGGCCGTGCCACCCGCGGCGCCCGGTCCGGGGCCGGATTTACGGGCTCGGGCGTTCGGCACGATAGACTGTCGTGTTGTCGGCCGCCCACGGGCGCGCCGACGCCCGGTCCGCGCGCGTCCAGCAGTGGTGCGCGCGGGAGGAATTCGCGTGCCCCGCACGCGGCCACGGGGTGTAGCGCAGTGGCTAGCGCGCCTGCTTTGGGAGCAGGAGATCGCAGGTTCGAGTCCTGTCACCCCGACGTCTGGGCGCAACGGCCCGTGCCGTGCAGCCCGTGGACCCACCGGACCGACCCCGGTCCGTTGCAGGCAGTCACCCTACGACCCCAGGAGTACAGCGGAAGTGAAGAGCGCCGTCGAAAAACTCAATCCCACCGAGGCGAAGATCACCATGGAGATCGCCTACGAGGATCTGAAGCCTTTCCTCCAGGAGACCTACAAGGAGCTGGGCAACCAGATCCAGATCCCCGGTTTCCGCAAGGGCAAGGTGCCCTCCAAGCTCATCGACCAGCGCGTGGGCTTCGACTTCGTCGTGGAGAACGCCCTGAACGAGGGCCTCAACTCCTTCTACCAGCAGGCGCTGGCCGAGAACGAGCTCACCCCGCTGTCGCAGCCGCAGGTCGAGGTCCTCTCCAAGCCGGAGCAGGACGATCGCGAGGCCGACACCAAGGTCGAGATCTCCGTGGCCATCCGCCCCGACATCGAGCTGCCCGACTACAAGGGCCTCGAGATCGAGGTCGAGGCGCGTGAGGCCACCGCCGAGGACGAGCAGAAGGCTCTCGACGAGCTGCGCGCCCGTTTCGGCACCCTGAAGTCCGTGGACCGCCCCGCCGCCGAGGGTGACCACGTGACCCTCGACCTGCAGGCGCTCGTGGATGGCGACGAGGTCGACGCCGCGAACGACCTCTCCTACGAGGTGGGCTCCGGCACCATGCTCGAGGGCATGGACGAGGCCGTCACGGGTCTCTCGGCCGGCGAGGACGCCACCTTCGAGACCACCCTGGCCGGTGGCGAGCACTCCGGCGAGCAGGCGACCGTGAAGGTCAAGGTCACCGCCGTCAAGGAGCGCGAGTTGCCCGAGGCCGACGACGAGTTCGCCCAGCTGGCCTCCGAGTTCGACACCATCGAGGAGCTCAAGGAGGACCTGAAGAAGCAGGCCGCCGAGTCCGCCGTGGTCGAGCAGGGCATCGAGGCCCGCGACAAGGTCCTCGACAAGCTCGTGGAGCTCATCGAGGTCCCCGTGCCCGAGAAGGTCGTCGAGGACCAGGTCGCCCAGCACTTCGACTCCGAGCAGGCCCAGGCCTCCGCGGAGCCCGGTCACGACACCGAGGAGCACCGCGCGGAGGTCCGCAAGAACGCCGAGACCGCGTTCCGCAACGAGATCATCCTGGACGCCGTGGCCGAGGCCGAAGAGGTCGGCGTGGAGCAGTCCGAGCTGATCGACTACATCATCAACATGTCCCAGCAGTACGGCATGGACCCGAACCAGTTCGCGCAGATGCTCGACGGTTCCGGCCAGGCCGGGATGATGGTGGGCGAGGTTCGCCGCCGCAAGGCCCTGGGAAAGGTTCTGGAGACCGCCACTGTGAAGGACTCCAACGGCGAGACCGTGGACCTGTCCTCCTTCGTGGGCACCGCCGACGACGCTGAGAACACCGAGGCCACCGAGGCCGAGTGATCCCACCCGCCGTGGTGCCAGGGAGACCTGGTGCGGCGGCCCACGAGACGCCACGGCACCCCGCACGCACGCGGGGTGGCCGTGGCGTTTCGCTGTCCGCGTGCCACCATGCGCCACCAGCGAACAGCCCGGACCACCGGGCCACAGGCCGCGGGGCGGCTACTACGCTTCTGAGACAGCAAGTGATCGTGGGTCCGGGCGTGCCGTTCGGGCAGCTCGGACCCGTCCAGAAGAAAGAGGGCATTCATGACCTCCACTCCCATTCAGCCGTACGGTGCCGCACCGGCCACTCCGCGCATGGAGGACATGGCACCGGGCGGTCAGGACGACTACGTCTACAACCGGCTCCTCAAGGAGCGCATCATCTGGCTGGGCTCCGAGGTGCGCGACACCAACGCGAACCTGATCTGCTCCCAGATGCTCCTGCTCTCGGCGGAGGACCCGGAGGCGGACATCTACCTCTACATCAACTCCCCGGGCGGCTCGGTGACCGCGGGCATGGCCATCTACGACACCATGCAGCTGATCCCGAACGACGTCGTCACCGTGGCCACCGGCCTCGCCGCATCCATGGGTCAGTTCCTGCTCTCCTCCGGGACGAAGGGCAAGCGCTACGCCACGCCCAACGCCCGGATCCTCATGCACCAGCCCTCGGGCGGCATGGGCGGCACCGCGTCGGACATTCGCGTGCAGGCGGAGCTGATCCTGTCCATGAAGCAGCGCCTCGCGGAGCTCACCGCCGAGCAGACCGGCCAGAGCCTCGAGACCATCCTGCGCGACAACGACCGCGACAACTGGTTCGACGCCCCGCGCGCCCTGGAGTACGGCTTCTTCGACCAGATCGCGCAGTCCGCCGGCAACGTGACCGGCGGCGGCGGGACCATGAAGGACTCGCAGTAGCCCGCTCCCGCGCTGCCACGAACCATCCACAGACTTTTCAGGACGGACCAATGAACCTGCCACACGCCACCGCACCGCAGCTGCCCAGCAGCCGCTACGTGATCCCCGACTTCGAGGAACGCACCCCGTACGGCTACCGCCGTCAGAACCCGTACACCAAGCTGTTCGAAGACCGCATCATCTTCCTGGGCGTTCAGGTGGACGACACCTCCGCGGACGACATCATGGCGCAGCTGCTCGTGCTCGAGTCCCAGGACCCGGACCGGGACATCACCATGTACATCAACTCTCCGGGCGGCTCGTTCACGGCCATGACGGCCATCTACGACACCATGCAGTACATCCGCCCGGAGATCCAGACCGTGTGCCTGGGCCAGGCGGCGTCCGCGGCCTCCGTGCTGCTTGCCGGCGGCACCCCGGGCAAGCGCCTCGCGCTGCCCAACGCCCGCGTGCTGATCCACCAGCCTGCCATGGAGGGCCAGGGCGGCGGCCAGGCCTCGGACATCGAGATCCAGGCCAACGAGATCATGCGCATGCGCACGTGGCTCGAGGAGACCATGGCGCTGCACACGAACAAGGACGTGCAGGAGATCAACCGCGACATCGAGCGCGACAAGATCCTCACGGCCAGGGAGGCCCAGGAGTACGGGATCATCGACCAGGTGCTCGACTCCCGCAAGATCAACAAGCCCTCCACGGTCACCCAGGCCTGAGAGGCCCAGGGCCAGGACGCACCGCACGGTCACGGCGCACCCGTCACGGGGCGTCGTGACCGTCATGCGTCCGTGGGGGATTGGGCGCGGCCGGAACGGCTCGCCTAGAGTGGTTCCAGCATCCGTCGAGACGAAGTGTGAGGCTGATACATGGCGCGCATCGGAGAGAGCGTCGACCTGCTCAAGTGCTCCTTCTGCGGCAAGAGCCAGAAGCAGGTGCGCAAACTCATCGCCGGCCCGCGCGTGTACATCTGTGACGAGTGCATCGAGCTGTGCAACGAGATCATCGAGGAAGAACTCACCGAGGTCACGGAGACGGACCAGGCGGAGCTTCCCCGCCCGCAGCAGATCTACGACCACCTGCAGGAGTACGTGATCGGGCAGGAGCCCGCCAAGCGCGCCCTGGCAGTGGCCGTCTACAACCACTACAAGCGCATCCGGGCCGGTGTCTCCGGGCACACGCTGTCGATCGCCGGTTCCGAGGGGGACGAGGAGGCGATCGAGGTCGCCAAGTCCAACATCCTCCTGGTGGGCCCCACGGGCTCCGGCAAGACATACCTAGCGCAGTCGCTCGCCAAGAAGCTGGACGTGCCGTTCGCCGTGGCGGACGCCACGAGCCTCACGGAAGCAGGTTACGTCGGTGAAGACGTTGAGAACATTCTTCTCAAACTCATCCAGGCCGCTGATTTCGATATCAAGAAGGCGGAGCAGGGGATTATTTACATTGACGAGATCGACAAGATTTCGCGTAAATCGGAGAACCCCTCGATCACGCGCGACGTATCGGGCGAAGGGGTCCAGCAGGCGCTCCTGAAGATCCTCGAGGGCACCGTCGCCTCGGTTCCTCCGCAGGGTGGGCGCAAGCACCCGCAGCAGGAGTTCCTGCACCTGGACACCACCAACGTGCTGTTCATCGTCGCCGGGGCGTTCGCGGGGCTGGAGGAGATCGTCCAGCAGCGCACGGGAAAGAAGGGCATCGGCTTCGGGGCGCCCATCAAGGACACCTCCGAGGTGGACCTCACGGGCCAGGTGCAGCCGGAGGACCTGCTGAAGTTCGGACTGATCCCGGAGTTCATCGGGCGGCTGCCCGTGGTGACCACCCTCTCCAAGCTCTCGGTGCCGGACATGGTGCGGATCCTCACGGAGCCGCGCAACGCCCTGGTCAAGCAGTACCGCAAGCTCTTCCAGCTCGACGGGGTGGAGCTCACCTTCGACCCCCAGGCGCTGGAGGCCATTGCAGAGTTGGCGATCGAGCGCGGCACGGGAGCGCGCGGCCTGCGCGCGATCCTCGAGGACATCCTCATGCCCGTCATGTTCGACCTCCCGGGCCGCGACGACATCGCCGCTGTGCTCGTGACCGAGGACGCCGTGGCGAAGATCGCGGACCCCGAGATCTTCACGCACGAGATGATCGAGGCCGAGCGGCGACGTCACAAGTCCGCGTGAGACCGCGCAGAACGCACGAAAGGATTCAGTATGTCTGAGAAGCAGCACGTCGATTTCTGGTTCGACCCCCTGTGCCCGTGGGCGTGGATGACCTCCCGCTGGATGGAGGAGGTCGTGCGCATCCGGGACGTGGACGTGGACTGGAAGATCATCTCCCTGGGCATCCTCAACGAGGACAACCCCGAGAACCACCACCACGGCCACGACGAGTCCATGTGGCTCGTGCGCGTGATCCAGGCCGCGGCCGAGCAGCACGGCGGCGAGTACTACAAGAAGCTCTACGACGCCATGGGCTCCCGTCGTCACCCCGGTGGCATGCAGGACCTCGAGGCGATCATCACCGAGTCCCTCGCAGAGGTCGGTCTGCCGGCAGACCTCGCCGCGGCCAAGAACTCCACCGAGTACGACGACGCCATCCGGGCGTCCACGGACGAGGCCCGTGCCGTGGCGGGTCAGGACATCGGCACCCCGTGCATCGCCGTGAACGGCGTGGGCTTCTTCGGTCCCGTGTTCACCCCGGCGCCCAAGGGCGAGGAGGCCGGCAAGGTCTGGGACGGCGCCCTGGCGCTGGCGTCCTACCCCGGCTTCTACGAGCTCAAGCGCGGGCGCGAGAAGGGCCCGGACTTCAGCTGAGTCCGCTCCCGCACAGCGAGTGACAGACCCCGCCCCGGTGGCCTGAGAAGGTCACCGGGGCGGGGGTGCGTCGTCCTCGGGTCGGCCCCGCGAGCCGCTCCAGGTGAACCCATCCCGCCGTTCGGGCGCCCGGGGGGGGAGACGCGTGCTGTTACCGCCTCCGGTCGAAACCAGGCGGGATCAGTGCCGGTCCATGCCGTCCGCGAGGGCCCCGACGGCGTCGGCAAAGGCCCGGGGCTGGGCGTTCATGACGTCGTGCGCGGCACCGTCGACAATCCGCTCCTCCGGGTGTCCGAGCCGGTCCCGGGTGTCCTGGAGCGAGCCCCCGGATCGGGTGTCCTCCGCACCCCAGATGATGGCGCGGGGAACGGTGACCGCGCGCGTCTGGTCCTCCTGCAGGTGCAGGATGCCGCTGCGCCCGGCGCTGCCCAGCAGGGAGTGCTCCACGTCCCCCTGCATGAGCGGGCGCATCCACTGCTGGGCGAGGCGGGCGCCGTCGTCACCGTGGAACGCCGTGCACGCGGAGCCGCACGAGCCGGCCAAGGCCGCGCGGTTGAGCCACGTGAAGCGGGTAAAGATCCGGTACGCGCTCGTGGTGTACGGCAGGCGGGCGATGCGGGCCCGCCAGGTGCCGTCACCGAAGTTCAGGTCCTGGGCGTCGCCGTCCGCGAAGATCACACCGCCCACGTCCTCCGGATGCCACAGCGCGGTTCCCCCGGCCACGGCCGCGCCGAGGGAGTGGCCAACGACGACGGGCCGGGGAATTCCCAGCGCCCGGATCGAGCCCGCGACGAGGTCCGCCTGCAACCGCACGTCCTCGGTGTCCGCGCCGCGGGTGTAGCCGAATCCGGGGAGGTCGAACGCGTAGACGTCCCGGCCCTGCGCGGCGATCAGGGGTGCGGTGGCACGGAAGGCGACCGTGGACTCCGCGAAGCCGGGGAGCAGGACCACGGGCGCGGGGTCGGCGGAGGTGTGCTTCCCGGTCGCGGCCCAGTGCTCGTAGTGGACGGCCACGCCGCTTACGTCCGCGTACGCGCCCGCCTCGGGTTCGAGGGTGTCGGGCGGGGTGGTTACGGCGTTGCCCACCACGCTGACAACCGTGAGCAGCACGAGACCGACGACGCCGGCCAGCACCGCGCGGCGCAGGATGCGGCCGGTCCGTCGCAGGATCCGGCAGTCGCCGGACGGGGGAGGCGCGGAGGGCGGAGTCACCCGTTCATCATCACCCACGGGGGCTGGAACACGTACTGCGGCGGCGCTGCTTGGCCCTGCTGAGCACCGGCAGTTCTTCCACGTCCCGTGGTGCGGGAATCACTTCACCTCGACAGTGCTCTCCAGCGTCGAGTTGCCCAGGTAGTGGCCGACGGTCGCCAAATGGGTTTCCGTGGCGGCGGACTCGTCGGGTGACTGGATCACGGCGCAGACCCCGCCGTGGGACATCTCTGCCAGAGAGGCGGCTTCGTACTCCTTGTAGTCGGCGTTGCCGCTGAGGGCTCCCACGCCACTCTCCGACACCGCGTACTGGAACGGTCGCCAGTGGTGCCCGTTCGCGGTGGCTCCCGTCTCCTTCAGCTGCTCCTCGGTGGCGGCGTCGGAGCACAGCGCGCCCCAGGCACCCTTCAGCTGCGTAGGCATTGCGGCGTTGAGGTCCTTCTGCGCGTTGGGGCTGAAGATCCGGAAGTTGATGTCATTGCCCTTCAACGTGGTCCCGTTGAGGTCGGCCAGTTTGTCGTTGCTGCCCACGGCCTCGCTGGGCTCGGGGGCTCCCGTGGCCTTGTCGGTCTCGGCAGAGGTCTCGGACGGCGCGAGCGACGTCGTTCCGTTGACGGTGGCGTGCGTGACGTCGTGCGGGTAGTCGTTCTCCGAGGCGAGCACCACCGTCTTCTTCTGTCCCGCGACCACCTCGTACTCGTCGCTGGAGAACGCGTTGTGCACTTCGATGACCCGGTTCTCGGCGTCACCGCTCTCGCTCTCGGCGGCCTCGTAGTCGTTGAGGTAGTCGCCGACCATCGTGTATTCGACGAGCTCGCCCTCGGGAGTGGTGAAGGAGGCGCTGCTGGCACTGACCGGTTGTGTGCCGTGGATGTTGTCCACTGTCACGGCGAGGAAGTGCAGGGGCGTCTCCGACTTCTTCATGAGCGTGCGTGCTTCCTCGACCCCGGCCGGGGCTGCCACGTCTGCTGTGGCCCTAAACGCCACGCCGTCGTCTCCGGAGCCCTCCCAGTTCGTCACGCCCTCGAACGTGCCGTGGTCGGAGGCCTCCTGCGAGGAGCCGGTCCCGTTCTGACCGGCAGAGCAACCGGTGAGCGCGAGGAGGGCCAGGGCGGCGAGGGAGAGGGACTTCTTCATGGGATCGAGCTTTCTGGTGTGGGAGGGTGGCCCGCTCCGCGCGGGGACGAGCCGGTGGTTCATGCTGAGAGCGCCCCGGTGACCTGTCGAGGTCACCGGGGCGCTCTCCGACGCGTCGTCCGTCGAGACGGACTCCGCTCGTCGGCGGATCAGGCCTGCTCGGTCTGCTCCAGCACGACGTCGCTCACGGCCAGCTCGCCGTCCGCCTCCGTGAGGGTGACGTCCGCGGCGTTGCCGGCCGCCTTGAGGTCGTCCAGGCCGCCGCGCAGGCGGGCCAGGACGTCCGCCGGGGCGGAGATGGTGGCTGACTCCACGGCGGTGCGCTGCTTGACCTTGGCCTCGGACTTGGACTTGCGCAGCCCGGACAGGGCCTCGCCCACCACCGTGAGGACCTCGGGATCGCCGTCGCGCGCGAGCCCCGCGTAGCCGTCCGTGACGGGCCAGGAGGCGCGGTGCACGGAACCTGCACGCCACCAGGACCAGACCTCCTCGGTGGCGAACGGGATGAACGGAGCGAACAGCCGCAGCAGGGTGTCCAGGGTGGTGGCCAGCGCGGCGTGCACCGAGGCCTGGGCCTCGGCACCGCGGGAGCCGTACGCCCGGTCCTTCACGAGCTCCACGTAGTCGTCCGTGAACGTCCAGAAGAAGGACTCGATCAGCTGCAGCGCGCGGGCGTACTCGTACTCGCGGAACGCGGTGGTCGAACGCTCCACGACGTCGGCCAGCTGCGCGAGCAGGGCACGGTCCAGGTCGTTGCCGACCACCGAGGCGTCCGTCCCCGAGCCCAGCACGGAGGCCTCGGTGACACCCTGCGCGAGCACGAACTTGGAGGCGTTGAGCAGCTTGATGGCCAGGCGGCGCCCGATCTTCATCTGCCCCTCGTCGTACGCGGTGTCCGCGCCCAGGCGGGCCGAGGCGGCCCAGTAGCGAACGGCGTCCGCTCCGTACTTCTCGAGGACGTCGTTGGGGACCACCACGTTGCCCTTGGACTTGGACATCTTCTTGCGGTCCGGGTCCAGGATCCACCCGGACAGCGCCGTGTTGGTCCACGGCACGGTCCCGGCCAGCGTCTCCGCGCGCACCACGGTGGAGAACAGCCAGGTGCGGATGATGTCGTGGCCCTGGGGTCGCAGGTCCATGGGGAACGTCTTGGCGTGCAGCTCCTCGTCCACGCCCCATCCTGTGGCGATCTGCGGGGTCAGGGAGGAGGTGGCCCAGGTGTCCAGCACGTCAGGGTCCGCCATGAACCCGCCCGGCTGGTCGCGCTGCTCCTCGGTGTAGCCGGGAGCGGTGTCCGTCGCGGGATCCACCGGCAGCTGCTCGTGGGACGGCAGCACGGGGTGCTCGTAGTCCGGCTCACCGGAGGCGTCCAGCGGGTACCAGACGGGGAAGGGCACGCCGAAGAAGCGCTGGCGGGAGATCAGCCAGTCCCCGTTCAGACCCTCGATCCAGTTCTCATAGCGAGAGCGCATGAACGAGGGGTGCCAGGCCATCTCGCGGCCGCGCTGGATCAGGTCCTCGCGCCGCTCGGGGTCCCGCCCGCCGTTGCGGATGTACCACTGGCGGGAGGTGACCACCTCGAGGGGCTTGTCGCCCTTCTCGTAGAAGTTCACCGGGTGCATGATCTTCTTCGGCTCGCCCTCGAGATCTCCCGAGGCGGCGAGCATCTCCACCACGGCCTTCTGCGCGGAGAACACGGTCTTGCCGGCCACCTCGGCGTAGTGCTCGGCCGGGGCGCCGTCCGCGATCCACTCGGGCTGCTCGGCGGTGAAGCGGCCGTCACGGCCGATCAGGGCGCGCGTGGGCAGGTTCAGCTCACGCCACCAGGTGACGTCCGTGAGGTCGCCGAAGGTGCAGATCATGGCGATGCCCGAACCCTTGTCCGGCTTCGCGAGCGGGTGGGCGCGGACCTCGACCTCCACGTCGAACAGCGGCGAGCGCACCGTGGTGCCGAAGAGGTGCTGGTAGCGCTCGTCGTCCGGGTGGGCCACCAGGGCCACGCACGCGGGCAGCAGCTCGGGGCGCGTGGTCTCGATGAAGACCTTCCCGCCGTCGTGCTGGTGGAACGAGATCCGGTGGTAGGCGCCCTCGCGCTCGCGGTCCTCGAGCTCGGCCTGGGCCACCGCGGTGCGGAAGGTGACGTCCCACATGGTGGGGGCCTCGGCCATGTAGGCGTTGCCGGCCTCGAGATCCTTGAGGAACGCGAGCTGGGAGACCCTGCGGGAGTGGGCGTCGATCGTGCGGTAGGTGCGGTTCCAGTCCACGGACAGCCCGAGGGTGGAGAAGAGGTGTTCGAAGACCTTCTCGTCCTCAACGGCGAGCTCTTCGCACAGCTCGATGAAGTTCTGCCGGGACACGACGTCCCAGTCGCGCTGGTTCTTGGCGGGCTTCTCCGGGGGCCGGTAGCCCTCGACGTAGGGTCGGCCGGGTTCGCAGCGCACCCCGTAGTAGTTCTGCACGCGGCGCTCGGTGGGCAGGCCGTTGTCGTCCCAGCCCAGGGGGTAGAACACGTTCTTGCCGCTCATGCGCTGGTAGCGGGCAATGACGTCCGTCTGCGTGTAGGAGAACATGTGCCCCACGTGCAGGGAGCCCGAGGCCGTGGGCGGGGGGGTGTCGATCGAGTACACGGACGCACGGTCGGTGTGCTCGCGGAACGCGTACGTCCCGTTCTCGCGCCACTGCGTGGCGTACTTGTCCTCCAGGCCCTCCAGGGCTGGCTTCTCCGGGACCGCCACTGCGGCGGGGGTTGTGCTCTCGGTGTGCGTGGGCGTGTCTGTACCCGTCGTCTCTTGTGCCATGCCTCCCAGTCTCTCACGGGAGCCCGGGGCCCGGGCCCGTCCAGAGGGGGCGACGACGCCGCCCGCGCCGGTGCGCGGCGCACGGTTGCGGTCCTACGGGGCCGGGTGCGGGCGGCGTCGTCGGTAGAATCGGGGGCATGACGAACAGCACGGAATCGACGTATCCCGCCCCCGCCCGGCTCGGCGACGGCAAGGTGGCCGTGGTCTCCGGGGCCTCCACGGGAATCGGAGAGGCCACCGTGGAGCGGCTGCGCGCGAGCGGGTGGACCGTCTACGCGGTGGCCCGCCGCGAGGACCGGCTCGCGGAGCTGGCCGAGCGCACGGGAGCGGTGCCCGTGCCCACGGACATCACCGACCAGGCGCAGGTGGACGCCCTGCGGGACCGCGTGCTGGGCGAGGCCGGCACGGTGGACGCCCAGCTCAACATCTCGGGCGGGGCGCGCGGCACGGACTCCGTGGCGGACGCGGACGTGGACCGCTGGCAGTGGATGTACGAGGTCAACGTGCTCGGCACGCTTCGGGTGACCCGCGCGTTCCTGCCCGCGCTGCGGGCCAACGGGGAGGGCACGGTGCTGAACCTGACCTCGCTCGCCGCCATGCGCGCCTACGAGGGCGGCTCCGGGTACAACGCCGCGAAGTACGCGGAGCGCGCCATGACCGAGGCGCTGCGGCTGGAGGAGGCGGAGCACAACGTGCGCGTGGTCGAGATCGCGCCCGGGATGGTGCACACCCCGGAGTTCTCGCTGCGCCGCCTGGACGGGGACGCCGAGGGTGCGGACAAGGTCTACGAGGGTGTCGAGAAGCCGCTCACGGGCCGGGACGTGGCTGAGGTCTGCGCGTTCGCGGTGGAGCTGCCGCACCACGTGGACATCGACACCCTCACCCTCAAGCCCGTGGCCCAGGCGGCACCGCACAAGGTGATCCGCACCACCAGTTGAGCGTGGCCCCGCGTGGCGGCGGGGAACCTCTGGAGCACGGGGCGGTCTCCGCTTGCCAGCGCCGGGACGAGGAATTAGGTTAGGCGAGCCTTATCAAATTCTTTGCTCCAGGAGAGCCCATGCCCCGCGACCTGCCCCAGCCCCGTCACCAGCTCAGCCGCCGCGCCGTCCTCGGCTCCGGCCTGGCCCTGGCCTCCATCGTGGGCCTCGCCGCGTGCTCCACCGGATCCCGCGGAGGCGATGGCGCCGCGACCCCGGGGGCGACCGCCTCGTCCACGCCCACCGACGCGTTCCCCGTGACGGTCGAGCACAAGCTCGGCAGCACCACCGTGGAGAAGGCCCCCGAGCGCGTCGTGTGCGTGGGCGCGAGCAACACCCAGGACTTCGTGGCGGCCCTCGGCGTGGTCCCCGTGGGGATGACCAAGGTCTCGTGGGGCGGCAACGACAAGGGCTCCACGGACTGGTTCGACGCCAAGGTGACCGAGCTGGGCGGGCAGAGCCCCACGACCATCGACGAGTCGGACGGCGTGAACTTCACCGAGATCGCGCAGCTGAGCCCGGACCTGATCATCGCCGTGAACTCCGGGGTGACCCAGGACGAGTACACGCGCCTCACCGAGATCGCCCCCGTGGTGGCCTACCCCACGGGCCCGTGGGTGAACTCGTGGCAGGACATGCAGAAGCTCACCGCCAAGGCCCTGGGCCGCTCCCAGGCCGGTGACGACCTCGTCTCGCAGACCGAGGAGCTCATCAGCAAGCGCTCGGAGGACCTCGGGGACGCCAAGGGCAAGACCTTCATCTACGGGGACGTCACCCAGAGCCTGGGCTTCTACGGCCCCACGGACGGGCGGCCCCGCTTCCTCACCTCGCTGGGCCTGAGCCTGGCCCCGGTGGTCACCGAGAACATCCCCGGGGACGAGTTCTGGCGCGAGTGGCCCAAGGAGCGCGCTGACGAGCTGCAGAGCGACCTCTTCGTGGCGGCCGCGGAGGACGACGCCCAGGCGGAGAAGTTCCGCACGGACTCCGTGCTCAAGACGATCCCCGCGATCAAGGACGGCCACGGGCTGTTCCTCACGTCCAAGCCGGACGTGCTCTCCGGGTACTCGTCCTCGCCGCTGTCCATGCCGCACGCCCTGGACGCGCACGTCCCGGCACTCAAGAACGCCCTGGGGGCCTGACCTCCGTGAGCCTGAGCACCACCGCTGCCGGCCCCGAGACCCGGGGCTCCACCCGCGCACCCAGGACGGCGCGCGGGCCCGTCCTGTGGCTGGTCCTGCTCGTGGTGCTGGCCGCGGCGGTGGTGCTCTCCATCTCGTGGGGCGCGCGTCCCATCTCCCTGGACGCCACATGGCGCACGGTGCCGCAGGTGCTCTTCGGGGACCCGGAGAACGTCCCGGCAGTCGCCGCCATCGACGGTGCGGTGGTCCAGACCCGCGTGTGGCGCACGGCGGCCGGGGTCCTCACGGGCGCCGCGCTGTCCGTGGCCGGCGCGCTGCTGCAGGGCGCCACACGCAACCCCCTGGGCGACCCGGGAATCCTGGGCCTCACCGCAGGCGCGGCGTTCGCTGTGGTCACGGGCGGTGCCTTCCTGGGACTCACCGCCACGGTGGACCAGCTCTGGCTCGCGGCCCTCGGATCCGCGGTCGCGATGGCCGCCGTCTACGCCCTGTCCTCCGCCGCACGGGGCGGGGCCCGCCCCGTGACCCTGGCACTCACGGGCGCCGCCGTCTCCGCCGGACTGACCGCGCTCACCAGCTCCGTGCTGCTGAGCCACCAGGCCACCTTCGACACGTTCCGCCGCTGGCAGGTGGGGGAGCTCACCCGCCCGGACGGCTCGTTCCTGCTGCTCGCCACCCCGGTGGTCCTGGTGGGCCTGCTGCTGGGGTGGGCCGTCGCGCGCTCGCTGGACACCCTGACCCTGGGCGACGCCCTCGGGCGCGGCCTGGGCACGCACCCGGCTCTCACCCGTACGCTGGCCGGACTGGCCGTGGTGCTGCTGGCCGGCACGTCCACCGCACTGGTGGGACCGCTCGTGTTCTGCGGGCTGCTGGTGCCCCACGCGGTGCGCGTCCTCACCGGGGTGTCCTACCGCCGCGTGGTTCCGGCGTGCCTGCTCGCCGGGCCCAGCATCGTGCTGCTCGCCGACGTCGTGGCGCGCGTGCTCGTCCCGGACCGCGAGATCCAGGTGGGCATCGCCCTCGTCGTGCTCGGCGCCCCGGCCCTCGTGGCCGTGCTGCGCGGGAAGGCGGTGACCTGGTGAGCACCCTGACCGCACACCCACCGCAGCGCTCCGAGACCGTCACCGCCGTGCGCGCCTCCCGTTCCCGCACCCGACGCCGCACCCGCCGGGTGACCACCGGACTGCTCGCCGCCCTCCTGGTCGCCAGCTTTGCGCGGATCGCCCTGGGCAAATACGTGGTGGCGGTGCCGGACCTGCTCGCCGTGCTGGCCCACGACTACACCGGGCCCGCGGACTACATCGTCTGGCAGATCACCCTTCCCCGCACCGCGCTGGGCATCCTCACGGGAATCGCCTTCGGCCTCGCGGGCCACCTCTTCCAGCGGGTGCTGCGCAACCCCCTGGCCTCCCCGGACATCATGGGCGTCTCCTCCGGAGCCGGCCTCGGCGCCGTCCTCGCCATCACCGTGGGCGGGCTCTCCGGCGCCGCGGTCACGCTCAGCGCGCTCGCCGGCGGTTTCGGCCTCATGGCCGCCGTCGTCCTGGCCGCCGGGGGGACGCGCGCGAACATCGGCAGGCTCGTGCTCACGGGCGTGACGGGGGGCGCGCTCACGAGTGCGGCGATCAACGCCGTGCTCACCCGCGCGGACATCTACGCAGCGCAGGACGCCATGCAGTGGCTCACCGGCTCGCTTGCCGCCGCATCATGGCAGGACATCGCCCGGATGGTGCTCACCCTGCTCGTGCTGCTGCCCCTGTGCGCACTGCTGGTCCCCGCCGTGGACGCCCTCGGAACGGGCGACGCGCTCGCGGCCGGGCTGGGCGTTCGGGTGCCGCGGGTGCGTCTCGCCGCGCTGGGCCTGGCCGTGGCCCTGGTGGCCGTTGCCGCAGCCACGGTCGGCCCGGTGGCGTTCGTGTCCTTCATGGCCGCGCCCGTCGCGCGCGGGCTCGGCGGTGGTGAGGGCAGGGCCCACCACGCCGCACTGGTGGGTGCACTGCTCATGGTGGTCTCGGACTACGTGGCGGCCGAGGCCATCCCCACCCTGGCACTGCCCGTGGGTGTCGTCACGGCCGCCGCGGGCGCGCCCGTGCTGCTGTGGCTGCTGATCGGTCGAGGAAAGGGGGAGGCATGAGTGCTCTCCAGGAACAGGTGGACGCGACCGGGGACCGGCAGCGCGTGGCGTCGTCGCTCGAGGTGCGTGGGCTGAGCGTCGGCTACGGCGGCGCGCCGATCCTGCGGGACGTGAGCGTCTCGTTCCCCGCGGGGCGCGTGAGCGCGCTGGTCGGCGCCAACGGCTGCGGCAAGTCCACGCTGCTGCGCACGTGCGCCCGGCAGCTCACCGCGGACTCCGGACAGGTGCTCGTGGGCGGGGAGGACGTGAGCGCGTGGCACCGCCGACGCTTCGCGCGCACCGTAGGGTTTCTGCCGCAGGACCCGCTGGCGCCCGAGGGCGTGACCGTCCAGGAGCTGGTCTCCCGCGGACGCCACCCCCACCGCGGAGCCTTCGGGCGCTGGCGCGCCGAGGACGACGCCGCGGTGGCCGAGGCCATCGACCTCACCGGGCTGGCCGGGCTGGTGGACCGGCAGGTCACCGCACTGTCCGGCGGGCAGCGCCAGCGCGTGTGGATCGCGCTGGCCCTCGCGCAGCAGACGGACGTGCTGCTGCTCGACGAGCCCACCACCTACCTGGACATCGCCCGCCAGGTGGAGATTCTGGACATTCTGGGCCAGCTGCAGCGGACCCGCGGCATCACACTGGTCATGGTGCTGCACGAGCTCTCGCTGGCCGCCCGGTACGCGGACGTCCTCGTGGCCGTGAAGGACGGCGGCGTGGCCGCCCGCGGACCCGCCCACGAGGTCATGACGGACGAGACCGTGAGCTCCGTGTTCGACATGCGGGCGCGCGTGCTGCACGACGAGGTCACCGGGGCCCGTGTGGTGATCCCGCTGTCCACCGGGCGCGCGGACGCCCCAGCGGAAGGTGCGCGGTCGTGACGCAGCTGACATGCGTGAGCGCACGGGTCACGGGTACCGAGCGGTTGAGCGAGCACCTTGTGCGGGTGCGCGTGGCGGGTGAGCAGCTGTGGACGATGCCGTGGGGTGAGCAGGGCCCAGGTCCACGCGCCGACGCCTACCTCAAAGTGCTGGTCCCGCCGCGGCGCGGGCAGCTTCTGGACGTGGACGTCTCGGACGTGGCCCGTTGGCGCCGTGAGTTCATGGCCGCGCCGCCCGAGCAGAGCGGCTGGATCCGCACCTACACGGTGCGAGACGCCACCACCGTGGACATCGCCGGGCGGGAGGTCCCCGAGCTCGCGATCGACGTGGTGCTCCACGGGGACCCCGAGCACGGCATGGGCCCCGGGGCCGCGTGGGGCGAGTCCGCGCGGGAGGGCGAGGACGTCCAGCTGCTGGTTCCCGCGGGCGACGCCGCCTGGTGGGCCGCGTGGGACGAGCACCGGGCCGCCGGGCAGGACGTCGTGCTCGCCGGAGACGAGACGGCGCTGCCGGCCGTGGCGGCGATCGTGGACGGCCTCGACCGGGGGGTGCGGGTGCAGGCGGACGGCACGAGCTGCGCGCCGCCTCGACGGCTGGAGGTGGCCGTGGAAGTTCCCACGGGTGGTGACGCCGCGCGGGCTGCCGGACCGCGCGCACTGGAGCGGGCGGAGTCGTCCCCGGGGGACCGTGCGCTGCGTGTGCGGCTCGCGGGCGGCACCGAGCTGTCCTGGACGTGGCTGCCCCGGGAGCACCGGGCACGCAACCTGGCACTGGAGCTGTGGCTGTGGGCCCGGCTCTGCGAACGCTCGAGGCGGGGCTGGAGGCGCGCGGAGCCCGGGACCGCGAGCGCACCCGGGACCACGACCGAGGAACCGGAGTTCGTGTGGAACACGGCGAGCACGCAGGGCCGGGGCACGTACTGGTTCCTCGCTGCGGAATCCTCGGGCGTGAAGTCGCTGCGCCGGATGTGCGTGAGCGCGGGGGTGTCCCGCAGCGACGTCTCGTTCATGGGGTACTGGCGCCTCGGCGCCGCCACAGAGTGACGGGACACGCGTGACGCGTATGTGACGGGTCGGGCGGGCGCGGACGGTGCTGTGCGTAGCATGGCGGAGATCCCACCGTGCCCCGGTGTGTCGGCTCCGCCGTGGCGACCACTCGCTGCAATCGCCGCGCCCCCGGGCCCGGACCACCGCACGAGGACGGCCTCTCACCCGGGCCGCCCGCCCGAGGAGCTCCGCCGGCCATGACCTACCCCCTGGGCCTGAACCTGTCCGGACGCCGTGTCCTGGTGGTCGGCGGCGGTCCCGTCGCGGCGCGGCGGGTGCCGGGCCTGCTGGCCGAGGGCGCCGTCGTCGACCTCGTGGCTCCGCGCGTGACGGGTGACCTGCGTGAGCTGGCCACCGCGGGGGAGCTGACCTGGCACGAGCGCGGTTTCGCCCCGGAGGACCTCGACGGCGCGTGGCTCGTGCTCGCCCACACGGACTCCCCGGACCTCCAGGACCTCGTGGCGCGGGAGGCAGAGCGGCGTCGTGTCTTCTGCGTCAAGGGCGGCGACGCCGCGCACTCCGCTGCCTGGGTTCCGGCCACCGCGCGCGCCCACGGTGTGACGGTGGCCGTCAATGCCACGCGCGACCCGGTGCGCGCCAAGCGGGTCGCGGCGTGGATGGCCGCGCGCCTGGAGAGCGGTGAGATCCCCGTGGGCGCGCACCGCGCGTCCGAGGACGGCGTGGAGCGCGAACCGGGCGCGCAGGCCCCGGGCACCGTGGCCCTGGTGGGTGGCGGGCCCGGCGACCCCGGCCTGCTCACGCTGCGCGGCCGTCGGCTGCTGGCCGGCGCGGACGTCGTGGTCGCAGACCGGCTGGGGCCCACGTCTCTGCTTCCGGAGCTCTCCGACCACGCGCGGATCGTGGACGTGGGCAAGCGCGCCGGGTACCACAAGGTCACCCAGGACCGGATCAACGAGACCCTCGTTGCGGAGGCGCGGCTCGGGCACCGTGTCGTGCGGCTGAAGGGCGGGGACCCGTTCGTGTTCGGCCGCGGGGGCGAAGAGGTCGAGTACTGCCACGCCCACAGCATCCGGACCGAGGTGGTACCCGGGGTGACCTCGGCCATCTCCGTGCCCGCGGCGGCCGGGATCCCCGTGACGCACCGGGACCTGGCCCACGGATTCACGGTCATCACCGCGCACGAGGAGCTGCACCACGTGCCCTACCGGGACGGCCACACCCTCATCCTCATGATGGGCGTGCGCGGCCTGGCCCGGCACTGCGAGACACTCGTGGCCGCAGGCTACCCGCCGGAGACCCCCGTGGCGGTGGTCGAGCGGGGGTGGACCCCCGAGCAGCGGTGCACCGTGGGGGACCTGGCGAGCATTGCCGCCACCGCGGAGCAGCGGGGGGTGCGGGCGCCCGCCGTCATCCTGGTCGGCCGGGTGGCCGCGCTGGGGGAGGACGACGCCGCCGGGGAACGCTGAGGACCCCAGCCGGGAGCCCGTGAGGGCTCCCGGTGCTGCCGTCCCCAGGTAATGTTCCCAGCGAACTGGCCCCGGGCCCTTCCGCTCAGGAGAGACTGCTCAGAGGACCGCGGGTCAGGGGCAGCCTCAGGCGCAGTTGCTCGGAGAACGCCCGCTCACGGCTGGCCCACGGGGATCTTCGCCCCGGAGACGAGCACGCGGTGCCCGTTCCCGGCCTCGGACTCGTCCACCTCCTGCGGGGTGGCGGGGCGGATCTGGTCGCGTTCGAGCACGTACATGCGCGCGTCCAGGTCCGCGGGATCGCCCTCGGGCTCGTTGATGAAGGCCCGGAAGCGGCGCATGCGCTGCGGGTCCGCGAGGGTGGCGGCCCACTCGTCCTCGTACGCCTCCAGGTGCCGCTCCACCTCGGCCTCGAGGTCCGCGCAGATGCCGAGCGAGTCGTCCACGATCACGCTGCGCACGTGCTGGGTGCCGTCCCCGTAGGTCTCGTCCAGCTCCTCGAACCAGCGGGCGGTGCGCTGCAGCCGGTCCGCGGTGCGGATGTAGTACATGAGGTAGCGGTCCACGTAGCGGAAGACCTCCTCGCGCGTGAGGTCCTTGGCGAGCAGCCGCCCGTGCGCGGGGTTGGAGCCGCCGTTGCCGCCCAGGAACAGGTTCCAGCCGTGGGTCGTGGCGATCACGCCCACGTCCTTGCCCTGGGCCTCCGCGCACTCGCGGCTGCACCCGGACACGCCGAACTTGAACTTGTGGGGCGAGCGCAGCCCGCGGTAGCGGTTCTCCATGTCCACGGCGAGCGCCACGGAGTCCTGCACGCCGAAGCGGCACCACGAGTTGCCGATGCAGGACTTCACGTTGCGCAGGGCCTTGCCGTAGGCGGAGCCGGACTCGAAGCCGGCGTCCACGAGCTCCTGCCAGATCCGGGGCAGCTGCTCCAGGCGGGCGCCGTAGAGTCCGATCCGCTGCGCTCCGGTGATCTTGGTGTAGAGCCCGTACTTCTCGCCCACGGCGGCGAGCACGGCGAGCTTGCGCGGGGTGATCTCCCCGCCGGGGATGCGGGGGATGACCGAGTAGGTGCCGTCCTTCTGCATGTTGGCCATGTTGCGGTCGTTGGTGTCCTGCAGGGTGCCGCGCCCGCCGTCCAGCGAGTACGCGTGGACCTGGGAGTGGAGGATGGAGGCCACGGTGGGCTTGCACACCGCGCAGCCGTCCTCGCCGGTGCCGAAGCGGGCGAGCACGGACTCGAAGTCCTCCAGTCCGGTGCTGCGCACGGCCTCGTAGAGCTCGGGCCGGGAGAGCTCGAAGTGCTCGCACAGGGCCTTGGAGACCGAGAGCCCGAGGGCCTTCATGCGCTGCTTGAGGGTCTTCTCCAGCATGGGCACGCACGAGCCGCACTGGGTTCCGGCGCTCGTGCAGGCCTTCAGCGAGGCGACGTCCCGGTTGCCGGCGTCGATCGCGGAGCGCACCGTGCCGAAGTCCACGTTGTTGCACGAGCACAGCACGGCGTCGTCGGGCAGGTCGATGTCCCCGGGCCCGTCCCCGCCGGCGGCGGAGAGGTACACGCCCGGTTCGGCGGGCAGCTCGCGGCCCAGCAGGGGGCGCAGCGAGTCGAAGGGTGCGGTGTCGCCCACGAACACCCCGCCCAGCAGGGTGCGGGCGTCCTGGGCAACCACGATCTTCTGGTAGATCCCGCGCGCCGGGTCCGCGTAGACGACCTCGAGGCAGTCCGGGGTCTTGCCCAGCCGGTCGCCGAAGCCGGCGACGTCCACGCCGGAGAACTTCAGCTTGGTGGCCACGTCGAAGTCCGCGACGGCGCTGTCCCCGCCGAGCAGGTTCACGGCCGTGGCCTCGGCCATGGCGTTCGCCGGCGCCACGAGTCCCCACGTGCGCCCGAGGATGTGGGCGACCTCCCCGATGGACCACACGTGCGGGTCCGCGGTGCGGCAGCCCTCGTCCACCACGACGCCGCCGCGCGGGCCCACGGGCAGGTTCGCGTTCTTCGCGAGGTCGTCGTTGGGGCGGATGCCCGCGGCCATCACCACGAGGTCCGCGTCGATCGTGTGCACCTGGGACTCGTCCCCGAGGGACTCGGCCAGGGACACCGAGACCACGGAGCCGGAGGCGTCCAGGTTCACGGAGGAGATGAACGCGCCGCACTGCACGCCGATCCCCGTGGCCCGGATGAGGTCGTTGACCATGTGCCCGCCGGCCTGGTCCAGTTCGATGGACAGCAGCCACGAGGCCACATCCAGGATGGTGGGGTCCGCGCCCACGTGCTGCAGCCCCTGGGCGGCCTCCAGCCCGAGCAGTCCGCCGCCCACCACGACGGCCCGGGGCCTGCGCCCCAGCCGCGCGGTGAGCTCCGCGACCTCGTCGACCATGCCGCGGACGTCGTCCACCCCGCGGAACACGTGGGTGTGGTCCGAGCCGGGAATGGGGATCACGGCCGCGCGCGAGCCGGTGGCGAGCACGACGTCGTCGTAGGGGTGCTCCTCGCCCCGCTGGTCGGTGACCACCCGGCGCTCGCGGTCCAGGGCCACGGCGCGGGTCTCCGTGAGCAGGTGAACCTCCGGCCGGGACCACAGGGAGCCATCGCCCAGGGTGAGGTCCCGCTCCGGGTCGTCGAAGAGCTGCTCCAGCGCCACGCGGTCGTAGGGCGTGTAGGGCTCCTCCGCGAGCACGGTGATGCTCAGCGGCTCCTCCGCCCGTTCCGTGAGTGCGCGGACCAGGCGGAACGCGGCGGGGCCTCCACCGAGGACGAGGACGGACCGGGGCCTCTCGGCCGCGGGTCGATCGGAGAGCGTTGTCATGGGGTGTCCTTCCGGGGTCCGGCTGGCGTCCCGCGTCCGTGACGGACGCGACACTGCTAGATTAGCGCCGAGAATGCGAATTATCTGGGCGCCCGCGCGGCGCGGTGGGAGGTTTTCCATGGACAGCACGACGTCGCAGGGCACCACGCAGGGGTCTCCGGCCGCCCACGGCGAGGGGGCGCGGCGGCCGTCCGCCCCGGACGCGGAAGGCTGGGTGGACGTGTGCGCGTTCGAGGACCTGGAGGTCAACTGGGGCGAGGCCGCGATCGTGGCCGGGCACGAGTACGCGGTGTTCCGCACCAACGACGACCGCGTGTTCGTCACCGACCACCGGGACCCGCGCTCCGGTGCGCTCGTGATCGCCCGCGGCATCGTGGGCCGCCACGGCGAGCAGCACACGGTGGCCTCACCGCTCTACAAGGAGACCTACGACCTCGCCACCGGGCAGTGCGTGGCCGGCGGGGACTGGACGCTGCCCGTGTATCCCGTGCGGGTGCAGGAGGGCCGCGTGCAGTTCCAGCCCGCGGGGTGAGATCCCGGGCGCGTCGACCACGCCGACGGCGCAGGGAGCCCCGGGGCCATCACGAGCCGGGACAGCGCCCCTGGCGCCGGTCACGCCCCGAGCGCCGTACGTCACGGATGCCGGGGGAGGACGACGCCGTCCGGCGCGCTATCATGGACGGGCGCGCCTCGTGCGCGCGGGCGCTGATCCGGCCATCACCGGGGAGCCCCTCCGGAAGAACCGGCCGCCAGCGGCCCCAGTAGAACCGGACGTCCCGGGCACGTGACAGCCCTCAACGAGCGGCCCGCGGCGTCGTCGGCAGCAGCCGGCGAGGCGGCGGACAAGCGAGGTGGTACCGCGCCACCGGCGCCCCGTGCGCCCGGGCGTCCTCGCATCCTGAAACCGTTGTCATCTCAGGATGGAGCACCGTGTCCGACTCTTTCGTGTATCCCAAGGCGAGCACCGACCCCGCCGCTCAGGGTGTGCCGCCCGCACCGCGGCTTCCGCTCATCGAGGAGCGGGTGCTCGAGTACTGGAAGCTGGATCACACCTTCCAGGCCAGCATCGACCAGCGCGAGCGCGGCGAGGACGGCTCCAACGAGTTCGTCTTCTACGACGGCCCTCCCTTCGCCAACGGCCTGCCCCACTACGGCCACCTGCTCACCGGCTACGTCAAGGACCTCGTGGCCCGCTACCAGACCCAGCAGGGCCGCCGCGTGGAGCGCCGCTTCGGCTGGGACACCCACGGTCTGCCCGCCGAGCTGGAGGCCATGAAGCAGCTGGGGATGACCGACAAGCAGGAGATCGAGTCGATGGGCATCGACAAGTTCAACGACGCCTGCCGCTCCTCCGTGCTCACCTACGCCACCGAGTGGCAGGACTACGTGACCCGCCAGGCCCGCTGGGTGGACTTCGAGAACGACTACAAGACGCTGAACCCGGACTACATGGAGTCCGTGATCAGCGCGTTCAAGGCCCTCGACGACAAGGGCCTCGTCTACTCCGGCTACCGCGTGCTGCCGTACTGCTGGAAGGACGAGACGCCGCTGTCCAACCACGAGCTGCGCATGGACGACGACGTCTACAAGATGCGCCAGGACACCTCCCTGACCGTGGCGTTCCGGCTCTCGGCCGACACCTCCTGGGCCGCGGAGCCCGCCGTGGCCGCGGAGCTCGCCGGCGCCGAGGCCATCGCCTGGACCACCACCCCCTGGACCCTGCCCACCAACGAGGCGCTCGCCGTCGGGCCCGCAGTCGACTACGCACTGGTGCCCGGTGCGGGGGAGCTGGCGGGCCGCCGCTTCCTCGTGGCCGCGGAGCTGGCACCCGGCTACGCGAAGGACCTGGGCTACGGCGACGCCGAGGACCCGGCCGCCGCCGTGCGGGACGCGGTCACGGCGCACTACACGGGTGAGCAGCTCGCGGGCATCCGCTACGCCCCGCTGTGGGACTACTTCACCGACGCTGAGCGCTTCGGCACCGAGCATGCGTGGCAGATCCTCGTGGCGGACTACGTGACGACGACGGACGGCACGGGCATCGTGCACCAGGCCCCGGCCTACGGCGAGGACGACCAGTGGACGTGCGCCGAGCACGACATCCCGGTGGTGCTCACCGTGGACGAGAGCGGCCGGTTCCACCCGTTCTTCGCGGACGACTCGCTGGCCGAGGGCGCTCCGCTGGCCGCGCTCGCGGGGCTGAACGTGTTCGACAAGGAGGTAACCCGCACCGTGGTGCGCGACCTGCGTGAGCGCGGCGTGCTGGTGCGTGAGGCCTCCTACGAGCACTCCTACCCGCACTGCTGGCGCTGCCGGAACCCGTTGATCTACCGGGCGGTGTCCTCGTGGTTCGTGAGCGTCACCGCGTTCAAGGACCGCATGGTCGAGCTGAACCAGGAGATCAACTGGATCCCGGGCAACGTCAAGGACGGCCAGTTCGGCAAGTGGCTCGAGAACGCCCGCGACTGGTCGATCTCGCGCAACCGCTACTGGGGCTCGCCCATCCCCGTGTGGGAGTCCAGCGACCCCAACCACCCGCGCCGGGACGTCTACGGCTCGCTCGCGGAGATCGAGCGGGACTTCGGCCGACTGCCGCGCAACGCCTCCGGCGAGGTGGACCTGCACCGGCCGTGGATCGACGACCTCACGCGCCCCAACCCGGACGACCCCACGGGGCAGTCCGTGATGCGCCGGGTGCCCGAGGTGCTGGACGTGTGGTTCGACTCCGGGTCCATGCCCTACGCCCAGGTGCACTACCCCATGGAGAACCGCGAGTGGTTCGAGACGCACAACCCCGGTGACTTCATCGTGGAGTACATCGGCCAGACCCGCGGCTGGTTCTACACGCTGCACATCCTGGCCACGGCGCTGTTCGACCGCCCGGCGTTCCGCAACGTGATCTCCCACGGCATCGTGCTGGGCTCGGACGGGCAGAAGATGTCCAAGTCCCTGCGCAACTACCCGGACGTCAACGAGGTCCTGGACCGGGACGGCTCGGACGCCATGCGCTGGTTCCTGATGTCCTCGCCCATCCTGCGCGGTGGCAACCTGGTGGTGACCGAGCAGGGCATCCGCGACGGCGTGCGACAGATGCTGCTGCCCCTGTGGAACGTCTACCACTTCTTCGGTCTCTACACGAACGCCGCGCACGGGGGAGCGGGCTACGACGCCCAGCTGCGTTACGACGCCGAGCACGTGATGGACCGCTACATCCTGGCCGAGACCGGTGCGCTGGTCACCGACACCAAGCGGCTGTTCGACGAGTACGACATCTGGGCGGCCGCCGAGCGGCTGCGCAGCTACATGGACACCCTCACCAACTGGTACGTGCGCCGTTCCCGTGAGCGGTTCTTCGAGGAGGACACGGAGGCGTTCGACGTGCTGTACACGTGCCTGGAGACGGTCTGCCGCGTGAGCGCGCCCCTGCTGCCGCTGATCAGCGAGGAGATCTGGCGCGGTCTCACGGGCGGGCGCTCCGTGCACCTGACCGACTGGCCGGACGCGTCCCTGTTCCCGCGGGACGAGGACCTGGTCACGGTCATGGACCGCACGCGCGCCATCAGCTCGGCGGGCTCCGGGTTGCGCAAGGCCAGCAGCCTGCGCGTGCGCCAGCCGCTCGCAGGCATGACGGTCGCGGTTCCCGGTGCCCATGCCCTGGAAGGCACGTTCCAGGAGATCGTCGCGGACGAGCTCAACCTGCGCTCCGTGACCCTCGAGGACGCGGATGAGGTCTCTGCGGCCGATTACGGCATCTCCCAGGAGCTGAAGGTCAACGCCCGCGCGGCGGGCCCACGCCTGGGCAAGCAGGTGCAGCAGGTCATCAGGGCCACGAAGACGGGTGACTGGTCCGTGAGCGAGGAGGGCGGCGTCGTCGCCGGCGGGGTCGAGCTCCAGGAGGGCGAGTACGAGCTCGTCACCGTGGTCGACGACGCTGCGGCGAGCTCCGCGCGCGCCGTCACCGTGCTGCCGGGCGGCGGTTTCCTGGTGCTGGACACAGGGCTCACGGACGAGCTGCGCGCGGAGGGCGTCGCGCGCGACGTCGTGCGTGCCATCCAGCAGGCCCGCAAGGACGCCGCGCTGAACGTCTCCGACCGTATCCGCACCCGCGTGGCCGCGGACGCCACCACCGTGGCGGCCGTGGAGGCCAACCGCGAGCTCGTGGCGGGGGAGACCCTGTCCGAGGAGCTGGAGCTGGTCCCCGCAACGGACCTGAGCGTGAGCGTGGAGGTGGTGTCCGCATGAGCGCGGCGAGCGAGCACGAGAACTTCGCGTCCGTGGAGGACATCTACCAGCACCTGCTCTCCCGCGCGCCGGAGGACCGCATGGCGCCGCGCCTGGACGCGGTGCAGCTGGCCGTGGAGGCCCTCGGGGACCCGCACCGCAGCGCCCCCGTGGTGCACGTGACCGGCACCAACGGCAAGACCTCCACCGCACGGCTGATCGAGTCCCTGCTGCTGGCCCACGACCTGCGCGTGGGCCGCTACACGAGCCCGCACCTGGAGCGCGTGACCGAGCGGATCAGCATCGACGGCGAACCCGTCTCCGACGAGACCTTCGTGCGGATCTACGGCGAGATCGCCCCGTACCTGGACCTCGTGGACCGTCACCTGGAGGCGGACGGCGCCCCCCGGCTGACCTACTTCGAGACCCTCACGGTGCTCGCGTTCGCGGTCTTCGCGGACGAGCCCGTGGACGTGATGGTCCTGGAGGTGGGCATCGGCGGCTCGTGGGACGCCACCAACGTGGCGGACGCCGCGGTGTCCGTGGTGACGCCGATCGACCTCGACCACACCGGGATGCTCGGCGAGACCGTCGAGGAGATCGCCGGGGAGAAGTCCGGGATCGTGAAGCCCGGTGGGTTCCTGGTGAGCGCCGCGCAGCAACCCGGCGCCGCGCAGGTGCTGCTCGAACGCGCCACGGAGCTCTCCGTCCCGTTCCGGTTCGAGGCAGTGGAGTTCGGGGTCGAGCAGCGCACCACCGCCGTGGGCGGGCAGGTGATCACCCTGCAGGGTCTCGCCGCGCGCTACGAGGACCTCATGCTGCCGCTGTTCGGCGCCCACCAGGCGCAGAACGCCGCGGTGGCCGTGGCCGCCGTCGAGGCCCTGCTCGGGGGCGGCGAGAAGCCGCTGAACCACGAGCTCGTGGCCGCCGGGCTCGGCGCCGCGTCCTCGCCCGGCCGCCTCGAGCTCGTGCGCACCGCCCCGCCCGTGCTGCTCGACGCCGCCCACAACCCGCACGGGCTGCTCGCCTCCGCGGCCGCCCTGCGCGAGGCGTTCACGTTCACCACCCTGAACCTCGTGGTGGGCGTGCTCCAGGACAAGGACTCCGAGGCCATGTTCCGTGTGCTCGCGGACGAGTACCGCGAGTTCGACGTCACCCTGTGGTGCACGCGCTCGCAGTCCCCGCGGGCCATGGACCCGCAGGAGCTGGCGGAGATCGCCGTGGACATGGGCCTCGACGAGGACGCCGTGCGTGTGGCACCGCGACTGGAGGACGCGTGCTCGGCCGCCGTCCAGGACGCCGTGGACCGGCACGCCTCGGACGGGGCCGTGCTGATCACCGGGTCGATCACCGTGGTGGGTGAGGCGCGTGCGCTGCTCGAGCTCTGACCCCCGCGCCCGAACCCGCCACCCCCGATCCTCGGAAGGAACCGCATGGCCCGCATGAGCAAGGCGCAGCGCGAGTGGCGCCCCGGACAGCCCAAGAAGAAGGGCTCGGTCAAGACGATGTTCGCGTCCAGCGTGCTGAGCATCGAGGCCTTCATCGTCTTCTTCGCCGCGCTGGCCGCGTTCGGACTGGTGGCACGGGACTGGAGCACTCCCGCAAAGGTCTGGCTGATGGTCGGGGCGGTGGTGCTCGCGGCGGTGTTCGTCATGGTGTGCGCCGTGCTGCGCAGGCCGTGGGGCTACGCCGCGGGGTGGGTGCTGCAGCTCGCGCTGATCGCCACGGGGTTCGTGGTCCCGGCCATGTTCGTGATCGGTGCCATGTGCGCCCTGGCCTGGTGGTACGCCATGGTCAAGGGCGGAAGCATGGACCGGGAGAACGCCCAGCGCGCGGAGGAGCAGCGCCGCTGGGAGGAAGCCCACCCTCAGACCTGAACCGCCCGGGGCGGGCCCTGCCCCGGGCCGCGTTCCCGGACCCCCGGCCCGGGCGGATAGGCTCGCCACAGCACCCGACAACCCGGCACCGGCAGCGCCCTGCAGCTGAGAGGCACAGAGCGCGGTGCACCGCAGTGGACTCCTCACGAGTCCGTGACCAGCAAGGAGATCCTCATGACGCAGCGCACCCTCGTCCTCGTGAAGCCGGACGGTGTCCAGCGCGGACTCACCGGTCAGATCCTGGCCCGCATCGAGGCCAAGGGCTACACCCTAGCCGAGCTCAAGCGCGTGACGGCCACCCGCGAGGTCCTGGAGCAGCACTACGCCGAGCACCAGGGCAAGCCGTTCTTCGAGCCGCTCGTGGAGTTCATGATGTCCGGGCCCGTGGTGGCCGCGGTCGTCGAGGGCGACCGCGTGATCGAGGGCTTCCGCAGCCTCGCCGGCGCCACCGAGCCCACCACGGCCGCCCCGGGCACCATCCGCGGCGATCTCGGGCGCGACTGGGGCGAGAAGGTCCAGAAGAACCTCGTGCACGGCTCCGACTCGCCCGAGTCCGCCGAGCGCGAGATCGGCATCTGGTTCGGCTGACCGGCTCTCACCCGCCGACAGGACGCGGACCTCGGTCCGCAGAGACGACGACGGCGCGTCGCGGCCCCCTGGACATGGTCCGGGAGCCCGCGGCGCGCCGTCGTCGTACGGTGTCGGGCGTCCAGCGGGGGCGCTCAGGTGGTCAGGGTGCCCAGGTGGAGAGAGCGCTCAGATGTTCGGGGTGGTCAGCCGAAGATGACCGTGGCGAAGCGCACGGCGATCACGCCGAAGACCACCACCAGGGCGGCGATGCCGCTGAACCACGCCCACGCGGAGAGCCCGGAGTCCATCCCGCGCGGGGAGGAGCTGAGGATCCCGGCCTGGCGCATCCGGGCGGTGGTGTGTGCGAGCAGCAGGGTCTGGGCGCACCACACGATCATGCAGTAGAGGCACAGGGCGTTGATGTGGAAGGTGGTCTGCCACCACAGCCACAGGGTGAACACGGAACCCGCCGCGGTGCCCAGCCACAGCAGCACCCAGTACCAGCGCGCGTACCGGGCGCCGGCGAGCACACCCACGGCCACCGCGAGCACCACGGCGTAGGCCACGATGCCGATGAACGGGTTGGGGAAGCCGAAGAGCTCCGCCTGGGGGGTGCGCATCACGGTGCCGCAGGAGAGCCACGAGTTGAAGTCGCAGCTCGAGCGGTGGCCCGCGTCCTGGAAGATCGCGAGCCGTTCGGCCACGAGCACGGCGGAGGCAGCAAAGCCCACCACGGAGCACACGACGGCGAGCCAGGCCCAGGAGCGGTCCGCCCGGGGAACGGGAACGGGAGAGTGGTCCCGGACCGGATCGTGGGGGTGTGCGGCTGGTGCGGGGGATGTTGAGCTCACGCGCCCGATGGTAGACCACCTGTGTGGGCGTCCACTCGGTGCACCGCCGGGCCCGGGTGGGGAGTGCCCGCCGCCGGGATCACCTCCAGGAGGACCGTGTGCGCTGCACCACGCGGAATGCGCGGTGACAGGGGGACGACTGTGAGATACTGCAGGTGGTCGGCCCTCAGCCGCACATGAGGACCCGACCCGGCAGGAGCACCGATCGGCATCGGTGCGGACCCGCGGCTCTCAGAGGATCGAGCGCGTCCGCACCGGTCAAGTCCGCGGTCCCCAGGACCCAGCGGCTCGGGCATCCGTCGGCCCGTGGACGGCGCGCGTGACACACGCCACGCCCGCGGGTACGAAATCGACTTCCGGCGGCCGCGTGGAGAACACCGGCTCGACCGACCGAGCACACCTCGGGCCCGGGTGCGGGCGGTGCCCCGAGCAGGAGCACAACCACACATGGAACCTGAGCAGGAAAACTCCCAGTCCCCCCTGGAGGCCGCGGCCTCCACCCCAGTCGTGCAGGACGCCGCCGCTAGTACCGAGCCGGCCACCGCCTCCGTGGCGAACGACGCCGCTGCGGTTGCCGCGGCCGAGGAGGGCACCACCTCGGCCACGGTCGGCGAGATCCCCGCGGGGGACACCAAGGCCGCCGCCGCACTCGGTGCCTCAGCGCAGCCGTCCGCGGCGGAGCCCACCGACGCCGGTGCGGGTCAGGGCGAGGTCACGCCGTCGGAGTCCGGGCTGCAGCAGAGCGGGGCGGCCGAGGCCGTCGAGAACGTGACCGTGGAGGTCACCGAGGAGGAGACCGAGCCCCCCACGCAGGAGAACTTCGGCGCCTTCGGCCCCGGCGCGTCCCTGATGTTCCACGCGCCGGACCCGGACGAGATCCGCAAGGCCGCCGAGGCGCAGGCCGCTCGCCTCCGCGAGGCCGCCCAGGAGCGCGAGGCGCAGCGGGAGGCCGAGCGTGGCGCCCGCGGTGACCACGAGGACGAGGACGAGTTGGGCACCGCCTCCAGCAAGCGGCGTCGTCGTCGGCGCCGTGGCGAGGAGGACATGGAGCTCGTGGACGACTCCGACGGCTCCGTGACCCGCGTGCGCGCCCCCCGCGGCGGCTCCGAGGGCACCGGCCCGGACGAGGTGGTGGGCGTCAAGGGCTCCACGCGCCTGGAGGCGAAGCGACAGCGGCGCCGTGAGTCCCGCCAGTTCGGCCGCAAGCGCCACGTGATCACCGAGGCCGAGTTCCTCGCGCGCCGCGAGTCCGTGGAGCGCACGATGCTCGTGCGCCAGAAGGAGAACCGGATCCAGATCGGCGTGCTGGAGGACGGAATCCTCGCGGAGCACTTCGTCTCCCACACGCAGCAGGACTCCCTGATCGGCAACGTGTACGTGGGCAAGGTACAGAACGTGCTGCCGTCCATGGAGGCGGCGTTCGTGGACATCGGGCGCGGCCGCAACGCCGTGCTCTACGCCGGTGAGGTGGACTGGGACGCCGCCGAGCTCGGCAAGAAGCCCCGCAAGATCGAGAACGCCCTGAAGTCAGGGGACGCCGTCCTCGTGCAGGTCACCAAGGATCCGGTGGGCCACAAGGGTGCACGCCTGACGAGCCAGGTCTCGCTGCCCGGCCGCTACCTCGTGTACGTGCCAGGAGGCTCTATGACGGGGATCTCCCGCAAGCTGCCGGACGTCGAGCGGCAGCGGCTGAAGAAGATCCTCAAGGACCGCCTGCCCGAGGGCGCGGGCGTGATCGTGCGCACCGCGGCGGAGGGTGCCTCCGAGACGGAGCTGACCAACGACATCAACCGGCTGCGGTCCCAGTGGGAGCAGATCCAGGAGAAGGCCGCGTCCACCAAGACGCTCGCCCCGGAGATGCTCTACGCGGAGCCGGACCTGACCATCAAGACCGTCCGCGACGTCTTCAACGAGGACTTCACCGCCATGGTGGTCCAGGGCGAGCAGGCGTGGGACAACATCGAGGCCTACGTGACCTACGTGGCCCCGGACCTGCTGGACCGGCTGCACCGCTGGACCGAGGACGAGGACCTCTTCGAGCACATGCGCGTGGAGGAGCAGATCCACAAGGCGCTGGAGCGCAAGGTGTTCCTGCCCTCCGGTGGCTCCCTGGTGATCGACCGCACCGAGGCCATGACCGTGGTGGACGTCAACACGGGCAAGTTCACGGGCTCCGGCGGCAACCTCGAGGAGACCGTCACCAAGAACAACCTGGAGGCTGCCGAGGAGATCGTGCGCCAGCTGCGGCTGCGGGACATCGGCGGGATCATTGTGGTCGACTTCATCGACATGGTGCTCGAGTCCAACCGCGACCTCGTGCTGCGCCGGCTCGTGGAGTGCCTGGGCCGGGACCGCACCAAGCACCAGGTGGCCGAGGTGACCTCGCTGGGTCTCGTGCAGATGACGCGCAAGCGCATGGGCACCGGACTGCTCGAAGTCTTCTCGGAGCCCTGCGAGGAGTGCGCGGGACGCGGCGTCGTCGTCCACGACCACCCGCTCCAGGGCCGCTCCAGCGCCGCGCCCACGGACCACCGTGGCAACCGCAACGAGCGCAAGCGCTCTCGCTCCGGCAAGCCCCAAAGCAACCAGCAGCAGGGGCACTCCAAGTCCCAGAACCGGGGCGCGGGCTCGGAGGAGCAGGAGAACCAGGCCCGCGCCGAGGCCACCCGCGCTGCGCTCGCGAACATCGCCTCAGCCTCCACGCACGAGGACGACGACGCCGCGCAGCACGGTTCCGGTGCCGAGGCCACCCCGCAGGGTGGCGGCCAGAACCGGCAGGGCTCGGACACGAACGGTACTCCCGAGACTCACGGCTCCGCGGGCACCCACGGGGACTTGGACAACCGCAGCACCTCGGACGGCGAGTCCGACGGCGGCCGCCGCCGCAAGAAGCGCCGCGGCAAGCGCAGCCGGGGCCGTGGGCCGCAGGGCGAGGAGAATGGCACCCAGCAGGAGGGCTCGGCGGACGCGGGAGACTCCTCCGAGGGTGCGGACAGCTCCTCCAGCGTCACGATCCACGGCGAGGTCATCGAACTCCCGCAGGGACAGTCCGGCCAGGACCGCTCCGGCGCGCGTGACGTCGCAGGGCCCGGGGAGTCGCTCTCGCTGGACTCGCTGACGGCGGCGTTCACAGAGGAGACCTCCGGTGACTCCGCGCAGTCGGGGAAGAACCGTGGCGGATCCGGTGCGCCGGAGTCCGAGAGCTTCGACGGCTCCGAGGGCAAGGGCCCCGAGACCGCTGATTCCGGCTCGCGCGGGGGCAGCTCCCGCAACCGTTCGTCCAACGGCCGTGGCGGGTCCCGCCAGGGCAGCCGCCGCGCAGGACGCGACGGTGGTGCCGAGCAGGGCGGCCGTCAGGACGCGGAGTCGAACGCCCCGACATCCACCGGAAAGACCACAGCGCCCGCGCAGAACGGGGGCGCGGGCAGCCGTTCCGGCGTTCCCGCCACCACTGCCCAGCCAGCGGCCGAGACGCCGGCACCGGCGCGGCGTCGTCGAGGCTCGCGCCGTGCGGTGGCGCCGGCTGCCGCCCCCGGCACAGCGAGCGTGACCACCCAGGAGTACGAGGCGCAGAAGTCCACCGTCAGCCGCTTCACCGCGGCGGCCACCGGCCCGAAGAAGGCCGCGACCATGGACGGGCAGCCCACCGTGGTGGGCGTGGGTGTGAAGGCCCAGGACATCACGATGACCCGCAAGGGAGAGTGAACGCCGCCGCACCCCACTGGTGCGAGAGGTGAACCGATGCCGCAGGGGCGTCCGGAGGGATCCGGGCGCCCCTGTGGCATGATCGGTGGAGCACACACGGGGTGCCGCGCCACGCGGCTGAGAACACACCCGTCGAACCTGATCTAGCTCGCACTAGCGAAGGGATGTCGTGAACACCGCACCCGTCCTCACCGTGCCCCGCGTCCTGTCGATCGCCGGGACGGACCCCACCGGCGGCGCTGGCCACGCCGCGGACCTGAAGTCGATCGCCGCGATGGGCGGCTACGGCCTCAGCGTTGTCACCGCGGTGGTCGCCCAGAACACGCAGGGCGTGCGCAGCGTGCACACCCCTCCCGTCGACATTCTGCGCGCGCAGCTGGACGCGGTCTCGGACGATGTCGAGCTCGACGCCGTGAAGGTGGGGATGCTCGGTTCCGTGGACGTCATCGAGACGGTCCGGGAGTGGCTCGCGGCCGGTCGCGCGCCCGTGGTCGTTGTCGACCCCGTGATGGTCGCCACCGCCGGCGGGCGGCTGCTGGAGCGCGAGGCGGAGGAGGCTCTGCGCGGACTGCTGCCCGCGGCGGACCTCATCACCCCGAACCTTCCCGAGTTGGCGGTGCTCGCGGAGCGCCCCGTGGCCACCACGTGGGACGAGGCGCTCGCGCAGGGCCGCGCCGTCTCCGACGCCTTCGGCACGCGCGTGCTCGTCAAGGGCGGGCACCTGGGCGGCGAGCTCACGCCGGACGCCCTCGTGGTCCCGGGCGTCCACGAGCCGGTGGCCGAGTTCACCGGACCGCGCGTGGTCACACGCAACACCCACGGCACGGGCTGCTCACTGTCCTCCGCCGTGGCCACCGTGGTGGCTCGCACGGGGGACTGGGCCGGGGGCATCGGTACGGCCCGCGAGTGGCTGCGGGCCGCACTGCGCACCGCGGACACCCTGCACGTGGGCCACGGCAACGGCCCGGTGCACCACATGCACCACGTACAGGCCCTGGTCACGGACCCGCAGTTCCTGGCCGAGGCCTGCGCCGCCGACGCCACCGAGGCAGCGGACCCGGACGGCGCCGCCCCCGCGGGCGCAGCCACGCAGGGAGCCCCGGCGGCCTCGGACGTCTCGCCAAGGGAGCCATCCGCCGGCGACCTGGTCCCGGGCGATCGGTTCACCGACGAGCTGTGGGCGGACAGCGCCGAGATCCGGGAGCAGATCGCGCAGCTGGACTTCATCCGGGGCCTGGGGAACGGCACCCTGGGACCCGAGGCGTTCGAGTGGTACCTGGACCAGGACATGCAGTACCTCGAGTACTACTCCCGCGCGCTGGCCCTGCTCGCCGCGGCCGCCCCGGACGAGGACACCCGGGAGCACTTCGCGTCTGCCTCGGCATCGGTGGTCACCGCGGAGACCGCCCTGCACCGCGCCCGCCTGGCCGGGCGGGCACCCCACGAGCCGTCCGAGACCACGAGCGCCTACGCGGATTTCCTGCTGGCCCGCACCGGGCAGGACGGCTTCGCCGTGGGAGCGGCGGCCATCCTGCCCTGCTACTGGCTCTACGCCCATGTGGGGACCGAGCTCATGGAGCGTGCCCGCGCGGTGGGGTGGGAAGAGCATCCGTACGCGGACTGGCTGGCCACCTACAGCGATCCGGGGTTCCAGGCGGCCACCGATACGGTGCGCCGCGCCGTGGACCGCGCGGCTGCCGTCGCCAACCCGGCGAGCCGCTCCGAGATGCGGCGCGTGTTCCTGCGGGCGTGCCGACTCGAACTGGCATTCTTCGCCCAGACCGCGCGGGGGAGCAGCACGGAGGGGTGATTGGCGTGACTTCCCCGCATCGGGTAGTCTGGGCTGTCGGTGCCGGGCATCGCTGTGCGTCATATCAATGATCCGCACGCGGGAGCGGCACACTCGGGCGAACACCCTGTTCTGATGCGACAGCCACGTGGTACGCGGTCGGTCCTCGACCACCGCAGCGGGCTGACTCGACATTCGCAGCATCCAGGAGTCCGCCCGACCCACACACGCAGTCCATAGATGTCGAGAGAAGTGAGTTCCCAAGTGGTGTACGCGATTGTCCGCGCAGGCGGCCGCCAGGAGAAGGTTTCCGTAGGAGACCTCGTGACCCTTGACCGCGTCGCCGGCGAGGCAGGCAGCACCGTAGAGCTTCCTGCGCTGCTGCTGGTCGATGGGGACAAGGTCACCTCCGACTCCAAGACCCTGGCCGACGTCAAGGTCACGGCCGAGATCATCGAGGACCTGCGCGGTCCCAAGATCTCGATCATGAAGTACAAGAACAAGACCGGTTACAAGAAGCGTCAGGGCTTCCGCGCCGAGCTGACCACCGTCAAGATCACCGGCATCAACGCCTGATCCTCCCGGTCCCCGATACATTTTCAACGAAGGTAGGCACACACCATGGCACACAAGAAGGGTGCGAGCTCCACTCGCAACGGCCGTGACTCCAACGCCCAGTACCTGGGCGTGAAGCGCTTCGGCGGCCAGTCCGTCAACGCCGGCGAGATCATCGTCCGTCAGCGCGGAACGCACTTCCACCCCGGCCTGAACATGGGTCGCGGCAAGGACGACACACTGTTCGCCCTGGCCGCCGGTGTCGTCGAGTTCGGCACCCGCCGTGGCCGCCGCGTGGTCAACATCCAGACCGCCGAGTAGTCAGTTCTTCCGGACCCCAGGGTCCACCCGTCGCCGACTCGTGCGGTGACGACCACTAGAGGGTGGGCGCTCTACGCGCTCACCCTCTATTCTTTTCACCAGAGACCAACGGGTCCCGCGCACGGCGGGCCACCCAGATCCCGAGGAGCCACGTGGCCAGTTTTGTTGATCGAGTCGTCGTGCACGCCACCGGCGGCAACGGGGGCCACGGCTGCGTGTCCGTCAAGCGCGAGAAGTTCAAGCCCCTGGGCGGACCGGACGGCGGCAACGGGGGCGACGGCGGGTCGGTGATCCTGCGCGTGGACGGGCAGTCCACCACGCTGCTGGGCTTCCACCACGCCCCGCACCAGAAGGCCCCGAACGGCGAGCCGGGCAAGGGAGACATGCGCCACGGCTTCAAGGGCCAGGACCTGGTGCTCTCCGTCCCGGACGGCACCGTTGTCAAGGACCGCGAGGGCAATGTGCTCGCGGACCTGCTGGGAGAAGGCAGCGAGTACGTGCTGGCCGCCGGCGGCATGGGCGGCCGGGGCAACGCGGCGCTGGCCTCACCCAAGCGCAAGGCACCGGGCTTCGCACTGCTCGGCACCCCCGGTGAGGAGCAGGAGGTCGAGCTCGAACTGAAGTCCATCGCGGACATCGCGCTCGTGGGCTTCCCCTCCGCCGGCAAGTCCAGCCTGATCGCGGCCATGAGCGCCGCCCGCCCCAAGATCGCGGACTACCCCTTCACCACGCTCGTCCCCAACCTGGGCGTGGTGCAGGCGGGGGACACCCGCTTCACGGTCGCTGACGTTCCCGGCCTGATCCCCGGCGCGTCCGAGGGCAAGGGCCTGGGCCTGGAGTTCCTGCGCCACGTGGAGCGCTGCGCCGCTCTCGTGCACGTGATCGACTGCGCCACGCTGGAGCCCGGCCGCGACCCCCTCACGGACCTGGATGCCCTGGAGGAGGAACTCGCCCACTACGCGGAGGCCGTGCGGGACGAGGACCCCACCGCGGTCCCGCTCACCGAGCGCCCGCGGCTCGTGGTCTTGAACAAGGTGGACGTGCCGGACGCCAGGGAGCTCGCCAACTTCATCCGCCCGGAGCTCGAGCAGCGCGGCTACCCCGTCTTCGAGGTCTCCACCGCCTCCCACGAGGGCCTGCGGGAGCTCGGCTTCGCCATGGCGGCGCTCGTGTCCGAGGCGCGGGAGCAGGAGGAGAGGCGAGCGGAGGAGCAGCGCACGGTGACGGTTCTGCAGCCGGAGCCCGCGCGGCGTCGTCGTGGCCGGGACCGCCGCGAGTTCGTGATCACCCGCGAGGACCGGGCGGAGGAGCCTCTGTACCACGTACGGGGCGAGAAGCCCGAGCGGTGGGTGCTGCAGACGGACTTCAACAACGACGAGGCCGTGGGCTACCTCGCGGACCGTTTCGCTAAGCTCGGCATCGAGGATGAACTTTTCCGGATCGGCGCGAAGCCCGGCAACGCCGTGCTGATCGGACCGGAGGAGAACGGCGTGGTCTTCGACTGGGAGCCCACCATGCTGGGTGGCGCCGAGCTGCTCGGCGGTCCGCGCGGCACGGACCTGCGCATGGAGGAGACCTCCCGGCCCACCCGGCGCGAGAAGCGCGAGCAGTTCTACGATCGCATGGACGCCAAGTCCGAGGCACGCGCGGAGCTGGAGAACGAGCGCCGCGCGGGAATCTGGACCGAGTCCGTTGACGAGGCGCGTTCCCGCCGACAGACACCAAGCACCGAGGAGGAGACGCACGGTGAGTGAGCAACCACACCGCGAGAAGACCCCCACCGAGACGATTGACGTGTCCGCCGTGGAGCAGCAGGCCTCGAAGTCCGCGATCCAGCTCAGCACGGAGAGCCGCGGGAAGAACCGCCGCTCCGCGATCACGAGCCGGGAGCAGCTGCCCGAGGCCCGCCGCGTCGTCGTGAAGGTGGGCTCGTCCTCCCTGACGTCCATCGAGAACTCGATCGACGAGAACGCGCTGCGCGGCATCGTGGACGCCCTCGGGCGGGTCAAGGCACAGGGCGTGGAGATCGTCTTCGTGTCCTCTGGTGCCATCACGGCCGGGCTGCAACCGCTGGGGCTCTCCCGGCGGCCCAAGGACCTCTCCACCAAGCAGGCCGCGGCTTCGGTGGGCCAGGGGCTGCTGATCTCGCGCTACACCGAGTACTTCGCGCGCTACCACGTGACCGTGGGGCAGGTGCTGCTCACGGCAGAGGACCTGATGCGCCACTCGCAGTACAAGAACGCGCACCGCCAGATCGAGCGGCTGCTGGACCTAGGGATCCTGCCGATCGTCAACGAGAACGATGCCGTGGCCACCCACGAGATCAAGTTCGGCGACAACGACAGGATCGCCGCGCTCGTGGCGCACCTGATCAAGGCGGACGCCCTGCTGCTGCTCTCGGACGTGGACGCGCTCTACACCAAGCCCCCGCAGGACGGCGGGGAGCGGATCGCAACGGTCACGGACCCGATCACGGATCTCGAGGGCGTGGAGATCGGGACCATCGGCCGCGCCGGAGTGGGCTCCGGCGGCATGGTCACCAAGGTCGAGGCGGCGCGGATCGCGGCGGCGTCGGGCATCCCGGCGCTCGTGACGTCCGCGGCGAACATCGAGCGCGCCCTCGCTGGGGAGGACGTGGGCACGTGGTTCGCCACGACCGGCGGGCGTCGCAACGTGCGGTTGCTGTGGCTTGCCCACCTCGCGGACATCAAGGGCACCCTGACCCTGGACGACGGCGCCGTGGACGCGATTCGCGGCCGCCGGTCCCTGCTCGCGGCGGGTGTCACGGCCGTGAGCGGCACGTTCACGGCGGGAGACCCGGTGTCCATGGTGGACTCCGAGGGCAGCGAGGTGGGCCACGGGCTCGTCAACTATGGTTCGGACGAGATCCCCGGGATGCTCGGCAAGCGCACCGACGAGCTAGGGGAGGAGTTCGGCGAGGACTACGCCCGCGAGCTCGTCCACGTGGACAACCTCGTGAACCTGCGCCGCCGCTCCGCCCGCACGAAGCTCAAGCAGTAGGCCGCGGCGCCCACCGCCCCCGTTCGACACGCCCGACGAGCTGGCGACACGACGTCGTACCGCTCCCCAGCAAGCCCTCGACAAGCAGGAGGAACAGTGGCCGAGAACATGTCAGTGCTGACCGCGCAGGAGACCTTCGGGGACGACCCCGTGAAGGGTGTGGGCCTGATGGCCGACGACGCCCGCGTTGCAGCCCGCAGCCTCGCCCGCGCCCCGCGCGCGTGGAAGGACCGCGCCCTTAACCTGATGGCCGACCGGATCGAGTCCCGCCGGGACAGCATTCTGGAGGCCAACGCGCGCGACCTGGAGCGCGGGCGCCAGGACGGCACATCCGCCGCGATGCTGGACCGGCTGAAGCTGGACCCCGAGCGGATCACGGGGCTCGCGGACGCCCTGCGCGAGCTCGCGGCACTGCCGGATCCCGTGGGATCGGTGGTGCGAGGGCAGACGCTGGCCAACGGGCTGCGGATGCGGCAGATCCGGGTGCCCATGGGCGTCGTCGGCGTGATCTACGAGGCGCGGCCCAACGTGACCGTGGACATCGCCGGGATCGCCGTGAAGTCCGGCAACGCCGTGCTGCTGCGTGGCGGCTCCGCGGCCTTCGACTCCAACCGGGCGCTCGTGGGCGTGCTGCGGGACGCGCTGGCGGACGCCAAGCTGCCCGCGGACTGCGTGCAGACCGTGGACGACTACGGCCGCGAGGGCGCCAACGCCCTGATGGGCGCGCGCGGCAAGGTGGACGTGCTGATCCCGCGTGGTGGTCGGGGCCTGATCCAGTCCGTGGTCACCAACGCCACCGTGCCGGTGATCGAGACGGGCGAGGGCAACGTGCACGTGTTCGTGGACGAGTCCGCCCCCGCGGAGATGGCCGTGAAGGTGGTGGTGAACTCCAAGACCCACCGCACCTCCACGTGCAACTCCGCCGAGACGCTGCTGCTGCACAGCGGTGCTCCGGAGGCTTCCCGCGAGGTGCTGGCCGCGCTCGACAAGGCCGGGGTCACGCTGCACGTGGACGACCGTGCTGCGGCCCTGCTCCCCCCAGGCTCAGACCACCTGAAGGCCACCGAGGAGGACTGGGCCACGGAGTACCTGGACATGGACATGGCCGTGAAGGTCGTGGACGGGCTGGGGGAGGCGCTCGAGCACATCCGGCGCTACTCCACGGGTCACACCGAGGCCATCGTGACCAACGACCTCGCGAATGCCGAGTGCTTCACCGCCGAGGTGGACTCCGCGGCCGCGCTGGTCAACGCGTCCACCCGCTTCACGGACGGTGGGCAGCTGGGGCTCGGGGCGGAGATCGGGATCTCCACCCAGAAGATGCACGCTCGGGGGCCCATGGGCCTGGAGGAGCTGACCACCACCAAGTGGGTCGTCCAGGGTGACGGCCACGTGCGCTCCTGAGACGTACCATGGAGGGGACGTCCCCCGGGAGGTCCGTCACCACCGCAGACCGGCCCCGCCGGCACGAGAAGGGAAACGCATGAGCTCGCTGCACCTGTTGTCCACCGCCACCGTCCTCGCCGCCGAGGAGGGCCACTCCGTCAACGAGAGCCTCCACGAGCTGGCCCCGGTCTTCGGTGGCATCGCGTTCGCGCTCTTCCTCCTCATGCTGCTCGCGGCCATGTCCTTCTCCTCCCGCGGCACCGCCCCGAAGATTGGGGAGTACGAGGACCCGTCCCAGCTTCCCGCGGACGAGCGTGCCATGCTGGCCGGCGTCGGCGAACCCGTCCGCCACTGATCGACCGATCGGCCCGCGTGAACGCTCCGAGCCCCTCGGCGACGTCCCCTGACGACCTGAAGATCCCCCCGCGCACACCCGGCAGGCTCCGGCTGGGCGTGATGGGAGGCACCTTCGACCCGATCCACCACGGTCACCTGGTGGCGGCGTCCGAGGTGGCCTCAGTCTTCGACCTCGACGAGGTGGTCTTCGTGCCCACGGGCGAGCCGTGGCAGAAGGCCGGCCAGGACGTCTCCGACGCCGAGCACCGCTACCTCATGACGGTGGTGGCCACAGCGTCGAACCCGCGGTTCACGGTGTCCCGCGTGGACATCGACCGCAATGGGCCCACCTACACGGTCGACACTCTGCGGGACCTGCACCGGCTGCGCCCTGACGCGGAGCTGTTCTTCATCACCGGCGCGGACGCGATGGCGGAAATCATCACCTGGAAGGGCGCGGCGGAGCTGTGGCGTCTCGCGCGTTTCGTGGGCGTCACCCGCCCGGGCCATGTGCTCTCCGCACCCGTGGGCTCGGAGAGCGTGTCCCTGCTCAACGTGCCCGCCATGGCCATCTCCTCCACGGACTGCCGGGCCCGCGTGGCCGTCGGCAAGCCCGTGTGGTACCTCGTCCCGGACGGCGTGGTGCAGTACATCAACAAGTACGGGCTCTACCGCGGCCCCGAGCGTCTGGACGCGGGCGCGTCCTCCGCCGGGCCTGCGCAGCCCCCCGCCGGGGAGTGTGCATCCTCCCCGGCTTTCGCCCCCACGGAGTCCACCGAGACCCCCCACTCGGCACACAGGAGCACCGCGTGAGCACATCCTCCGAGAAGAACGACGCCCCTGGCACCCCTCAGAACTGCCCCTGGGCCACGCACCCCGCCACCGGCGAGCACGAGCGGTTGTCCCCGCCCGCCCCCATGATCGAGCTGGACACCCCCGTGTCCTCTAAAGCGGTCAAGCCGCTTGGCCCGCGCCGGCTCGCGCGGCTGCAGCGCGAGATGGCCGAGCACGCGCGGGAGATCCAGGACGCGGAGCGCGCCAACCAGGGCACGGGGGTCGACGACGCCCTGCTCGCCAAGCAGCAGCGGCTCGCGGACCTCGCGGTCCGGGCCGCAGCGGCGAACGAACGGGACCGCCACGATGCGCAGCGCGCGCTGGCGCGCAGCGGAGACGCCGCCGCCCCGGAAGCTTCCGGGGCTGCGGCTGCCGGTGTCATGGTTCCCGGGACGGCCACGCCGCGCGCCGGGGTTCCTCGGACCACCACTGCCGGCATCCCGGCTCCGGGCACCCATGATCCGAGAGCTCAGGCCCCCGATGCTACGGCGACGTCGTGGCCCGCGAGTCCCGTGGACTACGGGCCGGGCCCGGCCACCACTCAGATCCCGATCTACATTGCGCCGGCCGAGGCGACTGCTGCGCCGGCCGCGGCTGAACCGGCCGCCGGCCCCGAAGCCGGGCCGGGGGAGCGTGCGGGGGGTGACGCCGCGGCGTCGTCAACCGAGGACTCGCACCACGCCCCACCCGGCCGGCCCGTCCGCGCCGTGGACGCCGAAGGGCTCGAGCTTTTGGAGCCTGGCGCCTACAGGAGCCGCGGCGGCTGGATGCGGTGGCTGCTGGTGCTGCTGCTCCTGGTGGTCGCGGCGCTGGCCGTGGTCCTGATCATGTTCATCCTGTAAGACACACACCCTTGCGAAAGGACAGCACGCCTCCGTGACTGCAACCACCGAATCCATCGACCTCGTCCGCGCCGCCGCTCAGGCCGCGGACCAGAAGAAGGCGGAGAACGTCATCGCGTTCGACGTCAGCGACAGCCTGGCCATCACCGAGGCTTTTCTGGTGGCCTCCGCGCCCAACGAGCGCCAGGTGGCCGCCGTGGTGGACGCCGTGGAGGACACATTGATTGAGCGCTTCGACCGCCGCCCCCTGCGCCGCGAGGGCAAGGGCGAGGGCCGCTGGGTGCTGCTCGACTACGGCGACGCCGTGATCCACGTGCTGCACGACGAGGACCGCGCGTTCTACGCCCTGGAGCGGCTCTGGGGCGACTCCCCAGCCATCGACGTGCAGCTGCCGGAAGCGCCCGTGGCCCCCGCCGACGCCGCCTCGCCGGCCGTCTGAGCGGCCACCGCGACAATTTGCGCCCGTCCATCCTGACTGTTTAGGATGGTCGAGTTGTTCCGGGGAACTGGAAGCGCAAAGCCCCTCAGCGGGTGCACGGAAGACTCTTCCGGGCGAACGCGGACGGGCAGGCCGTGGTAGAGTTTTCCGAGTCGCACGGGGCTATGGCGCAGCTGGTAGCGCACCTGCATGGCATGCAGGGGGTCAGGGGTTCGAGTCCCCTTAGCTCCACGAAACAGGGAAACCCCTCACCGAGACGGTGAGGGGTTTTTCGCGTGCCCTGGTGCCCCTGGCTCGCAGGTGTCGAGGTGACGCGCGCCCGGCTGTCGTGGACCAGGGGCACAGGTGGTGGCGCTGCCCCTGGCACTCGGCGCTGTCCCCGTTCGTGCAGCTCTCCAGGGTGGAGGTCAGCGTCAGCCCCATGCTCTGCCTGAGGTCGGCGGTGGCGGACTCGTCGACTGCCTCAAGGAGGCTGGCACTCTCGTGGGCAATAACGTGCATTCCTCACTCGCCTTCGAGCGTCCGCGCGTCCACCAGCTCCATACCCGTGAGCGCGTACGAGGGCCACCCGGACACCGCCTCTCTTAGGGAACGGACGCCCGGGAACGGGGGAGCACCTCCCATGAAGGCGATCGTCATCATCGGCAGCACGCGGCCCGTCCGGGTGGGGGACCAGATCGCTGGGGTCGTGGACCGGATCAGGAGCGAGCGCGGCGTGGACACGAAGGTTGTGGATCTGAGCGAGCTGAACCTGCCACCGCTCAACGAGCCCCAGGTCCCCGCCACCGGGCAGTACGCCCGTGAGCACACCCGCAACTGGGCCGCCACGGTCAGCGGCGCGGACGCCGACGTCGTGGTGACGCCCCAGGACAACGACGGCGACCCCTCGGGCCCGAAGACCGCGATCAACTCGCTCTACAACGAGTGGCAGGGCAGGCTCGGCGCTATCATCAGCTACGGCGGTCGCGGTGGCGGCATGGTCTATGACCAGTTCGCCCAGGTGCTCTCCCTCGTGGGTCCGCAGCTGGACCCCGAGGGTGAGAAACTCTTCCAGTCGCGGGACGACTACGGGGAGAACGGCACGTTCACCGACGCGGAGGCCGCCGTCGGCGCCCAGGCGGCCGAGATCGCGGCGCTTGTGGACCGGGTGATCGCCGCCATGTCAGAGAAGGACGGCGCGCAGGGTTGACGACGCCGCCGCGGGACGGGAGAGCGCCTGTGGCCCGGGGTGCTGACGGATGGAGGCGGATCACCGCGTGAACGACTGGCTGCAGCGCCACCAGGTGCTCCTCTACCTGCTCGCCATCCTGGTGGGCGCGGCGGCCGGGTGGTTCGTGCCGGGCTCGGGCTCCCTGGCCAACCCCGCCGTGACGCCCCTCCTGGCCCTGCTGCTGTACGCCACCTTCCTCGGGATCCCGCTGCGCCACCTGGGCCGGGCCCTGCGTGACTGGAGTTTCCTGGGGACCGTGCTCGCCCTGGACTTCGTGCTGGTGCCGGTGGTCGTGCTGGGGCTGGTGCACCTGTTCGGCATCGAGGGGCCGCTGCTCACGGGGGCCTTGCTGGTCCTGCTGGCGCCGTGCGTGGACTACGTCATCGTCTTCACGGGCCTCGCCGGTGGTGCGGCCGAGAAGCTGCTCGCCGCCGCACCGGTGCTCATGCTGCTCCAGATCCCCGTGCTTCCTCTGCTCCTGTGGCTCTTTCTCGGGCCCGAAGCCGCCGCCTCTCTGCACTGGGGCACCTTCGCCTGGGCGCTGCTCACCTTGATCCTCGTGCCGCTGGCGCTCGCGGCCGCGACGCAGTGGGTGACGGCACAACGGACGACGGCGCGGCGGGCAACGGCGCCCGCCCGCCTGCCCTGCGCGTGGGAGGGTTTCGTGGCGGCGGCCATGGTGCCGCTGATGGTGCTTGTGCTCGCCACCGTGGTGGCCTCGCAGATTGCCGGCGTGGGTGCAAGGGTGTCGGAGCTCGCCCCGCTGGTTCCCCTCTACGCCGCGTTCGCACTGGTGATGACGGCGGTGGGCTGGGGTGTCGGGCGGCTCGCCCTGGGACCGGCTCGCGAGCGCCGGGCGGTGCTCTTCACCGGGGTGACCCGCAACTCGCTGGTGGTGCTTCCCCTCGCCCTGGCTCTGCCGGGCGGCTCGGGGCTCGCACCCCTCGCGGTGGTCACCCAGACGCTCGTGGAGCTGCCGGTGATGGTGGCCCTGGTGTGGGCCGTCCCCCGGCTGGTCCCGTTGCGTGGGGCGCAGAGGCCGGGGGACGGGGCCGAAAAACTGCAAGTCTCCAGCGAAACCTGAAAATCGCCACGGGGCGATGTTTCGAGTTTCACCCGAGACCTGAAAGGAAGTGACTGGGCCGACCGCCGGGTGGGGGAATCGGGGTGGTAACCAGCCCGCCGAAGCGGGCGCGGCGCGGCAGGGCCCGGGGGAACGGCGGCGTTGTCCGCGCCGGCGGAACCGGCCTGGTCCGGGAACTCGACGTAGAGGTTCGGGCCGGAGATCGGGAAGTACATGCCGTCACCGTGGGCCATGTCGTACTCCGTGGCACCGGATCAGTTGACGTACGTGTCGTCCAGGGATGCCTCGATCTGGTACCCCTCGTCGCTGAGGTCCGTGAGGTGCAGCCCCGCACGGTCCACGAACGAGACCGGGACGTTGGACCTGGAGGTCGTCTCCGCCTCGTCGTCGCGGTCGTGGACCACCTGTCACTTCTGCTCGTCCGAGAACGTGGCCAGGAACGCCTGCGCGGACTCGGCCGTCTCGGAGATCGTGCTCGCGGTGGTGGAGCCGTCTGCCGTCGCGTCCTCGGTGGTCGCGTCCGTGCTCGGCACGCTGGTCTTGGTGCTCGCCGTGGCCACGGTGGATGAGGACGCGGCGTTGGCCGGTGCCGAGCAGCCGCTGAGCAGGAGGCTGGAGGACAGCGCGAGGGTCGCGGACCAGACGGCGGTCTTGGGGAGGATCTTCATGGCGGGGCTCCCGTTCGTGACGATCGGTGGTTGACGTGCTCCACGCTAGGAACGGGCCCTGTGCCGGGTTGAGTGCGCGGCTGTGCCGGGGCTGTGACTCTGCGGGGTACGATCTTCGCCATGCCCACCGGTCCTTCGAGGACGGGCACGAAGCGAGCCCGGTGGCGGATCGTTGCGGTACTGGTTCTCCTGCTGGTCCTGATCGCCGCCGCCGTGCTCGTCGCCGTGGACCCGTTCACCTCTGCGCAAGCGCCCACCACCGACTGCACCCGCTATGGTCTCTCCGACGACGACTCCCGGGCCCATCCCCACACCGTGACCCTGCCCACCCAGCAGACGGACGAGGACCAGACGCAGGCCGGTGCGCTGGGTGCGCTGCAGCAGTCCTTCACCTCCAACGGCACCACGAGCAGGTACCACGTGGTGGACGGCGGGGTGGACACGAGCCGCCCCGTGGGCCTGGTGGTGGACCTGCACGGGGACGGGGGCGCGGAGTTCACCGAGCCCGGTGGACGCACCACGTGCCTGGCCGCGGTGGCGGCGTCCCACAACGCACTGTTGGTGGTCCCCCTGACACCCGACTGCACCGGCGACTGCACGTGGTGGCGGGACCTGCGCCCCAATCTGCGGTGGCTGCGGGCCCTGGTCACCCAGCGGCTGCTCACGGACCTGCCCGTGCAGAAGGACCGCGTGAGCTGGCTCGGCTACTCCGGTGGCGCCGAGATGCTCAGCTACGGGGTGCTCAGCGGCGCCCGGGACCTCGTGACCGGCGGTGCGGCAATGGTCGGCGGTGGCGGGTCCCCCGGATCGCTGATGAGCTCGGCGGACGAGCAGCAGAAGAAGGACCTGAAGATGTGGTGGTTCACCGGCGCGGACGACGACGGCACGGACCCCAATTCGGACTTCGACGCCGTGGAGGCCGCCACCCGGGGTCAGCGCTTCTACGAGAATCGCGGATTCCAGCAGACCCGGCTGGAGCTGCTCGCCGGGCACAATCACTTCGACATGCCCGACGCCGCGATCCTGGACGAGCTGCTCTCGGCCGAGGACCCGGCTGCCTCGCCGACCGGCTGAGCCCGCGCGGCCGCCGGGACCCCTGCTGGGTGCTCGACGGGAGACCCAGCGGAGCGCACGGCACGACATGGGTGTCACACACCACAGACGGAGAAGACATCCAGCGTGTTTTCTGACACAATGCCCCGAATCTCCTGAGTATTGCCCCGGCCAGGGCACATACCGTATTCTTGAACCACCATCTGGGCCAGCAGGGGGATTTTTCAACGCTGGAAACCGCGGCGCGTTCAAGGATGCCGCGCTGTCGTCGAGGTCGGGGGACCTGGGGGACGTCAAAGAAGCATCCACAACACACATGTGTCTCGTTCGGAGAAACGCGTGTGTCTCCTCCTGCGCCATCGGTCCTTAGCGAGGGGGAGAGTACACGCAGTGGACAGCCAAGAATCAACAAGCGGGGCACACGCCGCAGGTGCGGGCATCGGCCGGGACCGGGCCGTGTACCCGGTGGAGCAGCCACCGGAACCGCGCACCCTGGTGGACATCGTCCTGGACACCGTGGAGCAGTACCCGGACGCGATCGCGCTCGAGGACGAGAACGAGAGCGTGCCCTATGGCGAGCTCGAGGACCGTATCGAGACCCACGTGCAGCGGCTGTGGGATCTCGGCATCGGCCGCGGGGACCGCGTGGGCGTGCGCGTCCCGTCCGGCGGGGTGGACCTCTACGTGGCCATCCTCGCGACCCTCTTCGCCGGCGCGGCCTACGTGCCCGTGGACTGGGACGACCCGGACGAGCGCGCCAACACGGTGTGGGAGGAGGCCGGCGTCGCCGCCGTCTTCGGCCAGGGCCTCGAGCTGACCCGCAACCCCGCGGTCACCCCGGGCGAGCAGACGGAGACCCCGCGCACCCGCGACGACGCCTGGATCATCTTCACCTCCGGCTCCACCGGCAAGCCCAAGGGTGTGGCCATCAGCCACCGCTCCGCGGCCGCCCTCGTGGACGCGGAGTCCCAGATGTACCTGCAGCGCCGCCCGCTGAGCCCCGGTGACCGCGTGATGGCCGGGCTCTCCGTGGCCTTCGACGCCTCGTGCGAGGAGATGTGGCTCGCGTGGCGTCACGGCGCCACCCTGGTGCCCGCGCCCCGCAAGATCGTGCGCTCCGGCCCGGACCTGGGCCAGTGGATCGTGGACAAGCAGATCACTGCCGTCTCGACGGTGCCCACGCTCGCGTCCCTGTGGCCCAGCGAGGCGCTGGACCGGGTGCGCCTGCTGATCTTCGGCGGGGAGGCGTGCCCCCTGGAACTGACCAAGCACCTCGTGCGCCCCGGACGTGAGGTCTGGAACACGTACGGACCCACCGAGGCCACCGTCATCGCCACGGGTGCCCTGCTCACCGGTGAAGCGCCCATCCGCATCGGCTTGGCCGTGCCCGGGTGGGAGCTCGCCGTCGTCGACGCCGAGGGCGAGCCCGTGGCCTGGGGCGAGACCGGCGAGCTGATCATCGGCGGCGTGGGCCTGGGCCGCTACCTGGACCCGGAGAAGGACGCCGAGAAGTACGCACCGCTCGAGTCACTCGGCTGGGATCGCGCCTACCGTTCCGGGGACGTGGTGCGCGCCGATCAGGAGGGCATCGTCTTCGCCGGGCGCGCGGACGACCAGGTCAAGGTCTCCGGGCGGCGCATCGAGCTCGGGGAGATCGACACCCAGATGACCCAGGTCCCCGGCGTGAAGCTCGGCGCGTGCGCTGTGCACTCCACCCCGGGTGGCGGAAGCGTCATCGCCGGCTACCTCGTCCCCGAGTTCGAGGGTTCCGTGAACCTCTCCGAGGCGCGGCGCTGGCTCGTGGAGCGGCTGCCGGGCCAGATGGTCCCGGCCCTGTGCCTCATGGACGAGCTGCCCATGAAGACCTCCGGCAAAGTGGACCGCAAGGCCCTGCCCTGGCCGCTGCCCGCCTCCAACGAGGACGGCTCCGCGCCGCTGCAGGGCGATCTCGCGTGGCTCGCGGAACTGTGGGCAGACCAGCTCGGCCCGCTGCCCTTCACCGCGGACAGCGACTTCTTCGCCATGGGCGGCAGCTCGGTGGCACTCGCCCGCCTGGTCTCCGCCCTGCGCAAGACCCACCCGGACACCGAGATCGCCAAGATCTACTCGCACCCCACGCTCGAGTCCATGGCCGGCTACCTGGCCACGCTGGGGGAGTCCCACGACCACAAGCGGGACCCCGAGCCCATCCCCGCCTCCGCAGGATGGCTGCAGGGCGCGTTCCTGCTGCTGCTCAACGTGCTCAATGGCTTCCGCTACGTGGTCGGCTCAGTCATCGTGGTCTGGATCCTCGCCGTGGTCGCGGACGCCGGCTGGGTGCCCAAGCCGCCCCTGTGGCCGCTGATCATCGGGTGGCTCGTGATGTTCTCCCTACCGGGGCGCGTGCTCATCGGCGCGGCCACGGTGCGCCTGCTCACCGCCGGACTCAAGCCCGGGCACTACCCGCGCGGCAGCTGGAACCACGTGCGCGTGTGGGCCGCCGAGCGCCTGGTGGTCTACAACAAGTACGACGTTCTCACCGGCACGCCCATGGCGCGCGGTCTGCACCGGCTGTTCGGCAACCGAATCGGCAAGGGCGCCCACCTGTACAACACTCCTCCCGTCACCGGGCTGGTGAGCGTGGGCGAGAACTCCACGGTGGAGTTCGAGTCCGACCTCTCCGGCTACTGGCTGGACGGGGACGTCTTCCACGTGGGGGCCATCGAGGTCGGCAACGACGCCCGTGTGGGCACCCGCACCCTGCTGGACCCCGGAACCCGCGTGGGCGACGGCGCCGAGGTGCTGCCCGGCTCGCACGTCACCCACAGCATCCCGGACGGGGAGCTGTGGGGCGGCTCCCCGCTGCGCTACCTCGGCACCGCCGGGCTGACCTGGCCTGAAGGCTCCCCGGAGTCCACGGGTGGGCTGAAGACCTGGGGCAAGGGACTGTCCTACCTCATGTACAGCCTCGGCGCGGTCCTCGTGGGCGTGCTGCCGCTGCTCGCGCTGATCCCCGGGGCGCTGATCGTGCTCACCCAGGTCATCCACATCCAGGAGTACGAGATCGTGTTCCCCATCGTGGCCGTGTGGGTCCCGGTGTTCACGGTCGTCACCGCCGTGGTGTGGCTGCTGCTCGTCGTGGCGGTCGTGCGCCTGCTGGCCGGGACCATCGTCCCGGGCTACTTCCCGCAGGACAGCAAGGTGGGGTGGGCCATGTGGCTCACCGAGACGCTCATGCAGCGCACCCTGATCTCCACCTACCCGATCTACGCCTCGTGCATCACCCCGTGGTTCATGCGCCTGCTCGGTGCCAAGGTGGGGCGCAACGTGGAGATCTCCACCGCGGAGACCATTCCGCACCTGACCACGCTCAAGGACGGCTCATTCCTCGCGGACCACGCCCTGGTGACCTCGCACCGCGCTGGCTTCGGCTGGCTGCACGTGGGCACCTCGGTGATTGGTGAGCGCACCTTCGTGGGCAACTCTGGCATCGTGGGACCGGACCGGGACCTCCCTGCGGACGCGCTGGTGGCCGTGCTCAGCTCCGCGCCGTACCATGCCCCCGCCGGGTCCTCCTGGCTGGGTCGCACCGCGGAGCCGATTGCCCGGGCGAAAACCGAGGCGGACTCGGAGTCCACGTTCCAGCCGCAGCGCCGTCTGAAGGCGGCCCGCGCGTTCGTGGAGATCTTCCGCTTCCTGCCCGCCATGGTCTCGGCCTGGCTGGACCTGATCATCGTGTACGTGCTCACCGTGATCTACATGTCCCACGGCATGGGCGCCAGCGGCGTCGTGGCTGCGTTTGCGTGGTCCGGCGTGGTGCTGACCGTGGCGAGCACCGTGGCGTGCCTGGTGCCTGTGCTGGTCAAGTGGGCCCTGATGGGCCGCTTCCGGGCCTCGGAGCGCCCCCTGTTCAGCTCCTTCGTGTGGCGCAACGAGCTCACGGACATCTTCGCGGAGTCCCTGGCTGTGCCCTCCATGATCCGGCTGAGCGTGGGCTCGCCCATGTTCAACGTGTGGGCGCGCCTGATGGGCTCGAAGATCGGGCGCAGCGTGTGGTGCGAGACCTGGTGGCTGCCCGAGTTCGACCTCGTGCACCTGGAGGACAACGTGTCCGTGAACCGCGGCACCGTGCTGCAGACCCACCTGTTCCACGACCGCATCATGCGGATGGAGCCGGTGACCATGCGCCGCGGCTCCACCCTGGGGCCCAACAGCTTCGTGCTGCCGGGCGCCACGATCGAGGAGCGCACCACCGTGGCACCGGGCTCACTGGTGATGCGCCAGGAGACCGTGCCCTCGGACGGCAACTGGGGCGGCAACCCCATCCGCCACCTCGAGGCCGGTGACCAGGTGGTCAGCGCCATGGTGGTGCCCACCCCGGCACTGCCCACCGCCGGTGCCGCCGGCACCGGCACGTCGGCCACAGCGGCGTCGGTCACCCCGGGCTCCGGTGCCACCACGCACGGTGCCACGGAGCCCGGTGCGACAACGAGCAGCATGCCCGCCACGGCGTCGTCGCCCCGTACCGCAGGGTCCACCGCGGTGCCCTCGGCCCACACGGCCACCATCCCCCTCGGGGAGTCAGCCGCCCAGCACAAGGGAGCCACCGAATGACCCAGCAGAGTGTGAATGACGACGTCGTGGAAGGCGACCTCCCGCTCGGGCAGCGCCCGCAGCCGGGGCGCCGCCCACCGCGTGAGGTGTGGTTGGGGGACCGCGGGGACGAGGGCCGCACGGCCGCCGAGAGTGGACTGTGGACCCATGCCACCCCGGTGGTCACCGCCCCGCCGCGCTCCACCTCCGCGCCCCGTCACGGGGCGGTCACGCGCAACGAGACCAGTGCGGACGGGCGGCGCACCAAGCGCCGCATCATGGGCGTGGACGTGGCCCGTGGCTTCGCCCTGATCGGCATGATCGCGGTCCACGTGCTGCCCGCGACCCACGGCGTGGACGAGGAGCCCACCCTGCAGTGGAGCCTGTTCGCCGGCCACTCCGCCGCACTGTTCGCCACCCTGGCCGGAGTGAGCCTCGCGTTCATGACCGGCGGCCGCCACCCCCGCAAGGGCAGGGAGGGCCACCGGGCGCGCGTGTCGATCCTCGTCCGCGCGATCGTGCTGTTCCTCATCGGCATGACCATAAACCTGCTGGACCTGCCGGTGTACAACATCCTGATCTACTACGGTCTGATGTTCCTGGTGGCCATCCCGTTCACGCTGATGACCGTTCGGTGGCTGCTTGCCTCCTCGGTGTTCTTCGCGGTGGTCATGCCGTTCGTGATGCAGTGGTCCCTGTCCGTGCTGCCTGCGCACGTCTACGGCAACCCGAGCTACGCGGAGCTGTTCACGGATCCGGGAGCTGTGCTCGCGGAGCTGTTCCTCACCGGCACCTACCCGGCGCTGCCGTGGATGACGTTCATCTGCCTGGGCATGGCCCTGGGCCGGCTGCCGCTGTCCCGTGACCGGGTGCAGGTGCTGCTCGTGATCGTGGGTGCCGTGGTGGCCGCCATCGGCTGGGGGGTGTCCCTGCTGATGCTGTGGCGCTTCGACCTTGAGGACGCCCTGCTCCAGGCGACCCCGTGGATGACGTGGGAGGACGTGTGGACCATCCAGGCCTTCGGCCCGGACCCCCAGATGCCGAACACCACCAACCTGTGGCTGCTGCTCTCCGGGCCGCACACCAACACCCCGTTCGCGCTGTTCAAGAGTGCGGGCATGGCCATGATCGCGCTGGGCATCTTCCTGTTGCTCAGCCGCGTGATCGGCAAGTGGTTGACCTGGCTCGGCGCCATGGGCTCCATGACGCTGACCCTGTACGTGAGCCACCTGGTGTTCCTGTCCTTCGTGTGGACGGACGGCACGCCGTGGTTCTGGTACTTCGTGCAGATCGCGGTCGCGGCGCTGTTCGCGGTGGCCTGGCAGAAGGCGCTGGGCAACGGACCGCTGGAGCGGCTGGTCACGAAGGTGTCGAAGGGCGTGGCCGCCGCGGTCGTGCCGGTCAAGAAGGCGCCGCCGCGACGTCGTGCGGAGACCCGCGCGCGGTGAGCACCCGGTAGCGCGCACCGCATCCGACGAACGGACCTCAGCCCTGCGGGGCGGGGTCCGTTCGCCATGCCACGGCCAGCCGGGCGTTCTCCCGGGTGCTGGTGCGCACGTCGCCCACAGTCCAGTCCGGGCCGTAGGTGGCGCGGGAGCGGGTGCCCACGTTGATGCTCGCCGGGTCCCGTGCCAGGCCGGTCTGCCAACCCTTCACGAGCGCCTCCACGCGCACCCATGCGCGGGTCACCGCCACACGACGACGCCGCCCGCGCAGTCCCGCGAGCCGGGCGCGGTCTGCGGGGTGCAGGATATCCAGGAGCACGTCCGCCTCCACCTCGCTCTGCAGCCTCTCGACGTCGACGCCCACCTCGCGCTGCGCGGTGACCACCGCCACGAGACCCGCCGTGCGGGAGACCGAGAAGTGGACGGGGCGCAGAGCTCCGAGGGCGGGGGACCAGCCGAGTTCGGGGCCCGCGTCACCGCCCCACCCGGCCACGGCACTCGCGCGGCCGTGCACCTCGCGGGGAGCGCCGGTGCGCGGGTCGTGCGTCACGGGGGCGTCCCCGGGGGCGCAGCCCAGGCGGTGGCCAAGCACGTGGCGCAGGGCCACGCGGGAGACCACGAACAGCTCCCTTGCGGAGGTCTCCTGGATCCCGCGGGCGCGGGCGAGCTCCTCCGGGGAGAGACAGCCCGTTGCGGACTCGACCCAGGCCGCGACCTCGGACAGCGGCAGCACGTGCAGGGTCAGGTCTGCAGGGGCTCCGGGCACTCGGCGGCGCAGCTGCGCCCAGACGGGCTGGGCCACGGTGACGGTCCGGGCGCTCACAGGGCGCCGTCCGCGGACTCGTCCAGGGCGGCGTGGAGCAGGTCCGGGTGCGCATACAGGCCGTGGTGGCCACCGGGGACCTCCAGGGTGCGCACGGCTCCACCCGTGCAGCGGGCCCACCCAGCCATGGCCTCGGCGGTGGCGCCGCCGTCCTCGCGGGCGTGCACGAGTAGCAGGGGAGTCGCCAGGTGCGGGGGCTGTCCGTCGTAGGACAGGGAGGCGCGCAGGTCCGCTCGCAGCGGGGCGAGGACCATCTCGCGCAGCCCGGGATCGGTGAGCAGCTCCTCGGGGGTGCCGCCGAGGGCGAGCAGCCAGGCGGCCAGCGCGCCGTCGTCCTCCAGGATCGCCGCGAGCTGCGGGTCCGGAGCTGGCGGGGTGGCTTTGGCCGAGAGCACCACGCGCTCGAGGCGCCCCGGGCGCAGCCTGTCCAGGGCGGCGGCGAACTCCGCGGCGAGCAGCGCGCCGAAGGAGTGGCCGAGGACCGCGGTGGGAACGCCGTCGGCGTCAAGCACGGGAAGCAGGGCGGCGAGTGCCTCGTCGATGGCGCCGCGCACGCTCACGGGGGTGGGGTCGCCCATGCGGGACTCGCGGCCGGGGCGGCGGTGGACGACCACCTCCGTGCCGGGGTGCAGCAGTGCTCTGCCGCTGAGCCCGCCGCCGCCGGCGTGGGGGAAGACGAGCAGCCGGCGCCGGGGAGCGGCGCCGGCCGCGGGGAAGTGCTCGAGGGCCACCGGGTGCGGCTCGGGCAGAGGGGTGGTGCCGGGGGCGTGTGTGGTGGCCAACGTCCCGAACCTCCTGGGTCCTGGTGGGGCGCCCCCGCGCAGCCAGCCGCCGCGTGCGGCAAGGGCCCGGGGCTGAGGTGCGCGGTGATCGGGGGATCGTCGCGGGCCTGCTGTGGGGCGTACGGTGCGCGCAGAACGGGGAGGTGACGGGGGCGGTGCCGGGGGAGCACTCGTCCGTGCGGCGGGAGGGTCGTAGGCTCGTTGACCGTGACCCCGCAGGTCTCGGGGAGGTCCGCTGGAGGAGCTCTCGCCGCGCGGGCTGGTCACCACAGTACCCAAGCACACCGGGTACCGCCCCAGAGCGGGCTGGACACCGCCCGGGTGGAGTGTGAGAGGAGAGCGAGATGGCGAAGAAGAAGCACGGCGCGTCGGCCACCCCGGCCACCCAGCAGCTCACAGCGGCGGGGGTGGAGTTCGAGGAGCGGGCCTACGAGCACGACCCGCGCACGGAGTCCTACGGGTTGGAGGCAGCCCAGGAGCTGGGGGTGGAGGCCCGCAGCGTGTTCAAGACCCTCGTAGTGGAGCTCGACCACGAGGGCTTCGGGGTGTGCGTGGTGCCGGTGGAGATGCGCGCGGACCTGAAGGCCGCGGCCGCCGCACTGGGTGCCAAGAAGGCAAAGCTCGCGCAGCCGGCGGACGTGCATCGCCTGACCGGGTACGTGCTCGGCGGGGTGAGCCCGCTGGGCCAGCGCACCAGGCTGCCCACGGTGGTGGACGAGAGTGCCGGGAAGCTGGAACGGGTCTACGTCTCGGGCGGTCGCCGGGGGCTGGACGTGGGGCTCGCCCCACAGGACCTGACTCGGCTCACCGGTGCCGTTGTGGCCCTGGTGGCCGCCCCGTTGCGACACGGCTGACACGTCCCCGCACAAACCCCGCAGGCCCCGGAACCGCGGCGTTCTCGTGGTACTTTGAGATCATATTCTTAGGTGTGCCTAACCTCATGGGCGGAAGACGGGGACATGTTCCAAACTTTTCTGATCGGCCTGCGTGAGGGTCTCGAGGCGGCGCTGATCGTCGCGATCCTCATGGGATACCTCAAGCGGGTGGGGCAGCATTCGGCGCTGAAGCCCCTGTGGACGGGGGTCGTTGCGGCGATCCTCGTGGCCCTGGGGTTCGGCGCGCTGCTCACGTTCGGTCCCTCCACCCTGACCTTCGAGGCCCAGGAGGCCATCGGCGGATCACTGTCCATCATCGCAGTGGGCTTCGTCACGTGGATGATCTTCTGGATGGCCTCCGCTTCCCGCGGGCTCAAGAAAGAGCTCGAGTCCCGCGCCTCTCTGGCCGTGCAGGGTTCCACCGTGGGCATCGTGGTGCTGGGCGCGCTGACCGTGGGCCGCGAAGGACTCGAGACCGCGCTGTTCCTGTGGGCCGCCACCCGCGCCACCGGGAGCAGCGGAGGGATGCTCGCCCCCGCGCTTGCGGCGGTGCTCGGCATCCTCGTGGCCGTGCTCATCGCGTGGGCCATCACCCGCGGACTGCTGCGGCTGAACCTGTCCACCTTCTTCCGCTGGACCGGCGGGTTCCTCGTGATCGTGGCCGCCGGGGTGCTCGCCTACGGCTTCCACGACCTGCAGGAGGCCGGGATCCTGCCAGGGCTCAGCGCCCTGGCCTTCGACCTCTCCGCCACGATTCCTCCCACGAGCTGGTACGGCGTGCTGCTGAAGGGCGTCTTCAACTTCTCCCCGGCCACCACGTGGCTCGAGTTCGCGGCGTGGTGGCTCTACGTGCTGATCGTCATGCCGCTGTTCATCCGCCGATCCCGCTCCGGACGAGCCCGGCCCACCGCAGCAGTGAGCACGACGTCGCACCCCGCGTCCGACGCAGCCGCGGCCACTGCTTGAACCACAGTCCCGCCCGCGGCCACACGCCCCCGCAGCGAGAACTCACAGACCCATCCCACTGCCGTCGACGGCCGAGACCGAGGACCGCCATGCCCCGCACCGCTATGACCCTTTCCGCCCTGGTGACCGCCACCGGGCTGCTCTTCGCCCTCTCCGCGTGCCAGCCCAACGATCAGTCCGGCGCCAAGGACGACGGCACGATCTCCGTGACGAGCACCGACGACAAGTGCGAGGTCTCGGCCACCGAGGCGTCGTCGGGAACCCTGCGCTTCGACGTCAAGAACGACGGCTCGAAGGTCACAGAGTTCTACCTGCTGGGGGAGGACGGGCTGCGGATCGTGGGCGAGGTGGAGAACATCGCCCCCGGCCTGAACCGCACCCTCACCGTCTCCGCACCGGAGGGCAAGTACTTCACGGCCTGCAAGCCCGGGATGGTCGGTGACGGCATCCGCGGGGACTTCACTGTGACCAAGGGTGAGGCCGGGGACCAGGCGGATGCCCAGGACAGCCAGCTCAAGGACCAGGCCACCAGCCAGTACGCGTCCTACGTCAAGGACCAGGCCGAGCAGCTGCTCTCAGGCACCAAGGAGTTCGCGCAGGCCTACAAGAACGGCGACGACGACAAGGCCCGCGAGCTCTACGCCCCCGTGCGCATGCACTGGGAGCGCATCGAACCGGTCGCCGAGTCCTTCGGTGACCTGGACCCCAAGCTGGACCTTCGCGAGGCGGACCTCGAGGACGGCCAGAAGTGGACGGGCTGGCACCGCATCGAGAAGGACCTGTGGCCGCCGGCCACCGGGTACACGGCTCTCGCACAGAAGGATCGCGACGCCCTGGCCGACCAGCTCGTCACGGACACCCAGACCCTCCACGACCGCACCCGCGACATCACCTTCACCGCGGACCAGCTCTCCAACGGTGCCAAGGAGCTGCTCGACGAGGTCGCCACCGGCAAGGTCACCGGCGAGGAGGAGACCTGGTCCCACACGGACCTGTGGGACTTCCAGGCCAACGTGGACGGTGCCCGGATCGCGTACGAGGACCTCTCCCCGCTGCTCAAGAAGCGGGACACGGAGCTGGACTCCACCCTGAAGACCCGGTTCGAGGACCTCCAGAAGCTGCTCGACCAGCACAAGGAGGGCGACGGCTTCGTGACCTACGACAAGCTGAGCAAGGACGACGTCAAGAAGCTCTCCGACGCCGTCAACGCCCTGTCCGAACCCCTGTCCACCGTGACCGACAAGGTCGTGGAGTAACCAGTATGAACGAGGCACCACGGGACGAGCACCCGACCACTACCCGCCGCGGGTTCTCCCGGCGCGCCCTGCTCGGCACGGGCGCCGGGGCGCTCGCCGTGGGCGCGGGGCTGGGTGTGGCGGGGCCTCCCGCGGTTGCCGCACTGCAGGACACGCTCGGGGACCGCGCCCCGGACGACGTCGTGGACTTCCACGGCGAGCACCAGGCCGGGATCGTCACGCCCGCGCAGGACCGGCTGTGCTTCGCGTCCCTGAACGTGCTCACCAAGGACCGTGACGAGCTGATCGGGCTGCTCAAGGACTGGACGGCGGCGTGCCGGCGGATCACCCAGGGCCTGGACGTCACCGAGACGGGCTTCGACGGCGGCTCCGAGTACGCCCCGCCCCAGGACACGGGGGAGGCCCACGACCTCTCGGCCGCCCACCTCACGGTCACGGTGGGATTCGGCCGCTCCCTGTTCCAGGACTCCTCGGGCAGGGACCGGTTCGGTCTTAAGTCCAGGCTTCCGGAGGGGCTGGTCGAGCTGCCCCACTTCCCGGGGGACAAGCTCGAAGACGCGCGCACCGGCGGAGACCTGTGCATCCAGGCGTGCGCCGATGACCCGCAGGTGGCCGTCCACGCCGTGCACAACCTGATCCGCATGGGCTTCGGAGTGGTCTCCACCCGCTGGATGCAGCTGGGCTTCGGCCGCACCTCATCGACCTCCACCGAGCAGGCCACGCCCCGGAACCTCTTCGGCTTCAAGGACGGAACCGCGAACCTCAAGGCCGAGGACGCCTCCGCGATCCAGGACCACGTGTGGGTCACCGACGACTCCTGGCTGCGCGGCGGCACCTACCTGGTAGCCCGGCGGATCCGGATGATCCTGGAGACGTGGGACCGGGAGTCGCTCACCGGCCAGGAGAAGATCATCGGGCGCACCAAGGGCAGCGGGGCACCGCTGTCCGGCGGCGAGGAGTTCACGCCCGTGGACCTGGGGATGATGGGCTCCGGCAACCAGCCGATCGTGCCCGAGGACTCCCACGTGCGCCTGGCCCACCCGGACACCAACGACGGTGTGCAGATGCTGCGCCGCGGCTACAACTACGCGGACGGCACGGACACCGTGGGCAACATGGACGTCGGGCTGTTCTTCATCGCCATGGTCAAGGACCCCGCCACCGGTTTCGTGCCCATCCAGAAGAAGCTCGCCCGCCAGGACGCGCTCAGCGAGTACCTGCGCCACACCGGCTCCGGGCTCTTCGCCGTGCCCCCGGGGGTGTCGCAGGACGCGGCGGACTACCTCGGGCGCCCGCTCTTCGAGGCCTGAGCGCCGCTCGCTACGACGACGCCGCACTGGCCGTTCGCGACGTCGCCGCCCCGCGCCGTCGTGCCCGGCGGCCGCGACGCGCCCCTCGGGCCGGGACACCGCCCGCCGGGCGGGGCGCCGTCGACAGATCGTTACACGCAGGCCCTGGGCGTCACACGCTGCACTCAGGCCGTCAACACGCCGGAAACACGACCGCGTCAGGATCGAGGCATCCGCGGACACCGCGGGTCCCCGGGCGTGCCCCGCCCGGTGGGGATCCCGCTCCGGGGTCAGCTCCCGTGAGCGACGAAAGGACGGCGGCATGTCCCTGGACGTGAAATCCCGCAGTGAACTCTCCCCCTCGGAACCACCCGGCACCAGTCCGGGTGCCGGGGCTGCAACGGCCGGCACTGCAGAGGGCGGAGCCCGCTCGGCCGCGAAGGAGAGCCTGGAGGACTACACCCTGCGCTTCGCCCCGCGCTCCTACCGGCAGTGGGGACCGGGTGTCGTGGCCACGAGCGCGCTGGGCGGCATCGCCTACCTCGCCGACTTCTCGATCGGCGCGAACATCGGCATGGCCCACGGCACCACGAACGCCCTGCTGGGGATCCTCCTGGCCGCCGTGATCATCTTCGTGACGGGGCTGCCGCTGGCGTACTACGCGGCCCGCTACAACCTGGACCTGGACCTGATCACCCGCGGCTCCGGTTTCGGGTACTACGGCTCGATCATCACCAACGTCATCTTCGCCACGTTCACGTTCATCCTCTTCGCGCTCGAGGGCTCGATCATGGCGCAGGGGCTCGAACTGGGCCTGGGGATCCCCAAACCCGTGGGCTACGCGATCGCCACGATCATCGTGATCCCGCTGGTGATCTACGGAATGAAGTCCCTGGCCCGGGTGCAGGTGTGGACCACCCCGCTGTGGCTCGTGCTGATGGTGATCCCTGTGGGCTACCTGGTGGTCTCGGACCCCTCCTCGGTGGGGGAGTTCCTGGACTACCGCGGTGAGAGCGGGCAGGGCCCCAGCTTCGCCGCCGTGATGCTCGCCGCCGGCGTGTGCCTGTCGCTGATCGCGCAGATCGCGGAGCAGATCGACTACCTGCGCTTCATGCCGCCCAAGACGGAGGAGAACCGCGTGGCGTGGTGGCGTGCCGTGATCCTGGCCGGGCCGGGGTGGGTGGTCTTCGGGGCCGCCAAGCAGATCACCGGGCTGTTCATCACGGTGTACCTGATCGCGCGCCTGGACCCCGCGGCGTCGGCCACGGCCAACGAGCCCGTGCACCAGTTCCTGGGCGTCTACCAGCACATGATGCCGGGGTGGCTGGCCATGGTGCTGGCGGTGGTGCTCGTGGTGATCTCCCAGATCAAGATCAACGTGACCAACGCCTACTCCGGGTCCCTGGCGTGGACCAACTCGTTCACCCGCGTGACCCGCACCTACCCCGGGCGCCTGGTGTTCGTGGGCGTGAACCTGGCGATTGCGCTGACGCTGATGGAGCTGAACATGTTCGACTTCCTCAACACGGTGCTCAGCTTCTACGCGAACTGCGCCATCGCGTGGATCGTCACGGTGGCCACGGACATCGTGGTCAACAAGCACGTGCTGGGCCTCTCGCCCAAGGTCCCCGAGTTCCGCCGGGGCATGCTGCACAACTGGAACCCCGTGGGCCTGGTCTCCCTGGGCCTGTCCGCCGGGATCTCGATCGCCATGTTCTTCGGGGCCTTCGGACCCGGGATCGCCCCGTTCTCCCCGATCTTCGCGGTGCTGATCGCGCTCGTGGCCACTCCGCTGACGGCGATCGCCACCCGCGGGCGCTACTACCTGCGCCGCACGGACGACGGGATCGAGCTGCCCTACACGGACGCGGACGGCAACCCCTCCGACGAACTGCTCACGTGCCACGTCACCGGCCTGGACTTCGAGCGCCCGGACATGCTGCGCTCCAACGAGCCGGGGCCCGACGGCGAGGTCCAGCACATCTCCTCCCTCGCCCTGGCCACGGACAGGACCGGACGGTACGTGCTGCCCGCCCAGCCCTGAGCACGTTCCCTACCCGCCGGCCCCGTCCGGCACCCGGTGACGCGGGTGCCGGACGGGGCCTCCGGGGTTCCAGGGCCCCGGATGACGACGCCGCCCGGCTCATCTGCGGTGCGCGGCCCCCGGGTGGTCCAGCGGCAGCCGGGGCCCGGCACCGCCGAAGACCTCGCGGGCGGAGGGAACTCGCGCCGCGCCGTCGTCCCCTGTACCGGAGTCCCCGGCGCCGCCCACGGTGGCCGCCGGTGCCAGCACACCCCGCTCGCGCAGCACCGGCGCCACAAAGCGCCCGAAGCGCTCGAAGTCCGCGGGGCGCACGCACGCGTTGACGTTGAAGCCGTCCACGTCCGCGACCCGCGCCCAGCGCTCCAGCTCGTCCGCGATCTCCTCCGGGGAGCCCGTGATCACGGGACCTCGACCGCCGATCGCCACGAACTCCGCCACGCGCCGTGGCGTCCACGAGGCGTCCGGGTCCATGGTCGTGAACGACGCGAGCGCCGAACGGTTGGCGTCCGTCTCGACATGCTCCAGTGGAGCGTCGGGGTCCGCATCGGAGAGGTCCACCCCGGTCCACCCGCCGAACAGCGCGAGAGCCGCGGGCACGTCCACGTACCGGGTGTACTCGGCCAAGCGCTCGTGGGCCGCGTCACCCGTCTCGGCCACGACCACGGCGACGTTCGTGAACGCCTTGACGGAGCGTGGATCGCGCCCGGCGGCTTCGGCCTCCTCGCGGAGCCTGCCGGTCCACCGGGCGACGTGCTCGGGCGTGGGACCGGAGAAGAAGACGGCCTCGGCGTGCTTCGCGGCGAACGCGAGCCCACGAGGGGAGGCCCCCGCCTGGAAGAGGTACGGGGTGCGCTGGCGGGTGGGGGCCGTCAGGGAGGGGGCGGTGACGTCGAAGTACGTGCCGTGGTGGCCCGCGCCGCGCACCTTCGCGGGATCCACGACGACGCCGCTGTCCCGGTCCGCGGCGTACGCATCCTCCGCGTAGGAGCCCTCCCACAGGGCGTAGACCACGTCCATGTACTCGTCCGCGCGGTCGTAGCGCTCGTCGTGGGGCAGCTGCGTCCCCAGACCGAGGTTGCGCGCGGCGGACTCCTGGTAGGAGGTCACCACGTTCCACGCGATGCGTCCGTCCGTGAGGGCGTCAAGGGTGGCGAAGCGCCGGGCGAGGTCGTAGGGCGCCGCGTAGGTCACCGAGGCGGTCACTCCCACGGCGAGGTGCTCCGTGGCCCGTGCGAGCAGGGGCGCGAGCAGCAGGGGATCCAGCTGGGGGACCTGCACCCCGCCGCGCAGGGCGGCGTCCGGGGTGCCGCCGTAGACATCGTAGAGCCCGAGGACGTCCGCGAGGAAGATGCCGTGGAACCCCGCTGCCTCGATCGTCCTCGCCTCCCGCTCCCAGTGGGTCGGTGAGACGTAGTTGCGGGACTCGTCCTCGGGGTGGCGCCACAGCCCGGGGGACTGGTGGACGGGCACGGGCATCTCGAACGCGTTGAACAGCAGCGGACGGGGCATGGGGGCCTTTCACGGGGACGGGTGATGGTGCGGACGGTCGGGAAGCGGCGGTCCGAGCCGGGCGGAGCGGCGCTCGGGCAGGCGGGCGACGTCGTCGGACCGGTCGCTCAGGAGGGGACCGGGGCGCGGACGGGCACGGGGACTGCCCGGGCGCCGTCGGCCACGGAGTCCCGCGCCATGCGGGCGGTGACCACGGAGACCACGGCGAGGACGCTGAGGTAGCCGCACAGCAGCCACGGCGTTCCCCCACCGCGCGCCACGAGCCACGCGGCGATCATGGGGGTCAGCCCGCCCGAGAGGATCGTGCCCACCTGGTAGCCCAGGGAGACCCCTGAGTAGCGCAGGTGCACGGGGAACTGCTCGGCGAACAGTGCCGCCTGGGGGCCGTAGATGCTGTCGTGCAGCACGGCCAGGCCCACGAGGTACACGAACGGCAGCAGGGCCAGTGGGCCGTGGTCCAGGAAGAGGAAGTAGGGCCACACGAACACGCCGACCAGTGCGGCCGCGATCCCGGAGATCCGGCGGCGGCCCACACGGTCCGAGAGCCATCCCCACAAGGGTCCGCCCACGATCCCCACGGCCGCCGCGATCAGGATGGAGACCATGACCCACTGGCTCTGACCGCGGTGCTGGGTCACGTAGGTGAGCGTGTAGACGGTGAGGACCGAGAAGATCGCCGGCTGGACCATGCGCTGCCCCACGCACACGAGCACACCGCGCGGGTATTCGCGCAGTACCTCGCGCACGGGGGAGACGGCGCGCTTCTCCTCCGCCCTGACCTCGCGGAACTCCTCGGCATCCGTGACACCGGCGCGGATGACCAGCCCGATCACCACGAGCACCGCCGAGAACACGAACGGCACGCGCCAGCCCCACGCCTGGAACTGCTCCGGCGTGGTCACGGCCTGCACCACGGCGAAGAACGCGGTGGACAGCAGCATCCCCGCCGCCGAGCCGACCTGCGTGAACGAGCCGAACAGCCCCCGCAGCCCGGAGGGGGCGTGCTCCACCGACAGCACGGCCGAACCACCCCACTCCATCCCCGCGGAGAGCCCCTGCAGGATCCGGCAGGCCACCAGCAGCACCACCGCGGCCCAGCCGATCCGCCCAAAACCGGGCAGCAGACCGATCGCCGTGGTCGCCAGCCCCATGGTCAGCAAGGACGCCACGAGCAGCGCCTTGCGCCCGATCCGGTCCCCCAGATGGCCCGCGATGATCCCGCCCAGGGGACGGAAGAAGAACGCGATCGCGAAGGTCGCGAACGAGGCGATCACCGCTCCCACGCCCGAGCCCTGCGGGAAGAAATAGTGGTTGAACACCAGGGCGGCCGCCGCCCCGTAGAGGTAGAAGTCGTACCACTCGATGGTCGTGCCCACGAACGACGCCGCCAGCACCCGCTTCTTCGAGCGCACCGCTGCGCCCGCGGCCCGCAGGCCGCTAGAAGCAGCAGCGGGAGACAGGCCTGGGGCGGTGCCGTGAGGTGTGCTGGGGGTGGCACCGGGGAGCTGCGCCTCGGCAGCGGCGGTGCGCGCGGCGTCGTCGTGCCCGCCACTTGTTGTAACGGTGCCCGCGGGGCGGGGCAGAAGAGTCTCGTCGGTGCGGCCGGATGCGGCGTGGCCCATGAACAGTCCTTCAGACCGGGGCGTCACGAAGCGCAGGGGAACCGGACGCCGTCCTTGCCCGCACCGGTGTGGTCACGGGCCGAATCATCACCTGGGGCACCCCACGACAGCGTCAGAGGGTTGCCGTCCGGCCAGCCAGGGCTGTTGGGCCGGAACTCGTGATTCCTGTACCACCACACAACCACACCCGCCGCGGGGCGGACAACCCGGAACCCGCCGCACATGACGCCGTGTGGCACGGATCGGGGCACGGTGGGTGCAGCAGGGCTGCAAGGGTCTGGGGCACTGGGCCCCGGGGGCACCGAGGACGCAGGAGAGGTGGGAACGGTGTGCGGCCGGGTGCTGGAGAAGCCGGGTTGCCTCGCTACGCGGCCCTCCGGCGCTCCACCCACCACTCACCCCCCCGCGCCGGCTACGGGCCGCGCGCAGTCGTCAACCGCTCAGTAGGCCACCCCGAAGCGCTCGCGGTGGTGCGCCGGGCGCTCCACCTCGTCGAGGAACGCCTCCCCGAAGTCCGCCCCGGAGATCACCGAACGCCCCGACTCGTCGGTGAGCAGCACCTCGCTGCTCGTGCGGTAGGAACCGGTGTGCTCGCCGGGGTTCCACGCGCCGAACTCTCCGGCGGGGGAGATCACGAACCAGTCGAAGGACTCGGGGGTCTCGGCCAGGTCTGTCATCACGGTCTCGACCTCCACGGAGTCCCGGCGCCACTCAGGGTTGAAGTCCGGGGCGTCGTAGACCTTCGGGCCGCCCTCGCTGACCCGCAGGGAGCCAGCCCCGCCGACCATTCCGAAGCGGATGCCCCGGGCCATGGCCTGCTCCGCAATGCCCTTCTCGACGGCGCGCATCACGCCCTCTCCGGCCAGCGTGCCGCGCGGGGACAGGGCGGTGAGCACCACGTCCGTGCCCTCCAGGGCTGCGGCCACCACGGTGGGGTCGGCGACGTCGCCCGTGCGGTACTCGACGCCCGCCACCGGGTGCTCGGGGGCGTTCCTGCTCCAGGCGGTGACCTGGTGCCCGCGCCGGACACCCGCCGCTGCGATGTTGCTCCCGGCGTATCCCGTGCCGCCCAGGACTGCGATGCGTGTCATTTACTTGCTCCTTCTCCGTGCTCCGGACACCAGGGGCGGTGCCGGTTCACAGGAGAACTTCGCGGGCAGGCGGGGTATTCCGGGTGGAGGGTGCGGTGGGTTGGAGCGCGTCGAGTCGCTTATGCGTGTCGGACGGCCTTGGCACCGTCTCAGGAGTCGAATAAAGTTTCGAATATCCGGGGAGGACGGAACGCCATGACTGTGGTGGAGAGCATGGAGGTTGGGTCCTGGGAGGATCCGTGGGACTCGGTGCCGGTGATCGGCGCGGGGGTCAGGGCGGCGCCCAGCAGGCAGGGGCGTGAGCTCATCCCCGAGGGCACTGCGGCCGAGGTGGTCGTGCGCTGCAACGGTGCCGGTGTGCCCCGGGAGGTGGTCCACCGGGGGGGCGTGCACCACGTGGTGGAGCCGCCCGTGCGGTGGTACGAACGGCGGAAATGGTGGGAATCCGAGGATCGCGTGCCCCGTGAGTCCCGCATCAGCATGGTGGACCGGGAGCTGTGGCAGGTTCAGGCGCTGCGGGGCGGGGCGGCCGTGCCCTGCACCTTCCGGCTCGTGCGCAACCAGGTCTCGGACCAGTGGCAGCTGCTCGGGGTGACCCTTGGGTGAGCGGCCGGTGGAGCGGCCCGGAGGTGCTGCACCAGGACCCGCAGCACTTGACAAGTATTCGAATAAAGATTCGAATACGTCCATGCACTTCCCTCATCTCCACGTGGCCTCCGCCTTCAGCGCCCACTACGGTGTGGCGCGCCCGGAGGAGCTGGCGGCCACCGCAGCGGAGCAGCGGGCGGAGATCCTCGCGTGCACGGACCGGGACGGTCTCTACGGCGCGGTCAAGCACGTCCTGGCGTGCCGGGAGCACGGCCTCTCTCCCGTGCTGGGGGTGGACCTCGCGTTGCTCGGCGCGGGCCGTGCGGGCGTGGCGGGCACCCGCGGCGGGCAGCGACGTCGCCCGCTGCCGCCCCGGGTGCTCGGGCGCGTGGTGGTGCTGGCCACGGGAAACAACGCCGGGGCCGGCTACGCCGCCCTGTGCCGCGTGGTCTCCGCCGCGCACCGCGCCCACGACCGGCACCAGGGCCACCCGATCGGTCTCACCACCGCGCAGCTGGCCCGCCACGTCCACCGGGCCGCGGCGCACGGGAAGCCCGGTCTCGTGGTCCTGGTGGGCCCGGACTCGGACGTCGGCAAGCTGCTCGCCGGGCGCCACTACCAGCCCGCGCGCACCGCCCTGGAACGGTGGCGCCGCGTGCTGCCCCCGGGAACCCTCGTGGTGGAGACCGCCACCCACCTCTCTCCCCAGGGAACGCCCCTGAGCACCGGCCACGCGGTGCGCATGCTCCAGATCGGGCACCGGGCGCAGCTGCCCGTGGTGCTGAGCAACGCGGTGCGCTACGCCCACCCCGGCCAGGCCGTGACCGCGGACGTGCTGGACGCCGCCCGCACCCTGATGCCCCTGGATGAGCTCGCGGGCGCGGACCGCGGCGTCCTGCAGCCCAACGGTCAGGGCTGGCTCAAGGACGACGACCGCATGGCCCTGCTCGCCCACGAGATCGCCCGCGCCGCGGACCAGGGGGACGCCGGGCGGGACAGGCTGCTCGCAGACACCCACCACCTGGCCGAACGCTGCATCCTGGACCCCGAGCACGATCTCGGGATGGGCCGGTCCGTGATCCCGGAGGCCTCGGTCCTCGGGGTCCAGGGCAACCCGGACCGCGAACTCGCCCGCCGCTGCTACGCCGGCCTTGCACGCCTGCACGGGCACGAGGACTGGGACCGCACCGTGCCGGGACTCAACAGGGAGTCACTGCGCTCGCGGCTGGAACGGGAACTGGACGTGATCTCCCACCTGGGGTTCGCGGGCTACTTCCTCACCGTGGGGGAGGTCTCGGAGCTGATGAGCGAGATGGACGTGCGCCACGCCGCCCGCGGTTCGGGGGTCTCCTCCCTGGTGGTGCACCTGCTCGGGATCTCCCCGGCGGACCCCCTCGAGTACGACCTCGTCTTCGAACGGTTCCTCTCCCCGCTGCGCCCCAATCTGCCGGACATCGACATCGACATCGAGAGCGCCCGCCGCCACGCCGTCTACCAGCGGATCTTCGAACGCTTCGGCCCCCGGCGCGTCGCCCTCATGAGCATGCAGAATGCCTACCGCTCCCGCGGGGCCGTGCGGGACGCCGGACTCGCCCTCGGCCTCGGCGCCCAGGACGTGGACCACGTGGCGGGCCAGCTGTGGCGCGTCCCCGGAGCCACCCTGCGCCAGGAGCTCACCCGCCGGCCCGAGCTCGCACCTCTCGCGGACAGACTGCGCGGCAACCGGCAGCTGGACCTGCTCGTGGACCTCACCGAACGCCTCGACCGGCTGCCCCGCCACATCTCCATGCACCCGTGCGGGGTAATCCTCTCCGACACCACCCTCCTGGACCGCACCCCCGTGCAGGCCAGCGGGATCGGACTGCCCATGTCCCAGTACGACAAGCACGACATGGACCCCATGGGCCTGATCAAGCTCGACGTCCTGGGCGTGCGCATGCAGTCCACCCTGGCCCACGCCGTCGCCGAGACCGCACGGCTGCACCCCCACGAGCCACCCCCGGACCTCGACACCATGCCCCGCGACGACCCGGACACCTACCGCCTGATCAGCTCCACCCACACCCTCGGGTGCTTCCAGATCGAGTCCCCCGGGCAGCGCGAGCTCATCGGCACCATGGGCCCGCAGGAGTTCAACGACCTCATCGTGGACATCTCCCTCTTCCGCCCCGGCCCCATGCAGGCCAACATGGTCCGCCCCTACCTCGACGCACGCCACGGCTGGTCCGCACCCCAGCACCTGCACCCGGACCTCACCGAGATCCTCGCCGAGACCCACGGGGTGGCGGTCTACCACGAGCAGATCATGCGCATCATGGACCGGATGACCGGCTGCGGCCTCGGCCGCGCGGACGTCTGGCGGCGCCTGCTCGGCTCCCACGGCGAAGCAGCCGTGGAGGCCGCCTTCCGCGACGCCGCCCACGGCCGCGGCTACACCCACCGCACCATCGACACCGTGTGGGAGCTGCTCCACGCCTTCGGCAGCTTCGGATTCTGCAAGGCCCACGCGGTCGCCTTCGCCGTGCCCACCTACCAGTCCGCATGGCTGAAGACCCACCACCCCGAAGCCTTCATGGCCGGCGTCTGGGAGCACGACCCCGGGATGTACCCCGCCCGCCTGCTCGTGGGAGAGGCCCGCCGCATGGGCATCCCCGTACTCGGCCCGGACGTCAACCGCAGCGGCGAGCACCACCGGGTGGAACCCGTCACACCACGCCCCGGCACGGTGGAACCCGCAGACCTCGACCACGGCATCCCCCACACCCAGGACGGTGCCTGGGGAATCCGCATGTCCCTGAACTCCATCACCGGCCTCAGTGCCGCCGAGACCGAACGTCTCCTCGCCGGACAGCCCTACAGCACCCTCGCCGAGGTCAAGACCCGCGCCCGCCCCACCCGCAGAAACCTGCAACGCCTCGCCGCAGCCGGCGCACTCGACACCCTGCTGCGCGGCGCTGGCACCCGCGCCTCCCACACCGACATGGTCCACTTCCTCCGTGAACAGGCAGAGCGCCCCGTCACCGGCAGACCCCCGCGCTCACAGCCGGGGGAGGGTCAGCTGAGCCTGCCCTTGGGGGACGTGGACCTTGCCGGCCTGCCCGCCCGGCTCGCCGAACCGAGCCCCGAGGAACGGGTCCGGGCGGAGATGGACACCATGGGCACGGAGGTCTCCGCCCACCTGATGGACTCCCACGCGCAGCTCATGCGCCGCTACTGCGCCACCCGCGCCGAGGACCTGCTGGGGCTGCGCAACGGGACCGAGGTGGTCGTCGCAGGGGTCCGCGTCTCCACCATGACCCCGCCCATGCGCAGTGGCAGACGCGTGGTCTTCATCTCCCTCGACGACGGTTCCGGGGCGGTGGACTGCACCTTCTTCGATGAGGCCCAGGCCGTCTCCGGCGAGGTGCTCTTCGCCCCCACGCTGCTGCTGGTCCACGGCCACACCCGCCGCACCGGCCCCCGGGGCATCGGCATCCAGGCCGCGCAGGCCTGGGACCTCTCCCGCCCCGAGACCCTGCCGGACCCCTCGGCCCTGCTCGGCTCCCGCCCCACCCCCGGACGCCCACCGCGGCGCAGCGCTCCCGAACGCCCCTGGCCCCGGCAGGTGCAGCCCAGCGCCCCCGAACCCGGCACCTCCGAGCCCAGCGCCCCTGCCTTGCACACCCGGGGGGGCGCCCCATGACACATCACCGCACGCCGCACCCCGGCCATGGCGCCCACCCCCGCCTGTGGGAGACTGAGGACCATGGCGAAAGACAGTGGCGGAGGGGATCTGCTGCCGACCGTGGACCAGGTCACCGAGGAAGCGATCAACATCGGCTACCGCTTCGACCAGAAGCTGCAGCGCTGGCGGCAGGGCAGGGCAACCCAGCGCGGGGACATCCCCACCATGCTCGCCTTCGACGGCTACGGCAGCCCCCGCTACGTCCGGGCACTGGGCCGCGTGCTGCTCAAGACGCGCTCGCTGATCCAGGACACGGACGACGCCGACGAGTCGATCCGCGGCTGGCGCTCCTTCTCGTCCGTGCCCTTCGCGTTCGCCCACGTGAACATCTGGTTGGGGGATCACGAGTTCCACCTCGTCGCGGACAAGGGCGGCGTGATCGACGTGGACCTCAACGTGTCCATGGCCCCGGGGGTGCACTCCATCTACATGCAGGCCGAGGGCTCGGAGGTCACGGAGGCCAAAGTCACCGTGGTCTCGGACCAGCAGTACCTGGGGGTCGTGTGCGACGTGGACGACACCGTGATGGTCACCGCGCTGCCCCGGCCGATGCTCGCCGCCTGGAACTCCTTCGTGGCCAACGAGCACGCCCGCATCCCCACGCCGGGGATGTCCACCATGATGGACCGGCTGCGGCGCAAGCACCCGAATGCACCGTTCCTCTATCTCTCCACCGGGGCGTGGAACGTGGCACCCACGCTGCGCCGCTTCCTCACCCGCAACGCCTACCCCCCTGGTGCGCTGCTGCTGACCGACTGGGGTCCCACCACGGAGCGCTGGTTCCGCTCGGGCGCCCAGCACAAGGTCCAGAACCTGCAGCGACTGGCCACCAACTTCCCGCACGTGAAGTGGATCCTGATCGGAGACGACGGCCAGCACGACCCGCAGATCTACGCGGGCTTCGCCGAGCGCTACCCAGACTCTGTGGCGGCGGTCGTCATCCGCAACCTCTCACCCACCGAGGCCGTCCTCGCCAACGGTGCGCGTGTGCCGGACGGTCACCGGGTGATCGCCCCGGAGGGCGTGCTGTGGATCGAGGCCAACGACGGCGCCTCCATCTCGGACCAGCTGCGGGCCGCAGGACTGCTCTGACGTGCCCTGACACGAGCTCCGACCCTCCCTGACCTTCCCCGGCCATCTCTGCCCCCTCTCCTCAGCACCGGCTGCTGGTGCGCAACCCTCGGACGCCACGGGGCAGGCGATCGAGCGCGCCGGACTGGAGCACACCTTCCTGCGGGACAACTTCTACCTGGACGTCCTGCCCCTGTTTGCGGGTGGGGACCGTGTGCTGCGCGGACCCGCCGGGGACGGCCGCGTGGCCGCGGTGGCCCGGGCCGACGTCGCCGACGCCGTCGTGGCGGTCCTGCTGGACCCGTAGCCGCACACGCGCGGCGCCTAAACCCTCACGGGTCCCGAGTCGCTCACGATGACCGAGGTCGCCCAGGTCCTCACCTGCGTGACCGGGGAGCAGTACCGCTACGAGACGGAGACGGTCGAGGCCGCACGCGAGTCCTGCGCCAGCGGTGACCCGTGCCCTCCCGCCCGGGCGACACGGCTCGGCAGTGGTCGGGACACGCGGTGCGAAAAGTTTTTCCGTGACGTCGGGAACGCCGCTTATCCACACCCCGGCGGCGAAAAACCGCGTGCTGCCGGGCACCGGCCACCGGGGGTCCTGTGGACAACCCGGGGGATAACCTCCGAGGCCCTGTGGATCGGGCAACCACATCATCTAGGGCTATGTCCCGGTACGCGCCACAAGATGTAGTATTGATCCAGATCTTCAACCACCTGGCGCACCACCCGGACCACGAGCTGAAAAGCCCCGGAGGCGCCGGAGAATCGGTACTTCCCGCAAGGAGAGATGGGCTATGTCAGTCACCGTGTATTCCAAGCCGTCGTGCGTCCAGTGCAACGCCACCTACCGCGCCCTCACCAAGAAGGGCATCGACTACACCGTCGTGGACGTCACCGAGGACACCGCCGCGTACGACCACGTGGTGGGCCTGGGCTACCAGCAGGTCCCGGTCGTCGAGGCCGGCGGCGAGCACTGGTCCGGGTTCCGCCCGGACAAGATCAACAGCCTGGCGCTGCTGCGCTCGGCATGAGCCCCACGCCGTGGCACCCGAGGGTGCTACGGCGGACGCGGCCCGCACTCGGTGGTCCTGGGAGCGCGAGCGTCCCGGCGGCCACCGGTTCTCGCCACCCACCAATGTTCCCCCAGAATCGAAGTAACCCGGCATGAGTGCCCTGGCCTCCGTTCTCGCCCAGGCGAAGGAATGGGAAGAACGCAACACCCCCGTCGTCGTGGGGGAGGAAGCACCCCTGGTGGTGTACTTCTCCTCCGTCACCCGCAACACGGACCGGTTCATCGCCAAACTTCCCGTGCGGTCCCTTCGGCTGCCCCTGAAGACCTCTGATCCCGTTCCCCGCCTCACGGAACCGTACGTGCTGGCCGTGCCCAGCTACGGCAGGCCCGGGGGAGCGGGATCCGTTCCCCCGCAAGTCGTCAAGTTCCTCAACGACGCCCCCTCACGGCAGCAGCTCAAGGGTGTGCTCGGCGCGGGCAACACCAACTTCGGCCCCCTGTTCTGCGTGGCGGCGGAGAAGGTGGCCGCCAAGTGCCAGGTGCCCCTGCTCTACAAGTTCGAGCTGATGGGCACGGACGAGGACGTCGAAAAAGTCACCCAAGGATTGGAAGAGTTTTGGCAAGCATTCACGCAACCCCGGGAGTGAGCATTGAGCCCGGCCACGAGGACCCCACCTGCCCCGAGAAGTACCGGGGCCTGGGCTACCACGAGCTCAATGCCCTGCTGAACCTCTACGATGCCGATGGCAACATCCAGTTCGAGGCGGACCGCCAGGCGGCACGGCAGTACTTCCTGCAGCACGTCAACAAGAACACGGTGTTCTTCCACGACCTCGAGGAGAAGCTGCAGTACCTGGTGGACCACCAGTACTACGAGGCCGAGGTGCTCGAGAAGTACAGCATGGAGTTCATCAAGGAGCTATCCAAGCAGGCGTACGGCTACAAGTTCCGCTTCCAGACCTTCCTGGGCGCGTTCAAGTTCTACACGTCCTACACGCTGAAGACGTTCGACGGACAGCGCTACCTGGAGCGCTTCGAGGACCGCGTGGTCATGGTCTCCCTCTACCTCGCGGACGGGGACGAGACCCTGGCGAAGCGTCTGGTGGGCGAGATCATCTCCGGTCGCTTCCAGCCGGCCACTCCCACGTTCCTCAACGCGGGCAAGAAGCAGCGCGGCGAGCTGGTCTCGTGCTTCCTGGTGCGCTTCGAGGACAACATGGAGTCCATCGGGCGCAACATCAACTCGGCGCTGCAGCTGTCCAAGCGCGGCGGCGGTGTGGCGTTCGCGCTGACGAACCTGCGCGAGTCCGGTGCGCCGATCAAGATGATCGAGAACCAGTCCTCGGGCGTCATCCCGGTCATGAAGCTGCTGGAGGACTCGTTCTCCTACGCGAACCAGCTGGGGGCCCGTCAGGGCGCGGGTGCTGTGTACCTGCACGCCCACCACCCGGACATCCTCAATTTCCTGGACACCAAGCGCGAGAACGCGGACGAGAAGATCCGCATCAAGACCCTCTCGCTCGGCGTCGTCATCCCGGACATCACGTTCGAGCTGGCGAAGAAGAACCAGGACATGTACCTGTTCTCGCCGTACGACGTGGAGCGCATCTACGGAATGCCCTTCGCGGACGTGAACGTGAGCGAGAAGTACCACGAGATGGTGGACGACTCTCGGATCACGAAGACCAAGATCAACGCCCGCGAGTTCTTTCAGACCGTCGCTGAGGTGCAGTTCGAGTCCGGCTACCCGTACATCATGTTCGAGGACACGGTGAACCGCGCCAACCCGATCGACGGCAAGATCATCATGTCCAACCTGTGCTCCGAGATCCTGCAGGTCTCCGAGCCCTCGGTCTACAACGAGGACCTCACCTATGCGGAGGTGGGCAAGGACATCTCGTGCAACCTGGGGTCCATGAACATCGCCATGGCCATGGAGTCCCCGGACTTCGGGGCGAGCATCGAGACCGCGATCCGCGGCCTCACCGCCGTGTCGGACATGTCCAACATCGACTCCGTGCCCTCGATCCGCCGCGGCAACCAGATGTCCCACGCGGTGGGCCTGGGCCAGATGAACCTGCACGGGTACCTGGCCAAGGAGCACGTGTTCTACGGTTCCGAGGAGGGCGTGGACTTCACGAACATGTACTTCTACGCCGTGACGTACCACGCGATCCGGGCGTCGAACCTGATCGCCAAGGAGCGCGGGGAGTCCTTCGTGGGCTTCGAGAAGTCCGACTATGCGAAGGGCACGTACTTCGACAAGTACATCGACGGCACGTGGGAGCCGGCGACCGCCCGCGTCCGCGAGCTTTTCGCGCGCGCCGGTGTGGCGCTGCCCACCGCGCAGGACTGGCGTGAGCTGCGCGAGAAGGTCATGGCGGACGGGATGTACAACCAGAACCTGCAGGCCGTGCCGCCCACGGGTTCCATCTCGTACATCAACAACTCCACCTCCTCGATCCACCCGATCGCCTCGCGCATCGAGATCCGCAAGGAGGGCAAGCTGGGGCGCGTGTACTACCCGGCGCCCTTCATGGATGACGAGAACCTGGAGTACTTCCAGGACGCGTACGAGATCGGCTACGAGAAGATCATCGACACGTACGCCGCGGCCACGCAGCACGTGGACCAGGGCCTGTCCCTGACGCTGTTCTTCAAGGACACCGCCACCACGCGGGAGATCAACCGCGCGCAGATCTACGCGTGGCGCAAGGGCATCAAGACCATGTACTACTCGCGCATCCGCCAGCTGGCGCTCGAGGGCACCGAGGTCGAGGGCTGCGTCTCCTGCATGCTGTGACCTCCGCCGTCTCCTGACGGCACCGCGTCGGCCGACGCAACTCCCGCCCCGCCCGGGTCTCTTACCCGGGCGGGGCGGGAGTTTTCCACCCACCTACATGCTCATGGACTCGGCCACCCTGAGTCTTCGAGCTCTGCTGGAAGGCAACGTCCTCACCACCCTGCGGACCCCCGCCTTCTCGGCCGTGGCCACCGACTACCTGGCCCCGAAGGAGACAACCAAGCTCGTGGTGTTCGGCACGGGGCCGCAGGCGCTCGCCCACAGCGCGGCATTCGCCGAGATCCGCTCGTTCACGGAGCTGGTGGTGCGCGGCCGGACGCTGCGTGCGTCGTCGCCAAGGGATCCCACGAGCCACAGTTCCGCGAGCTCGATTCCGCGCTCACGGGTCGCGCCCAGGTGGTCGTGGAGGACCGGGCCACCGCCATGCGTGAAGCCGGGGACGTGATCCAGGCCGTCGCCGACAGTTCCTTGCACGAGGACTCACTCGTGGACCTCGCGGACGTCGTCACGGGCGGAGTGGCCCCTGATACGGCGCGGCCCCGCGTGTTCAAGTGCGTGGGCATGAGCCGGCAGGACCTGGTCGTGGCCGTATGGGTGGTCGATCCGAACGCGTGAGAGGGGAGAGGGCGCCGTCGTCTTGCTTCGTCAACGGCCACATCAGGGCGACGGCGTGCGCTGCGTACGGATGATGGTCCCGCTCCACGCGGCCACCAGGAGGGTGATCCCCAGCGCCGCGCCCAGGAGGGTCACCGGGCTCGAGGCGAAGGTCTGGGAAATGGCCCGTGTGGGCACACCCACGGCGAAACCGAAGGCGGCCAGGGTGCCCAGGTAGCAACCGAGCATGTTCCGCCGGTGCATTCGGACGTCGCCGTGCAGGATCCCCCACATGGCCGACCCCACCGAGAAGAGGGTGAATGCGGCGAGTCCGTGCAGCAATTGCACCGGTCCCAGCAGCAGAACAGAGAACGCGCACGACGCGTGAACGGCGATGATCGGTGTGAAGTGCTCCATACCGCTAAGATAGTTGCGGTATCCAGCGCGCGCCATCAGGACAACTGGCGCGCGGACGACTATCCGAGGGGGCTGCGTCATGCTGCTCAATGCCCTGGCCGAGGTCAGCAACACCACCACGGCCAGCATCAAGTTCTACCGCCGGGAGGGACTGTTGCCGGCCGGTACCAGGCTCACCGCGACGCGGCAGGACTACGGTCAGGGTCACGTGGAACGCCTGCAGCTCATCCGGGTACTGAGGGAGGAGGCCGGTGCCACGATCCCCGACATCCGTGCGCTGGTCACCGTGATCGACGATCCACGGCGGCCCCTCGTGAATGCCCTCGAGATCGCCCAGTCGCTCGCCGAGGGCCTGTCACCTTCCGAGGCAGGCGGGCCCCCGGAGCACCGGGAGGATCCGATGATCCGGGACCTGCTCACGCAGCTGGGGTGGCCGGACGTGGCCAGCGGGCCGCGCCGGGCGCTCGGTGAGTTGTTGGAGGGCATGCGGGCCGCTGGTTCACCCGTGGACAGGGGCGTCCTGCTGCGATACGGCCGCGCGCTCGATGAGCTCACTCGCGTGGACATCGCGGGTATGCTCGAGCCCGCGCAGCCTCCGGTGGATTCCCTCTCCGGCGACACCGGTGGAGCGGGGGAGACACCGTCCCGGGACGTCATCGTGGCCCGCGCGGTTTGGGGAATGGTCTCCTGCGATCGGCTGACCCGGGTGCTGCGGGCCCTGGGCCATGTCTCCCACTCGGTGCGCAGCGCCGGGTCGTAGGTCAGCGGTGACACGCGGAAGGCCCCAGAACGTAGTGTTCCGGGGCCTTGTCTAGTGCGCGATACTGGGATCGAACCAGTGACCTCTTCCGTGTCAGGGAAGCGCGCTACCGCTGCGCCAATCGCGCTCAATCTCTTGAACGAGGTGGTTGCACCGAGGTGGAGACGGGATTCGAACCCGCGTAGACGGCTTTGCAGGCCGCTGCCTAACCACTCGGCCACCCCACCGGGGACCAGATCCTTGGAGGACAAGGTCTCAGGTCTCGACCAGGGTCGAAAACTGCGAGCGGACGACGGGAGTCGAACCCGCGACCCTCACCATGGCAAGGTGATGCTCTACCAGCTGAGCTACGTCCGCATTGTTGGCCGATCGGGACCCTGTTTCTGCAGTGCTCCGTTCTTCCGAGCGGAAACTTTATCACAGGTTCTCGCGCTGTCCTCCGCTGTGCCTTGGGAACCTGAGTTCCTTCGGTGCGTTGCATCGGGGCGTTGCCAACGAGCAGAAACATTACCGACACGATCCGGCGGGGGCAAATCGGGTGGTCGGGCCCGTGGGGGCGGGGGGTGAGCTCAATTTGCCGATCCCCGGGGACGTGCTCTAGAGTTTTCAACGTTGCAAGCGCGATTGGCGCAGCGGTAGCGCGCTTCGTTCACACCGAAGAGGTCACTGGTTCGATCCCAGTATCGCGCACGGTAACGAGGAACCCGGTCCCGGGAGGGGCCGGGTTCCTCTGCGTCCGAGACCTTTTCGGTCGGCTTGCCGAACGCCACCAACCATGCGGCACTGGCACTGGCACTGAAATCAACGCCCACGCGCTCCACTGTCCGTGTCTGAGCCCTTTCCTACGCTGAGCCCATGACCCAACCTCGCCTGGCCCGCCAAACCGCCACCGGTCGCATGTATGCGCGCGAGGAGGGCGGTGACCTGCAGGTTCCGTCCATCACCACGATCATCGGCTGCGAGGCGAACGACCTCGGTGGCTGGTACGGCTACAGCGCGGCCCAGGCGCTGGCCTCCGACCCCCAGCTGCCGGATGCGCTGCGGGACTCGCGACGTCGTCGCGCCCTGGTGAACCATGCGGCGAAGGCCGCCGAGCGCCACCGGGATCAGGCGGCCCGGCGCGGTGACCGCGTCCACGACTACTGCGAGCAGCTCGCGCTGCGCGCCATGGGCCGGGAGCACCGGGCGGAGGAGGCACGGCGGGACCTTGCCGAGCACCACGAGTCCCGGTTTGCGGACAGCGCGGACCAGTGGTGGGAGCTCTACCGCCCCGAGCCACTGGCCGCAGAGATCACCGTGTGGAACACCACTGTCGGCTACGCGGGCACGCTGGACCTCGTGGCCCGTATCGGGGGCAAGGTGTGCCTGATCGACTACAAGACCCGCGGCACGGACCGTTCGGGGCGTGTTAAGGCCCCGGACCCGAAGGTCGTCACGCAGCTCGTGGCCGGGCTCAAGGCGGAGGAGTCCCTCGTGGACGCGACCACCGGCCGGTGGGAACCGTGGGCCTACGGGGATGCCGAGGTCCTCATGGCCGTGGCCATCGGGGAGACGGAGGCCCTGACCGTGCAGGCGGTGCCGGACCACCTGCCCGTGCACTGGTTCAAGTTCTGCGCCCTTGCCAAGGTGTGGGTGCGCTCCGCGGACCTCGAGGCCGCCGGCGCCCAGCTGCGGCCCCTCGCGCCGCCGCCCCTCGAGGACAACCCCACCGGGCGCGCGGGCGGTGTTCCGCAGAGCGCCACGGCCCGGACGGTCGAGGGCCCGGCCGTAGACTGAGACCCGCCCGCCCCACGTCCCACGACACCCAGCTAGAGGAGTGCATCGCCCGGTGAGTATTCTGCGCATCCGCACGATCGGGGACCCCGTGCTGCGGACCCCCGCCCAGGAGGTCACGCAGTTCGACGAGTCCTTGGGGACGTTGATCCGTGACATGTTCGAGACCATGTACGCCGTGGGTGGAGTGGGCCTCGCCGCGCCCCAGGTGGGCGTGGGCCTGCGCGTCTTCACGTGGGGCGTCCAGGGAGACGAGGGGCACGTGGTCAATCCCGAGGTGAGCCTCGGTGAGGACCCGCAGGAGGGCGGCGAGGGCTGCCTTTCCGTCCCCGGTCTGTCCTACGAGACGCCGCGCCGGAACTCCGTGGTGCTCACGGGCGTGGACCAGCACGGGAAGCCCGTGCGGCGCGAGGCCACGGGACTGCTCGCGAGGTGTTTCCAGCACGAGACCGACCACCTGTCCGGAAAGCTCTACGTGGACCGGCTCGTGGGGGAGGAGCGCAAGGACGCCATGCGGCAGCTGCGGCGGGCCACCTTCCAGGAGATGGCCGCGCGCATCACCCGTGAGCGGGAGGAGCAGCGCATCGGCGGCGGCCCGGGCACCGGGTCCGCACCGTCCGAGGACGACGCCGACCGCGCGGCTCACGCCGGGTCCTCGCGCGGTGCGGGAGGTTCCGCGTTCGGGCACGGAGGTGCACGATGACGACGAACGCTCCCAGCGAACCCTTGAAGGTCCTCTACGCGGGCACGCCCGAGACGGCCGTCCCCCCGCTCGAGGCGCTGCACGCCGATCCCCGCATCACCGTGGTGGCCGTGCTGACCCGGGAACCCGCACCCGTGGGACGCAGGAAGGTTCTCACGCCGTCGGCCGTCGGACGCCGCGCCGAGGAGCTCGGACTGCCCCTGCTCACCGCCAACCGCGTCACCGATGACCTGCTGGACGATCTCCGTGCCACGGGCGCGTCCATCGCGGCTGTCGTGGCCTACGGCGCCCTGCTGCCTGCGCCAGCGCTCGAGGTCTTCGAGCACGGCTGGATCAACCTCCACTTCTCTCTGCTGCCGCGCTGGCGCGGAGCCGCACCCGTCCAGCGCGCCCTCATGGCCGGGGACACCACGATCGGTGCCACCACGTTCGTCCTGGACGAGGGCATGGACACCGGGCCCGTGGTCGCCACGGTCATGGACGAGGTGCGCGCCGAGGACACCTCCGGCTCCGTGCTGGAGCGGCTCGCCCACGAGGGCTCGCCGCTGCTCGCGGACTCGCTGCTCGACGTCGCCTCCGGCCGGGTGAGGCCCGAACCGCAGCGCGGTGAACCGAGCCCGGCCCCCAAGCTGAGCGGCGCCGAGGCCCGCGTGCGGTGGGAGGATCCCGCCCCCGCGGTGTCCCACCGGGTCCGCGGTGTCACGCCCGAACCGGGAGCGTGGACCGAGTACCAGGGCCAGCGCTTCAAGCTCGAGCGCGTGGTCCCCGCCCCGGAGGTCACGGGGATCGCACCCGGTCACGTGGAGATCCGCGAGAAGCACGTGTACGTGGGGACCGGGTCCTCAGCGGTGGAGCTGACCCGTGTGCAGCCCTCCGGCAAGAAAGCAATGGCGGCGCTCGACTGGGCGCGCGGCCAGCAGAACAGGGAGCAGGTGGCGTTCGCATGAGCCGGGATCAGCACGAGCTGGGTGGCGCGTCCGACGGGCGCAACGAGCGCCGCAGTCAGGGGCCGGGGGACCGACGGGGTCCCGGAAACAGTCGCGGCGCGTCGCGTGACGGCTCCCGCCGCAACGCCCGTGGGCACGAGCGCAACCGCCGGTCCCAGCAGGAGCGCTCCTACTCCGCGCAGGCCCCGGCCCAGCGGCGTCGGAACTCCGACCCCGCACGGTTGACTGCCTTCCAGGCGCTGCGGGCGGTGAACTCCGAGGACGCCTACGGCAACCTGGTGCTGCCCCGCCTGGTGCGTGAGAACCGCCTGGACAGGAGGGACGCCGCCTTCGCCACGGAACTCGCCTACGGGACCATGCGCTGGCAGGGAACGTGGGACGCCGTGCTCGAGACATGCGTGGACCGCCCGCTCGACCAGCTCGATCCCGCCGTGCTGGATGCCCTGAGACTGGGTACCCACCAGCTGCTCGCCATGCGCGTGCCCGACCACGCGGCCCTCGACGCCACCGTGGGCCTCGTGCGCGGCGAGGTGGGGCAGGGCCCGGCAGGGCTCGTCAACGCGGTGCTGCGCAAGGTCGCGCGCCAGAGCGGGGAGGAGTGGCTGGACCAGCTCGCCGCCGAGCAGTCGGACGAGCTGCGGCGGATGGCCGTCCGGCACGCGCACCCCGCGTGGGAGATCCGTGCCATGCGGCGTGCCCTGCGCGTGAACGGCCGGGACACGGGGGAGATCGAGGCGCTGCTCGAGGCGGACAACGAACCGCCGAGCGTCCACCTCGTCGCGCTGCCGGGTCTGGGCTCCCTCGACGCCGCGATCGACGACGGCGCACGCCCGGGCGACCTCGTGCCGGACAGCGCCGTGAGCGCGGGCGGGGACGTCCACCGGATCCCCGGCACCCGCGAGGGTGTGGTAAGGGTGCAGGACGCCGGGTCCCAGCTCGTAGCGCGGGTCCTCGCCAAGGCCCCCGTGCAGGATGACGCCGGCCGGTGGGCGGACCTCTGCGCCGGTCCCGGTGGCAAGGCGGCCCTGCTGGCGGCGCTCGCGAACGAGCGCGGGGCCACGCTGCTGGCCAACGAGGTCGGCGAGCACCGCGCCGACCTCGTCCGCAATGCCCTCGCCCCCGTCCCGGAGGACGCGTGGCAGGTGCGGGTCGGAGATGCACGGGACGTCCCCGGTGCGGAGCCCGCCCGGTTCGACCGTGTCCTCGTGGATGTTCCGTGCACCGGCCTGGGGGCGCTGCGGCGCCGGCCCGAGGCGCGGTGGCGGCGCACGCCGTCGGACGTGGGGAATCTCGCCAGCATCCAGCGGCAGCTTCTCGACGCCGCACTGGACGTGACCCGCCCGGGAGGGGTGGCGCTCTACGCCACGTGCTCGCCGCACACCGCGGAAACGCACGACGTGCTCCAGGAGGTTCTGGACGCCTGCGGGGACGTCGAGGTCCTGGACACGGCGGAACTTGCCCGTTCCGCGGCCCTGCCCGGTGCGCTGGACGGGGAGCGCGCCGTGGGCCACGAGGTGCCCGGCGGTGGCACGAGCGTCCAGCTGTGGCCGCACGTGCACGGTACGGACGCCATGTTCATGGTCGCTCTGCGCCGGCGGTCCTGAGACTCGCGCCGACGTCGGGCGGAAACCCGGCGTCCGTGCGCGAGTCAGACGCCCGGCGGGCGCCGCCGCCCGCCCCTCACGTACGGGAATGTGCAGACAGACCCCCGGCACGTACATCCCGGCCACACCGGCCGCCCACCGGCTCCCAGGAGGAACCCATGTCACGCTGCGACATCCACCCGTCCATCCTCTCCGCAGACTTCTCGCACCTGGCGGAGGAGCTCCAGCGCATCTCCGGTGCGGACGCCGCGCACGTGGACGTGATGGACAACCACTTCGTCCCCAACCTGACCCTGGGTCTGCCGGCGGTGGAGAGACTCCAGGCGGTCTCGCCCATTCCCCTGGACCTGCACCTGATGATCGATGACCCGGACCGGTGGGCTCCCGCGTACGCGGAGGCCGGCTGCGCGTCCGTTACGTTCCACGCCGAGGCCGCCGCAGCGCCCGTCAAGCTGGCCCGGGAGCTGCGGGCCGCCGGGGCCAAGGCGGGTCTCGCAGTGCGGCCCGCCACCCCGGTCGAGCCCTACCTGGACCTGCTGGCCGAGCTGGACATGCTCCTGATCATGACCGTGGAGCCCGGCTTTGGTGGTCAGAAGTTCCTGGACGTGACGCTGCCCAAGTTGCGCCGGGCCGCCGCCGCCGTGAAGGACCACGGTGGAACGGTGGCCCTGCAGGTGGACGGCGGGATCACGGAGGAGACCATTGCCCGTGCCGCGGAGGCCGGCGCGGACACGTTCGTCGCCGGTTCCGCGGTCTACGGCCAGGACGACCCCGCCGTCGCGATTGAGGCGCTCCGCAGGACCGCGCGGGAGCACCGGGCCTGAATTTATGCGGGCCCCGATGACGGGTCAGCGGAGAACGCCCTGCCTGTCAGCGCAGGTCCAGGAGTTCACGCAGTTCCGTGAAGGCGCCCCGCACCACGGTGTAGTGCGCCCACTTGCCGCGCTGCTCGCGTGTGAGCAGTCCGGCGTCCACCAGCTTCTTGAGGTGATGACTCACGGTGGGCTGGCTGATGTCGAGGACGTCCAGCAGGTCGCAGGCGCACACTGCGTCGCAGCCCTGCGCGGCGATGTGGGAGAGCAACCGCAGGCGCGTCGGGTCGGAGAGCGCCTTGAGCTTCGCGGTCATGCGCTCGGCCTCGCCGGCCCCGAGCGGCGAGGAGGCGAGCGAGCAGCACTCGGTTGCTTTCTCATCGATCAGCTCGGGTCGTTGCGCGGGTGCTTTCATACCGACATTTTATATTGACGGAAATCTATATGACCTCGTAGCGTATGTCCCATAGATGACCGTCGATACGAGGAGCTCGCCGCCCGTGAGTACCACCATCGCCCCCGCACCGGTGAGGCAGAGCATGTCGTTCCTGGACCGGTGGCTGCCGGCCTGGATCCTGCTGGCCATGGGCGTGGGCCTGCTGCTGGGCCGGCTGGTGCCGGGGCTGAACACGGCCTTGGAAGCCATGACGATCGGACAGGTGTCGCTGCCGATCGCAGTCGGTCTGCTGGTGATGATGTATCCCGTCCTGGCCAAGGTGCGCTACGACGAGACCCGCCGCGTGACCGGCGACAAGCGATTGCTTGGCCTGTCGCTCGTGCTCAACTGGGTCGTGGGACCGGCGTTGATGTTCGTGCTCGCCTGGGTGTTCCTGCCCGATCTGCCCGAGTACCGCACCGGGTTGATCATCGTGGGCCTGGCCCGGTGCATCGCCATGGTCCTGATCTGGAACGATCTCGCATGCGGTGACCGGGAGAGTGCGGCCGTGCTCGTGGCCATCAACTCCGTCTTCCAGGTCGTAGCCTTCGGCGCTCTGGGGTGGTTCTACCTCCAGGTCCTGCCGTCGTGGCTGGGGCTGCCCACCACCACGGCCGAATTCTCCGTGGGGGCGATCGTAGGATCCGTCCTGGTGTTCCTCGGCATCCCGCTGCTCGCAGGCTTCCTCACTCGCGTCCTGGGTGAACGGGCGAAGGGCCGGGACTGGTACGAGGAGAAGTTCCTCCCCGCGATCGGCCCGTGGGCCCTGTACGGCCTCCTGTTCACCATCGTGATGCTCTTCGCGCTCCAGGGGGACGCCATCACCTCACAGCCCCTCGACGTGGTCAGGATCGCGCTGCCGTTGCTCGTGTACTTCGCTCTGATGTTCGTCATCGGCCTCTTCGCCTCGAAAGCAGTGGGGCTCGACTACGGCAAGTCGGCCACGGTGGCCTTCACCGCGTCGGGCAACAACTTCGAACTGGCGATCGCCGTGGCCATCAGCACCTTCGGCGTCACCTCCGGGCAGGCACTGGCCGGCGTCGTGGGGCCGTTGATCGAAGTGCCCGTCCTGATTGGCCTGGTCTACGTGGCCCTGTGGGCCGGCCAGCGCGTGTTCCCGAACGATCCTTCTGTCCCCACCGACCGAACCCGGGAGACCGCATCGTGAGCGCACCATCACCCACGAAACCGACCGTGCTCTTCGTCTGCGTCCACAACGCGGGCCGCTCCCAGATGGCGGCGGGCTACCTGGCCTCGATGTCAGGCGGGAGCATCGATGTCCGCTCGGCCGGGTCCGAACCGGCAGAGAGCCTGAACCCGGTGGCCGTGGAGGCAATGGCTGAGGAGGGCATCGATATCACCGCAGCTGTGCCCACGATCCTGCGGACGGAGCAGGTCAGGGCCTCCGACGTCGTCATCACCATGGGCTGTGGGGACACCTGCCCCGTGTTTCCGGGCAAGCGCTACGAGGCCTGGGACCTCGACGACCCGGCCGGTCAGCCCCTCGCGGACGTGCGCAGGATCCGCGACGACATCAAGGCCCGCGTCACCGGACTGCTCTCGGATCTGCAGGGCCGTGAGAACGGCCGGAAAACCAGGACGTAACCGCCCGGTGCCCCCGATCACGGGCATGGTGCGGCCGCGTGGCATAATGAGCGCAGCAACGTGTTCCGGGGTCGGTGCAATTCCGAACCGGCGGTGACAGTCCGCGAACCGTGAACACCGTGCGCCACCTCGCCCCGGCCCCTGTGGCCGGCCGGGCAGTGCACGGAACCACGGCCGAACCGGTGGAATTCCGGTGCCGACAGTACAGTCTGGATGGTAGGCACACGTGCGCGTTCCGGCGTTCCGCCGTGCTCATCCGCTGACGGGGGAGCACCCGGTCCCGTCGTGACGCCTTCCGCCGCACGACCCTGACCGGTCGGCGTGCGTCCTTCTCCCCGGAACCACTGGTCGTGGCGGGTGAGAGGAGACTCCATGGATGTCCTGCGGTGGTTGTTCGATGCACAGATCCGCGTGGGTGACGGGTTCATCCTGTGGCGCGAGGTGCTCGGCAACGTGTTCGGCCTGCTCTCCGCCCTGGGCGGGATGCGCCGGAAGGTCTGGGCGTGGCCCGTGGGCATCGTGGGCAACGCGATCCTCCTGACCGTCTTCCTGGGCGCCGTGTTCGACACCCCCAATCCCGTAAACCTGCTGGGCCAGGCGGGGCGCCAGGTCATGTTCATCGCCGTCTCGGTCTACGGCTGGGTGCAGTGGCGCCGGTCGCGGGGCGCGGAGCAGGAGGCCGTCTCGCCGCAGTGGGCGGGTCTGCGGCAGCGCGTCCTCCTGGTCGTCGCGCTGGTGGCAGGCACAGCGGTGCTGACGCCCGTGTTCCGCATGCTGGGCTCCTACGAGCCGGTGTGGGCGGACGCGTGGATCTTCATGGGCTCCCTGCTGGCCACCCTCGGCATGGCCAAGGGGTGGGTTGAGTTCTGGCTGTTCTGGGTCGCGGTGGACCTCGTGGGCGTCCCGCTGCTCTTCTCCGCGGGCTACTACGCCTCCGGGCTCATGTACATCTTCTACGGCGCATTCACCCTTGCGGGATTCTTCGTGTGGTGGCGGGTGAACACGAAGCAGCGCAGGAGCGCCACTATCGGGACGGGCTTCCCGGACCTCCACCTCTCCGTGGGCGAGGAGGAGCGGTGACGCCCGACGACGCCGCGCGGCCGCGTCCCCACGACGGTCACCGAGCGGTGGTCGGCGAGGCCTTCACCCCCGCGGAGGAAGCTGCCATGCGGGCGGCCCTCGCCGCGGCGCAGCGGGGCGTGCGCGGCGCGAACCCCGTGGTTGGTGCGGCCCTCATCGACGCCGCCGGAACCCCGCTGCACGTGGGCCACCACCGCGGCGCAGGCACGGACCACGCCGAGGTGGACGTGCTGCGGCAGGCCCGCGCAGCGGGGACGCCGCTGGGCGACACCACTCTGCTGGTCACCCTGGAACCGTGCCACCACACCGGGCGCACGGGCCCGTGCTCCGCCGCGATCCTTGCGGCCGGGATTCCCCGGGTGGTCTTCGCGGTGCCGGACGCCACGGACACCGCACGCGGCGGCGGGGCCCACCTCGCGGCGCACGGGGTGGACGTGCGCCACGGGCTGCTCGCGGACCCGGCGCGTGACCTCAACGACCGCTGGTTCCTGGCGCAGCGGCGTCGTCGGCCGTTCGTGACCCTCAAGCTCGCCCAGAGCCTCGACGGCAGGGCGGCTGCCGCGGACGGCACGAGCCAGTGGATCACCGGCGCCCCCGCCCGCGCCGAGGGCCACGCCCTGCGCGCGCGGGCGGACGCGATCCTGGTGGGCGGTGGCACGCTGCGTGCGGACGACCCGTCCCTCACGGCCCGGGACGCCCACGGGACCCCGGTCGAGAGTCAGCCGTTGCGCGCAGTGATGTCCACGGGGCCGGTACCGGAGCAGGCGCGCGTACGTCGCGGCGTCGCGGCGGGGCAGAGCGCAGCCCGGCCCGGGGCCTCCGGTGACGACGGGAGGTTCGCCCACCTGCCGACCCACGACCCCGCCGAGGCGCTGCAGACTCTTCGCGAGCTCGGCGCCGCCCACGTGCTCGTGGAGGGCGGGCCCACCGTGAGCGCAGCGTTCCTCGCCGCGGACCTCGTGGACGAGCTGTGGCTCTACCAGGCGCCCCTGCTGCTGGGCGAGGGCTCCGCATCCGTGGCCCCGCTCGGGATCGGCACGCTCACGGACGCCTCGCGCTGGCGGAGCGACCCGGTGGGGCTTCCAGAGGGGGAGCGCCCCGTGGCGGGGCTCGGCGAGGATGTCCGCTGGCACCTGCGGCCCGCACCCCGGGAGACGGTGTCCCCGTACCGAGGCCTGCACGCAGCGACGTTCGACAGGACGGTGACCGGCACCCCGGCGCCGCAGGATTTGACCACGCCTGATCCGGCGCCTCACGACCCTGGCCCATCCCACGCGGACTTGCCCGGTGCGGCACAGCACTGTGCCGCCCCGCCCCGCCCAGCATCCGCCGTTGCTCAGCAACCGTACGCCCACCCGTGCGCGCCGCGCGGCGCCTGACCTGCACCCCCGTCACTGAGGAGACCCGTTGTTCACCGGAATTGTCGAATCCCAGGCCACCGTCGAGCGCGTCGAACGGCTCGCGGAGGACGCCGCCCGCCTGCACGTGTCCGCCGGAGCGCTCGTCGCGGACCTGCCGGAGGGCGGGTCCCTGGCCGTCAACGGCGTGTGCCTCACAGCAGTGCCCGCCCCGGCGTCCGTGCCGGGGGACTTCACCGCGGACGTCATGGGGGAGACACTGCGCCTGACGACGCTGGGCGAGCTCAGCGGCGGGGAGACGGTCAACGTGGAACGCTGCACGGCCGCCGGGCAGCGGCTGGACGGACACGTGGTGCAGGGCCACGTGGACGGTGTCGGCACCGTGCTGCAGCGCACCGCGCACACGGGCTGGGAGACGGTGCGCGTGGGCCTGCCACGCGAGCTCGCACGCTACGTGGCCGTCAAGGGCTCTGTGGCCGTGGACGGCGTGTCCCTCACGGTCACCGCCGTCTCCGGGGTGGACGAGGCCGCGGCGTGGTTCGAGGTGGGGCTGATCCCCGAGACCCTGCGCACCACGACGCTGGGTGTGCGCGGGCCCGGTGCGCGCGTGAACCTGGAGGTGGACGTGATGGCCAAGTACGCGGAGCGGCTCGGGGTCTTCACCGCCCCGCAGGCGGCTTCCACCGACCGGGGCGTGGTGCTCGACGCCGTGCCGGACGCCGTGGCCGCCATCGCCTCCGGCGCCGCGGTGCTGGTCGTGGACGACGAGGACCGCGAGAACGAGGGGGACCTGGTCTTCGCCGCGCAGCACGCCACCCAGCCGCTCATGGGCTTCACCGTGCGTCACAGTTCCGGGGTGGTGTGCGTTCCCATGCCGCAGGAGACCGCGGACCGGCTGGGGCTGCCGCCCATGACCTCCCACAACGAGGACGCGAAGGGCACCGCCTACACCCTCACGTGCGACGCCCGGGTGGGCGTGAGCACCGGCATCAGCGCCCGCGACCGCGCCCTGACCGCCCGTTTGCTCGCCCTGCCCACCACGTCCGCCGCGGACCTGACCCGACCTGGCCACATCCTGCCGCTGCGCGCCGCGGCCGGGGGAGTCCGCGAACGCGCGGGGCACACCGAGGCCGCGGTGGAGCTCGCCCGCCTGGCGGGGTGCGAACCGGTGGGAGCGATAGCCGAGGTCGTGGACGACGGCGGCCAGCCCCTGCGCGCGCCCGCCCTGCGCCGTTTCGCGGACCAGCACGGTCTGGTGATGATCAGCATCGCAGACCTGGTGGAGCACCTGGACGGCACGGCCGCGGCCACGCCGGACGCTCCCACCGGGCAGCGGAAGGGAGGGCTGCCCGCATGAGCGCACGCGAACGAGGCGACGGCACGTCAACCGGGGCCGACGACGTCGGCCCCGAGCGCGGCACGAACGCCGTCGACGCCGTACCGGTGCACGGGTACGGCACAGGTCCAGCGGCGAGCACCGCGGCCCCGGAGGACCGGGCGGGCCCCGGGACGGACACCGCGGCGGCGTCCTCCGTGGGGGAGCTCGAGCACAGCGAGCCCGTGGTCGTGCCCACCGAGCACGGCACGTTCTCGACCATCGGGTGGCGCGTGCCCGTGCCCTCCGGCGTTCCCGCGGCCGAGCACCTCTCGCTCACGGCACCGCCGCCCCCGGAGGAGGCGCACCTGCCACCCCTCGTGCGGCTGCACTCGGAGTGCCTCACCGGGGACGTCCTCGGCTCGTGGCGCTGCGACTGCGGTCCCCAGCTGCACCTGGCCATGGAGCGGGTGGCCCGTCACGGCGGGGCGGTCCTCTACCTGCGCAACCACGAGGGCCGGGGCATCGGGCTGATCAACAAGCTGCGGGCCTACAAGCTCCAGGACGGCGGCGCGGACACCGTGGACGCCAACACCCTGCTGGGGCTGCCGGCGGAGGCCCGCGACTACACCGCTGCCGGGCGGATCCTCACGGCCATGGGACTCACCGAGATCCGGCTTCTGTCCAACAACCCGGACAAGGTCGCCAAGCTGGAGGCCCTGGGGATCACGGTCACGCAGATGGTGCCCCACGAGGTCCACGCCCGGCACGAGAACATCGACTACCTGCGCACCAAGCGCGATCGCATGCACCACCACCTGACCCACCTCATCCCAGGAGAGAACTCATGAGCGGACACGGCGCCCCCACCATCCAGGCCTCGGACCTCGACGCCTCGCAGCTGACGATTGCCGTCGTGGCGGCGAGCTGGCACACCACCATCATGGACGGGCTGGTGGCCGGGGCCCGCCGTGCCCTGGAGGAGGCGCACACGGGGAAGGTCCTCGAGGTGCGCGTCCCCGGAAGCTTCGAGCTGCCCGTGGCGGCGCGCCGGCTCGCGGAGTCCGCGGACGCCGTCGTGGCCCTGGGCGTCGTCGTGCGCGGCGGCACACCGCACTTCGACTACGTGTGCAGCGCGGCGACCATGGGGCTGACGGACGTCAGCGTGGCCACGGGCACACCGGTGGGTTTCGGCGTGCTCACGTGCGACACCGAGCAGCAGGGCCTGGACCGCGCCGGGCTGGAGGGCTCCACCGAGGACAAGGGCTACGAGGCCGCCCACGCCGCCGTGAGCACCGCCCTGACCCTGCAGGGACTGGGCGTGTGAGCGCGGCCGGCGGTTCGGGGGAGGCGTGCGCACCCATTACCCTGGAACGGTGAAAACCTTCGAAGACCTCTTCACCGAACTCAGCGACAAGGCCGCGCGGCGCCCGGAGGGCTCCAAGACCGTCACGGAGCTGGACTCGGGAATCCACGGCATCGGCAAGAAGGTCGTCGAGGAGGCTGCCGAGGTCTGGATGGCGTGCGAGTACGAGACCGAGGCCGAGGCCGCGGAGGAGATCTCCCAGCTGCTCTACCACCTGCAGGTCATGATGATCGCCAAGGGCATGAGCCTCGAGGACGTCTACAAGCACCTGTGAGCCGCGCGCCGCCCGCGCGAAGCCCCCACCACGTCACCAAGGCCTCCCCACGGAGACCACGTCACCGAGTTCTCATCACAGAGTCCGCGTCGCGGAAAGGAACACCATGCTGCGAGTAGCCGTGCCCAACAAGGGTGCGCTGTCGGAAGCCGCCATCACCATGCTCACCGAGGCCGGGTACCGGCAGCGGCGCAGCAGCCGTGAACTCGTGCTCGTGGACAACGAGAACCACGTGGAGTTCTTCTACCTGCGCCCCCGTGACATCGCGATCTACGTGGGCAGCGGCACCCTGGACCTCGGTATCACCGGGCGGGACCTGCTCCTGGACTCCGGAGCCGAGGCCCACGAGGAGCTCGGTCTCGACTTCGCCCGCTCCACGTTCCGTTTGGCCGGTCCCCGCGGCCAGTTCCAGGACCTGCGAGAGCTGGAGGGCAAGCGGATCGCCACGAGCTACCAGCTGCTGCTCGGACGCTACCTTGCAGAGAAGGGCGTGGACGCCGAGGTGGTCCGCCTGGACGGTGCCGTGGAGTCCTCCATCCGCCTGGGGGTCGCGGACGCCATCGCGGACGTCGTGGAGACCGGCAACACGCTGCGCGCCGCAGGCCTCGAGATCTTCGACGAGCCCGTCATGCACTCGGAGGCCCTGCTCATCCGCCGCGGGGACGAGCCGGAGCCCGAGGGGCTGCAGGTGCTGCGACGCCGTCTGAAGGGCGTCCTCGTGGCGCGCCAGTACGTGATGATGGACTACGACATCAGCGAGGACCTGCTGCCCGCGGCCACCGAGATCACCCCCGGCATGGAGGGGCCCACTATCTCCCCGCTGGGCCGCGACGGCGCTGTGGCCGTGCGCGCCATGGTCCGCAAGAGCGACACGAACAACGTCATGGACGCCCTCTACGAGGTGGGTGCGCGGGCGATCCTCGTCTCACCCATCCAGGCCGCGCGGATCTGAGCATCCACGCGGGCAGGAAGCATTGATCGCAACAGTGAGGACGGTGGCGTGATGGGAGTGGCCGTACGGGTCATACCGTGCCTGGACGTGGACGCCGGGCGCGTGGTCAAGGGCGTGAACTTCGAGAATCTGCGCGACGCGGGGGACCCGGTGGAGCTCGCCGCCAGGTACAACCTGGCCGGGGCGGACGAACTGACGTTCCTGGACGTCACCGCGTCCTCGAGCGAGCGGGACACGATGTTCGACGTCGTCTCCCGTGCCGCGGAGGAGGTCTTCATCCCCCTCACCGTCGGCGGCGGGGTCCGCGCGCCCCAGGACGTGGACCGGCTGCTGCGCTGCGGGGCGGACAAGGCCTCGATCAACACCGCGGCGGTCGCGCGCCCGGGGGTGATCGACGAGATCACGGACCGTTTCGGCAACCAGGTGCTCGTGCTCTCCCTGGACGCCAGGCGCACGGGCAACACCCCGTCCGGTTTCGAGGTCACCACGCACGGCGGTCGCACCCTCACGGGCCTCGACGCGCTGGAGTGGGCCCGCGAGGCCGAGGACCGCGGCGTGGGGGAGATCCTGCTGAACTCCATGGACGCGGACGGCACGCGCAACGGCTTCGACCTGGAGATGATCTCCGCGGTGCGCGAGCGTGTGGGCGTGCCCCTGATTGCCTCCGGGGGCGCCGGGGCGCCCGAGCACTTCCCGCCCGCCGTCGCCGCCGGTGCCGACGCCGTGCTGGCGGCCTCGATCTTCCACTTCGGCCCGCACGAGGCGATCGCCCAGGTCAAGGACGCCCTGCGGGCGGCCGGCTGCGAGGTGCGCTGATGAACGGGGCGCAGGAACCCGGCGTCACGGGTGCACTGGACCCCCGGATCGCCGAGCTGCTCAAACGGGACCCGGCGGGGCTCGTGGCGGCCGTGGTGCAGCAGTACGACACCCTCGAGGTGCTCATGCTGGGCTGGATGGACGACGAGGCGCTGCGGCGCACCCTCACGGAGGGCCGGGTGACCTTCTGGTCCCGCTCCCGCCAGGAGTACTGGCGCAAGGGGGACACCTCAGGGCACGTCCAGACGGTGCACTCCGTCCACCTGGACTGCGACGGGGACGCCCTGCTGGTGCGCGTCGACCAGACCGGCGCGGCGTGCCACACGGGCGCGCGCACATGTTTCGACGAGCGGGACCTCCACGCGGAAAAGGCGGTTTGAATGCGGGACCTCGGCACCATCACACCCACCCTCGAGGAGTTCCGGGAGTACGCGCGCACGCGCCGTGTGATCCCGGTGCGCACCACCGTCCTCGCGGACGCCCTGACGCCCGTGGGCCTGTACCGGTGCCTGGTCACCCGCGACGGTGACCCCGCAGCCGGCACGTTCCTGCTGGAGTCCGCGGCCGAGGGCGGCGTGTGGTCGCGCTACTCGTTCGTGGGTGCCGGCTCCGTGGCCACGCTGACGTCGAAGGACGGCCAGGCCCACTGGCTTGGCGAGGCGCCGGCGGGCGCTCCCACGGACGGCGACCCCATGGAGGCCCTGCGTGCCACCATGGAGCTGCTGCACACCGAGCCCTTCGAGGGCGTGCCTCCCCTGACGAGCGGGATGGTCGGCTTCGTGGGCTGGGAGGCCGTGCGGCACTGGGAGAAGCTGCCGGACCCGCCCGAGGATGACCTGCACATGCCCGAGCTCGCCATGAACCTCGTCTCGGACATGGCGGTGCACGACAGCAAGGACGGCACCGTGATGCTCGTCGCCAACGCCGTGAACGTCAACGGCACCGACGAGAACGCGGACGCCGCCTACCACGACGCCGTCCGCCGGCTGCGCTCCATGGTGGACCGGCTGGCCACCCCGCTCGGGCACACCACCGTCTCGGTCACGGACCGGGAGGACCTCGACTCCGGGGACGTGGAGTCCGCCGTGCGTCAGTCGTGGGACCGCGAGCTGTTCATGTCCGCCATCGAGCGCAGCAAGCGGGCGATCGTGGACGGGGACATCTTCCAGGTGGTCGTCTCCCGCCGCTTCGAGGCCGAGTGCGGTGCGAGCTCCCTGGACGTCTACCGCACGCTGCGGCGGATCAACCCGAGCCCGTACATGTACCTGTACTCGTTCCAGGACGCGGACGGGCGGCCCTACTCGATCGTGGGGTCCTCGCCCGAGGCGCTCGTGACGGTCACCGGCAGGGAGGCCGTGACCCACCCCATTGCCGGTTCACGGCCGCGGGGCGCCACGGTGGACGAGGACGTGGCCCTGGGCCAGGAGCTGCTCGCGGACCAGAAGGAGCGCGCGGAGCACCTCATGCTCGTGGACCTCGCGCGCAACGACCTCTCGCGGATCGCCGAGCCCGGCAGCGTGGACGTCAGCGAGTTCATGGAGATCGAGCGCTTCAGCCACATCATGCACCTGTGCTCCACCGTGGTGGCCCGCATGCGCGAGGACGTCAGCGCGTACGACGTGCTCGCCGCAACCTTCCCTGCCGGGACCCTCTCGGGTGCGCCCAAGCCGCGCGCCCTGCGGCTGCTCGACGAGTACGAGCCGCTGCGCCGGGCGGTGTACGGCGGCGTGGTCGGGTACATGGACTTCGCGGGCAACATGGACATGGCCATCGCCATCCGCACCGCGCTGCTTCTCGAGGGCACGGCGTACGTCCAGGCGGGCGGGGGTATCGTGGCGGACTCGGATCCGGAGACGGAAGCCCTCGAGTCCCTCAACAAGGCCACGGCACCGCTGCGCGCGGCGCTGATCGCCGAGTCCCTGCGCTCCCTGCAGCGCTGAGAACCCCCACCGCATCCCGCGAGGAGCTGAGATTGCTGCGCCGTACCGCACCCGCCGTCCTGGTCACGCTGCTGTGTGCCCTGGCCCTGTTCGGCACCACCACACAGACCTGGATCCACGCCGGGGTCACCACGTCCCTGCAGCCGGTCACGGTGGATGTGACGGGTTCCGACGCCGCTCCGGCCGTGACCGCCCTGGGCCTCGTGGCCGCCGTCGCGGCGGTGGCGTCCGTGCTCGGCGGCCGGTGGCTGCGCAGCGTCGTCGGTGTCGTCGTGGCACTGGCGGGTGCGGGGGCGGTGGTGGCGGTCCTGGCCGTCACCACCGACGCCCGCGCCGCGGCGCAGCCCACCGTGGGCACGCGCACCGGCGTGATCAACGAGGGCGGCGACTACGCCCTCACCGGGTGGCCCTGGGGCGCAGTGGCCGCCGCGGTGCTGCTGGGGCTGTGCGGGGTGTGGCTCGTCCTGGTCGCCCAGCGCGTGCGCCGCCAGGCCTCTCAGCGCTACGACCGCGCGGCGGTCACGGGCGCGGGGGCCCAGGGTGGCAACGGCGAGGCGTCGGCAACGGCGACGTCGGGCACCCCCGCGCCGGGCGACGTCGGCACCCCGACCACGGTGGGGCAGGCTCAGGCCGCGGAGCACGCGGACGACATCGACACCTGGGACGCCCTGACCCGCGGCGAGGATCCCACCGGAGACTGAGTCGCGTGGCTGCCCGGGGCAGACGCCGGATAGTGGCACAATGGAGCCAGAGAATCCGACCCGCACACCACGCGGGCGCAGCACACCATGGGCCACAGGCTCAACCGGCACGGGAGAGTGGACACGAATGTCGAACACCGATCAGATCATCCTGGACCACACCGCCGCGGTGGGCCACGGCAACACCGTGGCCGGGTGGGCCTGCGTGGCCGTGATGACCGTGGGCGTCATCGTCGGCTGCACCGGCTTCGTGATGGCCTCCACCCCGGTCACCGTGGTGGGTGTCGGCCTGATCGTGGTGGGCGTGATCGTGGGGATCGTCCTGAAGGCCATGGGCTACGGCAAGGGCGGTTCAAAGACCGCGTCCCACTGATCCCCGAGTCCGGGACCAGCACGCACAACCATCGACGATGACCAGTTCCACGCACCGCGGAACTGGTCATCGTCTTCCGCACGCCGGGTGCTGCGGCACCGGCCTGCGGACCGACGAATGAGGAGACGCATGACGCAGCAGCACAGCGCTACGGTGCTGGACCAGATCATCGAGGGGGTGCGTGAGGACCTCGAGACCCGCCGGGCCGCGGTGAGCCTCGAGGAGCTGCAGCGTGCCGTGGCCCAGCGCGGTCCCGCGCTCGATGCCGAGGCCGCCCTGCGCGGCTCGGAGCCCGCGAGCGTGCAGGTGATCGCGGAGGTCAAGCGCTCGAGCCCCTCCAAGGGGGCGCTCGCCGAGATCACGGACCCGGCGGAGCTGGCCGCGAGCTACGAGCGCGGAGGTGCCTCGGCGATCTCCGTGCTCACGGAGCAGCGCCGATTCGGCGGCTCGCTCGCTGACCTCGACGCCGTCCGCGCCGCGGTGGGCATCCCCGTGCTTCGCAAGGACTTCGTGGTCGAGGACTACCAGGTGTGGGAGGCCCGCGCGCACGGAGCGGACCTCGTTCTGCTCATCGTCGCCGCGCTCGACGACGCCGCACTGCGCCACCTGCTCGAGCTCACCCACGAGCTCGGCATGCACGCCCTCGTGGAGACGCACACGGCGGAGGAGGTCGAGCGAGCGGTGGCCGCCGGCGCGCGGATCATCGGCGTGAACACGCGCAACCTCAAGACCCTGGAGGTGGATGTCCACACCTTCGGCCGGCTCGCCGGAGCCATGCCGCAGGACGTCGTGGTCGTGGCGGAGTCCGGTGTGCTGGGCGAGGAGCAGATTCGGCTCTACGCCGGTCACGGTGCGAACGCCGTCCTCGCCGGGGAGGTCCTCGTGACCTCCGACGATCCCGCACAGAGCATCTCCCGCTTCCGTGAGGTCGGCGCCCTCGCGCGGGCCGAGCACCTGGATGGCGCCACCCCGCCGGCCGCTCAGGCCGCGTTCGCCGCCGCCCAGGTGGCGGGGGAGACCGCCCAGGGCACGGCGTCGTCGCTGCGCGAGGCCCCGGGGCCGTACTTCGGGGACTTCGGCGGGCGCTGGATGCCCGAGTCCCTCGTGGCCGCACTGGACGAGCTCACCGAGACCTTCGACAAGGCCCGCACGGACGAGGAGTTCCTCGAGGAGTTCGCGCGGCTCTCCCGCGACTACGCGGGCCGGCCCTCCATGCTCACCGAGGCCGAACGCTTCGGCGCCGAGCTCGGTGTGCGAGTGTTTCTCAAGCGCGAGGACCTCAACCACACGGGCTCCCACAAGATCAACAACGTGCTCGGCCAGGCGCTGCTCGCCCGTCGCATGGGCAAGACGCGCCTGATCGCGGAGACGGGCGCGGGCCAGCACGGCGTGGCCACCGCCACCGCCGCCGCGCTGTTCGGCATGAAGTGCTGCGTCTACATGGGCGAGGAGGACACCCGCCGCCAGGCGCTGAACGTCGCGCGGATGCGGCTGCTCGGCGCCGAGGTGGTGGCCGTGACCAACGGCTCGCGCACCTTGAAGGACGCGATCAACGAGGCGCTGCGGGACTGGGTGGCCTCCGTGGACACCACCCACTACCTGCTTGGCACAGCGGCCGGCCCGCACCCGTTCCCGGCGATGGTCCGCTACTTCCACGAGCAGATCGGCGAGGAGGCGCGCGCCCAGATCCTCGAGAAGGCCGGGCGCCTGCCGGACGCCGTGACGGCGTGCGTGGGCGGTGGCTCCAACGCCATCGGCATCTTCCACGGTTTCCTGGATGACGCCTCGGTGGAGCTCTACGGCAACGAGGCAGGCGGCGACGGCGTGGAGACCGGCCGCCACGCGGCGACCATCACGCTCGGGCGTCCGGGCGTGATGCACGGCTCCAGGACGTTCCTGATGCAGGACACGGACGGGCAGACGGTGGAGTCCCACTCGATCTCCGCCGGCTTGGACTACCCCGCTGTGGGCCCGGAGCACTCCTATCTGCACTCGATTGGGCGGGTGAAGTACGAGGCCGTCACGGACGCCCAGGCCATGGACGCCTTCCAGCTGCTGTGCCGCACCGAGGGGATCATCCCCGCGATCGAGTCCTCCCACGCGCTGGCGGGGGCCCGCGAGGTCGCCGCGAACTGGGTGCGCGAGCTCGGTCCGGAGGTCGCCGCCCAGAAGATCATCATGGTCTCTCTCTCCGGGCGCGGCGACAAGGACGTCGCCGCCGCCGCCGAGTGGTTCGACATGCTCCCGCAGGACAGCCACGAGGAACGCGTGGCCCAGAAAGGCGAACAACTGTGAGCACCACCGGAACGAACGCCACCACGCCCGCCACGCTGACCGAGCGCATCGTCCCCGCCGGGCTCTCCCGCAACGGTGACTCCGCACTCTCGCGCCGCATCGAGGACTGCCGTGCGCAGGGGCGGCCCGCCCTCGTGGGTTACCTGCCGGCCGGCTTCCCGACCGTCGAGGAGTCGGTCGCGGCCGCCGTCGCGCTCGGGCAGAACGGCGCAGACATCATCGAGATCGGCATCCCGTACTCGGACCCGGTGATGGACGGTCCCGTGATCCAGGCCGCCACCACGAAGGCGCTGGCCAACGGCTTCCGTGTGGCAGACGTGTTCACCGTGGTGCGTGCCGTCGCCGAGCAGACGGACGCCGTGCCCGTGGTGATGACCTACTGGAACCCCGTGCTGCAGACCGGCGTGGACGAGTTCGCCCGCCGGCTGGCGGAGGCCGGGGGAGCGGGGATCATCACCCCGGACCTCATCCCGGACGAGGCCTCCGAGTGGTTTGCCGCATCCGAGGCGCACGGCCTGGACCGGATCTTCCTGGTGGCGCCCTCCACCACGCGCGAGCGCATGAACATGACGGTCGGCGCGGCATCGGGCTTCGTGTACGCCGTCTCGGTCATGGGCGTCACGGGCACCCGCGACCAGGTCTCCTCCGCCGCCGAGGACGTCGTGCGGCGGGCGCGCGAGGCTGGTGCCGAGCGCGTGTGCGTGGGCCTGGGAGTCTCCTCCCGGGAGCACGTGCTGGAGATCGGGGCCTACGCGGACGGCGTGATCGTGGGCACGGCCCTCGTTCGCGCCCTGGGCGAGGGCGGGCCCGACGCCGTCGGCCGCCTGGCCGCGCACCTGGCTGGACGCGAGTGACCGCGCTCGTGGTCCCCGCGTCCATCCCGTCCCCGAGCGTCAGCAGCATCCACCTGGGCCTCTTCACCCTGCACTTCTACGCACTGTGCATCTTGCTGGGCATCGCCCTGGCCATCTGGCTGACGTCCCGCCGCTGGCGTGCGCGGGGCCAGGACCCGGACGTGCTGTGGGACATCATCTTCTGGGCGGTCGTCGCCGGGATTGTGGGCGCGCGGGCCTACCACGTGCTGATCACCGACCCCGCGGGGTACTTCGGCGTCGGGGCGGACCCGCTCGCGGTGTTCCGGATCTGGGAGGGCGGCCTCGGCATCATGGGCGCGGTGCTCTTCGGGGCGGGCGCGGCGTGGTTCGTCTCCCGCCGCAACGGGCTGTCCCTGTCCGTCTTCGCTGACTGCGTGGCCCCGGCCCTGCTGCTGGCCCAGGCCGTTGGCCGCTGGGGGAACTGGTTCAACCAGGAGCTCTTCGGCAGGCCCACCACCCTGCCGTGGGGCCTGGAGATCTCCCCGTCCTCGCCCAACTTCCCGGCGGGGCTGCCCGCGGACACCCTCTTCCACCCCACATTTCTCTATGAGAGCCTGTGGAACCTGCTGGGCGTGGTGCTGCTGCTCGCCCTGGACCGCCGGTTCCAGCTGCGCCACGGTCAGCTGTTCGCGCTGTACATGGTCTTCTACGGCTTCGGGCGGCTCATGATCGAGCTGTTCCTGCGAGTGGACCCCGCACTGATGGTCGCGGGGGTGCGCGTGCACGTGTGGACCTCGCTGCTCATCGTGCTGGCTGGGATCGCGATCTTCGTGGTCGCGGGACGTCACACACGGCGGGAGCGGGAAGTCCCCGCCGTCGGGGCGGCCGCCTGAGACAAGGCGCCGACGGCGCACCACCGCTTGGCAGCACGCGCCGAGGAAGACCCCGGGACCCGGCCCGGGGTCTTCCTGCCGTGGCCGGGGGCGGCCCGCGGGCGCGCAGAGTGACCCGGCTAACGTGGTAAATTACCCACGCGCCCGCCGGAACCGCTCACCCGCATGGTTCCCCGGCACGATCCTCGGCTCGTCGCAGAGCCGTCTCCTTCCGCAATGGGGCGGACACCGCGCGTCACACGGATCTCACGACGTCCGCTGCACACCCACCGAGTGTTCCCCGGGCTTCGTCGACGCACCAGACCTGCCCACCCCTCGGTGAGGAGCTCCCACATGAGCAGCCAGCACACCCGGACCACGGGACCCGAGAGCGCACCTGTCACGGACGAGTCCCGTGACGTGCCCACAGAGCCCACGGACGGCGGCGCGCCGGTCGTCTCCCCGTTCGAGCGCTTCTCCGCCGTCCCCCAGGACAGCGGCCTGTACCACCGCGAGGACGAGAAGGACGCGTGCGGCCTCGCTGTGGTCGCGACCCTCGACGGCGTGGCCTCGCACGAGATCGTCGACGCCGCCCTGACGGCCCTGCGCAACCTCGAGCACCGCGGTGCTGTGGGCGGTGACGAGGGCACGGGCGACGGCGCCGGGATGCTCACGCAGATCCCGGACGAGTTCCTGCGCCAGGAGGTCGACTTCCCCCTGCCGCCGCAGGGTGCCTACGTGGTCGGCACAGCCTTCATGCCTGCCGGGGGCAAGCACCTGGAGGACCTCAAGCGCTCCCTCGAGGAGCTCGCGCGCATGGAGCAGCTCACGGTGCTCGGCTGGCGCGACGTCCCCATCGTCGACGACGCCATCGGCGCCTCCGCGCGCGCCGTGATGCCCACGTTCGTGCAGCTCTTCGTCTCGGACCGCAGCCACAACGAGCGCGCCGCATCCCTGTTCGCCCGCGACGCGACGTCGTACGACCCCGTGGCCGCGCAGCGGGAGCTGGACCAGAAGGCGTTCCGCGTGCGCAAGCGCGCACAGAACAAGTTCGGCGTGTACTTCCCGTCCTTCTCCTCGCGCACCCTCGTCTACAAGGGCATGCTGACCACCGCGCAGCTCGAGCCGTTCTACCCGGACCTCTCGGACCCGCGCTACACGACCAAGCTGGCTGTGGTGCACTCACGGTTCTCCACCAACACGTTCCCGTCCTGGCCGCTCGCGCAGCCCATGCGCACGCTGGCCCACAACGGCGAGATCAACACCGTGGTGGGAAACCGAAACTGGATGCGCGCCCGGCAGTCGTCGATGTCCGGGGCGGTGCTGGGCCGCCAGCCCGAGGACCTGTTCCCCATCTGCTCGGAGGGCGCCTCCGACTCGCAGTCACTGGACGAGGTCGCGGAGCTGCTGCAGCTCTCGGGACGTCCCGTGACCGAGACCATGCTGATGCTCATCCCGGAGGCGTGGCAGAACCACGACACCATGGACCCGCAGCTCAAGGCGTTCTACCAGTACCACTCCACGCTCATGGAGCCGTGGGACGGCCCGGCGTGCGTGTCCTTCACGGACGGCGTGCGCGTGGGCTCCGTGCTGGACCGCAACGGGCTGCGCCCCGGGCGGTTCTGGCAGACCGAGGACGGTCTGGTGATCTTCGCGTCCGAGGTGGGCGTGGTGGACGTGGGGGACCGCCGGATCGTGCGGAAGGGCCGCGTCTCGCCGGGAACGATGTTCCTCGTGGACACGGACGAGGGCCGGATCATCGAGGACAGCGAGATCAAGGCCGAGCTCGCTGCCGCGAAGCCCTGGCAGGACTGGGTCCGCGAGTCCGTGCTGCCGATCGCCGAGCTGCCCGAGCGCGAGCACATGACCCACCCGGCGCACTCGGTGCGGCTGCGCCAGAAGACCTTCGGCTACACGGAGGAGGAGCTGAAGATGATCATCGGCCCCATGGCGCTGGCCGGGGCCGAGCCGATCTACGCCATGGGCACCGACACCCCCGTGGCCGTGCTCTCCAACCGCTCCCGGCTGCTCTACGACTACTTCGTGCAGTCCTTCGCGCAGGTCACCAACCCGCCGCTGGACGCCATCCGCGAGGAGCTGGTCACCTCCATGGCCGGGTCCGTGGGGCCCATGGCCAACATGCTCTCCACGCAGCAGACGCGGACCCGTCAGATCCACCTGACCTTCCCGGTGATCGACAACGACCAGCTGGACCAGTTCGTGCACCTGGACGACGAGGACGGCGTGCCGCTGAGCCTGCGCGTGCGGGGGCTCTACCGGCCCATGGACGGGGCGGAGTCCCTGCGGAGCCGGATCGCTGAGATCTGCGAGAAGGTCTCCGCGGCGGTCAACCGCGGCGTTCAGTTCGTGATCATCTCCGACCGTGACTCCAACGCCGTCTGGGCCCCGATCCCGTCCCTGCTGCTGACCTCCGCCGTGCACCACCACCTGCTGCGCTCGGCGACCCGCACGAAGGTCGCGCTGATCGTGGAGTCCGGCGACGTCCGCGAGGTCCACCACGTGGCCCTGCTGCTCGGCTACGGGGCCTCTGCGGTGAACCCCTACCTGGCCATGGAGTCCGCCGAGGAGCTCGTGCGGCGCGGTCAGGTCAAGGGCGTCACCGAGGAGCAGGCCGTGGCCAATCTCCTCAAGGCCCTGGGCAAGGGCGTGCAGAAGATCATGTCCAAGATGGGCATCTCCACGGTGCAGTCCTACTGCGGCGCGCAGACCTTCGAGGCGCTGGGACTCTCCAGCGAGCTTGTGGAGGACTACTTCGCGGGCACCCGCACCCAGATCGAGGGCGTCGGCCTGGACGTGATCGCCGCAGAGACCCAGTCCCGCCACCGGCTGGCCTACCCGGAGGACGGGGTCACCGAGCCCCACCGTGACCTGGCAACCGGCGGCGAGTACGACTGGCGCCGCGAGGGGCCGCGCCACCTCTTCGACCCGCACACCGTCTTCCGGCTGCAGCACGCCACGCGCACCGGGCGCTACGACATCTTCAAGTCCTACACGTCCCGCGTGAACAGTCAGGCGAAGGAGATCGCGACCCTGCGCGGGCTCATGAGCTTCGCCTCCACGCGCGAGCCCGTGGACATCGACGAGGTCGAGCCCGTGAGCGAGATCGTCAAGCGGTTCTCCACCGGTGCCATGAGCTACGGCTCCATCTCCATGGAGGCCCACGAGACGCTCGCGATCGCCATGAACCGGCTGGGCGGCAAGTCCAACACGGGCGAGGGCGGTGAGGACCCCGAACGGCTCGTGGACCCCGAGCGCCGCTCGGCGGTCAAGCAGGTGGCCTCCGGGCGCTTCGGTGTCACGAGCCTCTACCTCGCCTCCGCGGACGACCTCCAGATCAAGATGGCCCAGGGCGCGAAGCCCGGTGAGGGCGGTCAGCTGATGGCACAGAAGGTCTACCCGTGGATCGCGCGCACGCGCCACTCCACCCCGGGTGTGTCACTGATCTCTCCGCCCCCGCACCACGACATCTACTCGATCGAGGACCTCGCGCAGCTGATCTACGACCTCAAGCGTTCGAACCCCCGTGCGCGCGTGCACGTCAAGCTCGTCTCAGAGCGGGGGATCGGCACGGTCGCGGCGGGCGTGACCAAGGCCAAGGCCGACGTCGTGCTGGTCTCCGGCCACGACGGCGGCACCGGCGCGGCACCCCTGAACTCCCTCAAGCACGCGGGGATGCCCTGGGAGCTGGGCCTTGCCGAGGCCCAGCAGACGCTGCGGCTCAACGGGCTGCGGGAGCGCGTGGTCGTGCAGGCGGACGGGCAGCTGAAGACGGGGCGCGACGTCGTCGTGGCCGCGCTGCTCGGCGCGGAGGAGTTCGGCTTCGCCACCGCGCCGCTCGTGGTGGAGGGCTGCATCATGATGCGCAAGTGCCACCTGGACACGTGCCCCGTGGGCGTGGCCACCCAGAACCCGGAGCTGCGCCAGCGCTTCACCGGCAAGGCCGAGCACGTGGTGAACTTCTTCGAGTTCATCGCCCAGGAGGTTCGTGAGCTGCTCGCGGAGCTCGGCTTCCGCAGCATCGAGGAGGCCGTGGGCCACGCCGAGGTGCTGCGCACCCAGGAGGCCGTGGCGCACTGGAAGGCCAAGGGCCTGGACCTCAGCCCGGTGCTGGACTCCTTCCGCGCCGAGGGCGTCAAGGACGGGCTGCGCAACACGACCACCCAGGACCACGAACTCGACAAGCACTTCGACAACCGGCTCATCCCGCTGGCGGGACCGGCGATCGAGTCCGCGGAGCCCGTGCGGATCCAGGAGCGGGTCATCAACACGGACCGTGCGGTGGGCACCATGCTCGGTTACACGGTCACGAATGCGCTCGGCCTGCAGGAGCTGCCGGACGACACGATCGATGTGACCCTGACCGGTGAGGCCGGGCAGTCCCTCGGGGCGTTCATCCCGCGCGGGATCACGCTCCGGTTGGAGGGCGACGCGAATGACTACACGGGCAAGGGCCTGTCCGGCGGGCGGATCGTCGTCCGCCCGCCGCGGGACGCCGGGTTCGTTGCCCACGAGAACGTGATTGCCGGCAACGTGATCGGCTACGGCGCGACGAGCGGCGAGATGTTCTTCAACGGCGTGGTCGGTGAGCGCTTCCTGGTCCGCAACTCCGGTGCCACGGCGGTCGTCGAGGGCATCGGGGACCACGGCTGCGAGTACATGACCGGTGGCGTCGCAGTTGTTCTGGGCGAGACCGGGCGCAACTTCGGCGCGGGCATGTCCGGTGGCGTGGCCTACGTCCTGGACCTGGACGAGCTGGACGTCAACAAGCAGGCGCGGGAGAGCGGTGACCTGCAGCTCGAGCACCTGGACGCGCAGGACCGCGAGCTGCTCACCGCGCTGGTCAAGCGCCACGGGGAGGAGACCGGCTCGGAGTTCGCCCGCGAGCTGCTCGCCGATCCGCGGGCGATCGCGGAGCGCTTCACCAAGGTGCTGCCGCGCGACTACTCCGCGGTGCTCGCGCTGCGCAACGAGGCCGAAGCCGCTGGGGACGACCCGGACGGCGACGGCACCTGGCACAAGATTCTGGAGGTGACCAGCCGTGGCTGATCCCCGTGGTTTTCTCAAGGTCCGCACGCGTGAGGACCGCCCCAAGCGGCCGGTCCCCGTCCGGCTCATGGACTGGAAAGAGGTGCAGCAGCGACAGGAGGCGGGCACCATGCACGAGCAGGCCGGGCGGTGCATGGACTGCGGCGTGCCGTTCTGCCACCAGGGCTGTCCGCTGGGCAACCTGATCCCGGAGTGGAACGACCTCGTGTGGCGCGAGCAGTGGGCCGAGGCCTCCGAGCGCATGCACGCGACAAACAATTTCCCGGAGTTCACGGGCCGCGTGTGTCCCGCGCCGTGCGAGTCCTCGTGCGTGCTGGGCATCAACCAGCCGGCCGTGACCATCAAACAGGTCGAGTACGCGATCGGCGAGAAGGCGTTCGACGACGACCTCATCACCCCGTACATCCCGCAGCGTCTCGTGGGCAAGACGGTGGCCGTGGTGGGCTCCGGGCCGGCAGGGCTCGCCGCCGCGCAGCAGCTCACCCAGGCCGGGTTCACCGTTGCGGTCTACGAGCGCGACGACGCCATCGGAGGTCTGCTGCGCTACGGCATCCCGGACTTCAAGCTCGAGAAGTCGGTCCTGGAGCGCCGCCTGGAGATCATGCGCCAGGAGGGCACCAAGTTCCGCGCCGGCGTGGAGATCGGCAGGGACATCACGTGGGACGTGCTGCGCCGTCGCTACGACGCCGTGATCGTCGCCACCGGTGCCACGCGGCCCCGCGACCTCGAGATCCCCGGCCGCGAGCTGGACGGCGTGCACTTCGCCATGGACTACCTCGTGCGCTCGAACAAGCACGTGGCGGGCCGGGAGGTCCCGGACCTGATCGATGCGAGGGGCAAGAACGTGATCGTCCTGGGCGGCGGAGACACGGGTTCCGACTGCATCGGTACGGCCCTGCGCCAGGGTGCGGCGTCCGTGACGTCGCTTGCGATCGGGCGCAAGCCCCCGGTGGACCGGGCGGACGAGGAGCCCTGGCCCATGATGCCGCGCGTCTTCGAGGTCTCCACGTCCCACGAGGAGGGCGGTGAGCGCACGTACCTGGCCTCGACCGTCGAGTTCGTGGGCGACGAGCAGGGCAGGCTCACCGGCCTGAAGGTCGCCGAGACCCAGTACCGCGAGGACGGTTCCCGCGTGCCCGCGCCCGGCACGGAGAAGGTGCTGCCGGCGGACCTCGTGTTCCTTGCGCTGGGCTTCACCGGCAACGAGTCGGACGAGCTCACCGAGCAGCTGCCCGTGGCCCTGGACCGGCGCAGCAACGTGGACCGGGACGAGACCTACATGACCGCGGTGGACGGGGTGTTCTCGTGCGGTGACGCCGGGCGGGGGCAGTCCCTCGTGGTGTGGGCCATTGCGGAGGGCCGCGCGTGCGCAGCCCACGTGGAGCGCCACCTGACCGGCCAGACCCGGCTGCCGGAGCCGGTGGAGCCCTCGGAGCGCGCCATCGACCTCAGCGTGTGAGACGCCGGCCCTCGTGTGCGGGCAGCCCGGCTGAGTGGCTGCGCGCCCGGGGGGGGGGGAAGTGACGCACGGTGCACGGGCCCGTGAATGAGGTCGTACCCTTTCCCGGCGCGCGTTGCTAGAGTGGGGGAAGTCATCGGCGGAGCGGCCGCGGCCATGCAGCACTTCGTTGCAGGGCCCGGCCGCTTTGTCATGTGCGCCAACCATCCGCCATTCGAAAGGGAGTCACCCCATGCGTCGAGCGAAGATCGTGGCCACGATCGGCCCCGCCATTTCCTCGTACGAAAACATCACCCGGGCGATCGAGGCCGGGATGAACGTGGCTCGCCTGAACATGAGTCACGGCGACCACGACGTCCACAACGCCTCCTACGAGAACCTGCGCCGCGCGAGCCAGGAGCTCGACACCACCGTGGCGATCCTCGCGGACCTGCAGGGCCCCAAGATCCGTCTCGGCAACTTCGCGGACGGTCCCCACGACCTCGCGGTTGGCGACACGTTCACCATCACGGTCCGGGACATCCCCGGCACCAAGGAGATCTGCTCCACCACGCACAAGGGCCTGCCCGGAGACGTGAACGTGGGGGATCCGCTGCTCATCGACGACGGCAAGGTCGCGCTGCGCGCCACCGCCGTCTCCGACACGGACGTGACCACCGAGGTCGTCGTCCCCGGTCCCGTCTCCGACCACAAGGGCATCAACCTGCCGGGTGTGGCCGTCAACGTCCCCGCGCTGAGCGAGAAGGACGAGGCGGACCTGCGCTGGGCCCTGAAGCGCGGCGTCGACATCATCGCGCTGTCCTTCGTGCGCGACGCCAAGGACATCGACCGCGTGCACGAGATCATGGCGGAGGAGGGCGTCACGCTCCCCGTGATCGCCAAGATCGAGAAGCCCCAGGCCGTGGACGCGCTGCACGAGATCATCGACGCGTTCGACGGCATCATGGTCGCCCGCGGCGACCTCGGCGTGGAGCTGCCGCTGGAGGCCGTGCCGATCGTGCAGAAGCGAGCGATCGAGCTCGCCCGCCGCTGGGCGAAGCCCGTGATCGTGGCCACCCAGGTGCTCGAGTCCATGATCGACAACCCGCGCCCCACGCGCGCCGAGGCCTCCGACTGCGCGAACGCCGTGCTCGACGGCGCGGACGCCGTGATGCTCTCGGGCGAGACCTCGGTGGGCAAGTACCCCATCAAGACGCTCGAGACCATGTCGAACATCATTGTGGCCACCGAGACGCAGGGCATGGACCGCATGCCCCCGCTGGGCACCGAGCCCCGCACGCGCGGCGGCGCCATCACCCGTGCGGCGGTGACCATCGCCCGGCAGCTGGATGTGAGCTACATCTGCACGTTCACCCAGTCCGGTGACTCCGCGCGCCGCCTGTCCCGGCTGCGCCCGGACCGCCCGATCCTGGCCTTCACCCCCGAGCGCAGCGTGCAGTCCTGGCTGCAGCTGCTGTGGGGCGTGCAGCCCATCCGGGTGGAGCGCGTGGAGCACACGGACGACATGACCCGCCAGGTGGACCACTACCTGCTCGAGCACGAGCTCGCGAGCACCGAGGACATGGTCGTCATCTGCGCCGGATCGCCTCCCGGACACGCCGGGTCCACCAACCTGGTCAAGGTCCACCGCGTGGGCGACCTGCAGGACGCCGGAGAGGCCCCGCAGCGCGAGGAGCACGAGAAGGTGCGCCCGTGGGGGATCGACAAGCTCCAGGGCTCCGCGTCCTGGCGTGAGCCGTGAGCCGCTGACCGAGTGGTGACCCGCCGCGGCTGACACGCGGCGGGAGCACCGGGCCGACGGCGCGGAGTGCCGGATCGAGAGGATCCGGGCCCCGCGCCGTCGTCGTGCCCGGCGCGAGCGGGGAACGCGAGACACCGGTGGCCATCAAAACGGGGGACAGGGGGCGCCACAGCAACGTCGCGGCGTAGGCGAGGAACAGGGCGTACCCACGAAAAAACGGCCCCGCGTCAACGAGGCCGTTCCCGCACCGCTCCGCAGAGCGGTTTCTGTCGTGCCCAAGGTGGGACTCGAACCCACACATGTTTCCATACCGCATTTTGAGTGCGGCGCGTCTGCCAATTCCGCCACTTGGGCCTGACCGCGGGGCTCCTGACATGGGGCGACCGCCGCCGGTGCGGCTCACAGCATACACGATGGGGGTTAGGCTGGAGCCGGTCGCCTCGCTCCTCGTGCAGCGGCCCGGAACCACCGAGACCACCCCATCCCGAACCAAGGAGATCCCGTGACGGATGCACCGAACACCCCGGAGCCCACTGCCCCGGAGGCCGGGGCCGAGGAGCCCGCCGCCGCCAGCACCGCGGCCAGGACGGTCGTGGTGGCGGAGGACGAGGCACTGATCCGAATGGACATCGTCGAGATGCTCGAGGATGCCGGCTACCGGGTCCTGGCGCAGGCGGAGAACGGTGAGCGTGCCGTCGCCCTGGCCACCGAGCACCGCCCGGACCTCGTGCTCATGGACGTGAAGATGCCTGTGATGGACGGAATCACGGCCGCGGAGCAGATCGCTGGCCAGCGGATCGCACCGGTCGTGCTGCTCACCGCGTTCAGTCAGCGGGAACTGGTGGAGCGCGCCCGCGAGGCCGGTGCCATGGCGTACGTGGTCAAGCCGTTCACGGTCGAGGACGTGGTCCCGGCCATCGAGATCGCCATCTCCCGGTTCGAGGAGATCAGGGCGCTCGAGGACGAGGTCTCGGACATGAAGGAGCAGTTCGCCACTCGCAAGCTCGTGGAGCGGGCCAAATCCCTGCTGCAGACCAAGATGGGCCTGTCCGAGCCCGAGGCGTTCCGCTGGATCCAGAAGACCTCGATGGACCGGCGCCTGTCCATGCGCGAAGTGGCCGAGGCCATCATCAGCCAGGTGGCCTGAACCGGCGTCCACCGCCGGTGCGACCCGCGCGCGTCGGGGGCTGGCCCTAGGATGGACCCGTGACTGAGACGAAGCAGCAGGCCGCCCAGGACGATCCCGCCATCCGCACCGTGGTGATCGGCGAGAAGACCGACTCCCCGCGGGAGGTCCCGCTGCCGGAGCCCGTCTCGCGGCCGGAGAAGCGACTGCTGCTGATCGACGGGCACTCCCTGGCGTTCCGCGCGTTCTTCGCGCTCTCCCGCGCGGCCGAGTACGGCGGGGGCCCCGGTTTCGTGACGTCCGAGGGTGTCCACACCGAGGGCGTCTACGGATTCGTGAACACCATGGTCAAGCTCGTGCGCGAGGAGAAGCCCACCCACCTGGTCGTCTCCTTCGACCTCGAGGGCCCTACCCTGCGCTCCCGGGAGTACGGGGAGTACAAGGGCGGCCGGGACGAGACCCCGGAGGAGTTCCACGGGCAGGTCCCCAACATCCGCCGCATCCTCGAGGCTGTTGGCATTCCGATCGTCACGAGCGAGGGCCACGAGGCGGACGACGTCCTGGCCACGCTCGCCACCACGGCCGCAGCCGAGGACTTCGAGGTGCTCGTGTTCTCGGGTGACCGGGACGCGTTCCAGATGATCACGGATCACGTGACGGTGGTCTACCCGGGCCGCACGCCGTCGGACCTGCGCCGCATGGACGCGCAGGCGGTCTTCGAGAAGTACAAGGTCGCCCCGCAGAACTACCCGGATCTCGCCGCGCTGACGGGGGAGACCGCGGACAACCTACCGGGTGTGCCGGGCGTGGGCCCCGGGTTCGCCGCCAAGTGGATCACCGCCTACGGACCCGTGGAGTCCCTGCTGGAGCACGCCGGGAAGATCACCGGCAAGAAGGGCGAAGCGCTGCGCGAGAACGAGGACCTCGTGCGCCGCAACCGCAAGCTCAACCGGCTGCTCACGGACCTGCCCCTGGAGATCGACCTCGCGGACGCCGCCCTGCCGCACGCGGAGCCGGAGCGCGTCGCGGAGATCTTCGACGAGCTCGAGTTCGGCTCCCAGCTGCGCGGGCGCCTGCTGGACGCCTTCGGAACCGCCTCGGAGGGCGACGACGTCGCCACGGTCCCCGAGGTCACGGACGTCACCCGGGTGCGCACCGCCGCGGAGTTCACCGCGTGGCGGGACGGGCTCGCGGACGGTGCGGCCGCCGTCGTGCGGCGACTGACGCTCGATCCCAAAGCCCCCTCCGGCAGGGAGGTCACGACGCTCATGCTCACGGGGGCGAACGGCGCGGCCGTGGACCTGGTCACCGCGGACCCGTCCCTCTCGACGGCCGTCGAGGAATGGCTCGCAGACCCGGCGGCGCCCAAGATCGTGGACGGTCTCAAGGACCTCTACCGTGGCCTGGCCCAGCGCGGGATCGAGCTCGCCGGAGTGGTGGACGACGTCCAGCTCTCCGGGTACCTGGTGCGCCCGGCACTGCGCAGCTACGAGCTGGAGGCGCAGCTGGCCCAGCACCTCGATGTCGAGGTGGCAGCGGTGGCCGCGGCGGAGACGTCCGGCGCGAAGGACCAGGGACAGACCGCACTGGACCTCGACACCGCCGGCGAGCAGGACGAGCTCGACGGCACCCCGGACGCGGAGCTCGTGCGCCAGGCCACCCTGGGTGGTGCGTGCCGTTCCCTGAGCGAGCACCTGCGGGGACTGCTCGAGGCGGACGGGCAGCTGCCGCTGCTCACGGAGCTGGAGATGCCGCTCGCGGTGATCCTGGCCCGCATGGAGGCGGCGGGGATCGCCGTGGACCGGCACGGGATCGACCGGCTGCACGAGGACCTGCAGCAGCCCATCGACCAGGCCTTCGAGCTCGCCCAGGCGCAGATCGACCACGAGATCAACCTGGGCTCCACCAAGCAGCTGCAGGCCGTGATGTTCGACGAGCTGGGCCTGCCCAAGACCAAGAAGACGAAGACCGGCTACACCACGGACGCCTCGGCCGTGGCTGACCTGCTGGGCCGGGTGGACCCCGAGACGCAGGGCTCACGCTTCCTCGTGGCGCTGATGAACTGGCGCGAGTACTCCAAGCTCAAGCAGATCGTGGCCGGACTGCGGGACGCGATCGCCGAGGACGGCCGCATCCACACCACCTACCAGCAGACCGTTGCCTCCACCGGGCGGCTGTCCTCCACCGGGCCCAACCTGCAGAACATCCCGGTGCGCACCGAACAGGGCCAGCGCATCCGGGACGTGTTCGTGGTGGGGGAGGACGCCCAGGGGCCTCTGGAGTGCCTCATGACGGCGGACTACTCCCAGATCGAGATGCGGATCATGGCCCACCTCTCCGGGGACGAGGGACTGATCGAGGCGTTCCGCGCGGGGGAGGACCTGCACCGCTTCGTGGGCTCCCGTGTGTTCGAGGTGGCGCCGGAGGAGGTCACCCCGGCCATGCGCTCCAAGGTCAAGGCCATGAGCTACGGGCTGGTCTACGGCCTGAGCTCCTACGGCCTCTCGCAGCAGCTGCACATCGGCGTGGACGAGGCCCGCACCATGATGAGCGGGTACTTCGAGCGCTTTGGCGGTGTGCGGGACTTCCTGCGCGGCGTCGTCGAGGAGGCCCGTTCCAAGGGCTACACCGAGACCATCGACGGGCGCCGCCGCTACCTGCCGGACCTCACGAGCGACAACCGCCAGGCCCGCCAGGCCGCAGAGCGCATGGCGCTGAACGCGCCCATCCAGGGCTCGGCGGCGGACATCATCAAGAAGGCCATGATCGGCGTGGACCGCGCACTGCGCGAGGCCCGGCTGCGCTCCCGCGTGCTGCTGCAGGTCCACGACGAACTGATCGTGGAGGTGGCCCCCGGCGAGTCCGAGGCCGTCGAGGCGATCCTGCGCACCGAGATGGCCGGCGCTGCGGACCTCACCGTCCCCCTGGACGTGAATGTGGGCACCGGGCGCACCTGGCACCAGGCCGCCCACTGACGCACACCCCGGCACCGGCCCGCCCGGTGCTGACCGGCGCGAGCACTGCAGCGCGGTCCGCACACCGTTCCACGCACGTCCCCCGGCCGTCCCGCGGACTCCACCCGCGAGACGATCCCGCACAAGGAGGAGCACCATGACCACCACACCCCCGACCGACCAGCCGAGTGAGACGACCTACAGCGCGCGCGGGAGCAACTACGTGCTCCGCAAGTTCTTCGTGAGGGAGGGCGGTGTTGATGCCAACCCCGAGGCCGAGCAGTGGAACCGCGCGGTGGACCACGGCTTCCACGGGCCGGAGCCCACACGGGAGGCCACCGGCCACATCCTGGACTCCATGCGGAACTCTGGCGTCCGGCTGCGGGCCGCCTACACCGCGGACCCCGTCCCGGCCGCCGCCCTGGGCGCGGACCGCCCGGTGGCCACCTTCTGCTCATGGGACTCGGAACTCACGGTGTGCCCCGGGGTCGGCATCCCCGCGTGGCTGATCTCCGAGGTCACGGTGCGCCCCACGCACGCCCGCCGCGGGCTGCTGCGCCGGCTGATGACGGACGACCTCACCGAGGCCCACGAGCGGGGCTTCCCCGTGGCGGCCCTGACGGCGTCCGAGGCGACGATCTACGGTCGCTTCGGCTTCGGTGCGAGCACGTTCAACACCGAGATCACTGTGGACGCCCACACGCGGCTGCAGCTCAAGGCGCCCACGGTGGGCACGGTGGAGATGGCGGACAACGAGTCCGTGGCCCGGCTCGCCCCGGAGATCTTCGCGCGGTTCCACGAGGGCACGGCCGGTTCAGTCACCCGCCAGGACAAGTGGTGGGGCCTGGTCTCTGGCGCGTGGGACTGGCACGCGGGCAAGGCGGATCCCGAGATCCGCACCGCGGTGCACTACGACGACGCCGGGCAGGCGGACGGCTACGTCAGCTACAAGTTCCTGCCCACCCAGGGCTTCGAGGGGGCCCTCAAGGTCGTGGACCTCGTCTCCCCCAGCTGGCAGGGCCGGATCGCCCTGTGGGAATACCTGTGCAACCTGGACCTCGTCACGGAGGTGCGCTACGGCAGCGCCCCCATGGAGGACCCGCTGATGTGGAGCATGGTGGACATGTCCAAGTACACGGTGCGCAAGCGCTTCGAGCGCGTGTGGCTGCGCGTCCTCGACCCGGTGGCGGCACTGTCCGCGCGGCACTACACCTCCCACCGCCGGATCACGGTCTCGATCGTCGACTCGATGGGCTTCGCGGACGGCCTCTACGAGATCGACACCACCGGGACCGAGACCCGCGTCGAGCGGGTGGGGGACCGGCCCCGCACGCAGGACGACCTCGCCGGGAAGTCCATGCCCGCCGTGGAGCTCCCGGAGGGCGCGGACGTCGCGCTGAACGTGGACAGCCTGGGTTCCCTCTACCTCGGCGCGGTCAAGGCCTCCACCCTGTACCACGGGGGCCTGCTGAAGGTGCGGGACGAGGACGCGCTGCGGGACATCCAGGCCCTGATGTCCACGCCCACCGACCCGTACTGCATCTCCCCGTTCTGAGCCGGTCGGCGCTGCCGGGAGAGGCCCCGCCTCCGCCTGCACGCGCCGCTCCAGGCTTGAACCCGACGTGCTCGGGCTCTAGACTGGAGCGGTGCGTGTATTCGCACGCCCAAAGCACCACATGAGTTCCCGGCCCACGTCCCATCGGACGGAACCGGGAACGGCAAACCATCAAACCAATTCCATCGGAGTCCCTACTACATGACCACCACCACCCAGCAGGTTGCCGTCAACGACATCGGAACGGAAGAGGACTTCCTCGCCGCTGTCGACGCGACCATCAAGTACTTCAACGACGGCGACCTCGTGGAAGGCACCGTCGTCAAGGTCGACCGCGACGAGGTCCTCCTGGACATCGGGTACAAGACCGAAGGTGTCATCCCCTCGCGTGAGCTGTCCATCAAGCACGACATCAACCCCGACGATGTCGTGGCCGTGGGTGACGAGGTGGAGGCTCTGGTCCTCACCAAGGAGGACAAGGAAGGTCGCCTGATCCTCTCCAAGAAGCGCGCTCAGTACGAGCGCGCCTGGGGCGACATCGAGAAGGTCAAGGAGGACGACGGCGTCGTCACCGGCACCGTCATCGAGGTCGTCAAGGGCGGCCTCATCCTGGACATCGGCCTGCGCGGCTTCCTGCCCGCCTCCCTCGTGGAGATGCGCCGTGTCCGCGACCTCGCGCCGTACATCGGTCAGCAGCTCGAGGCCAAGATCATCGAGCTGGACAAGAACCGCAACAACGTGGTCCTCTCCCGCCGCGCCTGGCTCGAGCAGACGCAGTCCGAGGTGCGCGCCAACTTCCTGCAGCAGCTGCAGAAGGGCCAGGTCCGCACGGGCACCGTCTCCTCGATCGTCAACTTCGGTGCGTTCGTGGACCTGGGTGGCGTCGACGGCCTGGTGCACGTCTCCGAGCTGTCCTGGAAGCACATCGACCACCCCTCCGAGGTCGTCGAGGTCGGTCAGGAAGTCACCGTCGAGGTGCTGGACGTCGACATGGACCGCGAGCGCGTCTCCCTGTCCCTGAAGGCCACCCAGGAGGATCCCTGGCAGCTCTTCGCCCGCACCCACGCCCTGGGCCAGGTCGTGCCGGGCAAGGTCACCAAGCTGGTTCCCTTCGGTGCGTTCGTGCGCGTCGAGGACGGCATCGAGGGCCTGGTGCACATCTCCGAGCTGGCGCAGCGCCACGTGGACATGGCCGAGCAGGTCGTCTCCGTGAACGAGGAGCTCTTCGTCAAGGTCATCGACATCGACCTGGACCGTCGCCGCATCTCACTGTCCCTCAAGCAGGCGAACGAGGGTGTGGACCCCGAGTCCACCGAGTTCGACCCGGCCCAGTACGGCATGGCCGCCGAGTACGACGAGCAGGGCAACTACAAGTACCCCGAGGGCTTCGATCCCGAGACCAACGAGTGGATCGAGGGCTACGAGGACCAGCGCGCGGCGTGGGAGGAGCAGTACGCTCAGGCCCAGTCCCGCTGGGAGGCCCACAAGGAGCAGGTGCGCAAGCACATCCAGGACGACCTGGAGGCCGCGACGACCACGTCGTCCTCCTCTTCCTCGTCGTCTTCGTCCTCCTCGCCGGCTCCGAGCCGCGCGTCCGGTCCCACGAGCTACTCCTCCGAGCAGCCGGCCGAGGACTCCGGCACGCTGGCCTCGGACGAGGCTCTGGCCGCGCTGCGCGAGAAGCTCACCGGGCACTGAGTCACGCGTGAGCGTTGCCCCGCCGGTTCCGGTGGGTGATGCGCGCTGACCGTCGCCGAGAGGCCCCGCACCCGTCACGGGTGCGGGGCCTCTCGCGTGTCTGGGGCCGTTTCCACGGTGATGCCAGCGGCCCGGTGGGGGAGCGGTCTGTCAGGTGCCCGGGACGTCCTGCCACGTGGGCTCCCCGGTCACAGGTTCCCCGTGTCCCGAGGTGGCGGTGGCGAGGACGGCGCGTGCGGCGTCGAGCTCGGAGGGTGTGTCCGGCACGAGGACGTGCAGGATGGCGTGCTCGGAACCGTAGCTGGTGGGCTGCACGACAAGGCTGCGCGCCCGGATCTCGGCCTCCACGCGCCCGGCGTCCGCGTGCGGCACGGGCAGGGAGAGTTCGCGGCAGCGGACGCGCCGTATGAGGGGTGCGTCCTGGAGCGCGGCAGTGACGGCGCCGGAGTACGCGCGCACCAGGCCTCCCGCCCCGAGCTTGATCCCGCCGAACCAGCGGACGACGACGGCGCACACGTCCGAGAGGTCACCGGCCCCGTCCGCCTCGCGCTGCTTCGCCGTGAGGTGGGAGGACAGCGCCTGCAGAATTGGCACGCCCGCGGTGCCGGCCGGTTCGCCGTCGTCGGAGGAGCGGCCGATCTCACGGTGGGGGCCGACCAGGAACGCGGAGCAGTGGTGGCGCGCGTCGCGGTGCTCGGAGGCGGTGCGTGCGATGAACTGCCGGGCCTCGTCCTCGGTGTCCACGCGGGTGAGCAGTGCCAGGAAGCGCGACTTCTTGATCTCCAGCTCCGCCGAGTGGACGGTTCCCGCCCGGGGCACGGTGTACGACACGCGCGGGGCGGCGGCAGGTTCGGCGAAGAGTTCGGGGGACACGCTCCCAGTGTAGGGACGGGTGCTGGGCACCGCGCCGACCGCGGCGTCGTCGGCCGCTACAGTGGGTGCGGCCGGTCGCGGGACCGGACCGTGCGACCCTGTCCCCCAGCCGAAGGGCCACTCAGTGCTCCACCGTCTCCACGACCGACTCGGGCTGCGCACCACGCCCTCGATCTTCTTCGTCTCCGCGGCGCTCATCGTGGTGTTCACCGCCGCCATGGGGCTCTTCCCGGGCCCGGTGCAGGGCATCTTCGGGAGCATCGCCCACGTGCTGCGCTACCGCACCGGGTGGTTCTACACGTTCAGCGTGACGGCGCTGGTCATCTTCGCGGTGGGCCTGGCAGTGAGCCGCTACGGCCGCGTGAAGATCGGCGACGACGACTCCCAACCCACGTACTCGGGCCTCACCTGGTTCGGAATGCTCTTCGCGGCCGGCGTGGGTGCCGTGCTGATGTTCTGGGGCGTGGCCGAGCCCATCACCCACTACGCGAACCCGCCCATGTACGGGACGGAACCGGAGTCTGACCGCGCGGCGGTGGAGGCGCTGAACATCGCGAACTTCCACTTCGGCGTGCACATGTGGGCGATCCTCGCGGTGCCCGGCCTGGCGTTCGGGTACTTCACGTACAAGCGCAAGCTGCCGCCGCGGGTCTCCTACGCCTTCCACCCCCTGCTCGGGGACGGGATCCACGGGCCGTGGGGAAAGGCGATCGACATCCTCTCCATCGTGGCCACGGTGTTCGGCCTGGCCGTCTCCGTGGGCCTGGGTGCACTGCAGATCAACAGCGGGCTCACGTACGTGTACGGGATCCCCATGGCCGGGTGGATCCAGGCGGCGATCATCGCCGTGATCACGGCGGTGGGCCTGGCATCCGTGCTCGCGGGCATGGAGAAGGGCGTCAAGCGGCTGTCCTACGCGAACATCGTGCTGGCCGTGGCCCTGCTGCTCTTCGTGCTCATGGCGGGCGCGTCCATGGACACGATGCGCGCGATCGTGGAGTCAGTGGGTGGCTACGCGCAGCAGCTGCCCACCCTCGCGTTGTTCAACGACACCTACGGGGGTGGCACGTGGTCCGGGGACTGGACAGTGTTCTACTGGGCCTGGACCGTCACCTGGGCGCCTTTCGTCGGTATGTTCGTCGCCAAGATCTCCCGCGGGCGCACCATCCGAGAGTTCGTGGTGGGGGTGCTTGGAGTGCCCTCGGCGTTCGTGGTCGTGTGGATGGCGATCTACGGCTACAACGCCATCCGGATCGACCGCGCCCCCGAGACGCGGGCAACGCTCACGGAGACCATCGTCACACAGGGCAATCCGGAGGCAGCTCTGTTCCAGTTCCTGCAGACCATGCCGTGGTTCGCGGTGACCGCGTTCGTGGCGCTGATCGTGATCACCATCTTCTTCATCACCTCCATCGACTCCGGTGCCCTGGTGATGGATGCTATGGCCAACGGCCACGAGGACGAGGGGCCCCGGCGGCAGCGGATCTTCTGGACGCTCGCGGTGGGTGCCGTCTGCACGGCGATCATTGCGACGTCGGGGGAGAACGGGCTCAACGCGCTGCAGGAGGTCATCATCGTGATCGGCGCTCCCGTGATGCTGCTCGAGGTGCTCCAGGCGGTCATGCTCCTGCAGGCGCTGCGCCAGGACGCGGGAACGGCACGGCCCATGCGCACACGGCAGTGGAAGCGCGTGCTGCCGGCCGAGGAGTACCACCGCCGCGCGCAGGAGGACGGCACGGCCGTCTCGGACTACGTGATCCGCCCTGAGTACGAGGTGGGCACGGAACCCGAGCACGACACGCACCAGCCGCGCACGTGGCACTGGCAGCGTGAGCGGGAGGGGCGCCCGGTCTACCAACTCGCGCTCACGGGGGGCGCGTCGTCGGGCAAGCGGACCGCGGTCCGGGCGTTCGAGGAGCTCGGCGCTGTGGTCCTGGACAGTGCCCAGATGTGGCAGGAGCTGCTGGAACCAGGGTCCGGCACGCGCGCGGAGGTCGAGCGGATCTTCGGGGAGCAGCTGCCCACGGCGGCAAACACCCCCGCGGCGGACGTCGCCGTCGCGCTTGACGAGCTCATGGCCCGCAACGAGACCGCGCGAGCCAGGGCCCATGAGCTGCTCATGCCCGAGATGCGCGAGAGCGCGCGGCGTCGGGCGCGTGAGGCGGGTACCGATCGCGTCATGGTCCAGGTGGTCAGGGATCCCCTGGAGGCGGAGCAGCGGGACCGCTTCGACCTCGTGGTCGCCGTGGAGGCGCCCGTTGAGGAGCGCGTGCAACGGCTGCGCCGCACGGAGGGCGTGGCGGCCGACGTCGCGTGGGGCCTCGTCGACCAGGCCCCGTCGGACGGGGGGACCCGCGACGTCGCCGACCGCGTGATCGTCAACGACAGGGACGTCGAGCGCGTCCGAGAGCAGGTGCGCGAGATCTGGCAGGATCAGATCCAGCCCGTCCTGGACCACGAGAGCACGGAAGAAGGCCACGACCATGAAGGAACTGTTCACCAGACCGGATCGCGCTGACGTGCTGCGCGTGGGGCTGACCGGGGGGATCGCCTCCGGGAAGTCCACGGTCGCGCGCCGGCTTGCGGAGCACGGCGCGCTCGTCGTGGACGCGGACGCGATCGCCCGCGAGCTGCAGGAACCCGGCGCGGTGGGTTACGAGGCGGTTCTCGAGCACTTCGGTCCGGCCGTGGTGCGCGAGGACGGCGCCCTGGACCGCGCGGCGCTGGCCGGGATCGTCTTCGGGGACCCGGCTCAGCTCGAGGCGCTCAACGGGATCATGCACCCGCTCGTGCGTGCGCGCACGGCACGGCTGCTCGCCGACGTGCCACCGGGAGGGGTGGTGGTCCACGACATCCCCCTGCTCGTGGAGACCGGCCAGCACGAGCAGATGGACCGTGTGCTCGTGGTCGAGGCGCCGGAGGCCGAGCGCGTCCGGCGCATGGTCGAGGACCGGGGAATGGCCGAGCAGGACGCCCGACGCCGGATCGCCGCCCAGGCCAAGGACGAGGACCGGCGGGCGGTGGCCACCACCGTGCTCGAGAACACCGGCAGCATCGCGGAGCTGGAGGCGCAGGTGGACGAGTGGTGGAACCGGGAGGCGGCCTGAGACCGGGTCCTGGGAAGGCGCCGGAACCCGCGGGGCCCGCGGCGGTGCGCGGGCGTCGTCGTGTCTGAGCCTGCGCGTACCCTGATGCCATGTCGCTCGCCCAGAAGATCAACCGCGTGGTCGCCCCCTTCGAGGTCGTCTCCGGGTTCCAGCCCGCCGGTGACCAGCCCAAGGCCATCGCCGAGCTCGCCGAACGCATCCAGGGCGGTGAGAAGGACGTGGTGCTCATGGGCGCCACGGGAACGGGCAAGTCCGCCACCGCCGCGTGGCTGATCGAGGCCGTGCAGCGGCCCACACTGCTGCTCGTGCAGAACAAGACGCTCGCCGCGCAGCTCGCGAACGAGCTGCGGGAGCTGCTGCCTAACAACGCCGTCGAGTACTTCGTCTCCTACTACGACTACTACCAGCCGGAGGCCTACGTCCCGCAGACGGACACCTTCATCGAGAAGGACTCCTCCGTCAACGAGGAGGTCGAACGGCTGCGCCACTCCGCCACGAACTCCCTGCTCACCCGCCGGGACACCGTGGTGGTCTCCACCGTCTCGTGCATCTACGGCCTTGGCACGCCGGAGGAGTACGTCAAGCAGATGGTCACCCTGGCCGTGGGCCAGGAGATGGACCGGGACGCCCTGCTGCGCCAGTTCGTCAACATGCAGTACGTGCGCAACGACATGGACTTCCACCGCGGCACGTTCCGCGTGCGCGGGGACACCGTGGAGATCATCCCCATGTACGAGGAGATGGCGCTGCGCATCGAGTTCTTCGGGGACGAGATCGAGGCCATCTACACGCTGCACCCTCTCACCGGCGAGATCGTGAACGAGGAGCAGGAGATGTACGTCTTCCCCGCCTCGCACTACGTGGCCGGCGCCGAGCGCATGGCGGTGGCCATCGAGTCCATCCAGAAGGAGCTCCAGGAGCGGCTGCAGGAGCTGGAGTCACAGAACAAGCTCGTCGAGGCACAGCGACTGCGCATGCGCACGCAGTACGACCTCGAGATGATGGAGCAGATGGGCTACTGCAACGGCATCGAGAACTACTCCCTGCACATCGACGGCCGTCCCCGCGGCTCGGCCCCGCACTGTCTGCTGGACTACTTCCCGGACGACTTCCTGCTCATCATCGACGAGTCCCACGTGACCGTGCCTCAGATCGGCGGCATGTACGAGGGGGACATGTCCCGCAAGCGCACCCTGGTGGAGCATGGCTTCCGGCTGCCCTCCGCCATGGACAACCGGCCCCTGAAGTGGGACGAGTTCCTGGAGCGCATCGGACAGACCATGTACATGTCCGCCACACCTGGCCCGTACGAAATGTCCAAGGTGGACTCGGTGGTGGAGCAGATCATCCGCCCCACCGGGCTGGTGGACCCGCAGGTGATCGTCAAGCCCACCAAGGGCCAGATCGACGACCTCCTGGAGCAGATCGAGCTGCGGGTGGAGCGCAACGAGCGTGTGCTCGTGACCACCCTGACGAAGCGCATGGCCGAGGACCTCACCGAGTACCTCATGGAGCACGGGGTGCGCGTGCAGTACCTGCACTCGGACGTGGACACCCTCAAGCGCGTGGAGCTGCTGCGGGACCTGCGCATGGGCACGTACGACGTCCTCGTGGGCATCAACCTGCTGCGCGAGGGCCTCGACCTGCCGGAGGTGTCCCTGGTGGCGATCCTCGACGCGGACAAGGAGGGCTTCCTGCGCTCCACCACCTCGCTGATCCAGACGATCGGCCGAGCCGCCCGCAACGTCTCGGGCGAGGTCCACATGTACGCGGACAAGATCACGCGCTCCATGGACGTGGCGATCGAGGAGACGAACCGCCGCCGGGAGATCCAGGTGGCGTACAACAAAGAGCACGGGATCGACCCGCAACCCCTGCGCAAGAAGATCGCGGACATCACGGATCAGCTGGCCCGAGAGGACGAGGACACCCGGACCCTGCTGGCCCAGCGCTCCGCCGCGAACAACCACACCGCGCCGGTCAAGGGCAAAGACGGCGGTACGCGTGGCAGGGCCCCCGGCAGGGACCAGGCGGCAGCGGCAGCGGAGTCCAAGCTGCTGCGGGACGGTGTCGCGGCGGCCCCGGCCGAGGACCTGGTGCAGCTCATCGAGGAGCTCAGCGAGCAGATGCGCAATGCCGCGGCGGAACTGAAGTTCGAGCTCGCCGGGCGGCTGAGGGACGAGATCGCGGACCTCAAGAAGGAGCTACGCCGCATGAAGGACGCCGGGCACGCCTGAGCCCTCCTGAACCGTGCCTGGCGGCTCGGCGGTCGGGTACACTTCCACATCTGTGTGGTCCGTTCACGGGCTGCTCCCAGCAACGCTCTCGTCTAAGGGGTACTCGTGGAGATTTCCGGACTGCAGTGGGGGATCACCATCGCGGTGATCCTGGGCCTGCTCGCCTACGACTTCATCTTCCACGCGCGCAAGCCGCACGAGCCCACCATCAAGGAAGCGGCGCTGTGGACGAGCCTCTACGTGTCCCTCGCGCTGCTGTTCGGGCTGATCGTGCTGATCTGGGACGGGCCGGGCTTTGCGGCGGAGTACTACGCCGGGTTCATCACGGAGCAGGCACTGTCCGTGGACAACCTGTTCGTGTTCCTCATCATCATGGCGTCCTTCAAGGTGCCGCGGGCGGACCAGCAGAAGGTGCTGCTGTTCGGGATCGTGGTGGCGCTGATCGCCCGGACCCTGTTCATCTTCGTGGGGGCGGCAGCCATCAACCGCTGGTCCGCGCTGTTCTACGTGTTCGGCATCTTTCTCATCTACACCGCAGGCAACCTGGTCAAGGGCGAGGTCACGGACGTGGACGAGGAGGACGGCGCCAACAACGTCATGGTGCGCCTGGCCAAGCGTTTCCTGAAGACCACGGACGAGTACGACGGGGACAAGCTGTTCACCGAGGTGGACGGCAAACGCATGATGACCCCCATGCTGCTGGTCATGGTGGCGATCGGGCTCACCGACATCATGTTTGCGCTCGACTCGATCCCCGCGATCTTCGGGCTGACCCAGGAGACCTACATCGTCTTCACGGCCACGGCGTTCTCGCTCATGGGCCTGCGCCAGCTGTACTTCCTGATCGACGGGCTGCTGGACCGCCTCATCTACCTCTCCTGGGGCCTGGCGCTCATCCTCGGGTTCATCGGCGTGAAGCTCATCCTGCATGCGCTGCACGAGAACACCCTGTCCTTCATCAACGGGGGTGAGCCCGTGCACGTGGTCGAGGTGACCACCGGGTTCTCGCTCGCCGTCATCATCGGCGTCCTGGTGCTGACCGTCCTCGCCTCGCTCTACAGCCCCAAGGGCCGTGCCGTGCGGATCATCAATGGAGCCCAGCTGTGGGCCGAGCGCTACCTCGACACCCCGGAGAGCGCTCCGGTGGAGGAACGCACCAAGGCGGCCCAGAAGATGAACAAGTACCGTGCGCAGCTGCCGAACGTGAAGGAGAAGTACCGGGACGAGCTCATCGAGTCCGAGACCCGCTACCACGACCTCCTCGAGCGGGCTCACGGTCTGCGGGAGCAGCGCATCGCGGACGCGAAGGGTCGCGCGCGGAACTGACCCCGCGGCCGGCCGGCGGCTCCGGTATGATCGACGGCAAGCAAGGGAGTATCCCTCACCTTCCGTGTCCGTCAGTACGTCCGACGCCATCGTCGGGCCGGGCACGGACCACGCCAAACCGCGCACTCCGGTCGTTGCACCGGACATCACGGGCGTGGGGGAGAGACTTGTGTGGTTTCTCGACCCGCAAGGAGACTCCCTGTGGAGATCACCTCCCTCCAGTGGGGCATCACGATTGCCCTGATCCTCGGCCTGCTGGCCTACGACTTCGTCTTCCACGTCCGCAAGGCGCACGAACCCACCATCAGGGAAGCGGCCATCTGGTCCGCTGTCTATGTGGGGATCGCGCTGCTCTTCGGGCTCGTGATCCTGTGGCTGGACGGCCCCACCCTGATGGCCGAGTACTACGGCGGCTACATCACGGAAAAGGCGTTGTCCGTGGACAACCTCTTCGTGTTCCTCATCATCATGGGCTCGTTCGCCGTGCCCCGCGCGGACCAGCAGAAGGTGCTGCTCTTCGGCATCGTCTTCGCACTCATTGCCCGCACCGCGTTCATCTTCGTGGGCGCCGCGGCGATCAACGCGTTCTCCTGGGTGTTCTACCTCTTCGGCCTGATTCTCATCCTCACGGCTGGCAACCTCATCAAGGGGGAGATCAGCGAGGGCAAGGAGGACGACGCCAACAACATCGTGGTGCGCCTGGCCCGGAAGGTCTTCCACACCACGGACTACTACGACGGCGACAAGCTCTTCACCGTCCACGAGGGCAAGCGCGCGCTGACTCCCATGCTGCTGGTCATGGTCGCGATCGGCGGCACGGACATTCTCTTCGCGCTCGACTCGATCCCCGCGATCTTCGGGCTCACGCAGGAGCCCTACATCGTCTTCACGGCCACGGCATTCTCGCTCATGGGCCTGCGCCAGCTGTACTTCCTGATCGACGGGCTGCTGGACCGCCTCATCTACCTGTCGTGGGGCCTCTCGCTCATCCTGGCGTTCATCGGTGTGAAGCTCGTCCTGCACGCCCTGCACGAGAACACGCTGCCCTTCATCAACGACGGCGCCCACGTGCCCGTGGTCGAGATCGGCATCGGAGCGTCTCTCGCCGTGATCATCTCGGTGCTCGTGATCACCGTGCTGGTGTCCCTCTACAGTCCCAAGGGGCAGGCGCTGCGCACCATCCAGCGCGTCCAGGACCTCACGGAGCGCTACCTGGCGCTGCCCGCGGGCGCACCGGCCGAGGAGCGCAACGCCCTCGCGCGGCAGATCGCCGAGGCGCACGCGCACTTCCCCCGGATCTCGGAGAAGCACAAGGACGAGCTGATCACGTCGCGGGCCCGCTTCCGCGCGATGCTGGAGACAGCGCGCGGCCAGCACCGGGAGTTCGCCGAGACCGGCCGGGTCAGCACGCCCTCCCCAGATCTCGACGCGGACCGCTGAGGGCCGACGACGCCGATCGACCCGGTCTGGGAGACGGAACCGTCAGGTGCCGAACGGCCCGGGCGGCGTCGTGCACCACAGGCCGGCACCAGCGAACAGGGCCGCCCAGAGCAGGGAGACGAGCGTGCCGATGATGAACTGCTCCCGCTGCTGGGCGTTGGTGAACTCGCCGTAGCGGGCGAGACCCTTGACAGCCACGATCACGGCGATCCCGGCCACCATGCCGGTCATGAGCGAGACGATCGCCGCTGCGCGTTCGAGTGCGCCGATCACAAGTCCTCCGCGCAGGGGCGGGTCCACGGGGTCGGCCACGGCATCGGACTCGGTCCAGGGGCTCACCTCAGGCGCGGGGCGCTCGTCGGAGACGTCCGCGAAGGAGAAGACCGCGCGGACCACGGGATCCCCAGACAGGGTGCCGGCCACGAGGAGGGCGGGAAAGGTCCACACCCCCGGTGCGGTGCCTGCGAGCCACGTCCACACCGCCGTGACCGCCACGAGCACGAGCGGCAGCGCAACGGTGGCCAGGGGGCGCAGCGCCGTCATGAATCCCGCCCCTGATCGGCGAGGTCCAGCAGCGCCACGAGCGTCTCCCGCACCGCGTGCTCCTCGTGCCACAGCGCGGCTGCGAGTCGTCGTGACACCGAGGACTGGGCGATTCCCAGGGAGGTGGCCATCTGCTGCTGGGTCTGCCCGTCGTCGGCCAGGGCAGCGGCCCGGGCCCCGGCGTCCGTCCGGCGGTCCCGGACGGCGCACACGAGATCCAGCACGATTCCCGTCCGCTCGGCCCACTCGTTGCCGCTCACCACCGGGGCGCCGTGGTCCTTCGCACGGGTGACCGCGTCACGGGCGGCGACGAACGCCGGGCCCGTGGACTCCCGTACGGAGTCGCCCAGGGGCAGGTCCACGGGGCCGATGCCCAGGCCGACGTGCCACCGGGCCGAGTCCGCGAGGTGCAGCAGCGCGCTCAGGGCGGCCGCAGCGTCGTCGTACAGGGCCTGGAGCTCGTCCCCCGCGCTCACGTCCCAGCCGAGAACCGGGCGGGGCAGGCCGTGCTGCAGCTCGTCGCGCAGCGCGGAGATCTCCAGCGCCGGGCCGTCACGGCGTGACGCGCGTCGGTCGATCGTCAGGACGAACACGATGACTCCCTCTGCTTTATGCGATCAGCACTGCATGACAGCATGCTATGCGTTTAAAACCGCATATCAGCGGCAGTGCGTTACCGCCCCGTCTCCGTCACGTTGCCCACGTTGTCTACAAGGACCGCGGGGAAGCCGTCCTCGTCCGAGGCGGCGAGGTCGATGCGCGCATTGATGCCCCAGTCGTGGTGACCGTCGGGGTCGTCGAAGACCTGCGTGACCGTCCAGAAGCCCGCGAGACCGTCGGGGTTCTCGTTGATGCGGATCAGAGCCGGCCCGCGGGACTGGGCATCCGTGTAGATGTCCTCGTACTCGGCGAAGTAGGCGTCCAAGGCGTCTGCCCACCGGTCGCGGTTCCACCCGGTCTTCTCGTCGAGCGCGCCGAGGACCTTGTCCTTCTCCTGAGCGAAGAGCTCCACGCGCTGGAACAGGGCGTTGCGCACCATGACGCGGAAGGCCCGCGTGTTGGAGGTGACGCCCTCGGGCTGCTCCGCCACGAGCTCCTCGAGCGAGTCCACGCTGGTCCCGGAGGGAGACTCCACACCGGAGGCGAGCTTCTCCCACTCGTCCAGCAGGGAGTTGTCGGTCTGGCGGATGCTCTCGCCGAGCCACTCCACGAGGTCCGTGAGCGCCTCGGTGCTCGCGTCCACGGGCACCGTCTGGCGCAGGGCCTTGTAGGCGTCCGAGAGGTAGCGCAGCAGGATGCCCTCGGAACGGGCCAGACCGTAGAACTGCACGTAGTCCCCGAACGTCATGGCGCGCTCGTACATGTCCCGCACGATCGACTTGGGGGAGAGCTCGAACTGGGAGACCCAGGGCGCGGAACTCCGGTAGGTCTCGAACGCCTGCTCGAGGAGCTCCTTCAGCGGCTGCGGGTAGGTGATCTCGTCGAGCTCGCGCATCCGCTCCATGTACTCGAGACCCTCGGCCTTCATGGCGGCCAGCGCTTCGCCCTTGACCTTCTTCTCCTGCAGGTTCAGTACTTGCCGGGGCTTCTCGAGGGTGGCCTCGATGACGGAGACGACGTCGAGGGCGTACGTCTCGGACTCCGGGTCCAGCAGTCCCAGCGCGGCGAGGGCGAATGGTGACAGCGGTTGGTTGAGCGCGAAGTTCTCCTGCAGCTCCACGGTGAGCCGGTAGCGGCGCCCCGTCTCGTCCGGCTCGGGCAGCCGCACGACCACCCCGGCGCGCAGCAGCTCCTTGAGGATGGCGAGGGCCTGGCGCACGAGAGCGCGCTGGCGCGCCCGGGGCTCGTCCACGCTGGTGAGCAGCCGGTAGCCCGCGGTGATGTTGTCCCCGGGGCGCTGGAGCATGTTGAGCACCATGGAGTGGGTGACGTCGAAGGACGAGGTGAGGGGCTCGGGCGTGGCTTCCACCAGGTGGTCGAAGGTCTTGCGGCTCCAGGACACGAATCCTTCGGGCGCTTTCTTTTTGGGCACCTGGCGCAGCTTCTTCTGGTCGTCCCCGTGCTTGGCCCGTGCCTTCGCCATGGCCCGCTCGTTCTCGATCACGTGCTCCGGGGCCTGGACCACCACCGTTCCGGCGGTGTCGTACCCGGCACGGCCGGCACGACCGGCGATCTGGTGGAACTCGCGCGCGCTCAACCGGCGGGTGCGGCGGCCGTCGTACTTGGACAGCGCCGTGATCACTACCGTGCGGATGGGCACGTTGATCCCCACGCCCAGGGTGTCTGTGCCACAGATGACCTTCAGCAGCCCGGTCTGGGCGAGCTGCTCCACGAGCCGGCGATACTTGGGCAGCATGCCCGCGTGGTGCACGCCGATTCCGTGGCGCACGAGCCGGTTCAGCGTCTTGCCGAAGCCGGCCGAGAACCGGAAGTCCTTGATGAGCTCCGCGACCCGCTGCTTCTCGTCCTTGCTCAGCACGTCCACGGACATCAGGCTCTGCGCCTGCTCCGCGGCCTGCAGCTGGGAGAAGTGCACCACGTAGACCGGGGCCTGGTGGGTGGTGAGCAGCTCCTCGAGCTCCTCGTGGATCGGGCGCTCGGAGTAGTAGTAGTGCAGGGGGATGGGCCGCTCGGTGGAGGTCACGAGCGCCGTGGCGCGCCCGGTGGTCTCCTCGAGCCGCTGCTCGATGCGGGAGACGTCCCCGAGGGTGGCGCTCATGAGGAGGAACTGGGCCTGGGGCAGCTCGATGAGCGGGGCCTGCCACGCCCACCCGCGCTGGGGGTCCGCGTAGAAGTGGAACTCGTCCATGACCACCACGCCGAGGTCCGCGTCCGGGCCCTCCCGTAGTGCCACGTTGGCGAGGATCTCCGCGGTGCAGCACACGATGGGGGCGTCCTGGTTCACGGCGGAGTCGCCGGTGACCATGCCCACGTTCTCCGCGCCGAAGATCTCGCAGAGGTCGAAGAACTTCTCGGACACGAGTGCCTTGATGGGTGCCGTGTAGTACGAGCGCTGCCCGCGAGCGAGCCCCGCGAAGTGCGCGGCCACGGCCACGGTGGACTTCCCCGAGCCCGTGGGGGTCGCCAGGATCACGTTGGACCCGTTGGCCACCTCCAGCACGGCCTCGTCCTGCGCGGGGTACAGCTCCATGTCCCGGGAGGCGATCCAGCCCAAGAACCCCTCGTAGACCTCGTCCTCGCTCAGCGGGTTGGACGCGAAGTCACCCCGCAGGTAGTGGTGGCCGGGTGCGGAGAGATCGGGTGCCAGGGAGTCGAGGAGTTTCATCCCAGCCAGCCTATCGGGAGCCCCTGACACGCAGAACGACGTCGCTCTCGCCCCAGTGGGGGGGGGACGCGCAGGCGCCGCGCCCCGCGGGAGGGAAGGGGTTCCTTCAGGCGGCCAGGGCACGGCGGGATGTGGCCTTCGTGCCCGCGGGCGACGACCGGCCTAGAGTTTGTTGCGTGCCGTGGCGCGGGCATCCACCCGGCGACACAGCAGCGCGAAGACCGCGCCCGAGAGGTTGTGCCAGACGGAGAACACGGCACCCGGCAGGGCGGCCACAGGGGACATGTACTGCGCCGCGAGACCGGCGGCGAGACCCGAGTTCTGCATGCCCACCTCGATGGCAGTCGTGCGCCGCACCGGCGCGGGTTGGCCCGTCACCCGGCCCACGGCCCAGCCGAGGAGCAGCCCGAGCACGTTGTGCACGGCCACGGCGACGAGCACAAGCAGCCCCGCCTGCACGATCTCGTCCGCCGACCCGGAGACCACGATGGCCACGATGGCGGCGATCACCACCACGGAGAACCAGGGCAGCACCGGGAGCAGGCGGGAGACCACGCGGGGCAGGGCGAGGCGGACCACCAGCCCGAGCACCACGGGCAGCAGCACGACCATCGCGATCGAGCGGGCCATGGCGGCGCCGTCGAGGGGCATGTACGCACCCGCGAGCCACAGCGTCAGCAGCGGTGTGAGCAGGGGAGCGAGCAGGGTGGAGATCGAGGTCATGGTCACGGACACGGCCACGTCACCGCGAGCCAGGTACGAGACCACGTTCGACGCCGTGCCGCCCGGGGCGCAGCCCACGAGGATCACGCCCGCGGCGATCTCCGGGGGCAGCTGCATCAGCCACGAGACGAGCACGGCGACCCCGGGCATCACCACGTACTGCGCGAGCACGCCCACGGCGATGGGGACGGGGCGCTTTGCCACGAGCGCGAAGTCAGCGGGGCGCAGGGTCAGGCCCATCCCGAACATCACGAGCCCCAGCAGGGTGTTGGTCCAGGGTGCGGCCTGGTGCACGGTGGGCGCGAAGAGGTACCCCGCGAGCCCACCGGCCAGCACGAGGACGGGGAACACGAGCACCGCCACGTAGGCGGCGCGGTCCGCGGTACCGGGCCCCGCGGCGTCGTCGGCGGAACCGGCCTCGGCGCGGGGCGAGGGGGTGCTCACCAGCCGCGCTCTTCCCACTCCCGCAGGTGCGGCCGCTCCGCGCCGAGGGTTGTGGGGGCACCGTGGCCGGGGTGGATCACGGTGTCGTCGTCGAAGCGGTCGAAGATCCGCTGCGTGACGTCCGTGTAGAGCTGCCGGAACGCCTCGGGGGAGTCCGTCTTGCCGAGACCGCCCGGGAAGAGTGAGTCGCCGGTGAAGATGTGGGCGGGGCCGTGCGGGTCCCGGTAGACGAGCGCGATGGAACCGGGGGTGTGCCCGCGCAGCTCGATGACCTCCAGCTCGAAGCCGTCCAGCTCGGCGGTGTCCCCGTTCTCGAAGGTGAGGTCCATGGGCACCGCGATGTCGTTCTCGTCCGCCGCGCCGCACGCGGTCATGGCCTCCGAGTGCGTGGCCACCTCCTCCAGTGCCCGCACGTGGTCCCAGTGCGAGTGCGTGGTGACGATCAGCTGGAGGTTGGCCCAGTCCGAGCAGTCACCCGAGCCCGCGGCGACCATCCCGGCGATGGCGCGGGCGTTGTCCGCGGCGTCGATGAGCACCTGCGTGCCCTCCGCCTTGGAGGTCAGCAGGTACACGTTGTTGTCCATGTCACTCACGGAGATGCGCCGAATCGTGATGTCGGTGAGCTCCGTGACCTCTGTCTGGGTGGCGATCATGGCAGAGAGTCTAGGCCGCAGCCCGGTTGCGGGCGAACGGTCCAGGCCGTGCGACGCGCGGGGTGTGGCGGATCCAACACCGTCCCCGTCGACGCGGCACGCATCGCACCATATAGTTGCGTGAAACAAATATCTTTCCGTGGCACCCGTGTGCCCTCCGACCCCGCCCGGGAGGTGCCCGTGCCCCTGTCCCGCGAAACCGCCGAGGAGCTCGTCCGCGACCTGTTCGAGCTGCAGCGGGCCACCCGCCGGGTGCTCAAGGAGACGGCGGCGCACCGGGAGCTGTCGACGTCGCAGGTGAACGTCCTCACGTTCCTCTCGTGCCGGCCTGGTCGCCGCGCGAAGGACCTGGTGGCCGAGTCCAGCCTGGGGGCGTCCGGGATGAGCCGGCACCTCGCGGCCCTGGAGCAGCTGGGCCACGTGGCCCGCGCGCAGGACCCTCAGGACGGCCGCGCCCAGATCGTGGACATCACGGAGACCGGTCGCCGGGCGCTTGAGGCGCACCTGCGCCAGGACGCCGAACACCTCGCCGCCCGGCTGGCCGGGCTGGACGAGGCCCAGGCGCGCCGCACCCGCGAGGACCTGTCCAGTCTCACGGACCTTCTGACGCGGTCGCTGGGCACCGGCCGGGAGAGCACACCGCCCGCTGCCCGGGAGACTGAGTCCCACACCCCACCCCCGCAACCCGCCGCACCGGTGTCCCCGGAGCGCGGAGAGGAGACCCGCTCGTGACAGCCACCCAGGACCCGGGCCGCCCCGCCCGCACCGCCCGCACCCCCGACCAGGAGCACCGCGATGTCCTGCGGGCCCTGACCGGAATCCTCGCCGCGTTCTTCATGGCGATGGTCACCCTGACCATCATCGGCACCGCCCTGCCCGTCATCATGGCGGATCTCGGCGGGGACCAGACCGCGCTGTCGTGGACGGTCACGGGCACGCTGCTCGCCAACGCCGTCACCACCCCGGTGTGGGGCAAGCTGGCCGACCTCTTCGACAAGAAGAAGCTGCTGCTGGGCGCCATCGCCATCTTCGTGGTCGGCTCGGCGGTCGCGGGTCTCGCCGGCTCGATCACCATGCTCGTGGTGGCCCGCGTGATCCAGGGCGTGGGCATGGGAGGTCTCACGGCGCTGTCCCAGACCATCCTGGGAGCGATCATCGCCCCGCGCGAGCGGGGGCGCTACGCGGGGTATATGGGGGCCGTGATGGCCGTGGCCACGTCCGTGGGGCCGCTGCTGGGCGGGCTGATCGTGGACGCCTTCGGCTGGCGCTGGTGCTTCCTGATCCCCGTGCCGCTGTCCGTCCTCGCGGCGGTGCTGATCGTGCGCACGCTGCGCGTGCCGGAGGTCCGGCGCGAGCAGACACCCAAGGTGGACGTGCTGGGCATGGCCCTGCTCGCGGTGGCCACCTCCGGGCTGCTGCTGTGGGTTTCCTTTGCGGGCAAGCTCTTCGAGTGGGGCTCGTGGCAGTCGATCGCGCTGATCGTGGTGACCGTGCTCGGCACCGTGGCGTTCGTGGCCGTGGAGCGGCGTGCGAGCGAGCCCGCCATGCCGCTGAACGTGATCACGGAGCGCACCACCGTGCTCGCGATCATCGCCGCGATCGCCACCGGCGGTGCCATGTTCGCCTCCACCACCTACCTGGGCCAGTACTTCCAGCTTGGCCAGGGCTACACGCCCACCGAGTCCGGCCTGCTCATGCTCCCGCAGGTGGTCGGCTCGTTCCTGGGGTCCATGGTCGCGGGGCAGCTGATCACCCGCTTCGGCCGGTGGAAGCGCGTGCTGATCGTGGGCGGCATGGTGCTCTCCACGGGCCTGTTCCTCGCCTCGCAGCTGAACCACACCACGCCGGCGTGGCTCGTGGGGGTGTTCATCTGCCTCGTGGGCCTGGGCGTGGGCACGCTGAACCAGAACCTCGTGCTCGCGGTGCAGAACACCGTGGGGCTCAAGGACATGGGTGCGGCGTCCTCGGCCGTGGCCTTCTTTCGCACCGTGGGCGGCGCCGTGGCCGTCTCGCTCTTCGGCGCGCTGCTCACCCGTCACCTCTCCACGCAGATGACGGCCTTCGCCGCCGAGCACGGCATGGACTCCTCCGCCACGCCGGACGCCGCCTCGATGGACCTCGCGGGCCTGCCGCCCGCCGTGCTGGAAGCGATCCGCGAGGCCTACGGCACGGGCACCGGTCTGCTCTTCCTGGTGGCGGGTATCGCGTCCCTGGTCACCCTGGCGTGCGTGCTGCTCATGGTGGAGGTCCCGCTGCGGGCCACGGTGGACGTGGCCGAGGTGGACCCGGAGACCGGGCAGATCACGGTGGTCCAGCGCCGCATGGACCCGGTTGCGGCCGCCGGGCTGCGCATGCAGCACGCCGAGACGGGGCAGATCCCCGTGGTCGACGCGCGCGCCTCCGGCCTGCGCCGCTCCGCCCACGAGCGCCGGGGCGAGGAGGCCCTGTCGCCCCGCGGTTCGCACGCGGCGGCTCCCGCGACGACGGGCCCCTCGGACCCCTCGGTTTCCGCTGCGGTGGCCAGCAGTGCCGACGACGACGCCGCGCAGCCGGACGGGCAGGCGGGGTCGCCTGAGCACGGGGCGCCCGAGTACGGGTCCCCGGATCACGGGTCGCCTGAGCAGAGCTCGTCCGGGCGCGGCCGCCACCGCGCCTGACACGGGGCCGCCAAGAGTGTCGGAGGCAGCGACTAGAGTTGCAGCCGTGTCAGAGCGAACCCCTTCATCCGATGCCCAGTCCACGTCCGTGCTCGCCGAGCGCACGGCACACGAGCACGCGCCGAAGACCCGTGCCTCCGGGGTCTCGGACCTCACGGAGATCGTGGTGCAGGGGGCGCGCGAGCACAACCTGAAGAACGTGGACCTCACCATCCCGCGGGACTCCATGGTCGTGTTCACGGGCCTGTCCGGGTCCGGGAAGTCCTCGCTCGCGTTCGACACCATCTTCGCGGAGGGTCAGCGGCGCTACGTCGAGTCCCTGTCCTCCTACGCGCGCATGTTCCTGGGGCGCGTGGACAAGCCGGACGTGGACTTCATCGAGGGGCTCTCCCCGGCGGTGTCCATCGACCAGAAGTCCACCTCCCGCAACCCGCGCTCCACGGTGGGCACCATCACCGAGATCTACGACTACATGCGTCTGCTGTGGGCGCGCATCGGCCACCCGCACTGCCCCGTGTGCGGGGAGCCCATCACCAAGCAGACCCCGCAGCAGATCGTGGACCAGCTGCTCGAGCTGCCCGAACGCACCCGTTTCATGGTGCTCGCACCCGTGGTCAAGGGCCGCAAGGGCGAGTTCCAGGACCTGTTCCAGCAGCTGAGCCAGCAGGGCTACGCGCGCGCCGTCGTGGACGGCGAGACCGTCCAGCTGGAGGACGCTCCCAAGCTGAAGAAGCAGTACAAGCACACCATCGACGTCGTGGTGGACCGCCTGACCGCCAAGCCGGACGCCCGGCAGCGGCTCACGGACTCCGTGGAGACCGCCCTGAACCTGGCCTCCGGGCGCGTGGTGGTGGAGCTCGTGACCCGAGAGGGGGAGGAGACCCCGTGGGCGGATGCCCGGCGCACGTTCTCCGAGCACCTCGCGTGCCCCAACGAGCACCCGCTGCAGACGGACGAGATCGAACCCCGCTCCTTCTCCTTCAACGCGCCCTTCGGCGCGTGCCCCGAGTGCGACGGCATCGGCTCGCGGCTCGAGGTGGACGAGGACCTCGTGGTCCCGAACCCGGACCTCTCCCTCGTGGAGGGTGCCATTGCACCGTGGTCCCTCGGCAAGGCCACGAGCGACTACTGGAACCGGCTGCTGGCCGGGCTCGGCGAGGAGGTCGGCTTCGACCTCGTCACGCCCTGGAAGGACCTTCCGACCAAGGCGCGCAAGGCGATCCTGCACGGCAAGGACTACAAGGTCACCGTGGCCTACAAGAACAGGTGGGGCCGCGAGCGGCGCTACACCCAGGGCTTCGAGGGGGTCTTCGGCTACATCAAGCGCAAGCACGAGGAGACCGAGTCGGACCACGCCAAGGACCGCTACGAGCAGTACATGCGGCAGGTGGCCTGCCCCGAGTGCGGGGGCGCGCGGCTGAACCCCACGATCCTCGGCGTGACCGTGGGCGGGAAGAACATCGCGGAGGCCACCCGGCTGCCCATGCGGGACTCCCTGACCTTCTTCGAGCAGCTGGAGCTGGACAGCCGCGAGGCGAAGATCGGCGACCAAGTGCTCAAGGAGATCGTGGCGCGCCTGACGTTCCTGATCGACGTCGGGCTGGACTACCTCAACCTCGAGCGCGCCGCGGCCACCCTCTCCGGCGGAGAGGCGCAGCGGATCCGGCTGGCCACGCAGATCGGCGCCGGGCTCGTGGGCGTGCTCTACGTCCTGGACGAGCCCTCCATCGGCCTGCACCAGCGGGACAACCGGCGCCTGATCGACACCCTGCTGCGGCTGCGGGACATGGGCAACACGCTCATCGTGGTGGAGCACGACGAGGACACCATGCGCGAGGCCGACTGGGTCGTGGACGTGGGACCCGGCGCCGGCGTGCACGGCGGTGACGTGGTGCACTCCGGCACCTACGACGAGCTGCTGCACAACCGGGAGTCCATCACCGCGGACTACCTCACCGGGCGCAGGCTCATCGAGGTGCCCCGGAAGCGCCGCCCGATCGACCCCAAGCGCAAGCTGACGGTGGTCGGGGCGCGCGAGAACAACCTGCAGAACCTCACGGTGGACTTCCCCCTGGGGGTCTTCGTGGCCGTCACGGGTGTCTCCGGCTCCGGGAAGTCCACGCTCGTCAACGACATCCTCTACACGAGCCTGGCCAACCAGCTCAACGGTGCCAAGCAGGTGCCGGGTCGCCACCGGCGCATCGACGGGCTGGAGCACCTGGACAAGGTGGTGCACGTGGACCAGAGCCCCATCGGGCGCACCCCGCGCTCCAACCCCGCCACGTACACGGGGGTCTTCGACCGGATCCGCAAGCTCTTCGCGGAGACCCAGGAGGCCAAGGTCCGCGGCTACCAGCAGGGCCGGTTCTCCTTCAACGTCAAGGGCGGGCGCTGCGAGGCGTGCTCCGGTGACGGCACGCTGAAGATCGAGATGAACTTCCTGCCGGACGTCTACGTTCCGTGCGAGGTGTGCAAGGGGGCCCGATACAACCGCGAGACCCTCGAGGTGCACTACAAGGGCAAGAACATCGCCGAGGTGCTGGACATGCCCATCGAGGAGGCGGCCGAGTTCTTCGCCCCGTTCACCGCGATCGCGCGCTACCTCAACACCCTCGTGGAGGTGGGCCTGGGCTACGTGCGCCTGGGCCAGCCTGCCACCACCCTCTCCGGTGGCGAGGCCCAGCGCGTGAAGCTCGCCGCGGAGCTGCAGAAGCGCTCCAACGGGCGCACCATCTACGTCCTGGACGAGCCCACCACGGGTCTGCACTTCGAGGACATCCGCAAGCTGCTGATGGTGCTGCAGAGCCTCGTGGACAAGGGCAACAGCGTCATGACCATCGAGCACAACCTGGACGTCGTGAAGTCCGCGGACTGGATCGTGGACCTCGGCCCCAACGGCGGCTCGGGCGGTGGCACGGTCGTGGCCGAGGGGACCCCGGAGCAGGTGGCCCGCAACGAGGACAGCTACACGGGCCAGTTCCTGCGCGAGGTGCTCGAGAGCTCCGCCGCGAGGGAAGCCGCCCACGAGGCGGGCGAGCCGGCCACGCGGGAGATGGCGACGTCGGGGGAGCGGGCGTGAGCCCGCAGCGGCCCGTGGTGCTGTGGGACCTGGACGGCACCGTCCTGGACCCCGCCGGGGCCATCACGGACGGCATCGCGGAGGCGCTGTGGACGTGTGGGTTCGACGTCCCGGAGAACCTCGAACGCTTCGTCGGACCGCCCATCGGGGAGTCCCTGCGGCGCTACACCGACGTCCCGGAGGATCAGATCCGACAGGTGGTCTCCGTCTACCGGGCCGGCTACCTCACCGAGGGCCTCGAGCGCACGCGCCTCTACCCCGGGATCCGGGAGGTGCTCGACACCCTCGCGCAGCGGGGCGTGCGGCAGGCCGTCGCCACGCAGAAGCCCGAGCGCATCGCGACCACCGTGGTCGAGCGCTTCGACCTCGCCGGGTACTTCGAGACCGTCTCCGGCGCTGCGGACGACCTCGCCGGTCCCGGTGCGGGTGCGGGGAACGGCCCCGGTGCCGCGAACGCGCCCGGACCCCTGCACGACAAGCCCGCGATCATCGGCGAGGCCCTGCGCAGGCTCGGGGCGCTGCCCCCCGACCCCACCCGCACGGTCATGGTGGGGGACCGCAGCTACGACGCGGACGGCGCACGCAGCCACGGCATCGACTGCGTGGGCGCGCTGTGGGGCTTCGCTCAGCCCGGCGAGCTGGAGGGCGAATGTGCCGCACTCGCCCACGAGCCCGGTGATTTGGCACACTTGCTCCTGCCATACACGGAGCAGTAGGGAGCGCGAGCGATGATCACCAAGTACGACGTGACCAAGGCCACGGTGGCCCGGACCCTCAAGCTGCTTTGCCGACCGGTGATCACGGGCGTGGACCGGCTCCCCGAGACGGGGCCCGTCATCATCGCCTCCAACCACCTCACCTTCCTGGACTCGGTCATCATCTCCGCGTTCATGCCGCGCCGCGTGAAGTTCATCGCGAAGGCCGAGTACGTGAACAGCCCGGGGATCAAGGGCTGCCTGATGCGTCAGGCCTTCGAGTTCATCGACATCATCCCGGTGGCCCGCGGGCTGCAGAGCGAGTCCGTGGCCGCGCTGCAGCCGGCGGTCGAGCACCTGCAGCAGGGCCGGGTCTTCGGGATCTACCCGGAGGGCACCCGCTCCCGGGACGGCTACCTCTACCGGGGCCACTCCGGCGTCGCCTACCTCGCCCTGCTCACGGGCGCTCCCGTGGTGCCGGTGGGCATGATCGGCACCCAGCGGCTGCAGCCCCCGGGGGCCACGATGATCCGCCCCGCCAAGTTCGAGATGCACGTGGGGGAGCCCATCACCGTGCCCGCCGCCGGCATGCGCCAGACCGGGCGGATGCGCAAGGATCTCGTGGCCCAGGTGATGGACACCATCGCCGGGCTCTCGGGCCAGCCCCGCAAGGACGTCTACAACGTGTCGCCGTCGGCGCAGAGGGACCTGGGGAATGGCTGATCCGGCAAGCTACAGGCCGGCACGACAGGACATCCCCACCAATCCGGGCGTCTACCGCTTCCGGGACGAGCACGGCCGCGTCATCTACGTGGGCAAGGCCAAGAACCTGCGCAACCGCCTGTCCTCGTACTTCGCGCCGCTGAACCAGCTCGCGCCCAAGACGCGGGCCATGGTGACCACGGCCGCCGCGGTGCAGTGGACCGTGGTGGGCTCCGAGTTCGAGTCCCTGCAGCTCGAGTACACGTGGATCAAGGAGTTCGCGCCGCGGTTCAACATCGCCTACCGGGACGACAAGTCCTACCCGTACCTGGCCGTGACGATGTCCGAGGACGTCCCGCGCGCCATGGTCACCCGGGGGGAGAAGAAGCCGGGCAACCGCTACTTCGGCCCCTACTCCCAGGCGTGGGCCATCCGCGACACCCTGGACGCGCTGCTGCGGGTGTTCCCCGTGCGCACGTGCACCAAGGGCGTGTTCCAGCGGGCCGAGCGCAGCGGCCGGCCGTGCCTGCTGGGCTACATCGACAAGTGCTCCGCACCCTGCGTGGGGGAGATCTCCCGGGAGGACCACCGGGAGCTCGCTGACGACCTCTGCCGGTTCATGGCCGGGCACGCCAAGCCGTACATCCGCGAGCTGACGCGCCAGATGAACGAGGCCGCCGAGCGCATGGACTTCGAGACGGCCGCGGCCCGGCGGGACGACGTCGCCGCCCTGGAGCGCGCGTTCGAGCGCAACACGGTGGTTCTGCCGGACAGCACGGACGCGGACTTCTTCGCGATCGCCGAGGACGAGCTCGAGGCCGCCGTGCAGGTGTTCTACGTGCGCGGCGGGCGCATCCGTGGCCAGCGTGGGTGGGTCACAGAGAAGGTCGAGGACGTGACGACCGCCGAGCTGATGACCAACCTGCTGCAGCAGGTCTACGGGGAGGCGCAGTCCGGGCTCGCGCAGCCCGCCCGGACCCGGCGCAGGAGTGCCGCCCAGGGCAGCGAGGACGTGGTGGGCCAGCACCGCAGGACCTCCGAGCTCGCCTACCGCCAGGACACCATCCCGCGCACCGTCTACGTGTCCGCGGAGCCGGACGAGACGGACGAGCTGCGCGGGTGGCTGAGCGAGCTGCGCGGCTCGCACGTGAGCATCCAGCGGCCCCAGCGGGGGGAGAAGGCGCAGCTGCTGGAGACCGTGGCGGAGAACGCCCGGCAGGCGCTGGCGCTGCACAAGTCCCGCCGCGCGGGAGACCTCACCACCCGGTCCGCCTCCCTGCAGCAGCTACAGGAGGCGCTCGGGCTGCCGGACGCGCTCATGCGCATCGAGTGCTACGACATCTCCCACGTCCAGGGCACCAATGTTGTCGCGTCCATGGTCGTGTTCGAGGACGGACTGCCCCGCAAGTCCGAGTACCGCAAGTTTTCGATCACCGGTGACGCCGCCCGGGACGACACCGCCTCCATGTACGACGTGATCCACCGCCGGTTCTCCCGCCACGTGGAGCAGCAGCGCCGCGCCGAGGAGAAGGGCGTGAGCACGGGGGAGGTCGAGGCGGACACGGAGGACGCGACGTCGCGCGCGTTCGCCTACCCGCCCAACCTCGTGATCGTGGACGGCGGCCCGCCTCAGGTGGCCGCCGCCCAGCGGGCACTGGACGACCTCGGCGTCACGGACGTGCACGTGGTGGGCCTGGCCAAGCGCCTGGAGGAGGTCTGGGTGCCGGACGACGAGTTCCCCGTGATCCTGCCGCGCGCCTCCGAGGGGCTGTTCCTGATGCAGCGGGTCCGGGACGAGGCCCACCGCTTCGCGATCACGTTCCACCGCCAGAAACGCTCCAAGGCCATGACGGTTTCCGCACTGGACGAGATCCCGGGGCTGGGCCCGGCCAAGCAGAAGGCACTTCTCAAGCACTTCGGCTCGGTCAAGAAGCTGCGGGCGGCCTCCGCGGAGGAGATCCTCGAGGTCAACGGCTTCGGCCCCGCGCTGGCGGTGAAGGTCGCGGAGGCCCTGGGCGGCCGGGAGTCCGGCGTCCGCGAGCCCGTGATCGATACGGAGACCGGAGAGCTGCTCGACTGACGTGAAACTGGTCTACCCTGGGGGGAACCTTGCAGTCGGCAGATCAGGCGGTCCTTTACCCCATGAGCACCCCACCCCCGGATGCCGCACACCACGCGCTGGAGCCGGTGAAGCCTCCCACGACGGAGCTGCTCATCGTCACCGGGATGTCGGGCGCGGGCCGTTCCACGGCCGCGAACGCACTGGAGGACCTGGGCTGGTACGTGGTGGACAACCTGCCGCCACAGATGCTCGGCACTCTCGCGGACCTGGCGTGCCGCGCTCCGCAGACCCTGCCCAAGCTGGCGGTCGTGATCGACGTACGCGGCAAGGCCCTGTTCAACGACATGAAGGAGACCTTGGCCGCGCTGGAGACCTCAGGCGTCGAGTTCTCGGTGCTCTACCTCGAGGCGTCGGACGAGGTGCTGGTCTCGCGCTACGAGCACCAGCGCCGGCCCCACCCCCTGCAGGGCGGCGGGCGGATCCTGGACGGGATCAGGGCGGAGCGGGAGACGCTGAAGGACCTGCGCGAGACGGCGGACTCGGTGCTGGACACCTCCTCGTTCAACGTGCACGCCCTGACCCGGGCCGTGGCGGACATGTTCTCCACGAGCGGGCCCGTGGTGCTGCGCCTGACCGTGATGAGCTTCGGCTTCAAGTACGGGGTGCCCGCGGACGCGAACTTCGTGGCGGACGTGCGGTTCATCCCCAACCCGCACTGGGTCCCCGCGCTGCGCCCCCGTACGGGCAAGGATCCCGAGGTGCGGGACTACGTCTTCGGCAACGAGGGCGCCCAGACCTTCGTGGACCGCTTCGTGGCCATGCTCGAACCGGTCTTCGCGGGCTACCGCACCGAGAGCAAGCACTACGCGACCATCGCCATCGGCTGCACGGGCGGCAAGCACCGCTCGGTCGCGATCACCGAGGAGGTCGCCCGGAGGCTTGGCAAGTCCCCGAGGGTGACTGTGAACATCCAGCACCGGGACATGGGCCGCGAATAGTCCCGCCCCCTGACATGACGGATCCCATGAGCACATTTCCTTCGACGGGTGCGTTGCCCCGGCTGCCGCTGAGCAGCCGCCGCGACGTGGATCCCTACCACTCCCTGGACCCCTCCGCGCGAGAATCCCTCACGGACGCGGACTCCGTGGTCGCCCTGGGCGGTGGCCACGGTCTCTCCGCGAGCCTCTCGGCCCTGCGGCTGCTGGCGCCGGCTCTCACGGCGGTCGTCACGGTCGCGGACGACGGTGGATCCTCCGGCCGGCTGCGCGATGACCTCGGCGTGCTGCCCCCCGGTGACCTCCGGATGGCGCTGGCCGCCCTGTGCGACGACTCCCAGTGGGGCCGCACGTGGAGCGACGTCATGCAGCACCGCTTCAGCGTCGAGCAGCACCCCGACGAGGGGCTCGACAACCACGCCCTCGGCAATCTGCTCATCGTGACGCTGTGGGAGCTTCTCGGGGACCCCGTGGAAGGTCTGCGCTGGGCCGGCGCGCTGCTCGGCGCCCGCGGCCAGGTGCTGCCCATGAGCTGCGAGCCGCTCGTGATCGAGGGAGATGTCTCCCCGGGCAGCAGCCCGACGACGGCGTGCCCCCCTGAGAAGATCGTGCGAACCGTCACCGGCCAGTCCCGGCTGGCCAAGGAGGCGGACGTGTGCAACGTGCGGCTCAGCCCGGCGGACGCCCCGGCGTGCCCGGAGGCCGTCTCCGCGATCGAGGAGGCGGCGTGGGTGGTGCTCGGTCCCGGTTCGTGGCACACCTCGGTGCTGCCTCACCTGCTGCTGCCCGAGCTGCGGGACGCGATCTGCGCGTCCCCGGCCAAGCGTCTCGTCACGCTCAACCTCTCGCGGGACTCGGAGACCCTCAGCATGGGCTCGGGAGACCAGCTGCGCGTGCTTCAGCGCTACGCGCCCGAGCTGCGCCTCGACGTCGTCCTCGCGGACCCCTCGGCGGCCGAGTCGCCCAAGGACGTCGAGGCCGCGGCCGCCCAGCTGGGAGCGGAGGTGCACTGGGACTCCCTGCGGGAGAAGAACGGCAGCTCCGCGCACAACCCCTTCAAACTGGCCGCCGCCTACCAGCAGATCATGAACGCGCGGGGCTGACGGCCCCGTACCCCTCCGTCCACCTAGCGTCAAGGAGATCGTCCGTCATGGCATTGACCGCCTCGGTCAAGGAAGAACTCGCCCATCTGCAGGTCCGCAAGTCGGCCGTGCGCGCCGCGGAGCTCTCCGCCCTGCTGCGCTTCGCGGGTGGTCTGCACATTGTGGGCGGACGGATCGTTGTGGAGGCGGAGCTCGACACCGAGTCCGTGGCCCGGCGCACGGCCCGGACCGTGGGAGAGGTCTTCGGCCACGACTGCGAGCTCGGCGTGATCAGCGGCGGGGGGCTGCGCCGCGACCGCACCTGGGTGGTGCGGGTGGCCAAGGACGGTGAGGCCCTCGCCCGTCGCACGGGTCTGCTGGACGCCCACGGGCGCCCGGTGCGGGGACTGCCGCCCACGGTGGTCAACGGCAGTGTGGAGGAGTCCGCCGCCGTGATCCGAGGAGCGTTCCTGGCCCACGGCTCGCTCACGGAGCCGGGGCGGGCGGCCGCCATGGAGTTCACATGCCCGGGTCCAGAGGCGGCACTTGCGCTCGTGGGCTCGGCCCGGCGCCTGGACGTGCTCGCCAAGGCGCGGCAGGTCCGCGGAGTGGACCGGGTGGTCGTGCGCGACGGCGACACCATTGCGGCGCTGCTCACCCGTCTGGGTGCCCATCGGGCCCTGCTGCAGTGGGAGGACCGCCGCATGCGCAAGGAGGTGAGGGCCACGGCGAACCGGCTCGCCAACTTCGACGACGCCAACCTGCGCCGTTCCGCCCAGGCCGCCGTCACCGCGGGCGCCAAGGTCGAGCGCGCCCTCGCCATCCTGGGCGACGAGGCGCCCGAGCACCTGCGTGCCGCGGGTCGGCTACGGGTGGCCAACAAGCAGGCGAGTTTGGACGAACTGGGCAGGCTGTCCGAGCCCCCGCTGACCAAGGACGCGATCGCGGGGCGGATCCGACGCCTGCTCGCCATGGCTGACCGCCGCGCGGAGGAGCTCGGCGTGGCCACCACGTCCGAGTTCGCGGCCCACGCGAGTGCGGAGCACGCCGAGCAGACGGACCCGGCCCGGTCCAACGCCTGACTGGCGGCCTCTTGGCGGGTCCGACCTCATGTGGGTTTGTGTGGGGTCAGGTGAATGAGACGTGAAAACTCGGTTTTGCCACTGTCGCAGCGGCCCGGATCCCGGTAGAATAGAGCCGAAAGACCAGGCGGGACCGCCCGATGGGCGGCCACTGCGGTGTGGGAATGAGACCGATTGGTTTCGATCCAACATCACGGTAGCGCGGCCATGACGACCGCGGCCTGCCGCACCACGACACAGAGGAGATCGCAGTGACAGTCAAGGTTGGCATCAACGGTTTCGGGCGCATCGGCCGCAACTTCGCGCGGGCGCTGTACAGCCACCACGGCCACGACATCGAGCTGGTCGCGGTGAACGACCTCACCGATCCGGAGACGCTCAAGCACCTCTTCGAGTTCGACTCCGTGATGGGCCGTCTCGGCACGGACGTTTCCCTGGACGGGGACGTCATGACGGTGGACGGCCACAAGGTCAAGTTCCTGGCCGAGCCTGACCCCTCCAAGCTGCCCTGGGGCGAGCTCGGCGTGGACATCGTGATCGAGTCCACCGGTCGCTTCACCACCGGTCCCAAGGCCAAGGCGCACCTGGACGCGGGCGCCAAGAAGGTCGTCCTGTCTGCCCCGGGCAAGGAGGTTGACGGCACCTTCGTCTACGGCGTGAACCAGGAATCCTACGACCCCGAGACCATGAACATCGTCTCGGCCGCCTCCTGCACCACCAACTGCCTGGCGCCGCTGGCCAAGGTTCTCAACGACGAGTTCGGCATCGAGCGCGGCCTGATGACCACCATCCACGCCTACACGGGTGACCAGCGCCTGCACGACGCCCCCCACAAGGATCTGCGCCGTGCCCGCGCGGCCGCGCTGAACCTCATTCCCACGACCACCGGTGCCGCAGCCGCTGTGGGCCTCGTGCTCCCGGAGCTCAAGGGCAAGCTGGACGGCTTCGCCGTCCGCGTGCCGGTCCCCACGGGCTCGCTCGTGGACCTCACCGTGGACGTGCGCGAGGACGTCACGGTCGAGGCCGTGAACGCCGCCGTGAAGAAGGCTGCGGAGGGCCCCTTCAAGGGCATCATCGAGTACTCGGAAGAGGCGCTGGTCTCCAAGGACATCGAGGGCTACGACGTCTCCACGGTGTTCGACGCGCCGCTGACCAAGGTCATCGACAACGAGGTCAAGGTCATCGCCTGGTACGACAACGAGTGGGGCTACACCATCCGCCTGGTGGACTTCGTCTCGTACGTGGCCGATAAGCTCTGAGTCAGACCGTTCAGTGGCGCCGGTGCCCCGAGGGTGCCGGCGCCACTGTCGTCAGATCGTGATCACCCCAGGGAAAGGATGACAGACATGGCCAAGTCGCTCGACGATCTCATTGCCGAGGGGGTCTCGGGGCGCCGAGTTCTCGTGCGCTCGGATCTCAACGTTCCGCTCGACGGCTCCACGGTGACGGACGACGGACGCGTGCGCGCGTCCCTGCCCGTCCTCAGCAAGCTCGCGGAGGCTGGTGCGCGCGTCATCGTCATGGCGCACCTGGGACGGCCCAAGGGAACCGTGGACCCGAGGTACTCCATCAAGCCCGCCGCTGACCGGCTGGCCAAGCTCTCCGAGGCACCCGTAGTCGTCGCCACTGACGTGGTCGGCGAAGACGCGAAGGCCAAGTCGGACGCGCTCGAGGACGGCCAGATCCTGGTGCTCGAGAACGTCCGCTTCGACCCGCGCGAGACCTCCAAGGACGACGCCGAGCGGCAGCAGTTCGCCAAGGAGCTCGCCGCGCTGACCGGTGAGAACGGCGCGTACGTGGACGACGCTTTCGGCGCCGTGCACCGCAAGCACGCCTCCGTGTACGACATCGCGTACGAGCTGCCGAGCTACCTGGGTGATCTGGTGAAGACGGAAGTGGACGTGCTGAGCAAGGTCATCTCGGACCCAGAGCGCCCGTTCGTGGTGGTCATGGGCGGCTCCAAGGTCTCCGACAAGCTCGCTGTGATCGACAACCTGATCGGCAAGGCGGACTCGTTGCTGATCGGCGGCGGCATGGTCTTCACCTTCCTCGCCGCGCAGGGTCACGCCGTGGGTTCGTCACTGCTGGAGAAGGACCAGATCGACACCGTCAAGGGTTACCTGGACCGGGCGGAGGCGGCCGGCACAGAGATCGTGCTGCCCGTGGACGTCGTCTACGCCGCGAACTTCTCGGAGGACGCTGAGCACGAGGTGCGCCCCGTGGCGGACATCGAGGGCGGCTCCATCGGCGACTCCGGCCTGGGCCTGGACATCGGGCCCGAGTCCGCAAAGATCTTCGCGGAGAAGATCGCCGCGGCGAAGACTGTGTTCTGGAACGGCCCGGTGGGCGTGTTCGAGATGGCCCCGTTCGCCAACGGCACCAAGGCCGTGGCGCAGGCGCTGGCCACGTCCGACGCCATGAGCGTGATCGGCGGCGGCGACTCCGCCTCCGCCGTGCGCAACCTGGGCTACCGGGACGAGCAGTTCGGCCACATCTCCACAGGCGGCGGCGCCTCCCTGGAATTCATCGAGGGCAAGCAGCTTCCGGGCGTGGTGGCCCTCGGCGCGTGAGCGCCCCACAAAGCACCAGCCATCCGAGCGAAGGAGTCTCAGCATGACCACGCAGACCAACGGAGTTTTCGACCGGACGCCCGTGATCGCGGGCAACTGGAAGATGAACATGGACCACACGCAGGGCATCGCGCTGGTCCAGAAGCTCGCGTGGACGCTCAAGGACGCCAAGCACGACTACTCCCGTGCGGAGGTGGTGGTCTTCCCGCCGTTCACGGACCTGCGATCGGTGCAGTCCCTGGTGGAGGGGGACGGCCTGCAGATCAAGTACGGGGCACAGGACCTCTCCGACCAGGACAAGGGGGCCTACACGGGCGACGTCTCCGGTGAGTTCCTCGCCAAGCTCGGCTGCAGCTACGTACTGGTGGGCCACTCCGAGCGACGCCTCATCCACCACGAGACGAACGAGCAGTGCCGGGACAAGATCCGTGCCGCGATCCGACACGGCCTCACCCCCATGCTGTGCGTGGGGGAGGGGCTCGAGGAGCGCCAGGCCGGGCGTCACGTGGAGTACACGCTTGAGCAGCTGCGCGGCAGCCTCGCGGAGCTGACCGCCGGCGAACTCGAAGGCCTCGTGGTGGCCTACGAGCCCGTGTGGGCCATTGGCACCGGTGAGGTCGCCGGCCCCGAGGACGCGCAGGAGATGGCGAAGGCCGTGCGTGCGGAGCTCGAGAGCCTCTACGGCGCGGAGTTCGCGCGCGCCACCCGTGTGCTCTACGGCGGCTCGGTGAAGTCCTCGAACGTGGCCTCCATCATGGCGGGTCCGGACGTGGACGGTGCCCTCGTGGGCGGTGCCAGCCTCGATGCGGAGGAGTTTGCTAAGATTGCACGGTTCGAGCAGCACCTGGTCACCGATCAGTGATGTCGCGTCAGCTTTCGGTCGGCGCGTTGCTCACCCCCAGTTCTATGTGAATCGAGGCATTTCGTGGAGATCCTCCTGATCGCCCTCCAGGCGGTCATCGTGGTCACGAGCATCCTGTGCATCATGTTCGTCCTGCTCAACAAGGGCAAAGGCGGTGGTCTGTCGGACATGTTCGGCGGCGGAATGACACAGTCCTTGAACACCTCCGGTGCGGCGCAGAAGAACGTCGTGCGCATCACCACCGTGCTGGCGATCATCTGGGTGCTGGCCATCGTCGGCTACGCGCTGGTCCTCCGGTTCAACCCGGTGGCCTGAGCAGGCGCTCCACGGCATCCACCACGCAGCGCCACGTCACAACCAGCAGGCACTGGCACAGAGCGAAGGCCCGGACCGTCACGGTCCGGGCCTTCGTCGTGGCCAACACGGGTCCCCTGCTCAGTCCTCGGACTGCGCGGACGATCCGTCCGGGTCCTCCGGTACCCCCGGCAGCGCGTCCTCGGTGACGAGCCACAGGGTCTCCTGAGTGCCACGGACCGCGCTGCCCGGCGCCTCCACCGGCGTGACACCGGCACGGCGGATGCTCGCCAGGGCGTCAGCCTTGGGAGCGCCGGAGACGAGCAGCCAGACCTTGTGCGCGGAGTTGATCGCGGGCAGGGACATCGTCACACGCTCGGGCGGGGGCTTGGGGGAGTCGGCGACCGCGAACACGGTCGCGTCGGTGCGCAGCACGTCCTTCCGCCCCGGGAACAGGGACGCCACGTGCGTGTCCGGACCCAGGCTCAGGAGGGCGACGTCCACGTGCGGCAGGTCCCCGGTCGAGCCCTCGGCCTCCGCGGCCGCTGCAAGCTCCGCGCGATAGTCGGCCGCGGCCTCGTCGGCGGTGCTGATCTCATCCGAACCGGCCACGGGGTGCACACGGTCCCAGTCAAGCTCGAGGGTCTCGTCCCACGCGTCCGCGGCCTGGACCCCGTTGCGCTCGGGGTCCGCGCCGGGGAGGAAGCGCTCGTCGGACCACCACACGTTGACGCGCGACCAGTCGATCAGCGCGGCATCCGGGCTCGCGGCGACCTCACCGATCACACGCGTGCCCATGCCGCCGCCGGTGAGCAGCACCGTGGCCTCTCCGCGCTCGTCCTGGGCGGCCTCCAAGACCCCCAAGAGTCGGGCGGCTGTGTCCCGCGCGAGGCGGTCTTCCCCGTCGTGGGGGACCAGTCGCGGCTGGGGCGGCAGGGTCGCGCTCATGGGCGCACCGCCCCGTCGGCCTCGTCAGACCCCGACGTCGAGGTGTCCCCCTCACCGTCGCGGGCAGCAGCCCCACCCCGGTCTGCTGCTTCCGCCGTCATGTGCTCTGAACCGGTCTCGACGACGGCGTCCTCGGCCTCGACGACGTCGCCCACCTCCTGTTTGGCCTGGGCCGCCGTGCAGACCTCCGCGGCGTCGAGACCCGCGCGGATCACCTCGCCGTAGACCTCGTCCGCGTCGAGCCGCCGCAGCTCCTCGGCCAGGCAGGTCTTCAGGTCTCGCACGGGCATGGCGATCTGCTGGTCCGGCTGGTCAGGCTGGGAGAGCACGGCAACGGTGCGGCCAGGGCGGTTGATCTCCACGGCGCCCTGGTCCGTGAGCAGGGCAACGCGGTCCAGGGCCCGGCCGGAGCCGTCCGTGCGGATGGTGACCTTGGCCCCGAGCCGCTGCGAGAGCCACACGCCCAGCAGCAGCATGGACGGTGCCACGGCGTTGCCCTCGAGCACGATCTCCCTGACTGCAACGGGGCCCACCTGGTCGAGGACCGCCGCGAGCTGGACGCGCCAGTTCGTGATGCGCGTCCACGCGAGGTCCGTGTCGCCGGGGGTGTACTGCCGCGCGAGCTGCGTGAGCGAGGCGAACGGCTCGTCTGCGCGGGATGAGTCCGTGATGCGTCGGTGCGCGATCCTGCCGATCGAGCTCTCGCTGGGGTTCTGCGGGAAGTCGTGCGGCCACCACGCCACAATGGGGGCGTCCGGCAGCAGCAGCGCGGAGACGAGGGTCTCCGTGGGCTCGGCGAGGTCGCCGTAGCCGTGCATGAGGATGACCTCCGACGCGCCAGCGTCGCCGCCCACGCGCAGCTGCGCGTCCAGGCGGGTCTCGTCCGTGCGCGAGTGCGCCACGTGCACGATGATCCGGCACGGGTGCTCGTGGCTCGCGTAGTTCGCCGCCTCGACCGCCATCTCCGAGTGCCCCGCCTGCGCGAGGATCACCAGCGTGAGCACGCGCCCGAGCGTCACCACGCCGTTCTCGTCCCGCAGCTGGTTGAGCTTCTTCTCGATCTTCGCTGCGGTGGTGTTCTCCATCTGAACAATCACGGTCGCCTCCAGACCCGGCCGTCACGGGCCATCAACTCGTGGGCCGACTCCGGACCCCATGAACCGGGCGCGTACGGCTCGGGTTGCACTTGGTGCTCGGACCAGTAGTTCTCGAACGGGTCCAGGATCTTCCAGGACAGCTCCACCTCGGAGTGGTCCGGGAACAGGGGCGGCTCGCCCAGCAGCACGTCGAAGATCAGCCGCTCGTACGCCTCCGGGCTGGACTCCGTGAACGCGTGGCCGTAGCCGAAGTCCATGGTGACGTCCCGGATCTCCGACTGCGTGCCGGGGACCTTGGAGCCGAAGCGGATGGTCACGCCCTCGTCCGGCTGGATGCGGATCACGATGGCGTTCTGGCCGAACTCCTCGTTGTCCGTGTCCCGGAAGAGCAGGTTCGGGGACTTCTTGAATGCCACCGCGATCTCCGTGACCCGCCGGCCGAGCCGCTTGCCCGCGCGCAGGTAGAACGGCACGCCCGCCCAGCGGCGGTTGTTGATGTCCACGCGCAGGGCCGCGAAGGTCTCGGTGCGAGAGTCAGCGGGGATGTCCGACTCCTCGTGGAAGCCCTTGACGAACTCGCCGCCCTGCAGACCGGACGTGTACTGGCCCAGGGCCGAGTGCTCACCGAGGTCAGAGGGCAGCACCACGGACTCGAGGACCTTGGCCTTCTCCCGGCGCAGGTTGTGCGCGCTGAACGAGGCCGGCTCCTCCATGGCCGTGAACGCCAGCAGCTGCAGCAGGTGGTTCTGGATGACGTCACGGGCCGCACCCACGCCGTCGTAGTAACCGGCGCGGGAGCCGATGCCGATCTCCTCGGCCATTGTGATCTGCACGTGGTCCACGTACCGGGCGTCCCACAGGGGCTCGAACATCTGGTTGGCGAAGCGCAGCGCCAGGATGTTCTGCACCGTCTCCTTGCCCAGGTAGTGGTCGATGCGGAACACACTGTCCGGGCGGAAGACCCGCTCCACGATCGCGTTCAGCTCCCGGGCGGAGTCGAGGTCGTGGCCGAACGGCTTCTCGATGACCACCCGCCGCCAGCCCTTGCTGTCCTGCGAGTCCGCGAGGTCGTGGTCCGCCAGCTGCTGGCACACCACCTCGAACGTCTTGGGCGGGATGGACAGGTAGAACGCGTGGTTGCCGCGGGTGCCGCGGTCGCGGTCGAGCTCGTCGAGCGTCTGCGCGAGACGCACGTAGGCGTCGTCGTCGTCGAACTCGCCGTGCACGAACCGCAGCCCCGAGGCGAACTGGTTCCAGAGGTCCTCGTTGTAGGGCGTGCGGGCGTGCTCGGCGACGTGCTCCTTGACGTACTCCGCAAACTGGGCGTCGTCCCAGTCCCGCCGGCCGAACCCCACGAGGGAGAAGGCCGGAGGGAGCAGGCTGCGGTTGGCGAGGTCGTACATGGCCGGCAGCAGCTTCTTCTTCGCGAGGTCGCCGGTGACGCCGAAGAGGACGAGGGCCGACGGCGCCGCGACGCGTGTCAGACGCCGGTCGCGTGGATCACGCAGGGGGTTGTGTTGGGTGTTCTCAGGCACAGGCTCGCCGTCCGTTCGCGGGTTGTCGGGTGGGGATCACAGCTCGGACGCCGCGCGCAGCAGCTGGGCCACCCCGGCCTCCCGGTCCAGCAGCCGCAGCCGCAGGACAGGGCGGTGGTGCTCGGCGAGCACGGTGGCGTCCCCGTCCGCCTGCGCGTTGATGAGCTCGCCGAAGGTGAAGGGGATGCCGGGGATGTCCACGTCCGTGTCCGTGGCCGCAGTGATCTGCACGTAGACACCCTGGGCGGGACCGCCCTTGTGGTACTGGCCGGTGGAGTGCAGGAAACGCGGGCCCCACCCGAAGGTCACGGGACGCCCGGTGCGCCGCGCCAGCACGTCCCGCACGGACTCCAGCTCGGTCCAGCCGAGCCGGTCGAAGTACGCCTGGACGCTCACGTAGCCGTCCTCAGGCAGCTGCTCCAGAAGCGCCGAGAGGGCCGCGGGCACGGTGGTCGCGCCGCGCAGCACGTCCTCGGCGCCGCGGATCTCGATCTCCCCGTCCGTGGCGGCCGCGGGTGAGGGCTCGGGCTTGGAGGCCAGAAGCTCGCGTGTTGCCGCCTTGGCGGACTCGACGTCCGGCTGGTTGAACGGGTCGATGCCCAGCAGCTGGCCCGCCACCGCGATCGCGACCTCGAAGGCCATCATGAGGCCGCTCAGCGAACCGGCCACGCGCACCCCCTCGGACTGCTCGGGGTCCATGTCCTCCTCAGCCACGAGCGAGACGACCAGCACGTCCGACGCGCCGGAGGTCAGCTCGGGGGCGCCGTCGTGCACGACCACGGGCAGCACGCCCGTGCCGGACTTGCCGGTGGACTCGGCGATCAGCTGCTCCGCCCAGTCCGCGAAGCCCACGAACGGCGCGCCCTGGTTCACGAGCACGATCTTGTCGCGCAGCGGTGAGGTACCGCCCAGGGCGGCACCGAGCTGCAGGCCGATGTTGTTCTCGTCGTCCTCGCGCAGCATCTCGACGGCCTCCTCGGCGTCGTCGAGCAGCGCCGCGACGTCCACGCCGGCGAGTCCGGAGGGCACGAGTCCGAACGCCGTGAGCGCGGAGAAGCGCCCGCCCACGTTCGGGTCCGCGTTGAAGGTCTTGCGGTAGCCCGCCTCACGCGAGGCCGAGTCCATGGGGGAGCCCGGGTCCGTGACCACCACGATCCGCGAAGGGGCGTCCAACCCGGCGCGCTGGAAAGCGTCGATGAACACTCGGCGCGCGGAGTCCGTCTCCACCGTGGAGCCGGACTTGGAGGAGACGATCAGCGCGGTGTGCTCGAGGTCCTCGAGCGCCTTGGTGACCATCTCGGGGTCGGTGGAGTCCAGCACGAACAGCTCCACGCCGGCGCTGCGGGTGATCACCTCGGGAGCCAGGGAGGAACCGCCCATGCCCGCGAGCACGAAACGCGTGACACCTTCGCGGGCGAAGTCGTCCCGCAACTCCTCGATCTCCGGTACGAGCGGACGGGAGACGCTCACGGCGTCCGTCCACCCGAGGCGGACTGCCGCCTCCTGCTCCGCGGCGGCGCCCCAGAGGGCGGGGTCCTGGGCGAAAAGCTTGGACGCGAAATTCTCGGCGACCAGGCGGGGGACGTTCGTGTCGATCGCCTCTCGCGCGGCACCGGCGGCCTGCAATGACAGTGAGCTCACGGGGAGCCTCCTCAAACGTGGTGGGTGGGCGGTGCAGCGGCTGGGCCGCACCGCCCGGAAGTGGTGCTGCAACGGGACCGCCACCCGCGGTCGTGGGGCACCGGGTGCTCCTGCACAGCCGCGGGCGGCGAGACGAGGTCAGCTCGCGGCGTCGAGCGCCGTGCGCACGGTCTCGAGCAGCTCCTCCCAGGACTTGTCGAACTTCTCGAGGCCCTCGGTCTCGAGCAGCTCCACGACCTCCCGGTAGGACACGCCCTGACGGGCAACCGCGTCGAGGACCTCGGCGGACTCCTCGTAGGTGCCGCTCACGGTGTCACCTGTGACGTCCGCGTGGTCGTACGTGGCGTCCAGCGTCTTCTCCGGCATGGTGTTCACGGTGTTGGGGGCCACCAGCTCGGTCACGTACAGGGTGTCCGGCAGGTTGGGGTCCTTCACACCGGTGGAGGCCCACAGCGGACGCTGCGGGTTGGCGCCGGCGGAGGCAAGACGCTTCCAGCGCTCGGTCTGGAGCGACTGCTCGTAGACCTGGTAGGCGAGACGCGCGTTGGCCAGGCCGGCCTTGCCCTTGAGGGACACGGCCTCCGCGGAACCGACGGCGTCCAGGCGCTTGTCGACCTCGGTGTCCACGCGGGAAACGAAGAAGGACGCCACGGAGTGGATCGTGGAGAGGTCCTTGCCGTTCTCCAGCGCACGCTCGAGACCCTCCATGTAGGCGTTGATGACGCCGCGGTAACGCTCGAGCGAGAAGATCAGCGTGACGTTCACGGAGATGCCCTCCGCGATCGTGGCCGCGATCGAGGGCAGGCCCTTCTCGGTCGCGGGGATCTTGATCAGCGCGTTCGGGCGGTCGATTGTCTGGGAGAGCTTCTGCGCCATCGAGGCAGTGGCGTCGGCGTCCTGCGCCAGGCGGGGGTCCACCTCGATGGACACGCGCCCGTCCACACCCTGCGTGGCCTCCGCCACGGGGGCGAAGAGGTCGCACGCCTCACGGACGTCGTCCGTGGTGATGCGGAACACGGCGTCGTCGACCGAGACCCCTTCGGCGGCGAGCGCCGCGACCTGCTCGCGGTATGACTCGCCGTTGGCGAGCGCCGCGGCGAAGATCGTGGGGTTGGTCGTCACGCCGACGACGTTCTTGGTGTCGATGAGCTCCTGCAGGTTGCCGCTGGTGAGGCGCTGGCGGGAGAGGTCGTCGAGCCAGATGGAGACGCCGGCGTCGGAGAGCTTCTGGGTGGGGGTGGTCATGTTCTCTGTCCTCGATTCGTGAGAGAAGAGCATCTGGGGTGTGGTGGGCGGGGCCGGAGCCCCGCCCACGATTGCTGCTGTGCTGAGCTGCGGGGTCACCTCGCGGCGGCGATGGACTCCTCGGCTGCCTGTGCCACGGCCTCGGACGTGATGCCGAACTCGCGGTAGAGCGTCTGGTAGTCGGCGGACTCGCCGAAGTGCTCCAAGGACACGGCGCGGCCGGCGTCGCCGAGCAGGTCGTTCCACGACATGCGGATCCCAGCTTCAACGCTCACGCGGGCCTTGACGGCCTTCGGGATGACCGATTCGCGGTACTGCTCGTCCTGTGAGTCGAACCACTCGCGGCAGGGCATGGAGACCACGCGGGCCGCAACGCCCTTCGCCGCGAGCTGCTCCCGGGCCTCGAGGGCCAGCTGGACCTCAGAACCCGTGCCGATAAGCACCACGTCAGGGGTGCCCTCGGTGTCCGCGAGCACGTAGCCGCCGCGGGCCACGCCCTCGGCGGAGGCGAACTTCTCACCGTCGTACTCCGGGTGCAGATCCTCACGGGGAACCGTGGGCAGATCCTGGCGCGTCAGCGCCAGCCCTGCCGGGTGCTCGTGGTTCTCGAGAATCGTGCGCCAGGCCACGGCGGTCTCGTTGGCGTCCGCGGGCCGGACGACGTCGAGCCCCGGGATCGCACGCAGCGCCGAGAGCTGCTCCACGGGCTGGTGCGTGGGGCCGTCCTCGCCGAGGCCGATCGAGTCGTGGGTCCACACGTAGATGGACGGCACCTTCATGAGCGCACCCAGGCGCACCGCCGGACGCTGGTAGTCCGAGAAGATGAGGAACGTGCCCGAGAAGGCCCGGGTCTGGCTGCTCATCACGATGCCGTTGACGATCGCCGCGGCCGCGTGCTCACGGATGCCGAAGTGCAGCACCCGGCCGTACGGGGAGCCCTTCCACTTGGCCGTGGAGCGGCTCTGCGGAATGAAGGAGTCCGCACCCTCGATCGTGGTGTTGTTGGAGCCCGCGAGGTCCGCGGAGCCCCCCCACAGCTCGGGGAAGGTCCCGGCGATGGCGTTGATGACCTCGCCGGAGGCCTTGCGGGAGGCCACGGCCTTGCCCGCGGGGAAGGTGGGGAACGCGGCCGCGTAGTTCTCGGGCAGCTCCTCGTTCTTGATCCGGTCGTAGAGCTCGGCCTTCTCCGGGTTGGCCTCGCGCCACGCCTGGAAGGACTTCTCCCACTCGGCGCGCTCCTGCTTGCCCCGCTCGGCCACCTCGCGCACGTGCGCGAGGATCTCCGGCTCAATCTGGAAGGACTTCTCGGGGTCGAAGCCCAGAATCTTCTTGGTTGCCGCGACCTCCTCCGCGCCCAGGGCGGAGCCGTGCACGCCGCCGGTGTTCTGCTTGGTGGGGGAGGGCCAGCCGATGATCGTGCTCAGGGCGATGATCGAGGGCTTGTCCTTGACTTTGGTGGCCGCCACCACGGCGTCGTACAGGGCCTCGACGTCCTCCTTGTACTCACCGCCGTTGCGCCAGTCCACGCGAGCGGTGTCCCAGCCGTACGCGGCGTAGCGCGCCAGGACGTCCTCGTTGAACGCCACGTTGGTGTCGTCCTCGATCGAGATCTTGTTGTCGTCGTAGATCACCACGAGGTTGCCGAGCTGCTGGGTCCCGGCCAGGGAGGACGCCTCGGAGGTGATGCCCTCCTCGAGGTCTCCGTCGGAGGCGATCACGAAGATGTTGTGGTCGAACGGCGACTCACCGGCGGGGGCGTCCGCGTCGAAGAGACCGCGGGTGTAGCGCTGCGCGTAGCCGAAGCCCACGGAGGAGGCCAGGCCCTGGCCCAGCGGACCGGTGGTGATCTCCACGCCCGTGGTGTGGCGGTACTCCGGGTGGCCCGGAACCTTGGAGCCCCACGTGCGCAGCGACTCGAGGTCCTCCATCTCCAGGCCGTAGCCGGAGAAGAACAGCTGCAGGTACAGGGTGAGGGAGGTGTGCCCGGGGGAGAGGATGAAGCGGTCGCGCCCGGTCCAGCGGTCGTCCGAGGGATCGTGCCGCATCACCTTCTGGAAGAGCATGTACGCCACGGGGGCCAGGGACATGGCGGTGCCCGGGTGGCCGTTGCCGACCTTCTGCACGGCATCGGCGGCGAGGACACGGGCGGTGTCCACCGCGCGGGCGTCCTGCTCGGTCCAGTTCAACGGTTGATCAAGGTTCGGCACGGTGGCGAGCCCCTTTCGTGGGAGTGGATGGTGCGCGGCGCTGCCCGGTCCCGTTCCGTGGCCACGGTGGTCCGGCCGCAACGCCTGTTCCGCGCTCAACCTTAGTCCGGCGGGACCGCGAGCGTCAGGGACGTGGCCCCGGGTGATCGCTCACGGCTCACCGTGGGCCTCGTCACCGCGCCCCTGAGCGGCGCAGGCGGCTATACTGGCGACCGGGTGTCGGTGCGAGCCCGTCTCGCCCCGCCCGTTCAACGCCGCCCCCGGGCCGGCCACCAACGTTCTTTGGAGCATCGATTCCGTGAATCACCTCGACACCGCGACGCACCCGGACTCCTCGGGATCCCCCGCGTCGCACGGCCACGGAGCCACCGGGAGTCGCATCTCGGAGGTCGCGCCCGTCGGGTACGAGGGCCCCATGACGGCCGGTCGCAAGATCAAGGCCTACGTGGCACTGACGAAGCCCCGGATCATCGAGCTGCTGCTGGTGGCCACCATCCCCACCATGTTCTTCGCCCAGCAGGGTGTGCCGAACCTGTGGCTCGTGCTCAACACCCTTGTGGGCGGCACACTCGCGGCCGGGGCCGCAGGCGCGTTCAACTGCTACATCGACCGCAACGAGGACCGGCTCATGCGCCGCACGGCCAAGCGGCCGCTCGTGACGGGTGAGGTCAGCGACCGCGAGGCCCTCGTTTTCGCCTGGGTGCTCTCCGCCGTGGCCGTGGCCTGGCTGACTCTGGGCGTGAGCGTGCTGTGCGGCGTGCTCGGTGTGGTGGCGATCGCCCTGTACGCGGTGTTCTACTCGATCGTCCTCAAGCGCCGCACCGCCCAGAACATCGTCTGGGGCGGCATCGCGGGGTGCATGCCCGTGCTGATCGGGTGGGCGGCGGTGCGCGGCACCCTCGAGTGGCCGGCTCTGGTGCTCTTCGCGTTCATCTTCCTGTGGACGCCCCCTCACTACTGGCCGCTGTCCATGAAGTACGCGGAGGACTACTCCCGTGCGGGCGTCCCCATGCTCGGCGCCGTGGACACCGCGCGCACCGTCGGCGCCCAGGTGGTCCTCTACGCGTGGGCCACCGTGATCTGCTCGCTACTGCTCATCCCCGTGGGCGGGGCAGGCTGGGTGTACGGCATCATTGCGCTGGTCTCCGGGGGCTGGTTCACGTACCACTGCCACAAGCTCTACGGCCTGGCCACCGCGGGCAAGCCGACCCTGAAGCAGGCCATGTACGTCTTCCACGGCTCCATCGCCTACATCACGTTCGTGTTCGTGGGTGTGGCGCTGGACCCGTTCGTCGGCGGCCCCATCTTCTAGTCGCTGCGCGGACACCCTCGTGTCCGCAGAAGCCGCGCGGGCCACGGCTCAGACTACGGGTTGCACCCGCCGTAGGGCGCTCGCCCTGAACGGCCACGGTCGGATCATCCGACCGGTCGATGCCCGGTACCGGTAAGGCTCACCTAAACTTGTCCCATGCTCTCCATGACGTTCTCAGGCGTGACCGCCTATCCCGTGACCCCCCTGCACCCCGGCGGCGCCCTGGACCTCGACTCCCTGGAATGCACAGTGGCGCGGCTCGCGCACAGCGGCGTCTCCGGCATCGTCGTCCTCGGAACGTCCGGGCTCTTTGCCTACCTCGACGCGCAGGAGCGCGCCGACGTCGTGCGCACGGCCGTGAGGGCCGCCTCCGGCTCGGGTGTTCCGGTGGGGGTGGGTATCTCGGCCATCACCACGCGGGAGGTGCTTCAGCTCGCCTACTCCGCGGAGAACAACGGTGCGGACGGGCTCGTGCTGAGCCCCGTGAGCTACATTCCCCTGGTGTCGCAGGAGATCGCGGACCAGGTGGAAACGGTCGCCTCGGCCGTCTCGCTGCCGCTGTGCCTGTACAACAACCCCTCCACCACGGGTTTCACGTACCCGGTCGAGCTCGCGGCGGAGCTGTCCTGGCTGGACAACGTGGTCGCGTTCAAGGACACCGCCGCATCCGGCAGGCTCTTCCACTCGCGGCAGCTGCTCTTCGCCCAGCAGTCGGAGCCCGGCACCGTGCACGGTGCAAGTCGTGACCAGCTGATCGTGGACGAGCACCCGGATGCGGCGTGGCACAGCGGCATGGCGGCGCTGCTGGCTCCCGAGTTCGTTGCCTTCCACGAGGCAGTGACCCAGGGCAGGACCGAGGACGCCGCCGCGTGGAGCCGGGCCCTGCGGCCGCTGATGCAGCTGATGGGCCACGAACGCCCGCTGTCGGTGCTCTACGCCTTGGCGGAGGTCTGCGGTGTGCGCACGAGCGCCCCGCGCCGGCCCCTGCTGCCCATTCCGTCCCACAGCCGGGACGCCCTCGCCACGGCAGTGGCGCGCCTGCGTGAGACGGCGCCGTCGACGACGTCGCGCTGAGCGTGCGAGGGCCCGTCACCGGGCCCGGGGGTGCCCCGGGTCGAGTGACGGGGCGCCCACGTTCTGGACCCCCGGGAACGGGACCCGCCCGAGCGATCCTGCTCCGGCGATGTCGCGCCGGGACGAGAACTGCCCTGGCACCCGGTCCGCAACCCCCGCGGCAGGACGCCGGGCTCAGCCGACGGGCTGCGCCGCGGCGTCGTTCTTCTCCCCGAGGTCGACGGGGGCCGCGTGGGCGTGCTCGGGTTGAGCGAGGTACACGGAGAACGAGACCACGCGCGTGGCAGCCCAGATCACCACGGCGGAGAGGACCATGTGCAGGGCCACCGCGGGGATCGGCACGTGGTTGAAGTACTGGTAGTAGCCCACCAGGCCCTGGGCCACGATGATCGCAGCCATGATCAGGTACGCGTTGCGCAGCACCGTGGGCAGTCCCTTGACCGTGCACAGCACGATCCCGGCCAGGACCGTGAAGGTCAGCAGGTACACGGGAACGGCGTGGGCGCGCGTGATGGCTACGGAGTCGAAGGCCAGGCGGGCGCTGGAGTCGTCCCCGGCGTGCACGCCGGTGCCCGTGACGAGAGTGCCCACGTAGAGGATCACTGCGCTCAGCAGCCCCGTGAGGATGCCGAGCACGAGCACGGCGGTGCGGGAGGAGTGCAGCTGACCCGGACGCTGGTCGTGCGCCACGGCGGAGAGCCCCTCGCGGCGCGTGTTCAGCACGAGCAGCGTGGACAGCGAGATCATGGCCGCGGAGATCAGGTAGTGCACGCCCACCATCAGCGGGTGCAGGCCCACCAGCACGGTGATCCCGCCCACGACCGCCTGCAGCGGGATACCGATGCCCAGGGCGAGGGCGAGCCAGAAGAGCTTCGGGTGCGTGCGGACCATCCGCATCACGGAGAGGAACATCAGCACCGCGACCACCGCCAGCACGAATGTGAGCAGTCGGTTGCCGAACTCGATGATCCCGTGGATGCCCATCTCCTGGGTGTTCGTCCAGGACTCCGCCGAGCAGCGCGGCCATGTGGGGCATCCCAGCCCCGATCCCGTGAGCCGCACGAGCCCACCGGTGAGGATCAGCAGCGAGTTGGTGAGCAGGGAGGCGACGGCGAGTCGCCGCACCCACGGGGTCACGGTGCTGGGCCACCAGAAGGAGTCGGTGGCGGTACGGGCGGCGGCGTCAGACATGAGCGGTGCATCCAGGGGCAGTGGGAACGAAGACGCTCCCAGTGTAGCCAGCGCGGCCTGGGAACCCCCGAGGACCCAGGGATGTCTCAGGCACGCCGGACGGTCCCCGGAGTGCCCGGACCCGGCGGGGACATCAGGTGCCTCCCTGCGATCAGATCCAGCGGAACCACTTGACGGTGGCGGCCCAGCTGAGGACCGCCCACACGCCCAGCACGAGCAGCGGCGCCAGGGTGGCCGGTGTCCCCAGGAAGCACTCGCGCACCAGCTCACCCGCCGCCGAGGACGGCAGCAGCGCCACGAGCCGGGAGAGCCAGCCGGGCAGAGCGGTGAGCGGGAAGAGGACGCCACCTCCCGCGGCAAGGGCCACCCACACCACGTTGAGGACGGCGAGGGTGGCCTCGGCCCGCAGCGTGCCAGCGATGAGCATCCCCAGGCCTGTGAACGTGACGGCCACCAGGACGAGCAGGGGGATCGAACCCAGCACCGCGAGACCGGAGGGTCGCCACCCGAGCCACGCGGCCACGGCGGCGATCACGAGGTACTGGAGGACGAGCACGGCCAGGATGGCCAGCAGCTTGCCCGCGATGAGCCCCGACCGTCCCAGCGGGGTCGTGGAGAGGTGGCGCAGCACCCCGTAGCGGCGGTCGAAACCGGTTTGGATGCCCTGCCCGGAGAATGCGCTGGAGATCACGCACAGCACGAGGATGCCCGGAACGGCCACGTCCACGCGGGAGGCACCGTCCACGCGGTAGGGGTCCAGAAGATCGGTGAACGTCAGCCCCACCAGCGCCATGACGGGCAGGATCACGAGCAGCAGCAGCTGCTCGCCGTTGCGGACCATGGTCATGGTCTCGAAGCGGGCCTGGGCCAGCACGCGCCGGGACAGCGACGCCGCCCGGGGACGCTGCGAGGCGCTGCCGGTCAGCTGGTGGGACTGCGGTGCAGTGCCCGCAGTGGGGAGGTGCTGCGTTCTGCTCATCGAACATCACCGCCGGAGACCTCCAGGAACACGTCCTCCAGGGATCGGGGTTGCACGCTCAGCGCCTCCGGCAGTCGGTCGTCCAGTGTGGCCCACCCCGTGACCTCGCGCACGCGAGCGCCGTCGAGGGGGCCGGTGAGGGTCACGGTGCGGTCCTTGACGCTCCAGGTCACGTCCGTGAACCGTGGCGTGCGCCAGGGCGGATCCTCCCGCAGCCTGTGCGCGTCCTGCGGCGCGAGGGTCACGGTCATCACGAGAGGTGCCTCCCGCTCGGCGCTCACGAGTTCGGACACCGTTCCCTGCACAGCCACGGTGCCGCGGTTGACGATGTAGACGTAGTCGGCCAGGCGGGCGGCGTCGTCCATGAGGTGGGTCGTGAGGATGATGCAGACGCCGGAGTCGCGCAGCTGCTGCACGAGGTCGAAGACGATGTTGCGCGAGCGCGGGTCGAGCCCGGCGGAGGGCTCGTCCAGGAACAGCACGTCCGGGCGGCCCACGAGCGCGGCGGCCAGTGCCACGCGCTGCTTCTGGCCCCCGGAGAGCCGCCGGATGCCGGTGCCGAGGAACGGGCCGATGCCCAGCCGCTCCACGAGCTCATCCAGGGGCACCGGGTCCGCGTAGAGCCGGCTCACGTGCCGCAGCAGCTCTCCCGGGCGCACCGACTGGGGCAGTCCGCCGTCCTGGAGCATGACGCCCACGCGCGCGCGCAACTGGGCCGAGGCCTGCCACGGGTCCTCACCGAGCAGCCGGACGCTGCCGGAGGTGGGCCGCTGCAGCCCCTGGGCGCACTGCAGGGTGGTGGTCTTGCCAGCGCCGTTGGCCCCGAGCAGGGCGGTAATCCTGCCCTGGTGCGCCGCCATGCTCAGTCCGCGCACGGCACGGACGGGTTCTCCCCGGCCCTCGAAGGTCTTCACGAGACCGTCCACCTGCAGGGCCACGGGGGCGGGGCGGGAGGTCTGGTCCAGGCTGGCGGGAGCTGGGTGGGGCGGGGTCTGCACCCGGTCAGTCTAGGACCTCGGCCGGACCCGCGGCAGCACCCGCGGCCACGGCGGCCGGGAACGACGTCGCGGCGCGCGGGGGTGCCGGACGACCGCTCCCGGGCGCGGCGCGGAGCACCGAGAGCGTTTTGACGGGAATGGAATAAGGCATACGCTCGTTGTGTATTGCGTGTTCAGTGCGCGGTGCCGTCCCCGGGACGGACAGGTGCGCCGAACGCACCCCACTCACCTCTCTCCCGTAAGGATGTTGCACGGAGCATGAGTTCACCGGCCACGGACCGCGCACCCGCGGTCCGCTCGGAGCAGGACGACACCACCCGTTCGCGGGTGCTCTCCCTGGTGCTCGCCCACGGCCCCATCTCGGCGGCGCAGATCGCCAAGGACCTCGGCCTCACCCCGGCCGCCGTGCGCCGCCACCTGGACGCGCTCGAGGCCGAACTGATCATCGAGGTCTCCCCGGTGCGCAGTACGCGCTCCGGCGCGGGGCGCCCCGCCCGGCGCTACGTCGTCGCCCCCGGGGGCCACGAGCAGCTCGGCCACGACTACCTGGGACTGGCCCGGGAAGCCATCGACACGATGCAACGGGTGGGCGGGGACGAGCTTCTCCGCGCGTTCGTCGTAAGCCACATGGACCAGATGCGCGAGCGCTACCGCCCGCAAGTCGAAGCGGCCGGGGACGACGTCGAGGACCGCCTCAGCGCCCTCACCGCAGCCATGAGCCGCGACGGTTTCGTGGCCTCCCACACCACGGTCACGCCGCGGGGCCCCAAGGGCGTGGCGCTGCGCTCCGCCCAGCTGTGCCAGGGCCACTGTCCCATCCAGGAGATCGCGAACGAGCACCCCGAGTTCTGCGAGCAGGAGACGGAGCTGATCTCCGAGCTGCTGGACGTGGACGTCCGCAGGCTGTCCACCATGGCGGCCGGGGCCCACGTCTGCACCACACACGTCCCGCTGCAGCTTCGCAGCGCGGGATCCACACACTCCACCAACCACACAACCGCACGACAGGGAGGGTTGTCATGACCGAGCGCATCGTGCCCGCGGAGACCGCGGGCGACATGACAGGCGACACCACGATTTCCGAGATCCTGGAGATGAACCCGGAGCTCGAGGGGATCGGGCAGTACCAGTACGGATGGTCCGACAAGAACGATGCCGGCGCCTCCGCGCGCCGCGGCATCAACGAAGAGGTGGTCCGGGACATCTCGGCCAAGAAGAGCGAGCCGGACTGGATGACGCAGCTGCGTCTGAAGGGCCTGAAGTTCTTCGACCGCAAGCCCATGCCCACGTGGGGCGCGGACCTCTCGGGGATCGACTTCGACAACATCAAGTACTTCGTGCGCTCCACCGAGCAGCAGGCCGGCTCCTGGGAGGAGCTGCCGGACGACATCCGCAATACGTACGAGAAGCTCGGCATCCCGGAGGCGGAGCGCAACCGCCTGGTGGCCGGTGTGGCCGCCCAGTACGAGTCCGAGGTGGTGTACCACCAGATCCGCGAGGATCTCGAGGCGCAGGGAGTGATCTTCCTGGACACGGACACCGCGCTGAAGGAGCACCCCGAGTTCTTCGAGGAGTACTTCGGCACGGTGATCCCGGTGGGCGACAACAAGTTCGCCGCGCTGAACACCGCCGTGTGGTCAGGTGGCTCGTTCGTGTACGTGCCCAAGGGCGTGCACGTGGACATTCCCCTGCAGGCCTACTTCCGCATCAACACGGAGAACATGGGCCAGTTCGAGCGCACGCTGATCATTGCGGACGAGGACTCCTACGTCCACTACATCGAGGGCTGCACGGCGCCGATCTACAAGACGGACTCGCTGCACTCCGCCGTGGTGGAGATCATCTGCAAGAAGAACGCACGCGTGCGGTACACAACCATCCAGAACTGGTCCAACAACGTGTACAACCTGGTGACCAAGCGCGCGATCGCCCACGAGGGCGCCACCATGGAGTGGATCGACGGCAACATCGGCTCCAAGGTCACGCAGAAGTACCCGGCGGTCTACATGACCGGTGAGCACGCTCGCGGCGAGACCCTGTCGATCGCTTTCGCGGGCGAGGGCCAGCACCAGGACACGGGTTCCAAGATGGTGCACATCGCCCCGAACACGTCCTCCTCGATCGTCTCCAAGTCCGTGGCCCGCAACGGCGGCCGCTCGGCCTACCGCGGACTGGTGCAGGTGCGCGAGGGCGCCACCCACTCGAAGTCCAACGTGGTCTGCGACGCCCTGCTGGTGGACACGATCTCCCGCTCGGACACGTACCCGTACGTGGACATCCGTGAGGACGACGTCACCATGGGCCACGAGGCCACGGTCTCGCGAGTCTCCGAGGAGCAGCTGTTCTACCTGATGCAGCGCGGCATGCCGGAGGAGGAGGCCATGGCGATGATCGTCCGCGGCTTCGTCGAGCCGATCGCCCGCGAGCTGCCCATGGAGTACGCCCTCGAGCTCAACCGTCTCATCGAACTGCAAATGGAAGGATCCGTTGGCTGATATGTCCACCACTGATCAGACCGCCCGCGACACCCAGGACACAAGCGAGGAGGTGGGCGGGGTCCCCACCGGTGAGGACCGCGTGGCCATCCCCGGCATGAGCCAGGAGGGCGAGACCCTGCAGGAGGGCCGCAACCAGGCTGGTGAGCCCGAGATCAGGCACACGCAGCACGGTGACATCTCGGGCGTGCCGGACTCCTCGCGCGCCGGGCGCTTCACGTCCTACGACGTCGCGGACTTCCCGCCGCTGACCACCAAGCTCGAGGACTGGCGCTTCACGCCGCTGAAGCGGCTGCGCGGTCTCGACGACGCCGCCCTGGACGGTCCAGCCCCCGCGGTCTCCGTCACCGGGGGCGACGCCGTGGAGGTCACCTCGGTGCCCCGCGACGACGCCCGCATCGGCTCGGCCGGCATCCCCGAGGACCGGGTCTCCGCAAACGCGTGGTCCTCCTTCCGCGAGGCCACCGTCATCTCGATCCCCCGTGACGCGGAGGTCCAGGAGCCCCTGATCGTCACGTTCACCGGCGAGTCGGACCGCCCGGCGGCCCAGCACGTGGTGATCGACGCGGGGGAGAACTCCCGCGCGCTCGTGGTGCTGCGCCACGTGGGCACGGCCGTGCTGTCCCAGAACGTGGAGTTCTCCGTCTCCGACGGCGCCTCCCTCACCGTGGTCTCGCTGCAGGAGTGGACGGACGACTCCGTCCACGCGTCCTCGCAGCAGGCCCGCCTGGGCAAGGACGCCACGTTCAAGCACGTGCTCGTGAGCCTCGGAGGGGACCTCGTGCGCGTCACGCCGTCCACCCGCTTCACCGCAACCGGCGGCGACGTGGCCATGTACGGTCTCACGTTCGTGGACGAGGGCCAGCACCTTGAGTCTCGCCTGTTCGTGGATCACTCGGTGCCGCGCTGCAAGTCCCGCGTGAACTACAAGTCCGCGCTGCAGGGTGAGAACGCCCACGGCGTGTGGGTCGGGGACGTCCTGATCCGCGCGGAGGCCGAGGGCACGGACACCTACGAGCTCAACCGCAACCTGATCCTCAACGACGGCCCCCGTATGGACTCGGTGCCGAACCTGGAGATCGAGACCGGCTTGATCGCCGGCGCAGGCCACGCCTCCACCACGGGCCAGCTGGACGACGAGCACCTGTACTACCTGATGTCCCGCGGCATCCCGGAGGACCAGGCACGCCGCCTGGTCGTGCGCGGATTCCTCTTCGAGATCATCCAGCAGGTGGGCGTCGAGGCCCTCGAGGAGCAGCTGCGCGCGTCCCTCGAGGACGAGCTCGCCCGCACCGAGAACTGAGACCGGCCCCGCGCCGCAGCCCTCACCCACGTACGTCGCACCCGAGCCCGTGACCGGGCCTGTGCCCACGACCACAAGGAGAATCACCCCATGTCAACTCTGGAGATCAAGGACCTCCACGCGTCCGTCATCCTGGACGACGAGACCACCAAGCCCATCCTCAAGGGCGTGAACCTGACCATCAACTCCGGTGAGGTGCACGCGATCATGGGCCCCAACGGCTCGGGCAAGTCCACGCTGGCCTCCACCATCGCCGGTCACCCCAAGTACCAGGTGGACTCCGGCTCCGTGACCCTGGACGGCCAGGACGTGCTGGCCATGTCCGTCGACGAGCGGGCGCGCGCCGGGCTCTTCCTGGCCATGCAGTACCCCGTGGAGATCCCGGGCGTGACCACCTCCAACTTCCTGCGCTCGGCCAAGACGGCCGTCGACGGCGAGGCCCCCTCCCTGCGCACGTGGACCAAGGACGTCCGCGCCGCCATGGAGAAGCTGAAGATCGACACGGACATGCTGCTGCGCAACGTGAACGAGGGCTTCTCCGGCGGTGAGAAGAAGCGTCACGAGATCCTGCAGCTCGAGATCCTCAAGCCGAAGATCGCGCTGCTTGACGAGACCGACTCCGGTCTGGACGTCGACGCCCTGAAGATCGTCTCCGAGGGCGTCAACCGCGCCCTTGACCAGGACAACACCGGCATCATGCTGATCACGCACTACACCCGGATCCTGCGCTACATCAAGCCGCAGTTCGTCCACGTGTTCTCGGACGGCCGCGTGGTGGACCAGGGCGGGCCCGAGCTCGCGGAGCAGCTCGAGAACGAGGGCTACGACCGCTACGTGCAGGCCGCCGCCAAGTAGGCGCGGCGCACACGAGACCGGAGGAGGATTCCGTGAGTGATTCCACCGAGACCGCCGCGGCGGAGCAGGGCCCCAAGGGCCAGGCCTCGCTCGCGGAGATCGAGGACCTGCTGAAGAACGTGATCGACCCGGAGCTGGGCGTGAACGTCGTGGACCTGGGCCTGCTGTACGGCCTGCAGTACCAGGACGATGACTCCCTGCGCCTCGACATGACCCTAACCACGGCGGCCTGCCCGCTGCAGGACGTCATCGAGGAGCAGGTTGCCCAGAACCTCTCGCCCACCGTGGACGAGTGGCACGTGAACTGGATCTGGATGCCCCCGTGGGGTCCGGAGCGGATCACCGAGGACGGCCGGGACCAGATGCGGGCGCTGGGCTTCAACATCTGAGGTCCGAACCACCGCCACGGTACGGCAGGACGTGACCGCCACCAGGGCACGACCACTACGGTCGTGCCCTGTTCCGTATCCGGGGTCTCGCTGGAAAATGTCCGGGTCCTCCACAAGCCGTCCGGTCCGCCCGGAGCGGGACCGCCACCGGGCACGGTGCTAGATTCGGAACCGACCACCCGCGACTGTGAGGACTCATGTGCAACGCCACCTGCCCCAGCTCTCGGAGCTCAAGCCACTCATGCGGTTCGGCTCCTTCAACCCGGACCGCCGTGCTGCCCGGCTCGCCAAGGCGGCGGACGTGGAGGCGCTGCGGCGGATCGCGCGGCGTCGCACCCCGAAACCCGCGTTCGACTACGTGGACGGCGCTGCCGGCCAAGAACTGACCTACCGGCGCAGCCGCAAGGCGTTCGAGTCCGTGGAGCTGCTGCCGAAGATCCTGCACGGCACTGACACGGCAGATCTCAGCACGGAGATCGCGGGCTTCCGCAGCGCGCTGCCGTTCGGGATCGCGCCCACCGGGTTCACGCGTTTCATGCACGCAGAGGGTGAGATCGGGGGAGTGCGGGCCGCCGAGAAGGCCGGGATCCCGTTCTCACTGTCGACCATGGGCACGCGCTCCATCGAGGAGGTGCGGGACGCCGCCCCGGACGCCGAGCGCTGGTTCCAGCTCTACCTGTGGCGCGACCACGCGGCGTCGCTGGACCTGCTGCAGCGCGCGAAGGCCGCCGGTGTGGGCACGCTGCTCGTCACCGTGGACACGCCAGTTCCCGGTCAGCGGCTGCGGGACGTCCGCAACGGCATGGTCATCCCGCCGCGCCTGACGCCCGGCACCGTGCTGGACGCCTCCTACCGGCCCGAGTGGTGGTTCAATTTCCTGACCACGGACTCGCTGAAGTTCGCGTCCCTCTCGAACACGTCCTCCACGCTGGCGGACCTGATCTCCTCGATGTTCGACCCCGGCCTGGACCTGGACGACCTCGCCTGGATCCGCGAGCAGTGGGACGGCCAGCTGTTCGTGAAGGGTGTCCTCACTCGCAACGACGCCCGGCGGGCCATGAGCGTGGGCGCGGACGGGCTCGTGGTCTCCAACCACGGCGGCCGCCAGCTGGACCGGGCACCCGTGGCGCTGACCTCTCTGCCGGGCGTGCGCGAGGAGGTGGGCCCGGGCGTCCCCCTGATCCTGGACTCCGGAGTCCTCTCCGGCGCGGACGTGGTGACCGCGCTGTGCGCCGGCGCGGACTTCGTGCTGATCGGGCGGGCGTACCTGTACGGACTCATGGCCGGCGGCGAGCAGGGTGTCTCGCGGGTGATCGAGCTGCTGGAGGCGCAGATCCGCACGGACATGATGCTCATGGGAGCCGGGTCGATCGCGGACCTGGGCCCCACGTCGATGCGCGCACCGTGGCTGGAGCGGGCGGGGAACACGGACCGGGTCTGAACCGCGCCAGGATCCCGGAGCAGAGGTCGGCCGAGGGCGGTGGCCGGTCTCGTCTGAGCTGCAGGCACGGGGAACGGTCCGTTTGTACGGAGCCCCGCCCCTCCGTCCTAGCTCAGCGCGTCCGGGTGGTTCAGGTTGCGCGCGGAGAACGTGTTGCAGGCCGTGAGATCGCCGGTCTGGTACCCGGTGAGGAACCAGGCCTGGCGCTGCGCAGCGGTGCCGTGCGTGAAGGACTCCGGGTTGGCACGACCGCGGGCGGCCTCCTGGATGCGGTCGTCACCGATGGCTCCGGCGGCCTCGATCGCGTCCGAGAGCTGCGCGCGTGTGATCGGCTGCAGCTGCACCGCACCGCCGGACTCGGTGGCGTGGTGGGCCCACATCCCCGCGTAGCAGTCGGCCTGCAGCTCGGTGCGAACCGCGCCGGAATTGGCGCCACTTGGGTCCTGCTGGGCCCTGCCCAGGGTGCCCTGCAGGTCCTGGATGTGGTGGCCCACCTCGTGCGCCATCACATACTCCTGGGCGAGGGCATCCGCATCCGCGCCGAACTGGGTGCGCATCTCCTCGAAGAAGCCGGTGTCCAGGTAGACGGTCGAGTCCGACGGGCAGTAGAACGGGCCGGTGGCCGAGGACGCCTGGCCGCACGACGTGTTGTCCGTGCCGGTGAACAGCACGACCCCCGGTTCCGTGTACTGCTTCCCCGTGGCCCGGGGAAGGTAGTCGCCCCAGAACTGGTCGAGGGACTGCACCGTGGCCACCATGCGGCAGGAGGTGTCAGTGTTGGCGTCCGCGCCGGTGCGGCAGCGGTCCGCGAGTCCGGAGTCCACCTGCTGGGTCCCGGCCGTGTCCTGGGTGCCACCGCCGGTGAGGGCGTCGATGCCGTCCTGACCGAAGAACAGGCCCGCGATCAGCAGCAGGACCACACCGCCCAGCCCTCCACCCACGGCGATGCCGCGTCCACCACCGCCGCCGGAGCTGACCCGCCCGGAGTTCAGCTGGGAGTTGTCGTTGAAGCTCATGGGGGAAGCATAGGGCCACTGTGCGGGCACCGGGGCGATTGGGCGGGGACAACGCCGTGGCGCGGCTACTCGAGTCCTCTCGCCGCGAGCGCCTCCCCGGTGCGGTGGGCGTAGTCGACTGTGGCGATGACTGCGGGGGTGACCAGCTGCACGGGGTGCGGGCGCACGGTGCGGGCAGCGGCGGCATCGCGCAGGGAGGTGAGGACTCCGAACAGCCAGGGGACCGAGCGGATCATCAGGGACACCGCAAGTCCAATGCGCTCGGGATCCACGCCCGCGAGGCGCAGGGGTGAGCACAGCAGCACGAGCCCGTCGATGAGTCGGGGGAGGGGCGTGGTCGAGATGAGCAGGCGCGTGAGGGTGACCACGGCGAGCAGGGACAGCACGACGTCGGCGGCGCGCGCCGGGCCATTGGCGACGAGGTGGTAGGCCGTCAGCAGGATGACGAGCAGCAGCAGCGGGCGCAGCGAGCGCACCCACCGGCGCACGCCCAGACCGCAGGCGGCAGCGGCCGCCGCCGTGAGTGCGAGGGCACCCAGGGAGACCCGCCAGTCCCGCGCGGTCATGACGACCAGGCACGCTCCAAGAACCAGGAGCGCCTTGAGCCACAGCGGGCAGCGGTGCAGCGGGGACGTGCCGGGAACGTAGGTGCCGAGCAGGTCGTCACTCCGGGGGCGGGCGCGACGTCTCACGCCGCGGTCTCCCCGGGGAAGCCGTTCTCGCACCAGTGCCGGTAGAGGTGCAGCATCCGCTCGGGCGGGCCCTGGTCGATCAGGCGTGCCTCGTGGACGACCGCCACGTGGTCCGCGGAGGCCGCGAGGTCGAGGTCGTGGGTGCTGAGCAGCTGCTGCTGGGGGAGGCCGTCCAGGAGCTGGCGCAGGCGCAGCCGGTTGCGCAGGTCCAGCAGAGTGGTGGGCTCGTCCAGCACGAGCACGCGGGGCTCCACGGCCAGCACGGCGGCCAGGGCAACGAGCTGCCGCTCACCCCCGGAGAGGTCGAAGACGCTGTGGTGCGCGCGGTCCTCGAGGCCCAGCCGCCGCAGCCAGGCCATCGCCTGCTCGGTGCGCTCGGCGCGGTCCCGAACGCCACGCCGGAGGGACAGTTCGATGTCCTCGAGCGGGGTGGGCATGAGGATCTGGGATGCGGGGTCCGTGAAGACGAAGCCCACCAGGGAGCGGGCGTGCCGGGGGAATGCCGCCGGGTCCACATTGCCCGTCCGCACCACTCCCGAGGACGGCGTGACGAGCCCGTTGAACAGCCGCAGCAGCGTGGACTTGCCGGAGCCGTTGAGCCCCACCACCGCGGTGCGCCGTGCGGTGAACTCGCAGTCCACGCCCTCCAGCACGGTCACGGGTCCGCGAGGTCCCTCCACGGTCACGGTCACGTCCGCGCAGTACAGGGACTCCCGGTGCGGGGGCTCCAAGTCCGGGATTTCCCCGTGCGGCGTCTCCCCGCCCGGCTGCTGGGATGGGGCGGCACGCGGCTCGTCAGCCACTCAGAGAACCGCCCCGGCCATGCGGGGGAACGCGCGGTGCACCGCCACGGCGATCAGTGCGGCGACAACCACCTTGACGATGTCCCCGGGGACGAAGGCGAGGTCCGTGACAACGGCCGCCCCGAGTCCGAGCCCCGCGTTGATCATCAGGCCCGCGGTGCCCACCACGTGGGAGAGCACAAGACCGGCGAGGCCCGCGCCGATCAGTTTGACGGTGAGACCCCCGCGACGTCCCGGAGCCACGGAGGTGGCGCCGTCGCGTCGTCGTACCCGCTCACCGCGCACGCTGCGGTGGGCGAGCGCGCCAACGAGCGCGGCCGCGAACGGGAAGGAGAGCAGGTACCCGGCGGAGGGTCCGGCCAGCACTGCCGGTCCGCCAACGAATCCGGCAAAGACCGGCACGCCCAGCAGACCCACCACCACGTAGAGCAGCAGCGCCAGGAAACCGCGCCAGCCTCCGAGGATCATGCCCGTGAGGAACACGGCGAGCGTCTGCAGCGTGATGGGCACACCGACGGCACCCACGGGTATCGCCGGCGCCAGCGCCAGCACGCACGTCAGGGCGGCGAACACGGCAATGTTGGCGAGGTCGAAGGACGTGAGGGAGCGGGTTTCCCGCGCGGGAGAAGTCATGGCAGGCAGTCTAGTTGTCGCCTCGCGCGCGGCGGCGCCATGGGGCGGGGACGACGCCGCGGCACCGATTTGCGGCCCCGGGTAGACTGGGCAGTGCCCCGGATCCACGGGGTTTCTGTCTGCCCCGGGAGGCCCGCACCCCGTGACCGTGTCACGGGCCCGCGCAGCGCACGAGCGCACCGGCCCCGGGAGCAGCCCCGAGCGAGACCGCCCACGAAAGGCCCTGCACCCTTGATCACCGTCACGAACCTCGAACTGCGCGCCGGAGCACGCCTGCTCATGGACGAGGTGAGCTTCCGGGTGGACAAGGGCGACAAGGTGGGCCTGGTGGGCCGCAACGGAGCCGGGAAGACCACCATGACCAAGGTGCTGGCCGGGCTCACGCTGCCCGCCGCCGGCGAGGTCACGCGTTCCGGGTCCATCGGCTACCTGCCGCAGGACCCCAAGGTGGACGACATGGACCAGCTGGCCCGGGACCGCATCCTCTCCGCGCGCAACCTCGCCGGCGTGATCTCCCGGCTGCGCCGCACCGAGGAGGAGATGGCCTCGGAGGACGAGACCGTGCGCGCCAAGGCGATGCGCCGCTACGACCGGCTGGAGTCCGAGTTCCTCGCGGGCGGCGGCTACGCGGCGGAGTCCGAGGCCGCCACGATCACGAACAACCTGAATCTTCCCGGCCGTGTGCTGGACCAGCCGCTGCACACGCTCTCCGGCGGCCAGCGCCGCCGCGTGGAGCTCGCGCGGATCCTGTTCTCGGACGCGGACACCATGCTCCTGGACGAGCCCACCAACCACCTGGACCACGACTCCATCGTGTGGCTGCGCGAGTTCCTGCGCGGCTTCCAGGGCGGGCTGCTGATGATCTCCCACGACGTGGAGCTCATGGAGATGGTCGTGAACAAGGTGCTCTACCTGGACGCCAACCGCTGCGTGGTGGACGTCTACAACATGACGTGGAAGAACTACCTGCAGCAGCGCGAGCAGGACCAGGCCCGGCGAAAGCGCGAGCGCGCGAACGCCGAGAAGAAGGCTGGCGTGCTGATGGACCAGGCCAACAAGATGCGCGCGAAGGCCACCAAGGCCTCCGCCGCCCAGCAGATGATCCGCCGCGCCGAGCGGCTCATGGCGGGCATCGAGGGCGAGCGCGTGCAGGACAAGGTGGCCGCAATCCGCTTCCCCAAGCCGGCGGACTGCGGCAAGACCCCCCTGACCGCACAGGGGCTGTCAAAGTCCTACGGGTCCCTGGAGATCTTCACGGACGTGGACCTCGCGATCGACCGCGGCTCCCGAGTGGTGGTCCTGGGCCTCAACGGCGCAGGCAAGACCACCCTGCTGCGGATGCTCGCCGGGCAGTCCGAGCCGGACACCGGTGAGGTGATCCCCGGCCACGGCCTGAAGCTCGGGTACTTCGCCCAGGAGCACGACACCCTGGACACGGACCGCACCGTGCTGGAGAACATGAAGTCCGCCGCACCGGACCTCGCAGACACCCAGGTCCGCACGATCCTCGGCTCCTTTCTGTTCCAGGGCGACGACGTCGACAAACCCGCCGGGGTGCTCTCCGGCGGCGAGAAGACGCGCCTGGCGCTGGCCACCCTGGTGGCGTCGTCGGCGAACGTGCTCCTGCTCGACGAGCCCACCAACAACCTTGACCCGGCGTCGCGCCGCGAGATCCTCAACGCGCTGCGCACCTACGAGGGCGCCGTGGTCCTGGTCTCCCACGACGAGGGCGCGGTGGAGGCCCTTGAGCCCGAGCGCGTAGTCATGCTCCCGGACGGCGTGGAGGACCTGTGGAGCCAGGAGTACCAGGACCTCATCAGCCTGGCCTGATCCCCGGGGCACCGACGACGCCGCGGGGCCGCGCGGGTGCTCAGTCCCGCGGCGCGGCGTGGCCGTGACAGTGCAACGCGCCGGTCCACCCCGAGGCCGGGGACAGGACTCCGCTCGTCGCCCTGGTGGGGCCGTGGTGGTGCGCGTGTCCGCGGGCGTCAGTCCTCGAAGAGGATGACCTGACGCACCGCGCGGCCGTCCGCGAGCTGGTCGAAACTCTCGTTGATGTCCGCGAGGGCCACCCGCTCGGTGATCAGCTCCTCGATGGGAAGCCTGCCAGCGCGCCACAGGTCCAGGTAGACGGGGATGTCCCGCGACGGCACGGCGGAGCCCAGGTAGGAGCCCACGATGGTCCGCGCCTCGGCGGTGAGTCCGAGCGGGGCGATGGTGGAGCGCGCATCGGGGGAGGGCAGGCCCACGGTGACCGTGGTTCCGCCCGGAGCGGTGGCCGCCACGGCGCTCTCGAAGGCGCGGGGGTGCCCGGCGGCCTCGACGACCACGTCCGCGCGCACACCGTTGTCGGCGAGCTCGTCGGGGGTGTACACGGCAGAGGCGCCCAGCTCCCTGGCCCTCGCGAGCTTCTCGGGGTTGGCGTCCACGCCGATCACGGGGCCCTTCTGCAGGGACAGCGCAGTTAGGAGGGCGGCCATGCCCACTCCGCCGAGCCCCACGACGATGACCGTGTCCCCGTCCGAGGGGCGCCCCGCGTTGAGCACGGCCCCGCCACCCGTGAGCACGGCGCACCCCACCACGGCAGCGATCTCCGGGGGCACATCCGCACCCACTGGTACCACCGACTGGCGGCTCACCACGGCGTGGGACGCGAAACCGGAGACCCCCAGATGGTGGTGGACGTCCTGCCCGTCGCGGTGCAGCCGCAGGGTGGAGCCGGGCAGCAGCCCGGCGTTGTTGGTCTCGGTGCCCGGGGTGCAGGGCAGCTTCCCGTTGGTGGCGCAGTTGGCGCAGTCCTCGCAGCGCGGCAGGAACACGGTGGTGACCTGGTCCCCGGGGGAGACGTCCGTGACGCCCTCGCCCACCTGCTCCACGACGCCGGACGCCTCGTGGCCGAGCACCATGGGCAGGGGGCGGGGCCGGTTGCCGTCCACCACGGAGAGGTCCGAGTGGCACACCCCGGCCGCCCGGATCCGCACGAGCAGCTCGCCCGGTCCCGGCTCGTCCAGCTCCAGCTCCTGGATGGACAGCGGGCGGGACTCGGCGAACGGCCGGCGCAACCCGATCTCGTCCAGCACGGCGGCTTCAATCTTCACAGCGACTCCTTCGTCACGGGTGGGCCGGCGCGGGCGGTGCCGCTCCGGACAGCTACTTGCGGTTCAGCGTCTCGAGGGCGTCCAGCAGGGCGTCCTCCTCGTTCTCGTCCGTGGCGCCCGTGGTGGCTCGCGTGCGCTTGGGACGGTACAGGGACTTCAGGTGCGCGGGCATGTCGTCCGCCATCTGCAGCTGGCGGATCACCAGTCCCTCGTCCATCTCGCCGATGTAGTTGCCCTCGGCGTCGTAGTAGCGGGCGAGCCGACGCTCGACCTCCGCCGCGTAGGCACGGTCCCACTCCTCGTTCTTCACGTGCTGGCGCGCCGAGTAGCCGTAGGCCACGAACACAAGCACCGCGAATGCGTACCACTGTAGCGAGTAGGACAGGTGCGGGCCGTAGGAGACCTCCGGGCGCTCGGGCGCCTGCGGGGTGGCGGCCGCGGCGGGCTCCTCGGAGACGAGCTCACCGTAGCCCCCGGTGGCGAGGTCCCCGCCCCAGCGGGAGGACAGCTCGGGCAAGTCGATCGAGGCCACCTGACCGTCCGGCGCCCCGCGGTCCAGCGCGCCCTCGGAGGGGCGCAGCCTGGCGGTGACCGTCACGGTGCCGCTCGGGGGAGCGGGAACTGTCGAGGGCATTCCGTTCGCGGAGTCGTCCGTGGGGATCCAGCCCCGGTCAACGGCCACCACTGTGCCCTCCGTGGTGCGGAACGGGACGAGCACGTCGTAGCCCACCCGACCGTCGTGGGGCCGGTTGCGCACCAGCACGGTGTCCTGGGCCAGGTAGCTGCCGCGCAGCTGCACGGGGTGCCACGTGCGGGAGTCGTCGTAGTCCTCGAACAGGGGCAGGCCCGTCCCGGAGTTGTACGCGGCGGCGTCGTAGTTCTCAGTGATCTTCGCGTTCTCGGCCACCAGGTGGTCGTTGCGGGACATCTGCCACTGGGCGAGGTACAGGCACAGCGCGGCCGCTACGCACGTGAGGGCGAACCAGCCGAGCCACGTGCTCGAGCGCAGGAACGAGTACTTGCGCATCAGCGACCGCCCTGCGCTGAGGTCGGGTCGGTGCCGGGACCCGGGGAGCCGACGTCGCCGCGCCCTGCGGGTGCTTTGCGCAACCCGGGCGTCTCTCGCGGCCCGAGCGCCGGGGCGTCGTCACGGCCTTCCTGGAACCGCTCCACGGACTTGAGGAAACCGCGCTGTCCCAGGAAGTCTGCCAGGTGCTCGCGGTGCTCGTCGCACGCGAGCCACGCCTTGCGGCGCTCGGGCGTGTGCACCCGCGGGTTGTTCCACAGCAGGGCCCACCGGGCGGGGGACTGGCAGCCGCGGCGCGAGCACACCGCACCCGGGGCGCTCTCCGCGGGCCGAGGGGGTGCCGCGTCTGCCGCTGGGTGTTGGGGGTCGAGTGAACCGAGGAGATCGAATTCCACCGTGTGCGTGTCCTCCCGAGGTGACGGTGTGGGGGTCGTGCGGGGCGCTCAGTTGCGGCGCGTGGCCGTGTGGGGCGGGCGGGGCAGCTCCGGGCGGGGGCTGTGGACGGTGTACTCCGCGTCCACCACCACGTTCTCCGGATCCGGTGCCCGTTCGCTCGCCTCCGCGGCGGTGGGCAGCTCGGTGCGCTGCGGCGGGGCGTACGCCGAGCCGGCGCGCTGCGAGCGGTCCGCGCCCTTGTTGGCGAGCATCACCGCGAACCAGGGAAGCAGCGCGGCGCCCAGCAGCAGCACGATGCGCGCCACCAGGTTATCGATGAGCACCATTCCGATGATGCACACCACCCGCAGGCCCATCTGGATGGAGTACACCTTCATGCGCTGGCTCATGTCCGAGGTGTGCGGATCCGCCGCCGTGGTGATGGAGTGCACCTCGGTGGAGCCGTTCGTCTGCGGGTGGGAGCGTGTAATGGTGAACGTCCTTCGGCGAGTTCGTCCGCGGGGCCTGCCCCGGCGCACCCGGAGCAGCCGGGAGCGTGCTGACCATTCTCTCACCGTTGCGGTGCGCCCCCAAGTGCGCGCCACCTGGGAGAGCGTCGCAGGTGAGAGGGCGGTTAGGATGCTGGAAGTTCTGATCCACGGTCGCGGTGGGAGCACGGCGACCACCCGTCCACGGAAGGCTTCCCCATGACCGAACAGACCTCGACCGCGCGCACCGTGCTCGTCACGGGAGGCAACCGCGGCATCGGCCGCGCCATCGCCGAGGCCTTCGTCGCAGTCGGCGACAACGTGGTGGTCACGTCCCGTTCGGGGGACGACGGTCCCGACGGCGCGCACACCGTCCGCGCGGACGTCACCGACTCCGCCTCGGTGGACGCCGCGTTCAAGGAGATCGAGGCGCAGTTCGGCCCCGTGGAGGTCCTCGTGGCCAACGCGGGCGTCACCAAGGACGCGCTGCTCGTGCGCATGAAGGAAGCGGACTTCGAGGACGTGATCGACACCAACCTCACCGGCGCGTTCCGCGTGGTGCAGCGGGCCACCAAGGGGTTCATGCGTCTGAAGCGCGGCCGCGTGGTGTTCATCTCCTCCGTGGTGGGCTACACCGGTGCCCCCGGCCAGGTGAACTACGCCTCGTCCAAGGCCGGGCTGGTGGGCATGGCGCGCGCGATCACCCGGGAGCTCGGCTCCCGCGGTGTCACGGCCAACGTGGTGGCGCCCGGCTACATCGACACCGCCATGACGCAGGAGCTGCCGGAGGAGGTCAAGGAGAACTACCGCTCCATGATCCCCGTGAACCGTTTCGGCCACGCCTCCGAGGTCGCCGCGGCCGTGACGTACTTGGTGTCCGAGGGGGCCGCGTACGTGTCCGGCGCTATCATCCCCGTAGACGGCGGGCTGGGCGTGGGGCACTGACGCCCCACCCGGTCCACAGAAGTTTCCCCCTCGAAGGAGTAAGCGCATGAGCTCAGTGGCAGGCAAGACCGTGATCATCACAGGATCCTCGCGCGGGGTCGGCGCGGACACTGCAAAGATCCTCGCGGGCGAGGGCGCCAACGTGGTGATCAACTTCCGGCAGAAGGCGCCGCGCGCCAACAAGGTGGTCAAGGAGATCACGGAGGCCGGCGGCCGGGCCGTTGCCGTCCAGGCGGACATCACCGATCCCGAGTCCCGCGCCAACCTGTTCCAGGCGGCCACGGACGAGTTCGGCGGTCTGGACGTGCTGGTCCTCAACGCCTCCGGCGGCATGGAGACGGACCTCGGCGAGGACTACGCGCTGAAGCTCAACAGGGACGCGCAGAACGACGCCCTCACGGACGCCCTCGAACTGCTGCCGCGCGGTGGCCGCGTGGTGTTCGTCACGAGCCACCAGGCGCACTTCATCAACCAGGTGGAGACGATGCCCGAGTACGACGCCGTGGCCCGCTCCAAGCGAGCGGGGGAGGACACTCTCACCGCCCGCGTCCCCGAACTCGCAGAGAAGGGTGTGGACCTCGTGGTTGTCTCCGCGGACATGATCGAGGGCACCGTCACCGCCACCCTGCTCAACCGCGCCCGCCCCGGAGCCCTGGACGAGCGTCGTAAAGCGGCCGGAAAGCTGTACACGGTCAACGAATTCGCGCAGGAGATCGCGAAGATGGTCACCGCGGACGTCGAGAACGGGCACGTGGAGCTCGTGGGCGGCGCCGAGGACTTCCTGGCGAAGGCGGGCAAGTAGCCGCTTGTCGCGTTTCGCCCCCACCCGCGGGCGACGCCGCTCGGCAGGATCTGGGCGCTGTCGCCCGCGCTCGGTTCGAACGGGCCGGGCAACTGTGGTAGGTTTCTTGTCGTTGCCCAGGGCCACGGAGGTTTTCGAGAGAAGACCGAAACGCCCTGCGACACCTGCGCGGGTGGCGGAATAGGCAGACGCGCTAGCTTGAGGTGCTAGTCCTCGTATTAGAGGGTGGGGGTTCAAGTCCCCCCTCGCGCACAGAGCGAAGATCCCGCTCGACCATCACGGTCGGGCGGGATCTTCTCATGTCAGGCCAAGTTCACAGGCCGTTGCCCGTGGCGCCGTGGGCCGCCTGCTCCGGGGTGAACCCGTCGAACTGCAGCTGCTCGATCAGCCCCTGCCGGGAGAATCCCTGAACGTCCAGGTACTCCTTGCCCTTCTTCACCGCCTGCGCCATGTAGTCGGGATGGGCGGCGTCCACGCCGTGGGCCGCCTGCTCCGGGGTGAACCCGTCGAACTCCAGCTGCTCGATCAACCCCTGCTGGGAGAAGCCCATGAGCGAGACGTAGTCCTCGGCCTTCTTTGCGGCCTGGGCGTTGTAGTCGATCCCAGCCTGGTCCACGGCCGCGGCCGCCTCCTCGGGGCTGAACCCCTCGTAGCCGAGCTGGTCGATCAGGCCTTCCCGCGAGAAGCCCATGAGCGAGACGTAGTCCTGCACCTTGCGGGCCGCGCTGTCCTGGGACACGGAGGTGTTTCCTCTTGCCTGCGCGCTTCCGGCCCTCGCCCCGCCGCCCGAAGTTGAGGACTCCTCGGACGGTTCGCCGGAGCCACCGCCCGTCTCGGCCACGCTCCCTGTGCTCGGTGCTGCCTCCACCGCATCCTGGTCATCCGCACGGAACGCCGTCGCCCCCTCCTCGGGGGCTCCTGCCGCTGGGGCCGGCGGCGCGGTGGAGGCGCCCACGGCAGCGGAAGCCTCCTGGTCGAGCGGTGCCGCCGTCGACGACGCGACACTGTGGGCCGGGGAAGCCTCCGAGGCCCCCGAGGTGCCGGACTGTGCGCAACCGCTCAGGAGCAGCAGCGCCGCAAGGCCCCCGGTGACAACGAGGACGGGCGCGGGGGAGTGAGCCATGTGGGGCCTTTCGCCGGGCGGCACCGGATGGGTGCCAACAATGTTGAACAAGCATGGATTTGCTTTCATACATAATGGCATGGCTCACATGCCCCGCGATGTCCCCACATCGGCCGACCCCGCGCGGGCGGGCCCGGGGTTCGACCCCCCGGCGGCCACCCCGGCTGCGCGACGCGGCGTCGTCGGGCTCCACTCACGGCGGTCAGGGAGTCGGTCGCGGACACCCGTACGATGGAGGGGAGTTGCCCTGGCCAGTGCCGTATGCGCGTGGTCCCATGTGCCGAGACCTCCCAAAGGTGAGACATGCCGAGCAGACCAGCCACCCCTGTCCCGGACCAGGAGCACGGAAACGAGCCCCACGTTGTGCAGCACCCCGGTCAGGCGGGCGAGCGAGCGCGGCGGGCCGTCGAGTCCGACGGTGCAACCGGGTCGCCCGGGGAGCCGACGGGAACGGGCCGGGCGCGGGCGCCTGGCACGAGCCGGCGTGACGCTGTGCGCCACCGCGGGCTGTGGTGGATCCTCGCGATCGCCCTGGTGCTCGCCTGGTTCGGTGTGATGGGCGTGGGCGGGCCCACGTTCGGCAAGGTCTCTGACGTGGTCTCCAACTCGCAGGCGGCCTTCCTGCCGGTGGACTCGCAGGCCACACAGGTCCAGGACAGGCTGGGAGAGTTCCAGGACACGGACGGGCTGCCCGCCATCATCGTCGTCGAATCGGGAGAGAAGCTCTCGGACGCGCAGCTGGAAGAGATCAAGAACGTCACCGGTTCCCTCGGGGACATCCCAGAGGTCCTGGAGGTCTCCCCGCCCATCGCCTCCGAGGACGGCGAGGCGGCGGAGGTCATCGCCCTGGTGGACTCGGACGCCGAGACCGGGGACGTCGTGAAGGCGATCCGCGACCGCGTGGACGAGGACATGCCCGGCGGGCTGACCGTGGCGGTCTCCGGTCCCGCGGGTCTCGTGGCGGACCTCTCCGAGGCGTTCTCCGGCATCGACGGGCTGCTGCTGCTCGTGGCGCTCGTCGCCGTGCTCGTGATCCTGGTGGTCGTCTACCGCTCGCCGATCCTGCCCTTCCTGGTGCTGCTCACGAGCGTCGCCGCCCTGTGCGGGGCCATCCTCACGGTGTACGCCCTGGCCAAGGCCGGGGTGATCGACCTCAGCGGTCAGACCCAGGGCATTCTCTCCATCATCGTGATCGGCGCGGCCACGGACTACGGCCTGCTCTACACGGCCCGCTTCCGCGAGGCCCTGCACCACACGCCATCGCGCTGGGTGGCCACGCGCGTGGCGTGGAAGGGCACCGTGCCGGCGGTGCTGGCCTCCGGGACCACCGTGATCGCCGGGCTGCTGTGCCTGCTGTTCTCCGCGCTGACCTCCAACCGCGGTGTGGGCCCGGCGACGGCGATCGGCGTGGTCTTCGCGATCCTCGCCGGGCTGACCCTGCTGCCGGCACTGCTCGCGATCTTCGGGCGCGCGGCCCTGTGGCCCAAGGCGCCGCGCGTGGACGAGAACCCCGAGTCGCACGACGAGGCCATGAACCCGTACGAGCACAAGGGCCTGTGGGCGGCCGTGGCTCGACTGGTGGACCGCAAGTCCCGCGCGGTGTGGATCGTGTGCACGATCGTGCTCGCTGCCGCGGCCGCCGGCGCCACGCAGCTCGACGCGGGAGGCGTCCCCGAGTCCGAGTTCGTGCTGGGGGAGTCCGAGGCCCGTGACGGGCTGGCCATCATCGACCGCCACTTCCCGGGCGGCACCGGAGATCCGATGTACGTGCTCGCCCCCGAGGGGGAGGCGGAGACCGTGGTCAAGGCCCTGGACGGGGACGACGGCGTCTCCTCCGTCGCCTTCACCGCCAAGGACTCGCCGAGCGGCACGCTGCCGTATCCCACGCCGCAGGCCGGGCCGTTCGCCGGGGTGGAACCCACTCAGAGCAAGGGGGACGTGCTCATCCAGGCCACTCTGACCGACGCCTCCGACTCCGAGGCGGCACAGGCCACCGTCGCACGGCTGCGGGACGCGCTCGCCACTGACGTGCCGGAGGCCAAGATCGGCGGGACCACGGCCGTGCAGGTGGACACCATTGCCGCCTCGGAGCACGACCGCGCACTGATCATCCCCATCATTCTGGCCGTGATCCTGGTGATCCTCATGGTCCTGCTGCGCAGCGTGCTGATGCCGGTGCTGCTCATCGCCACCACGGTGCTCTCGTTCCTCGCTGCACTAGGAGTCGCCACGGGGGTGTTCAGCATCATGGGCATCAACCAGGCGGACCCCACAGTGCCGCTGTTCAGCTTCGTGTTCCTGGTGGCGCTGGGCATCGACTACAACATCTTCCTCATGAGCCGCGTGCGCGAGGAAGTGGTCACGGTGGGTCACCGGGCGGGCGTGCTGGCCGGGCTCATCACCACGGGTGGTGTCATCACGTCCGCGGGCATCGTGCTGGCCGCCACCTTCGCGGCGCTGGCGGTGCTGCCCATCCTGTTCCTGGTGCAGCTGGCGATCATCGTGACCATCGGTGTGCTCATGGACACGATCATCGTGCGGTCGCTTCTGGTCCCGGCCCTCGCGCTGGACATCGGCCCCCGCTCCTGGTGGCCCTCCCGTGCGGGCACGCCCGGACGGCACCGGGCCGTCCCAGCACCTACGGACTGAGCCCGCAGGGGGCCCCGGGCGGCGTCGTCACACGGACGCCCACCCGGGGCCTTCTTTGTGCCCCGTTCGTGCGGGCCGATACACTGCCGCCATGTCCCATCACTGCGCCGTCGTCGCCCTCACCGCCACGCCGGAAGAGGAATCCACCCCCGCGATCCTGGAGCTCGTGGAGGGCACCGGTGCCACGGTGGACTCCCACAACTGGGTGCGGGTGACGGGCAGCGCCTCGGACGAGCAGGCCGCGGACGTGGAGGGCTACAACGCGCTCACGGTGCACGTGCAGACCGAGGACCTGCCCCGGCTGCGGGCCGCGCTGCGCCCCGATCCGCAGTCGCAGCTGCTGCCCGGCATCGACCTCAATGCCCTGGACGCCCACTGGATGGACCACTCGAGGCGCAAGCTCGTGGTCCTCGACGTGGACTCCACCCTGATCCGTCAGGAGGTCATCGAGCTGCTCGCGGCCCACGCCGGGCGTGAGGCGGAAGTCGCCGCCGTCACGGACCGTGCGATGCGCGGTGAGATCGACTTCGTCGAGTCCCTGCGCGATCGCGTCGCGGTGCTCGCGGGGCTGCCCGCCGACGTGGTCCGCGACGTTGCACGCAGCGTCCGGCTCTCGCCCGGTGCCCAGGTGCTCGTGCAGACGCTGCTGCGCGAGGGTCACGCCGTCGCCGCAGTGTCCGGGGGCTTCGTGCAGGTGCTCGAACCGCTCGCCGCCAAGCTGGAGCTGACCCGCTCGGCGGCCAACACCCTGGAGGTCGAGGACGGTTTGCTGACCGGCCGGGTCACCGGGCGCGTGGTCGACCGCACCGCGAAGGCGGAGCTCACCGAGCAGTGGGCGCGCGAACTGGGGGTGGACCCCGAGGACGTCATGGTCGTGGGGGACGGTGCCAACGACATCGACATGGCGCGCCTGGCGGGACTCTCGGTCGCCTACCGCGCCAAGCCAGCACTTCGAGAGGTCGCGGACACCCAGCTGAACATCCCCAACCTGGACGCCCTGCGCTTCTTCATGGACCTCTGAGCTCCGCCCCGCACCCTGGCCGAGACCCGACGTGCGCGTCCGCGGGCGTCGCGCTGTCGTCCCCGCGTCGCAGCGCGGCCGACAAGAGGGCACGAAACCAGGGTGCCCAGACCTGAGCGCTAGGGAGCACAGTGCGCCGGACCGCGAACCGACGGGCCGTGGGCACTAGAGTTGCCGTCATGAGTTCAGTTCTGGAATTGGTGGACGTCACGGTGGTCCGCGGTGAGAAGACCCTGCTGGACGCGGTGAACTGGACCGTGCGCGAGGGCGAGCGCTGGGTCATCCTGGGCCCCAACGGGGCGGGCAAGTCCACGCTGCTGTCGATCGCGGCGGCCAGGTTGCACCCCACCAGCGGCATGGTGGACATCCTCGACGAGATCCTCGGCGCGGTGGACGTGTTCGAGCTTCGCCCGCGCATCGGCGTGAGCTCCGCCCCGCTGGCGGGGCAGATCCCGCACGCGGAGACCGTGGCGAACGTGGTGCTGACCGCCGCCTACGGCGTGACCGGGCGGTGGCGCGAGGAGTACGACGAAGCCGACGCGGCGCGCAGCGAGGAGCTGCTGCGGGCGTGGGGGCTCGAGGAGCTGCACGACCGCCGGTACGGGACGCTTTCGGACGGTGAGCGCAAGCGGGTGCTGATCGCCCGTGCGCTGATGACGGACCCGGAGCTGCTGCTGCTGGACGAGCCGGCCGCCGGGCTGGACGTGGGCGGGCGCGAGAAGCTCGTGCAGCGTCTGGACGAGCTCGCGAGGGACGACGCCGCGCCGGCCATGGTGATGGTCACCCACCACCTGGAGGAGGTCCCGGACGGCTTCTCGCACGCGCTGCTGCTGCGTGACGGAAAGATCGTGGCCGCAGGCCCCGTGGGGAAGGTCATGACGCAGAAGAACCTCTCCGAGACGTTCGGCATGCCGCTCAAACTGGTGCGCGTGGCGGAGCGCTACGCCGCGTTCGCGCGCTGAGCGCCGCTGTGCTGGCACTTTCCACCGCGGTGGTTCCCGCGGAGGTCTTCGGCTCCGGCAGTGCCATGGGCTTCGAGTGGTGGCAGGTTGCGCTCATCCTCGTTGCGGGGCTGTGGGCCGGGACGATCAACACGATCGTGGGCTCCGGCACGCTCGTGACGTTCCCCGTGCTGGTCACGCTCGGCGTGCCGCCGGTGACGGCGTCCATGTCCAACGCGATGGGCCTGATCGCGGGCAACCTCACGGGCGCGTGGAGCTACCGCAGCGAGCTCGGCGGGCTGAAGAAGACGCTGCTGAAGCTGCTTCCGTGCTCCGTGGTGGGCGGGGTGATCGGCGCGTACCTGCTGCTGCACCTGCCCGAGGAGGTCTTCGGGGTCGTCGCACCCTTCCTGATCGTGGTGGCGCTGCTGTTCGTGGTCTTCCAGCCGAAGCTGCAGGCCAAGGTCCGGGCTCGGAAGGAGCGGGAGGCCCAGGTCGCCGCAGCACCGGGTGGCGACGCCGCCGTCCCGGCCTCCACGGGCACGGCAGGTTCCGCGGCGTCCGGGGCGGCGGGAGCGACGTCGTCTGCTACCGCGTCCACGGCCTCGCCCGGGGTCGCCGCCGTGGACGGCTCCCAGCAGCCGGCCATCCTCTACGTGCTCGTGTTCCTTGCCGGGATCTACGGCGGGTACTTCGTGGCCGCCCAGGGTGTGCTGCTCGTGGGCGTGCTCGGGGTGTTCTTGCTGGCCCCGCTGCAGTCCGCGAACGCCGTGAAGAACGCGCTCGTGGCGGCCGTGAACATCGTGGCCGCACTGTCATACGTGCTTTTCGCGTTCGACCGCATCAACTGGTGGGTGGTGCTGTTCATCGCCCTGAGCTCCACCTTGGGCTCGTGGCTCGGTGCGAAGATCGGCAAGAAGATGTCCCCGGTGGCGCTGCGCACGGTCATCGTGATCCTGGGTCTCGTGGCCCTGGCCAACATGGTCTCCAAGCTCTTCTGAGCGCCCCGCCCCGTCGCCGTTGCCGTTGTTGCCCTGACCGCGCCCGTCCCGCCCACGTCGAGACCCGCACGTCCCCGATCCACCACCGACCCAGGAACCCCGTGACCTCTCCCGCACCCCTGTCCGAGCGCATAGTCCGCCTCTCGGACGCCGCCGATCCCCGCGTGGCCGACTACACCGGTCTCACCGATGTCTCCCTGCGTCGCAAGCTCGAACCGGAGCGCGGGCTCTACCTCGCGGAGTCCTCCAAGGTGCTGCGCCGCGCACTGGACGCCGGGCACCAGCCCCGGTCCTTCTTCATGGCGGAGAAGTGGCTGGACGGTCTCACGGACGTGCTGGAGCGCTACGACGTTCCGGTGTACGTGGGCCCGGACGAGGTCCTCGAGGGGATCACCGGCTTCCACCTGCACCGTGGTGCCATGGCCGCGATGCACCGCCCCGATCCGCTGGACCTGTCGGACGTGCTCGCGCGGTGCCGCCGCGTGGCGATCCTGGAGGACATCGTGGACCACACGAACGTGGGCGCGATCTTTCGTTCGGCCGCTGCCCTGGACGTCGACGCCGTGCTGGTCACCCCGCGCTGCGCGGACCCCCTGTACCGGCGCGCGGTGCGGGTGTCCATGGGCACGGTCTTCCAGGTCCCGTGGGTGCGCCTGGAACACTGGACCGCGGACCTGCAGCGCGTCAAGGACGCGGGGTTCCTCACCGCGGCCCTCGCCCTGTCCGACGACGCCGTCACCGTGGACGAACTCGCCGCCGAGCACCCAGAGAAGCTGGCACTAATCCTCGGCACGGAGGGTCATGGCCTGGGAGCGGCCACCCTGCACCACTCGGACCGGCACGTGGTGATTCCCATGAGCCACGGGGTGGACTCGCTCAACGTAGCTGCCGCGAGCGCCGTCGCCTTCTGGGAGACTCGGCCGCGATAGCTGTCCTCGACGCTGCTTCACAGGGTCCTGCGGGATAGGGTTCTGAGTCCATAGGTTTGACGTGGCCACCGCCGCCACCATGAGATCGCCGGAGTGGATCCACGACGTCTCCACCGTGTTCCGTTCCCCCTACGACGCACGTGAGGACTTCCTGGAAGGACTGGAAGATGCGGGACGTGACCTGTCCAAGGATCAGAAGCGACGAGTGTCAGAAGTTTTCGGTCGGCTGGACGGGTTGCGGCAGTACCAGTTCGAGGTGGTGCACATCCAGAAGGACGTGGACAAACGACTGGTCGCCGACATCTTCGTTCGCATCAACTCAGAGGGTGTGAACCTGAAGTCGTACGACTACATCCTCACGTGGTTGAGTGTGTTCTGGCCCAGGGCCGCGACGAGATCGAAGACTTCGCGCGAGGCTCTCGGATGTCACCCATCCGTGCAGCTGACCAACGTTGATGATCCCCATGAAGGTGAGCGATTGGATGGATCCGTCGTTGCCCAGCGTCAAGGGCCTCGAAGGACACCACCTCGTCCCACGGCACTACCAGGAAGCAGTCCTCGGGACCAAGGACACCAAGCGCATCAACCAGGTGGCGAACTTCGCTCCGTCCGACTGGCACACCAACCAGCAGATCTCAGACCGGGCGCCCTCCGAGTACTGGCCAGAACTCGTCCGGGCTCGGGGTGGCGATGCCACGTGGTTGGAGCGGCAGTGCTACTGGCACGCGCTGCCCCGTGACTGGCACATGATGACCTACGACGAGTTCCTCGTGGAGCGCCGCAAACGCATTGCCGGCGTCACTCGAGACGCGTTCGAAAAGCTGGGGCGTGTGGCCCAGGACGTAGAGCACGACCCCATCGACGTGGCGGGGGAGTTCGACGGGGAGACAGCCAGCGGCGAGAGGACACTCGCAGAGCTGTTCCATGAGGGCTACCTGCTCGCGGGGGATCAGCTGGATCCGGTCGACCCCGACTGGGTCGTCGACGCGGTGGTCACCGCAGATGGCACCGTGCAGATCGACGGGGTCCACGAATTCGACTCTCTGGACGCGGCCGCACGTTTCCTGGACGTGACGAACGTGACCGGGTTCGAGTTCTGGGCCCTGGAACAGGACAGCGGCCTGGCGCCCATGGATGAGGTCCTCGCGGCGGACCCGCGCACTGCCTGAGCCGGGGCCGCTGATCCAGACGCACGAGATCTTCCCCCGCACACGACGGCGGGCGGTCCCCGGAAAGGGGCCCCCCCCCCGTCGTCGTGCGAGTGGGGGAGCTCAGCGCGTGGTCCACACCCCGCGCTTGGAGGTCCAGTGGGCGGTGACGCCGTGGGAGAAGCGCTGGCGCACCTCACCGTTGCTCGTGTACTCGTCCGTGGTGGGCCAGCCCCAGCCGCGCTCCAGGCCGGCGCGCTTCCAGGCGCCGCCGATCCCGCCGGTCTCCTTCACCGCGTGCGCGCCGGACGAGGCGCTCCACAGGGTCTTGGTGGTCGTGGCGCCCTTGCGGTAGAGCTGGTAGGAGCCGCCGTTGACGCGCGCCTCGCCGGAGGCGGGGAATCCGTAGCCCCGCTCCCGGCCTGCTGCGATGAACTTCTTGCCGATCAGCGTGGCGTTCTCCACGATGTTCGCACCCGTGGCGCTGGACCAGTAGATGGTGACCTTGCGGCCGTTCTTCGTGAACTCCTGGTAGCGGCCGCCGTTGGCGGCGTTGGCCTCGTTCGTGACCGGGTTGCCCCACTTCGCGGCACCGCCGGTGGAGCGCCACTTGGCGCCGATGCCGCCGGTGGCCGTGTAGGAGGCCTGGGCCTGGCCCGTGGGAGCCACGGCACGCACCGCGGCCGAGGGGTTGAGGTTCAGCGACCCGAGCCGTCCGCTCGCGGTGGACTTCAGGATCTGCTCCACGCGTGCCGCGGTGATGGCTGGGTCACGCTGCTTCATCATGGCCACGGTGCCGGAGACCAGCGGGGTGGCCATCGAGGTGCCGTAGAGGTTGCCGTAGGTGGCGGCGCCGGGTGTGGTGGTGCCGCCGTTGACGGTTGAGAGCATGGGGAACTGGGCGGTGCCGCCCGGGGCGAGGACGTCCACCACGGCACCGGTGTTCGAGTAGCCCGCGGTGTTTCCGGCGTTGTCCGAGGCCCCGACCACGATGGTGTTCGTGCAGTTCGCCGGCGCGGTGCCGCCCGCGTTGACGGCGCGGTTGCCCGCGGCCACCACCACGGGGACGCGGCGGTTCACCGCGGTGTTGATCGCGTTCTGCATGGTGGTGCCGCACTCGCCCGGGTAGTTCAGGGACATGTTGATCACGGAGGCGGGGTTCTTGTTCGCGGGCTGATCCGCCACGGCGGCACCGGCGGACCAGGTGACGGCGTCCGCGATGTCCGAGACCCAGCCGTTGGTGCACTTGCCGAGCACACGTACCGGCAGGATCTTGGCGCCGGGGGCCGCCCCCGAGATGCCTGCCCCGTTGTTGGTCACGCCCGCGGCGAGACCGGCCACGTGCGTGCCGTGCCAGGACGAGGGCCGGGCCGCGGCGGAGCACTCTCCGGCCGCGCTCCAGTCGCCCTGGTCCTGCGGGTTGCCGTCCCGCCGGTCGCCGTCGCGGGAGAGTGCGGTGTCGTTGATGAAGTCACGGCCCGGCAGCACCTTCGAGTTGAGCTCCGGGTGCGAGGTGATTCCGGTGTCCAGCACCGCGATGGTCTGGCCGTTGCCGCGGGAGACGTCCCACGCACCGGGGAAGTTCACGCCGCCCTGGGCCGGCAGCAGGGTCCACTGGTAGGCCGTGTAGACGTCGTTGGGCATCCAGGAGGAGGAGGCGAGGCGGTCCGCCTCCGCATACTCCACGGCCGGGTCCGCCTGGATCTCGGCCACGAGCTTCTTCTGCTCGGTCTCGTCCAGCTCGCGGTCCAGCTCGAGCACATCGGCCTGTGCGGCGGTGGTCTTCACCTTCTCGCTGACCTCCGGTGCCTTCGCCTCGCTCAGCGCGTTCTCAGCGGCCTCTTCGACCACCTTTTCCTTGGTGGTCTCCGCGGCCGCGGGATCGTGGAACTTCACGATCACGCGGTCGGACTCGGTGGGCGGGTCGTTCGGCACGGTGCTCGCGGGAGAGTCCGGGCCGCTCTCGGGAGCCGCCACGGCGGGCTGCGCGGAGAACGCCAGGGCAGCGGTCACCGCGATCGGCAGCACGGACCGGCGCAGCACGCCCGTCAGGGAGGACCACGACGCCGCGGCGTCGTGGTCACCACGGGAGGAGCCGTCAGCGAGACCGGCACGGCGGGAGCTGTAGCGCGCTGCAGGCATGGTGCAGCGGCGGGAGAAGGGTGTCTTCATCGGTGGGGAGACCTTTCGCTGGCCGCGACGCAGGGAAGGGGGGACCGTCGGGGCCTGAGGGGGATTGAGCCGTGCACAATCCTATGCAAAAGATCACAGTTTGGTGACGGACACGCCGAAGGTGTCGTGACGTGTCCGCGACCCGGGGGCGGCCACGCCGCCCGCGCCCAGGCGGTTGGGGTCGTGCGCGTTCGCCGACCCGAAGCAACCGGGACCCGCTGTGTCCTGGAATGACGCACGCCCGGCACCACCGTGAGGTGGGCCGGGCGTCCGGAGGGAGCGAGTCCGACTTACTTGGAGGACTTCCCGAAGTTCGCGAAGCGCTGGTTGAAGCGCTCCACGCGACCGGCGGAGTCCATGATCCGCTGCTTGCCCGTGTAGAACGGGTGGGACTCGGAGGAGATCTCGACCTCGATGATCGGGTACTCGTTGCCGTCCTCCCACGTCTCCGTCTTGGAGGAGGTGGCGGTGGAACGAGTCAGCACGACCTTGCCGGAGGCGAGGTCGCGGAAGAGGACCGGGTGGTAGTCCGGGTGGATGTCAGCCTTCATGGTGTCAACCTTCTGTAGGTGCCTGGATTTTGCCAGGCACGGCGTTGCTCGGATGCGGTGCGCTCGGAAGCGGGCACCAAGGCACCAGCATACGCCCGCGCGGGCGAGCGGTCGACCGGGGACTCGGACCCGCCGGTAGGGTGGACCGGTGCCCACAATCCCCTGCCCTGTCAGCCCAGAAAGTGGTGTGCTCCCACTGAGGGGTTCCTCCTGGAGGCGTCACTCATCTCGATGCAGGCCGCGTTCCGTCGTCCTTGCGCTCTCGGGCGTGGGAATCCTGCTGATGAGCGCATGCGCCGCGCAGCCGGAACCAGCACCGACTGGGCCTTTGAGCGGGGTGGCCCGCAACGCCCCGTTGCACGACGTGGACCCTGCGGACGTCGTGGCGGCAAGAAATGCTCCCGAGGCCTACCCGGCGAGCGCCCCCACCCGTGGTGACACCAGCGCATCGGTTCGGGTGCCAACAACCCCGTCGGACACCAGTGAGTACCAGCAGGGTGCCGTGGGGTTGTCCTTCGAGTCCACCGACCTGGCCGACCAGCGCCTGGGCAGCGATTCCGACGACCTCGTGTCGATCTTTCGCGCGCTGAACGGACCTACGCTTCGGTTCGGTGGCAACTCCACCGACCGCAGAATGTTCTTCACCTCTGACGACGAACCTGCCCCCACCGACTGGAAACTCACTGAGGGGGAGAGGATCACCCGGGTGACGCCGTCCGACCTGCAACGGGTCGCCGGATTTGCCGACGCTACGGGTGCTTCGGTCATCGTGAGCGTGGACCTCGCGCACGACGACCCCGACCGCGCCGCGGACTTCGCCGAGCACGCGCACGAGGCCTTCGGGGACCAGCTCATCGGTGTGATGGTGGGCAACGAACCCAACGGATTCCACGATGAAGACGCCCCCGGGTTGAGCGTCAAGGGACCAGAGTGGAACACCCTGCAGTACACGCGCCAGCTCACGGCCTACTCGACGGCCATCCACGAGCGCGTGCCAGGTCTGCGAATCGTGGCACCAGGCGCGTATTCAGCCGACTGGTGGGACGCGGCGGCGGCATCGCGCGCCGCAAATCCGCTCGCCCTCGCGGTGCACCAGTACCCGTTGTCCGAGTGCGGGACGGACAACGTGCAGCAGAGACCCACCGTGGCCAACGCGGTGGGCTCCGTCACGCGGGAACGCGTGGACTCTTTCGTCCAGCGGGCCGCTGTCGACGCCGCGTCCCACGACGCCCCGCTGTGGATCACGGAGACCTCTGCCTCCGCGTGCGCGGGCAGCAACGCGATCACGGAGACTCTGGCAAGTGCGGTCTTCCAAGCCGAGTACTCGGTGCGGGCACTGTCCCGGGGAGCTGAGAGGATCGCCGTCCATTCATCGCTCGCTCCGTGCCACGGAGGCGCGCCGATGTCCCCCTTGTGCGCCAACGGAACAATCGACCACCCAGGAGAACGCTTCGCGCTTCGAGCCAACGGTCTGGCCCTGGCCCTCGTCGCCAGCATTCCGAGCGGAAGGGTGCATCCGGCCACAACGGGAACTTCGGACCTGACCGGGTACGCGGTGGAGCACGACGACGGTTCCACGACCCTCGTCCTCTCCGACTTCCGCGATCCCGGCACAGCCGGCACCCGGACCACCACCGTGACCATGCCCGACGGGGTCGCGAGGGTCACGGAGGCCCAGCTGAGCGCCGCCGAGTGGACGAGCGAGTACCCCGTGGACACCGTCCTTGACCACGCGGGGCAGTCCACCGGCGCGACCGCCAGCCCTGCAAGCACGTCGCACGGCGCAGACTATCCTGCGGACCCCGCCATCGGGCTCAGCGTCGAAGAAGCCGTGCGCCCCGTGGCATCGGGCTCGGTCGCCGTGGACGGCTACGGTCTGCCCATCGCCCCCGCGGCTAGCAGACCTGCCGTGGCGGGAGTCGACGCCGGCGAACGCACGTTTTCGCTCGCCCTCCCTGCGGGAACGACTTCCGTTCTGACCATTACTCCATCCGACCGATCGACCGGACCGAGCGGCACCGGGGTTCCCTCCGAGCCGACCGGTACGCCGTCTGGCACGATGCACCCCAGCGGTTCAAGAACCTCAACACGCAACGGAGGACAGTGAATGAACACGTCGCACGCCCACGGAGAGTACAAGGTCCCCGGCGGGAAGCTGGTGGTCGCGGACTTCGAGGTCCAGGATGGGCGCCTCGCACGGGTGTCCATCAACGGGGACTTCTTCCTGGAACCGGACGAGGCCCTCGCGGACATCAATGCCGCGCTGACCGGTCTGCCGGAGGACACCGCGCCCCAGGAGATGGTGCAGCGCATCGAAGCGGGGCTGCCGCCGTCTGCGGTGCTGTTCGGTTTCGACGCCCGCGCGGTGGTGATTGCCGTGCGGCGTGCGCTGGCACGGGCCACGAGCTGGACGGACCACGAGTGGGAGGTGATCCCCGCGCTGGTGCGCCCCACCCTGGAGAACCTGGCACTGGACGAGGTGCTCGCCCGCGAGGTGGGTGCGGGGCGGCGCAACCCCACGCTGCGATTCTGGGACTGGGACGAGCCGGCCGTGGTGATCGGCTCGTTCCAGTCGGTGGCCAACGAGGTGGACCCGGAGGCCGCGAAACGCCACGGAGTGCAGGTGGTGCGCAGGGTCTCCGGCGGCGGGGCCATGTTCATGGAGGCCGGCAACTGCATCACCTACTCCCTCTACCTCCCGCAGACCCTGGTGGATGGGCTGAGCTTCGCTGACTCCTACCCGTTCCTGGACGCGTGGGTGATGCAGGCTTTCAAGGACATGGGGGTGGAGGCGTTCTACGTGCCCCTGAACGACATCGCCACCCCGCAGGGCAAGATCGGCGGGGCGGCCCAGAAGCGCTTCGCCAACGGAGGGATGGTCCACCACGTGACCATGAGCTACGACATCGACGCCGAGAAGATGACGGACGTGCTGCGCGTGGGCAAGGAGAAGCTCTCCGACAAGGGCATCCGCTCCGCGAAGAAGCGTGTGGACCCGCTGCGCCGTCAGACGGGCATGGCGCGCGAGGACGTGATCGCCGCTCTCTCGCGCACCTTCACCGATCGCTACGCGGCGAGGATTGGTAAGGTCTCAGACAGCGAGCTCGCCGCGGCCAGGGAGTTGATCGAGCACAAGTTCGGCACCGAGGAGTGGATTCACCGGGTGCCGTAATAGTATGTGCAAACGCAATCACCACTGCGTCCGCTCCACCTGGCTTCGGAATGCCGCCCGCATCCCGAAGCCAGGGATCGGGTGAGCGTCGCGTGATGATGACCCCCCAGCCCCGGAGAGCCACGTGTCCCAGCCCCAGTACGAGTCAGACGCCCACGAGCCCCGCCCGGTGAGGAAGAAGCACACCGGGCGCAACATCATCCTGGTCCTGCTGTCCCTGGTGGTGGTCCTGGCCGTGGCCGCGGGCCTGTTCATGTGGAACCTGGGCCGCAACTTCGACAACGGGGCGGCCAGCCTGGACAACGCGTTCCCGGACGAGTCCTCCCGACCCGCCAAGGGCTCCGCGGAGGACAGCGGAACCACCGTGCTGCTGCTCGGCTCGGACAAGCGCCCCGAGGGCGTGGACAAGGACGTCACCGGCTCCCGGGCGGACTCGATCATGCTGCTGCACATCCCGGAGGACGGCGGGCAGATGTACGTCATGTCCATCATGCGCGACACGTGGGTGGACATCCCCGGCGTGGGCGAGTCCAAGATCAACGCGGCACTGGACCAGGGCGGGATGCCCCTGATGGTCCAGACACTGGAGGAGAACTTCGACACCCGCATCGACGAGGTGGCCATGGTGGACTTCGCCGGGTTTGAGGGCCTCACCGACGCCCTCGGCGGGGTGACTGTCAACGTGCCCGAGGCGTTCACCGCCCAGGGCGGGCAGCACTTCGAGGCCGGCCCCCAGGAGATGAACGGCGAGCAGGCGCTTGCGTTCGTGCGGGAGCGCTACGCGTTCTCCGACGGCGACTACCAGCGCGTGCGCAACCAGCGGGCCTACCTGCAGGCCATGATGAACAAGCTGCTGAGCACGGGCACCGTCTCCAACCCCGTGAAGCTCAACGAGGTGGTCAAGCAGATCTCCCCGTACCTGACCGTGAGCGACGGGTTGACCTCCACGTGGATCGCCCAGCGCGCGCCCCAACTGGTGGGTCTGAGTAGCAGCGACATCCACATGTTCACCGTGCCCAACAAGGGCGTGGGAACATCCGCGGACGGCCAGTCGATCATCGTCGCCGACGAGGACGCCATGAAGGCGATCGGCAAGGCCATCTCGAACGGCACCCTGGACAGCTACGTCCAGTCGCTGGACCAGCAGGGCCAGTGACCTCCGGCGCCCGGGCGGGACGTTCCGCCCGGGCGCCGTTGCAGGTGCGGGACCCGGCGCTGTCCGTCCCCGCAACGCAGACCCCTGCCTACGGCCCCACCCTCCCCATTAGGCCGTCGCCCCGGCACTTTCCCCCACCGCCCGGCAGCTCCCTCCCCTCCCCGCCGGCTCGTGACCGTGACGCGAGAGAGACATGACCCCCACCTCACCCCCCACAGGCACCGAGGCCGCAAGTTCCCAGCCGCCCCTTCGACTGCTGCTGCTCGCCAGCTCGTACTGGCCCGAGCACTCACCGCCGCAGCGCCGGTGGTACTCCCTGGTGAGCCATCTGCGCGAGCGCGCCTGGAGTGTGTCCGTGGTGTGCCCGGTGGCCCACTACGGTGCGGGTCCGGACTACTCCGAGACCACGCGGGGCCGTGCGTGGCGGCATCAGACCGGATTCCTGGGGGGAGCAGATCCACCGTGTTCCGTTCCTGTTCGTGGGTGACCACCGGACGGGCAAGCTGCTGGACCAGCTCGTGAGCGCGGCGGCCTCGGCGGTGCGGGGGTGCCTCACGGCGCGGCAGGACGTGGTGGTGGTGACGGCCCCGTCCTTGCCGCTGCTCGCCTCCGCCCTGGTGGTGGCGCGGGTCAAGGGCGTCCCCCTCGTGGTGGAGATGCGCGATGCGTGGCCGAACCTGGCCGAGGACGCCTCCGTGGTCCGCGGGGGATCGCGCTCGCTCGTGAACAGGGCGGTGGTCTCGGTGCAGAACAGGGCCGACCTCGTGGTCACGGTGACCCAGGGCTTCGCCCGGACATTGCGCGAGCGCGGTGTGCGCAACGTGGTCACGGTGCGCAACGGGATCCTGCTGGAGCGCACCCCGCAGCTTCCCCCACCACCGGTCGAGCGGGACGTGCTGCGCGTGCTCTACCTGGGCAACCACGGGGAGTCCCAGTCCCTGGACCGGCTGGTACGTGCCGCCCACCTCGCCGGGGACGCGGTGGAACTCACCCTCGTGGGCCAGGGCAGCCAGAAGCCCGCACTGAAGGAGCTCGCCCGTGCGCTCGGTGTGAACGTGCGGTTCCTGCCACCGGAGTACCGCGAGCTGGTCTTCGCCCGCTACCAGGCCACCGACTCGATCGTGATCTGTCTGCGCGACGACTGGAAGTCCTTCGAGGACACGATCCCCTCCAAGACCTACGAGGTGCTCGCCGTGGGGCGCCACATCACTGCCGTGGTGCGTGGAGAGGCCGCCCACGTGCTCGCGGAGGCGGGGGAGGGAGACATCGTGGGCTCCGACCCCAAGGAGATCGCGGCACTGTGGCTTGCGCTCGCGGCGGACCGGTCCCGTCTGCTGACCCACGGCTCCGGGCGGGAGTGGGTGCGTCACAACGCGGACTACGCAGACCTCGCCGTGCACTACGACCAGCACCTGCGGGACACGGTGCGCGAGCACACACGTGCGTGCGGTGCGGGGTTGCTCCCGCGCGCCGCACGGCTGGCGCGCTCGCTCCGCTGCTCGCTGCGAGCTCCGTCCCCCGCCTCATCGTGGACGGGACGGGCAGGCGCATCCCCGTCAGCCGGTCCCCGTGGGACGGGGCAGCCCGTGGCCGGGTTCCACCCTGCCTCGGAGCGCACGGCGGGAGGGGTCGGCGCGTGAGCCTCGAGCGCACCGGGAGGTGCCTGGAGCTCGCGGCCAACGCGTGGCTCACGACGGGCACCGTGGCCCGTCACGTCACCGACGACCCGGTGGTGTTCTGGTTGCAGGTATCCCGCCGTCTGCCCCGCCGGTGGGTCACCCCCGCGGCACGGTGCCTGCGCCACGCCCCGGGGGCCACGCCGCGGGCCACCGCGCTGCACCTGCTGGGCCACGACGACGCCGCACGCACCGTCCTCGCCGAGGAGTCGTCGGGCGCGCGGGGGACCCGGCGCGGTGCGGAGGTGGCCCTCGCCCTGGGGGACACAGACCTCGCTGCACGGCTGCTCGACTCCGTGCCGGAGGGAACCCCGGGGACTGCGGCAACCCGCGCCCGACTGGCCTGGCACCGCGGCGAGGTGGACCACGCCGTCGCGCTGCTGGACGCGGCCCGCTCACGGGGGACCGCTACCCGCGGCGAGCGCTCCCTGCACTGCCGGCTCGCCGCGGAACGCGACCTGCTCGGCGACTTCCTACCGCGCCTCGACCCCGTCACCGGCTACACCCCGCGCGAGCGGACCGTGCTCTACGCGGTGACCAACTCGCTGCCCCACACCGCGAGCGGCTACGCGCAGCGCTCCCACTCGTACCTCACCGCTCTGCAGGAGGAGGGATGGCACGTGCACGCGGTGACCCGCCCCGGCTACCCCGTGCAGGTGGGCAAGATCCTCGCCCGCCACACCGACGTGGCGGACGGCATCCCGTACCACCGCATCCTCTCCGCTGGACTCGCCAGCACCGCCACGGGACGCGTCCAGCAGCACGCGGACGCCCTGCTCGCACTCGCCCTCGAGCTGCGCCCCGCCGTGCTGCACACCACCAGCCACTACGTCAACGCGCTCGCTGTGGCCGCCGTGGCGCGGACGCTCGGCATCCCGTGGGTCTACGAGGTCCGCGGCCTGCTCGCGGACACCTGGGCCGCCACCCGCGGCGAACAGGCCGTGTCCTCCCCGTACTACGAGCGCTTCCAGCGCCGGGAGGCCTGGGCAGCCACGTCCGCCGACCGCACGGTGACACTCGGCACCGCCATGGCCGGACGCCTCATCGACCTCGCCGCCGATTACGCCACGGACGACGCCGTCGACACCCCCCGCGGGCGCGGAACCGCCGCGCACGGCGTTGCCGGGGCGCCCCTGCACGTGGACCTCGCTCCCAACGCCGTGGGCGACGCCCTCCTGGACGCCCCGACCCGCGACGCCGCCCGTGCCACCCTCGGGCTGCCCACCGACCGCTTCCTCGTGGGCACCGCGACCTCGGTGGTCGACTACGAGGGCCTCGACGACCTCCTGCGCGCCGCAGCACTGCTCCGAACCCGCATCCCTCAGCTCCGCGTGCTGGTCGTGGGCGACGGCGTGGCCCGGCCCGCCCTCGAGCACCTCGCCCATGACCTCGGCATCGAGGACATCGTCACCTTCACCGGCCGAGTACCCCGCGAGCACGCCGCCACGCGGACGGCCGCCCTCGACACCTTCGTCATCCCCCGCAAGGACCGCTCCGTCACCCGGGCCGTGACCCCCCTGAAACCCGTCGAGGCCATGGCCGCGGCAACCCCCGTGATCGCCAGCGACCTGCCCGCCCTGCGCGAGACCGTCCGCGACGGCGAGACCGGACTGCTCACACCCCCCGAGGACCCGCGTGCGCTCGCAGAGACCATCGAGCGACTCGCCCGGGATCCTGGGGAGGCCACAGACCTCGCCCTGACCGCACGTGCATGGGTTCGTGAACACCGCACGTGGGCCGCAATCGCCCAGCAAGCCTCCACACGGTACTGTGAATTGACTGGAGACATCCCCACAACAGCCCACGAACCGCAGGAGACCGACGCATGAGCACCACTGCCGACCAGGTCCCTGGCCCCGGCACGGCCGAGGGACCCGGTGCGGGTGACGGGTCCACCGGGGCCGCTCCGGCCACACGCGTGGAGCACTTCGACCCCGCTGCGATGAACGCGGTGGGTGCCCGGCCGCCCCTGCGCGAGTACGTCCGCGAGCTGTGGGGCTCGCGGCACTTCATTGCGTACGACGCTCGCGTGCGGCTTGCGGTGAGCCAGGACCACACGTTCCTGGGCAAGGCGTGGATCGTGCTGAACCCCGTGCTGCTGGGACTCACGTTCTACGTGATCTTCGGGCTGCTGCTGCACACGGGCCGGGGCATCGAGAACTTCGTGGCGTTCCTCGTGCTCGGGCTGACCATGTTCATGTACAGCTCCCGTTCGGTCGTGTCCGTCTCGCGCTCCATGGCGTCCGGGAAGGCGCTGGTGCGCGGGTTCATGTTTCCCCGCGCGGCCCTGACGCTGTCCATCGTGATGCGGGACGCCCTCACCCAGGCGTATGCCCTCGGGACGATTCTCGTGTTCCTGCTGATCGTGCCGCCGCTGGAGCCCATCTCCTGGACGTGGCTGCTGCTGATTCCCGTGTTCGCGCTGCAGACCGTCTTCAACTGGGGCTTCGGCATGCTGCTGGCCCCGGCGGTGCACAAGATCCCGGACCTCGCGAACATTCTCTCGTTCTTCATGCGGCTGTGGATGTACTCCTCCGGGATCTTCTACGACCCCTCCCGGTTCGTGAGCGACGAGCGGATCCTGGCCCTGTTCCACTTCAACCCGCTCTACCAGGTGCTCGCGATGAGCCGGGACCTCGTGCTGCGGGCGCAGCTGCCCTCGTGGTCCTCGTGGGGCGTGCTGAGCTGCGCCTCCCTGCTCGTGTTCGTCGTCGGCTTCCTGGCGTTCTGGCGCAACGAGGAGAGCTATGCGGACGAACGGTGAGGACGGCCCGGTGGAGGACTTCAGGGACGACGGGGCACTGTGCTCGCTCTTCGGCGCGGACGGAGACCTCTCCTTCCTCGACGAGGAGGAGCGGGGTGCGGCAACGGGACCCGCCGTGGTGATCGACCACGTGAGCATGGTCTACAACGTGACCTCCACGGGCGGGGGAGACGAGGTGGCCGTCCCAGCACCCGTGCGCTGGGCTCGCAAGGCCCTGGGGCGCCCGCCTGTGGTGCGCAACCGGGCCGTCAACGACCTCACGCTCGCCGTGCACCAGGGCGAGTTCGTCGGCTTCATCGGACGCAACGGGTCCGGGAAGTCCACCCTGATGAACATCGTGGCCGGTCAGATGAACCCCACCTCCGGCCGCGTCTACGCGGTGGACACCCCCGTGAAGCTCGGCGTCAACGTCTCGCTGGTTCCCGCGCTGTCCGGGGAGAAGAACATTCGCCTGGGCTGCCTGGCCCAGGGGATGGATCCGCGTCACGTGCAGGAAATCCTCCCGGAGCTGGTGGAGATCGCTGCCCTGGGCAACGCCATCCACTGGCCCATGAAGGCGTACTCTTCCGGCATGGCCGCCCGGCTGCGCTTCGCGGTGGCCACGGCGACGGACCCGCACATCCTGATCCTGGACGAGGCGCTGTCCACCGGGGACGCCCAGTTCCGCGAGCGCGGGCAGGCCCGCATGGCCCAGATCCGGGAGCAGGCCGGCTGCGTGCTGTTCGTGTCCCACACGATGGCCGAGGTGCGCGAGATGTGCACACGGGTGGTGTGGCTGGACCAGGGGGACCTGCTGATGGACGGGGACCCGGACAACGTCACACGAGAGTACGAGGCGTTCATGAAGCAGCTCGCGGCCGGGAACAACCACGCAGCAGAACGGGAGAAGCAGCGTCTGATGTCCCAGGTGGTACGCACCGAGTTGCGTGAGGTGCACGCATGAGCTCCCGGGGCAGCGGCAGCGACCTGCGCACGCAGCTGTGGCACCTGCGCCACGGTGGGTTCGCGCAGTGGCGGACCCACCGGCGGCGGGCGAACCTGCCCCAGGGGCCCTCCGCGAGCGCCGTCGTCACCGGCACGGGAGCCGGACAGGGTGACCGGCACGGGGCCCAGGACGCGCCGCGGGAGGTCTCCTTTGCCCCGCAGGCATGGCCTGAGCGTTCGCCCGTGCGCGCGGACGTCACCGCCGCCGTCATCCTCGACGACTTCTCCCTGCGCGCGTTCCAGTACGAGTGGAACCAGGTGGAGCTGATCCGCGGGAACTGGCGCGCCGAACTGGCTGCCCAGCCCGTGGACCTGCTGTTCGTGGAGTCCGCGTGGCACGGCAACCACGACGAGTGGCAGTACCAGTTCACGGGGACCTCCGGCGTGAAGGAACCCGTGCGCGAGCTTGTGGGCCACTGCCGTGCGCAGGGGATCCCCACCGTGTTCTGGAACAAGGAGGACCCGCCGCACTACGAGGACTTCCTGGAGTGCGCGCGCCTGTTCGACGTTGTGTTCACCACCGACGTCAACAAGGTCCCCGACTACCACAGGGACCTCGGCCACGAGCGCGTGGGCGTGCTGCCCTTCGCGGCCCAGCCGGCTGTCCACAACCCCGCGCGGCCCCGCACGGGCTTCCACGTCCGGGACGTCGCCTTCGGCGGCATGTACTTCGCCCACAAGTTCCCCGAGCGGCGCGAGCAGATGGACCTGCTGCTCGGTGGCGCCCACGACGTCTCGCCAACGCTCGAGACCGGACTGGAGATCTTCTCCCGCTATCTCGGACACGACGGGCGCTACCAGTTTCCCGCGCCCCTGGACCGCCACGTCGTCGGTACCCTGGGCTACGACCAGATGCTCACCGCCTACCGCGCGTACAAGGTCTTCCTCAATGTGAACTCCGTGGTGGACTCGCCGTCCATGTGCGCTCGGCGGATTTTCGAGATCACCGCGTGCGGCACCGCGGTGGTGTCCACCCCGTCCGAAGCCGTGCGACGGTACTTCACGCAGGACCAGCTCTCCGTGGTTGCAGACCGTGAGCACGCCGCTCACGTGATCCGCGCCCTCGTGCGCAGCCCGGAGCTCGCGGACCGGATGGTGCACCGCGCCCAGCGCGAGATCTGGGCCAAGCACACCTACACGCACCGCGTGGAGACGGTGCTCGAGCGCGCGGCCCCGCAGCTCGCCGTCGCCCGAGTGCGCCCCACCGTGACGGCGCTGCTGTGCACCAACCGCCCCGACCGCGTGGCCACCGCCCTGGCGGGGATCGCCGCGCAGCGGGATGTGACGCTGGACGTCGTCCTCGTGGCCCACGGTTTCGCGCCCTCGACGAGGGCCGTGGCCGACGCCGTTCACGACTCTGGCCTGCGGGTCACCATCGTGGCCGCGGACGCCTCGCTGACCCTGGGGGACTGCCTCAACCTGGCCGTGGAGCACGCCACCGGGGACGTGCTCTCCAAGATGGACGACGACGACTACTACGCGCCGCGCTACCTCGCCGACCTGCTGGACGCCCTGTCCTACGCGAACGCGGACGTGGTGGGAAAGCAGGCGCACTACATGCACGTGCAGTCCCAGGACGCCACGCTGCTGCGCTTTCCCCGCCGCGAGCACCGGTACACGGACTTCGTCATGGGCCCCACCATCACCGGCCGACGCGAGGTCTTCCGCCAGATCCCGTTCCAACGGCGCAGCACGGGGGAGGACACATCGTTCCTCGCGGCGGTGCGCGAGGCCGGCTACACGATCTACTCTGCGGACCGCTTCAACTTCGTGCAGTTCCGCGGCGCACACACTCACACGTGGCAGGTGTCCGACGCCGCAGCGCTGGCTACAGGCGAGGTCGTACTTTTCGGGGACAATAAAAAGCACGTGACGATATGATTTTTCGAATTCCCGTTGTCTCGAACGAGAACCACGCGTGCGCCCGCACGGGGCTGCGCGCCGACCAGATGAGGTGTGTCAATGAGTGAACCGCTGGAAGTCGTCTTCGTGGGGCTGGGCTACATCGGCCTGCCCACCGCCGTGGTGATGGCGAACCACGGGGTGCGGGTCCACGGTGTGGACGTCAACGCCTCGGCGGTCGAGCGGATCCAGCGCGGTGAGGTCACCATCGTGGAGCCCGGTCTGGAGGAGCAGCTGAAGCAGGCCGTGAGCAGCGGCCGACTCACCGCCACCACCGAGATGCAGCACGGTGACGCGTTCGTGATCGCCGTGCCCACCCCCTTCAAGGAGAACTACGAGGGGGACCTGACCTACATCATGTCCGCCGCGGAGTCGATCGCCCCGCAGCTGCGCGGTGACGAGACCGTGATCCTGGAATCGACCTCCCCGCCGCGCACCACCGAGAAGCTTGCGGCCAAGATCATGGAGCTGCGCCCGGACCTCTCCCAGGACGGTGCGGACGGCAAGCCGATCGTGCACTTCGCGTACTGCCCCGAGCGCATCCTGCCCGGCAAGGCCCTGGAAGAGCTGATCACCAACGACCGCATCATCGGCGGCCGCACCCCCGAGGCCGCCCGCCGCGCCCGCGAGGTCTACGCGTCCTTCTGCGAGGGCGCGCTGCTCGAGACAGACGATGTCACGGCGGAGATGTCCAAGCTCACGGAGAACAGCTTCCGTGACGTGAACATCGCGTTCGCCAACGAGCTCTCCCTGATCGCGGACAACCTGGGGATCGACGTGTGGGAGCTCATCGAGCTGGCCAACCACCACCCGCGCGTGAACATCCTGCAGCCGGGCCCCGGCGTGGGCGGGCACTGCATTGCCGTGGACCCCTGGTTCATCGTGGCGGCGGACCGTGAGAACTCGAACCTGATCCGCACCGCGCGCGAGGTCAACGACGGCAAGCCCAAGTGGGTCATCTCCAAGGTGGAGGAAGCCTGCTCCCATGTGGAGTCCCCGGTGATCGCGGCCCTGGGCCTCGCGTTCAAGGCCAACATCGACGACCTGCGCGAGTCCCCGGCCATGAACATCACCAAGGACCTGGCGCAGCACGTGAGCCGCGCGACCGTGCTGGCCGTGGAGCCCAACGTCAAGGAACTGCCCAAGGCCCTGCAGGGTCTGGGCAACGTGGAGTTCGCCGACTACCAGGACGCGATCGAGCGCGCGGACGTGGTCCTGCTGCTCGTGGACCACGACGAGTTCAAGACCCTGCCGGCCACCGCGCTCAAGGGCAAGGCCGTGGTGGACACGAAGGGTCTGTGGCGCTGAGCCACTGACGCGAGGGCGGTGGGAGCACCGTCCCCGCCCCCGCATCGTCTTCTCGCGCCTCCCCCCCGGCGCGCCGTATCCCCCAGGAGCACCCCCATGCATCCAGACGAACGCCGCGACCCAGCCCGGTTGCGGGAACTGGTGTACCGCCAGGTCGCCCGGGATCCGCGTGGCACGTTCGATCAGCTGGAAGCAGCACAACGCAGGATCCGGTCCCTGGAGGCCGCGGTCGCCACGGACCGGTCCCGGATCGAGAAGCTCACCGCGCAGAACCGCACATTGGCCGCCTCGTCGACGACTACGGAGGAGCGGGCGTCGGAGTCCGGCGCGGAACCCGCCAGCGAGGGAACCAGGGCCCCGGTCGACGACGTGGCGCCGACCGACGACGGTATGTCGGCGGCCGCCACGAGCCCGGCAACCCGGGTTCACGACGACGCCGCGGCCACCGGCCCGTCGAACCAGACGCCCCACGCGTCGTCGGCCGGTACCGAACCGACCGCAGAGGTCGAGCACTCCCTCGAGGACGTCCTGGCCACCCTGGAGGCCGAGCCCACCGCGGCGCACTTGTCCGCTGCTCTCAACCGGCTGTGGTACCGCGAAGGGAACATCACACGTGCGGCGGAACTGGTCGACCGCCACCGCGGCCTGCTGCCGGATCTCACCGAGAAACAGCGCTACTTGACGGACCGCATCCTGGGCACCGTGGCACTGGACCGCACTGCGGCGCGACTCGTGCCCCCGCGCTCCCGCGGTGCGGCGTACCTGCCCGAGCGGCAACGCATCCTGTACTGCGCGTACTCTGAAGCGCCCTGGGTTTCGTTCCGAGGTCAGGACGCAACGGGCGCTGAATCCTGGTCGTGAGTGTAGGCCGCCTCGACCTCCGCGGGAGTGCAGTAGCCGAGGGCTTCATGGAGGCGGGCCGTGTTCCACCAGTGCACCCACCCCATCGTGGCCAGCTCGACCGCCTCGACGGACTCCCAGATCCGCTTGGCGTGAATGAGTTCGGCTTTGTAGAGCCCGTTCACGGTCTCGGCCAGGGCGTTGTCGTAGGAGTCGCCCACGGTGCCCACCGAGGCGCTCACCCCGGCGGTGATGAGCGCGTCCGAATACGCCAGAGAGACGTACTGGGAGCCGCGGTCTGAGTGATGGACCAGACCTTCCCGGCCCCGGCTGGCTCCCGTGCTCAACAGCGCGTGCTCCAGGGCCAGCAACGGCAGCCCCGCAGTGTGAAGGCTGCCCGAGACGGCCCACCCGACGATGCGCCGGGAGTAGACGTCGGTGATGAAAGCGACGTAGCAGAACCCACCCAGGATCCTCACGTAGGTGATGTCAGCGACCCAGAGCCGATGCGGCCGATCCGCCGTGAAGCGGCGCTCGACCATGTCAGGGCGGGCATCCGGCTCGCGGGCAGGCTTCGTCGTGATCGGCTTGCGCCCTCGCCTCACGCCCTGCAGCCCGGCGGCACGCATGAGGCGGGCTACTTGGTCCCGGCCGATCTCCCAGCTGGCCCGACGCATGGCCTGGTGCATCTTCCTGACGCCGTAGACGCTGTAGTTCTCGACATGGACCCGCCTGATCTCCTGCCCGAGCATCGCGTCTCGCACAGACCGCTCAGAGGCGGGCCTGGTCTTCGCGGCGCGGTAGCCGCGCGAGGTGATGAACCCACACTCCGTTGCACTCAGCGTGCGGCAGATGGCCTCGACCCCGAACTGATCACGATGCATATCGATGAACGCGATCATCTCGTCGTGGGGCGGTCGAGCTCCGCTGCGAAAAAAGCCGAAGCCTTGCGCAGGATCTCGTTCGCGCGGCGCAGCTCAAGGTTCTCTCTGCGCAGCTTGGTGATCTCCTCGGCTTCAGCGGTGCTCAGCCCTGGAGCCTCGCCCTGATCGATGCGGTCCTGCTTCCACCAGTTCCTCAGCGTGTGCGGTGAGATTCCGCCGAGGGCTTCACCGACGGCGGTGCAGGCGACCCAGCCAGAGCACTGCTCGGCACGGACGCGTTCTTCGATGAGCTTCAGGGCTCGCGCCTTGAACTCGGGGGTGTACTTCTGGGGCACGATCCGATCCTCCTTGAGGAAGTAGGTCGGAACGAAACCCAGGGCGCTTCACGGTGAGTGTGCCCTCGCCTTGGTCGACGGAACGGATCTCGATCATGTCGGTCACGGCCAGCCTTGAGGTGTCTGACGAGGTGGAGTTGCCCCGTCCAGCCGGGTGAGCCGCGTTCATGCGGTTCAGAGGCGCAGGATTCCCGTGTTGATGATGTCTGCGGTCAGCTCCATGGGCAGCGGGTTGTGACCCGCCTGCATGTCGCAGTACTCAATGATCCGGATGCTGGACGCCAGGGCCGCATTGTCCTTGACGTACTTCTGCATCATGGGAAGATCGACCTCGCGGTCGTGCTTGGAGCTGATATTGACGTAGTAGTCGAGGCGCGCTTTCAGCCTGCGCTTCTTGAAGAGGTTGAGGACGTTCGTGCGCAACGGGTTCGTTCGTCGAAGGTCTGCTGGAAGCCGGTTGTTGAAGTGGACTTCTCTCAGCCTGTTGACGTCACCCGGCATCCACCGGGTCCAGTCGAACTGGGCGTTGTTGACGATGGCACGCGCACTGCGGTCACCCGCCAGCAACGCCAGCGAAAGGAATCCACCCGCCGAGGAACCGTAGTAGAGGCGCCGGTCTGCCCCCGGGACTCCCAGAGCTGTACTGAGAACACGTACAGCCCGCCCGATGTCATACACGGCCCAGTACTCGGGGCCCGCATTTCCCCATGCCAGTGACAACCTCAACGTACCCACCGTTCCGGGATCACACGAGAAGATGGCGTGCTGAGCCAGTTTCCCCGTCCACCGAGATCGTTGAAACACCGGCTCCCCATTGGCAATGTCGTGGTTTACCGCCCCGTTGCCGAACACGACGACTCCCTCGGCGGCCTCTTTCCTGTGAACGAGGAAAGGCAACACATGTCCGTTGGCGAGCACATCAATTCGCAACTGCTGGTGCTGGTCGAGGAGGTCCGGTGCCACGACAGGCAGCTCGTCGAGCGTCACGGTGTGAACCGGTCGTGTCGTGAGATCAGGCATGGTGTCGTGAAGTCCTTTCGTGGGGCGCGTCAACCCCGCCGCCCCAACGCCACATACCGCCACCCGGCGTCACGCCACGCATCGGGGTCCAGCACGTTCCGCCCGTCGATCACCTTGGGGGACTCCACGAGCGACTTAACGTACAGGGGGTCCATCTCCCGGAACTCCCGCCACTCGGTGAGCAGCAGGGTGACCTGTGCACCGGTGACGGCGGCGTCGAGGGAGTCCACGTAGTCCAGCCGGGGGTAGCGCTGGGCGGCGTTGGCGTTGGCCTGGGGGTCGTAGAGGCGCACGTCCGCGCCCATGGAGTGCAGGCGGGCGGCGATGTCCAGGGCGGGGGAGTCCCGGACGTCGTCGGAGTCGGGCTTGAACGCCGCACCGAGCACCGCGATCTGCGCCCCGTGCACCGATCCGCCGCACTCGGCCACGGTCAGCTGCACGGTGTGCTCGCGGCGTCGCAGGTTGATGTCGTCCACCTCGGCCAGGAAGCGCAGGGACTGGTCGAGTCCCAGTTCGGAGGCCCTGGCCCGCAGCGCGCGGATGTCCTTGGGAAGGCACCCGCCGCCGAAGCCCACTCCGGCGTTGAGGAACTTCCGTCCGATCCGCTCGTCCAGGCCGATGGCGTCCGCGAGAGTGCGGATGTCCCCGCCCACGGTCTCCGTGATCTCGGACAGCGCGTTGATGAAGCTGATCTTGGTGGCCAGGAAGCTGTTCGCGGCCACCTTCACCAGCTCGGCCGTCCCGTAGTCGGTCACGATGAACGGGGTCTCCGCGGCCAGCTGCTGCGCGTAGACCTCACGCAGTGCAGCTTCGGCGCGCTGCGCGCCGGAGGTGGGCCGGGCGGCGTCGTCCTGCTCCACGCCCAGTACCATGCGGTCCGGACGCAGTGTGTCCTGCACCGCGTGGCCCTCGCGCAGGAACTCGGGGTTCCACGCGAGATCCACGGTGACCCCGGGGCGCGACGCCGCTCGGGCCACCGCCTGCAGACGGGCCGCGGAACCGACCGGCACCGTGGACTTGCCCGCGATCACGCAGTCGTGGTCCGCGGCGCGCGCAATCTGCTCCACGGCGGCATCCACGTAGGTCATGTTTGCCGCGTGGCCCGTGCGCTTCTGCGGCGTGCCCACCCCGATGAAGTGGACGTCCCCGAACGCCCCGGCCTCCTCGTAGGAGGTGGTGAAGCGGACCGCTCCCGACGCCACGTGCGTGCGCAGCAGCTCGGGCAGTCCCGGTTCGTGGAACGGCACCTTGCCGGCGGAGAGCTTCGCGATCTTCCCGGGATCCACGTCCAGCCCGAGGACCTCGTGTCCGAGCTCGGCCATGGCCACGGCATGGGTAGCGCCGAGGTAGCCGGTTCCGATGACGGTCATGCGCATGATGAATTCCCTTCGGGGGGGGGGGGCGGGGAGTGGGGGAGGAGCGGGCTCAGGCCTGGGACTCGAAGTCCGCGATCCGCTGCCCCACACCGAACATCTGCTCGATCGCGGCCAGGGAGCGCTCGGCGGCCTTGCCGTCACCGTAGGGGTTCACGGCGTTGGCCATCTCGTGGTATGCGGCATCGTCGTTGAGCAACCGGTCCACCTCGGTCACGATCCGCTCCTCGTCCGTACCGATGAGCTTCACGGTCCCGGCCGTCACGGCCTCGGGGCGCTCGGTGTTCTCGCGCATCACGAGCACGGGCTTGCCAAGCGACGGCGCTTCCTCCTGCACCCCGCCGGAGTCGGTCAGCACCACGTGCGCCACGGACAGCATGCGGGTGAACTCGCCGTAGGCGAGCGGCTCGGTCACGACCACATTGGACTTGCCCTCGATGGCCGGCAGCACCGCCTCGCGCACCACCGGGTTGCGGTGGGCGGGCAGCACAATGGTCAGCTCGGGTTCCGCGTCCGCGATCCGGGCCAGGGCGCGTCCGACGCCGCGCATCGCCTCGCCCTGGTTCTCACGACGGTGCGTGGTCACCAGCAGCACACGCGTGCCGGAGGACGCGATCTTCTCGAGCTGGGGGTCCGTGAAGGGCAGCTGCTGCTCCACGGTGTGCAGCAGAGCGTCGATCACGGTGTTGCCCGTGACCACGATGTCCTCCTCCGCGATGGCCTCGCGCAGGAGATTCTCCTTGGACGTGGTCGTGGGGGCCAGGTGCAGGGACGTGATCTGCGAGGTGATCTTGCGGTTGGCTTCCTCCGGGAACGGGGAGAACAGGTTGAAGGAACGCAGCCCGGCCTCGGCGTGGATCACGGGGATCCCGCGGTAGAACGCGGCGATCGCCGCAGCGGTGGAGGTGGTGGTGTCACCCTGGACCACCACGGCGTCCGGGGGAGTGTCCTCGAAGATCCTGTCCAGACCCTCGACCGTGCGGGTCAGCACACCGTTGAGGGTCTGGCGCGGCTGGATGATGTTCAGATCGTGGTCCGGGGTGATGTCGAAGATCTCGTTGACCTGGTCCAGCATCTCCCGGTGCTGGCCGGTCACGGTGACCACGCACTCGAAGTCCGGGCTGTCCTGCAGCACCTTGACGATGGGTGCCATCTTGATGGCTTCCGGGCGCGTGCCATAGATCGGCATGATCGTGAACACTGGAGTCCATCCTTGTCTCGGGCCGAATGCGCACCGGCGCCGCATGTGGATCGTCATTTTCGGCGGCCGCTACCGCCCCGCAACAGTCTAGGGGACGCTCCCGCGCCCCAGTGATCTGTGCCGCACCCGATGTCCACCATAGTGGCGACAGCATCGGGGGTGAAAAATGGTGTTTCCCCTAGTCAGCCTCACCTACACTGTGTGCATACGAATGCAGGACCGGACGCGAGCACCCCCCCCGTCGCGCGATCCGAATTCCCTGCAGCTCGGGTCACGCCTCATGTCTCATGGCACGTGACATTCATTGACAGGTTCAGAGATCCGAAGGAAGATACCGTGGCACGCAACCCCCTGGCAGCGCGCTCCCGAACCCCCCACGTGTCGGTCCTGGTGACCTACCGCGACGCCGAGGGGCGGCAGCTTCCACTTCCCCAGGCGCAGACCCGCGAGAGCTTCACCGGACTGCAGCTGCTCACCAAGCGTGTCCTGGGCTTCGCGGAGGACTCCTTGTCCGGGTTCACGCAGGACTTCACCATCAGGCAGATGGGCCCCTCCACGTTCAGCATCGAGGTCCGAGCGGCCGCCACCCACGGCATCCGGCTCCGCGGGCGCCGAGCCGCCCAGGAGTACCTCACAGTCACCGCCATGCTCCACCACCTCACGGACGTCATCATGGGGGTGAGTGTGGCCGGGGTCTACCTCGCCAACCACCCGGACGTCCGCGTCCGCTACGTCGAGGACGACTTCGGCCCCTACTACGAGCTGTTCAACGGGGACCGTGCCGTCATGGCTGTGGAGGCGAATTCCCTGGAGACGCTGCTCACCCCCGAGGGGATGGGTGTGCTGTGCGCCCTGGTGGCCAACCTCAAGCAGCCCGGGCTCGCCTACGCGACCATCACCCAGCACACCCCGGGGCTGAAGTACGTGCGCCGCACCCAGGTGGCCACCACGGACGCACTTCGCGCCTTCGCCGCCGGCCAGCCCCTGCCCGTGACCACCCAGGACCTCGCGGAGGCGCGCGAGCGGGCGCGGGCCGGGGCGGCGTCGTCCTCGGCGCAGGACCAGGTGCCGACGGCCGAGGCCCCCACCGACTGAGTACCCACCCTCCGCGTCCGCCCCGGGGATGACGCCGCCGCGCGGCCGACTCGCCCGCTCAGCGCACCGTCTTCTTCGTCTTGCTGCCCCGCAGCACCCGCGCCAGGTGGCGCACCCGGTCCACGTTGGAGGAGATCGCGAGGTAGCCGCTGAGCACCCCCACGGTGGACATGCCCCCCACGATCAACGGCGTGTGGTACTTCTGCCACCGTTCCGGGTCCGAGGCGATGATGTGCGCTGTGCCGTTGATCGTCGCGGCGATCACGCCGCCGGCCACCACGTGGTGCCCGATCTTGGCACCGCTCTTGACCAGGGGGTTTAGCTCGTCCGTGCGCAGGTGGACGTCGAAGCCACCGCGCTCGAGCACCACGATGAAGCGTCGCACGTACTCGGGGACGTCCACCCCCATCTGCACGGCGTCCTCCACCGAGGACCGCAGCCGGTTGAGCAGCATCTCGGGGGAGAGCCTGTGCATGATGAACCGCTCCGCGTAGGGCTGCACGGAGGAGACCAGGTCAAAGCCGGGATCCAGACCCGTGCCCATGGACTCGGCGGTCACGAGCATGCGCAGCAACAGTGCGGACTGGCGGGGCAGCTGCAGCTTGTGGTGGCGCAGCACGGAGATCAGGTCCGCCATCAGCGCACCCACCCGCACCTCTTCGAGCGGCTTGTTGGCGTAGCGGCGCATCATGACCGCCACGTCCTTCTCAATCTCCCGCTTGGCGATGTCGTGCTCGCCGCTGTCGGTGAGACCCAGCAGGCCGGTGGCCGCCCGGCGCGGATTGTCCTGCACCACGCCCAGCAGCAGGGTGATGAGGTGGTCCCGGAACTCCTCGGTCAGGTTGCCCACCATGCCGAAGTCGATGATTCCGATCCGTCCGTCCGGCTCCACGAAGAGGTTACCGGGATGGGGGTCTGCGTGGAAGAAGCCGTCCTCGAAGACCATCTTGCAGATGGCGTCCGTGGCTTCCTTGGCCAGCAGGTGGCGGTCGATGCCCTCGGCCTCGAGAGCCTCGTAGTTGTTGATCTTGACCCCGAACATCCGCTCCATGGTGAGCACACGGGAGCTCGTGGCCTCCCAGAAGATCTCTGGGATGTGGATCTGGGGGTGGCCCAAGAAGTTCTCGGCCATGCGCTGCGCGTTGCGGGCCTCCTGGATGAAGTCGAGCTCGTCCCGCAGCGAGGAGCTGAACTCCTCCACGATTCCCTGGACGTCGTAGTCCTGCGCGGCCCTCCAGTAGCGTGAGACCCACGAGGCCATGTCCGTGAGGATCTCCAGGTCTCGGTTGACCTCGTCGGTGACACCCGGGCGCTGGACCTTCACGATCACCTGCCGACCCTCGAACGTGGCGGCGTGGGCCTGGCCGATGGAACCGGTGGCCACGGGCGTGGGATCGATGTGGGTGAGGATCTCCTCCGCCGTGGAGTCCGGCTCCGCCTCGATCATCGCGCGGATCTGCTCCACGGGGATGGGCGGGGTGTGGTCCTGCAGCTTCAGCAGCTCCTCCGAGTACCCCGGGGGCATCAGGTCCGGGCGGGTGGAGGCGAGCTGGCCGAGCTTGATGAAGGTGGGGCCCAGCTCCTCCAGCGCCATGCGCAGGTGCTCGGGCTGGGTGTGCAGCGTTCCTGGGTCGATCAGCTTGACCCGGGCCAGGGGGGCGCGCCACTGGGGTTTCAAACCGCCCAGGGTGAAGCCGAAGCCGTGCTTGGTGAGCACTTCGACGATCTGCAGGAACCGTTCTCGGCGGGAAATCATACGGGTGGAAGGACCCTTTACAGCGTCTTGTGGAGGTAGACGGCCATGAACCCGGTGGCTACGGCCACGATCAGCACGAGCGTGGTGGCCAGGGGCTCCACGCCGAGCAGCACCACGCCGAGCACCACCAGGATGACGGTCAGTATCAGCAGCCCCGTGACGAGCGGCTTCAGCCCGCCCGTCACTCCTGCCGCCCTGGTCGGGGAGGATCCTCCCGTGGCGGCCTGCGCCTGGTCGGGCCCGCTCACCGGCTTGTCCTTCGTGAACGCGGGGGCCTCGGCGTGCTCCGCGCGGGAGGCGGCGGTGAAGCCCTTGCGCCACTTCTTCGCGTTGCGTCCGCGGTCCGACTCCACGGCCACGTAGGCCGGGGGGACGTCGAAGTGCTCGGCGTCCGGGAGCAGCTCAGGGACGTCGTTGGGCAGCTCCTCGAACCACTGGGCCGGCACCTCGGAGGCTCGGGCGGCCTGCAGGGTCATGGACACCTCGAACGAAGAGCCACGAATTGTCCCCCACACTGCGGTGAGCAGGTCGTGCTCGAACACGTAGTGGATGATCGGGATGAACTGCTGGGACATCTGCGTGGACAGCCGCCCCACCTGCTTGCGCTCGTAGAGCACGTCCACAGTGTCCACGGTGACGCCGTGGCTGTTGCGGACCTTGTTGACCTCGAGGGTGAGGATCACGCGGCCCTCGCCGGAGGCGGGGACGATCGAGTGCAGGTACTCCGCGAACTCCTGCTCGTCCAGCACCTTGATGGAGGAGCCCTGGGGGAGCACCGCCGCCTGGGCCGGGCCGGTGTTCAGGGGGAAGAGCATGTCCGGGGGAGCGATGTCGATCACCGCGCGGGCGTCCACCTCCGCCACGCCGTCCTCCCGCTGCAGCTCGGCCTCAAGGTGCAGGGGCACCACGGGGGTGTAGCCAGAGGCGATCACGCGCGAGATCGGGTGCCAGTAGCGGTGGGCGTCCGGGGCGCTGAGGTGGGCCACCTTGTTCTCGCCCACGCGCACGGACACGGTGCGGGGGTCGAAGGGGTTGTCAGGCTCCGGGACCAGCGCCGCGAAACCGTTCCACGACTGCGCGCGGCCCACGGAGAGCCCGCCGAACACGCGCATGATCTCCGTGTCGTAGAAGTTCTCGGTGACGACGTCCAAGGACCCCCGGTCGTTGAGCGCGTAATCGGTCATGGTCTCCCTCGCTGTAGCGCCGTCGGGTGTCCACCCGCGGCGTGTCACCACATGCTATCCGTTGATCCCTGCGCATCGAGGTTCATCCACTGTGTGGACGCCCCGACCGCGGTTCACCGGGCCAGGCACCGTGCCTGCAGGTCCACCGAGCGCCGGGCCTCGTCCAGCAGCTCCGTCATGATTCGTCGCAGCGCGGCCGGGGCGTCCCCGTGCGCCTCGAGCCACCGCTGGGTGGCGCGCACCACGCGGTGCCCGTCCACGACGTCCGCACCGGCGGCGCGCACGTCCAGGGCGCGCGGGTAGAGGCCGCGGACCATGCGGGTGGCGATCTCCATGGAGCGCTCGTCCCACCACTGCGCGACACCTGCGAAGTAGGCGTCCTCGTAGCGGCGCAGCACCGTGGGGGAGGCCAGCTGGAAGCCGGCGATCGTGACGCTGAGTTCGTCGTTGGACAGCTCGCCCGAGAGGATCCGCTCCCACGCCTGCTGCTTGGCCCGGTCCGAGCGCATGGCCGCGAGCGCCTGGAGGTGGCCCAGGTGGCCGTCGCGAGTGGGGTCCTGGGCGTGCTCGGTGCGCAGCTCGGACATGGTGCTGTGGCCCGTAGCGGTCACGGCGGTGAGCAGCGACCAGCGCAGCTGGGGGCTCAGGGGCAGTCCCTCGACCACGCGGGTGCCACCGAGCAACTCCTGGATGTGCCGGGCGTAGGTGCCGTCCCGGGCGGCTTCGCGTGCGAAGGCCCGGGCGAGGATCAGCTGCCCGTCCGAGCCGGGGGCCGCCGCGAGCAGCGCGTCCCGCAGGGCGTCGAGGAGCACACGGCGCAGGTTCACACGGTGGGGCGCGGGGACGTACTCGCCCAGTGCCTGGTGCGCGTGGTCCAGCACGGTGGTGAGGATCGCCGCGTGGCTCTCCCCGGTGCACCGCTCGGCCACCATGCGGACGTAGTCCCCGGGGTGGGAACGGCCATCGCGGACCGCGGCCCACAGCTGGGAGTGGGCGACGGCGCGGGCCAGGGGGTCCTCGACCTCCGCCACGGCGTGGCCGAGCCGCTGCAGGGAGCGCGCATCCGGGTGGGCCAGGCAGTAGGTGAGGTCCGTGTCGTTCACGAGCACGAACGGGTCGCGCACGGCCTGTCCACCGGTGAGCGCCGCGGTCACGGCCTCCGGCAGGGGAGTCGGACCGTTCTCGGCGGGCACGCGCACCTCGGCGCGCCCGCTCACCGTGACGGGGCCTCCGTCCGAGGTGCGTCCGTAGACGCCCACGGTCAGGACGTGCGGGCGCAAGGGCGAGGCGGCCTGGGTGAGGCTCGGGCCCGCAGGTGCAGCGGCGTCGTGCCCCGTGGAGTCGGGCGCGTCCAGGGCGAGCACCGGGACACCGGTGGTGTGCAGCCACAGCTGGGCCCAGGCGCGCACGTCGTGGTCGCAGGCCTCGTCGAGCACGTCCAGGAAGTCGGAGAGGTCAGTATTGCGGAATGCGAAGCGGCGGAAGTAGGCGCGGCACGCGTCCATGAAGGACTCTTCCCCCACGAAGGCCACCAGCTGTTTGAGCACCGAGGCGCCCTTGGCGTAGGTGATGCCGTCGAAGTTCTGCCGCGCGGCCTCGAGGTCCACGATGTCCGCGACGATCGGGTGTGTGGTGCGCAGCTGGTCCTGGCGGTACGCCCACTCCTTGCGCGCCAGGGCGAAGGTGACCCACGCGTCCGTGTACTCGGTGGCGTGGACGCACGCGTAGGCGCCCATGAACTCGGCGAAGGACTCCTTCAGCCAGAGGTCGTCCCACCAGCGCATGGTCACCAGGTCACCGAACCACATGTGGGACATCTCGTGCATCAGCGTGTTGGCCCGGCCCGCCCGCTGCGCGCGGGTGGCCCCGGACGGGAAGAGGTAGTCCTCGGTGAACGTCACCATCCCGGGGTTCTCCATGGCACCCAGGTTGTACTCCGGCACGAACGCCTGCTCGTACTTGCCGAACGGGTAGGCGAACGCGAAGAGCTTCGGGAAGAAGTCCAGGCCCTGCTTGGTGAGCGCGAAGATCTCCTCGGCGTCCATGGCCTCGGCGAGCGCCCGGCGGCAGTACAGCGCCAGCGGGATGCTCACGGACTCGCCCTGGGGGTCAGTGCCCGTCCACTCGTCCGTGACGCGGGCGTAGGGCCCGGCGAGGACGGTGGTGATGTAGCTGGAGATCCGCTGGGTGGGCGCGAACTCGTGGCTCAACGCACCGGGGACGTCCCCGTCATCACTCGGCTGGGCCCCCAGGTGCTCGCCGTTGGACGCCGCCAGCCAGCCCTGCGGTGTGAGCACCGTGAAGTGGAACTCGGCCTTGAGGTCCGGCTGCTCGAACACCGCGAAGACCCGGCGGCAGTCTGCCGGCTCGTACTGCGTGTAGATGTAGACACTGCCGTCCTGCGGGTCCACATAGCGGTGCAGGCCCTCGCCGGAGCGGGAATACAGGGCACGCCCCACCACCCGCAACTCGTTCGCCTCACCCAGCTCGGGCAGGCGGATCCGGGAACCCTCCACGACGTCGTCCACGTCCAGCAGCTCGCCGTTGAGCTCCACGCTGCTCACCGACTCGTGCACGAAGTCGATGAAGGACTCCGCACCCTCGTCCGCGGTGAAACGCACCGTGACCTCCGAGCCGAAAGTGGCGCGCTGCGGGTCCTCCGCCCCGGACAGGTCCACCGTGACCCGGTAGTCCACCACCCTGATCTGCTCGGCTCTGGTCGTCGCTTCGTCTCTGGTCAGGCTGGATACCATGGCCCCAGTGTAGGCACCACCACACACGCGTGACCCGCATCCCACGACGCCGCCGCGCGCCCCGCGTCGGCGTCGGCCTCCTCACCGCCCTCGCGGCCGAGTACCGGGCCCGCGGCAGGAGACCGGCTCAGGGCCTGTGACAGGCGGGGCGGGACGGCCACACCAGCACCGACCGGACACGCGAACGCCCCGCCACGGACGCGAATCCGTGACGGGGCGCAGGCGGCTCGGGAGCGGACGCTCAGCTCTCGAAGCGATAGTTCTTCGGAGCGATCGTCAGCCCCGAGTCCGTGACCGTGAGGCCGCGCGCGAGGTCATGCTCGCGGTCCAGGCCCACCGTGGTCCCCGGAGGAACCACCACGTTCTTGTCCAGGATGCAGCGGTGCACCGTGGCGCCGGCACCGATCTGCACGTTCTGCATCAGCACCGACTCCGTGACCCGGGCGTCGTGCCCCACCTTCACCTTGGGGGACAGCACCGAGGAGCCCACGTGGCCGCCAGTGATCAGCACACCGGGGGAGACGATGGAATCGAACGCCACACCCGCCTGGCCATTGGGCCCGCGCACCGTCCTGGCCGGCGGGGCCATGATCTGGTGCGTGTAGATGGGCCAGTCGTAGTTGTACAGGTTGAACACCGGCAGCGGCCGGATCAGGTCCATGTGCGAGTCGTAGTACGAGTCCAATGTGCCCACGTCCCGCCAGTACTGGCGGTCGCGCTCCGTGGAGCCCGGGACGTCGTTGTGCGTGAAGTCGTAGACCCGCGCCTCACCGCGCTCGGAGAAGTACGGCATGATGTCCCCGCCCATGTCGTGGTGGGTGTCCGCCTTGCGGTTGTCGGTGCGCAGCGCCTCCACGAGGGCATCCCGGTCGAAGACGTAGTTGCCCATGGACGCGAGGAACGAGTTCGGATCGTCCGCAAGCGGCGTCGTCGTGTCCGGCTTCTCCACGAACCGCGCGATCCGCGTGGGATCCTGCTCGTCCGTCTCAATCACACCGAAGGACTTCACCATCTCCATGGGCTGACGCACCGCGGCCACCGTGGCCTTCGCCCCGGACTCCACGTGCTTGCGCACCATGTCCGAGAAGTCCATCCGGTACACGTGGTCCGCACCCACCACCACCACGATGTCCGGATCCGCATCGTCGATCAGGTTCATGGACTGGTAGATCGCGTTCGCCGAACCCAGGAACCAATCCTTGCCGCGGCGCTGCTGCGCCGGCACGGACGTCACGTAGTTGCCCAGCTGCGTGGAAAGCCGCCACGTCTCGGACAGGTGACGGTCCAGCGAATGCGACTTGTACTGCGTCAGCACCACGATCTGCAGGTACCCGGAGTTCACCAGGTTGGACAGAGCGAAATCGATCAGACGGTAGCCACCCGCAAACGGCACCGCGGGCTTCGCCCGGTCCTCGGTCAGCGGCATCAGACGCTTGCCCTCACCGCCCGCCAAGACGATGGCAAGGACCTTCTTGTGTCGTGACATTAGTACCTCTCACTTCCCGAGCGGGTCAGGGCCCCAAGGACCACGACGCGGCGTCGACATTGACTGGTCGTTCCCGCCATTGTCTCCCACCCGGAGCACCGCGCCACCACGCCAACCCAAGTGTTGCCGACGTGTTGCGCTCGCCGCGCGGCTCCCGTCGCCCGTGGAGCCCGTGTGATGTGCAGTACGCTCACACTGTGCGAGTAGACATCCTGAGCAAAGAATTCCCGCCGGCCATCTACGGGGGAGCGGGGGTGCACGTGGCCGAGCTCTCCCGCGTGCTCGCACCGCTCGTGGACCTCAACGTCCGCTGCTTCGGCGAGCCCCGCGAACCCGACTTCCACGGCGCCCACGTCACGGCCTACCCCGTTCCCACCGAACTGGTCGCCGCCAACGCCGCCGTCCAGACCCTCGGCGTGGACCTCACCATGATCCAGGACGTCGAGGGCGCGGACCTCGTCCACTCCCACACCTGGTACGCCAACATGGGCGGACACCTCTCCTCCCTCATGTACGACATCCCCCACGTGCTCTCCGCCCACTCCCTGGAGCCCCTTCGCCCCTGGAAGGCCGAGCAGCTCGGCGGCGGGTACCGGATCTCCTCCTTCGCGGAGAAGACCTCCTACGAGGCCGCCGCCGCGATCATCGCCGTGTCCGAGGGAATGCGCCAGGACATCCTGCGCTCCTACCCCAACGTGGACCCCGAGCGCGTGCACACCGTCCACAACGGCATCGACGTCTCCCAGTGGCACCAGGACCAGGACACGGACGTCCTCGCGGAGTACGGGATCGACCCCGCCCGTCCCTCGGTGGTCTTCGTGGGTCGCGTGACCCGCCAGAAGGGTGTGCCCTACCTGCTGCGCGCCGCCCTCCAGCTGCCCCCCGAGGTCCAGCTCGTGCTGTGCGCCGGTGCTGCGGACACCCCCGAGCTCGCCGCCGAGGTCAACGCCCTCATCGACCAGCTCAAGACCGAACGGGACGGCGTGGTCCTCGTTGAGAAGATGCTTCCCCGCCGCGAGGTCATCCAGATCCTCTCCCACGCCACCGCCTTCGCGTGCCCCTCCATCTACGAACCCCTCGGCATCGTCAACCTCGAGGCCATGGCCTGCGGCGCAGCCGTCGTCGCCTCTGCCACCGGCGGCATCCCCGAGGTCGTCGTCGACGGCGAGACAGGACGCCTCGTCCCCATCGACCAGGTCACCGACGGCACCGGCACGCCCCTGGACCCCCAGAAGTTCGTGGACGACTTCGCCGCGGCCCTGACCGAGGTCGTGACCGATCCTGAGCGCGCCCGCCGCATGGGCCAGGCCGGGCGACGCCGCGTGGAGGAGCACTTCGCGTGGGAGTCCATCGCGGAGCAGACCCTGGAGGTCTACCGCTCGGTGCTCTGAGCTGACGGCGCCGGTTCGCCCCGGGGCGACGACGCCGGGGACAGAACACCGCTGAGCAGTGCCTCCACGGCCGCCACGTAGTTCTCGTGGGTCCGGTCGGGATCGGGGGAGAGGCTCACCTGCACCATGTAGCCCTGGACGATGCCGATGAAGGCGGGGGCGAGGCGCTCGGCCAGCAGCGCGGCGTCGTCGTCCCCGAGGCCCCGTTCGGTGACCAGCCAGTCGGTGAGGTAGCTGCTCAGGTGCGAGCGTGCCTCCGCGAGGATCTTCAGTGCCACGCCCTGCATCTCGGGGCGGCGCACCGCCTCGCCCCACACCTGCACGGGAAGTCCCGGGAAGGCGCCTCGCTCCGGGATGTCCTGGACCACGAACGCCAGGGCGCGCGCCGGGTGGAGGAGGGGGCGCTGCTCCCGCAGGCGGCCGAGTAGGCCCAGGCGGTCGCGCATCACGCCGCGGCTGGCATCCAGGAAGAGCTCGTCCTTGCCCCTGTAGTAGACGTACACGGCGCCGGCGGAGAGCCCTGACTCCGCGACGATGTCCGCCATGGACACGGCGGAGAACCCCTTGCGGCCGATGCACGTCAACGCCGCCTCCTGGATCCGCCGACGCATGTGTTCCCGGTGCTCTTCTGTGACCTTGGGCACGTGTTCCTCCAAAAACGAATGATCGTTCTTGATATGCTATCGGAGGAGGCCCACACTCTTCAAGAACAAACATTCCTTGTGGAAGGAGTGCGTCGTGTCGCACGTCAGGACCCCGGAGCCCCGCCAGAGGCCCGCATGGACCGAGAGCGTCCGTGCTGCACTGATCGCCACGGTCGCCGTGTCGATCGTCCTGCTCGCGTTCGCGTGGCCCACCGCCACGTCGAAGACCGAGAACCTGCCGGTCGCGATCATCGGCACGCAGGAGCAGATCGCCACCATTTCCGAGAAGATCCCGGACAACATGCTCGAGCTGCACCCGGTGGCGAACCGCCAGGACATCATCAACGGCATCAAGACCCGTGAGGTCTACGGCGGCATCGTCCTGGGCGGCGAGCCCGAGATCCTGACGGCCAGCGCCGCCAGCCCCGTCGCGTCCCAGATGCTCACGGGCATCGGCACCACCATGCAGCGGGGGATCGACCAGCAGGTCATCGAGAACACGACGCAGGCTCTGCAGAAGATCACCTCCGCCCTGAGCCAGGGCCCGAGCGGGCTCGCCGCCCTGCAGGGCCAGCAGGGCTCCGGGCAGCAGGCGGGCACACCGCCCACGGTCAAGACCACGGACGTGGTACCCCTGTCCGAGGACGATCCGCGGGGGAGCGGTCTCGCCATCGCCGGCCTGCCCCTCACCATCGGCGGCGTGATCGGCGGCGTGCTGATCTCCACGCTGGTCACCGGCGTCCGCAAGCACCTGCTCGCAATCGCGCTCTACGGCGTGCTGGGCGGTCTCATGCTCACCGCCATCCTGCAGGGCCTGTTCGGGTTCCTGATCGCCAATTTCTTCGCCAACTGGGCCGCCGTGGGCCTGGGAATCGCCGCCACGGCATCCGTGATCGTGGGCCTGAGCTCACTGCTCGGCCGTGCGGGCCTTGCCATCGGCGCGGTGCTGACCATGTTCATCGGCAACCCGATCTCTGCCCTGCAGTCACCCAAGGAATTCATCCTGGCGCCGTTCGGTGAGATCGGCCAGTGGCTCGTTCCGGGCCTGTCCGGCACACTGCTGCGCGACCTGTCCTACTTCCCTGAGGCGAACATCGCCGGGCAGATCTGGGCACTCATCGGATGGGTCATCCTGGGGGCCGTCCTCACCATCCTGGGCCACCACAAGAACGAGTCCGCCCTCACGGGCAAGGACGAGACGAAGGAGGAGCCCGTTCACCACCGCGAGCACCGCCCGCAGTGCCAGTCGCAGCACAGTGCCACGGGCCAGCAGCCCGCGGTGTCCCAGCAGGGGGAGCAGGTGCACTACGGCGACGCCGCGCGGCAGGATTCCGCGACGGAGGCCGGAGCTACGGCCTGACAGTCCGGCAACGACGACGCGGCACCCGCCCACCACGGGACGAGAGTTCCGAGGTGGGCGGGTTTTTTCGTGCCGGGCAGGGAGCGACGGGAGCGGGAGAACGATGACCGGGAGGGTGGCGTGCGGGTGCGGCGGTGCGTTGCAAGCAGACGCAACGTGGTGCGGGTGGGGCTGGAAGGCGCCAGGGCGCGAAGTTGAGGGATCGAGGTGAAGGAGGCGGAGGGGAGAGCCCCTCTTGGCCTTCTCTTGGCCTTACTTTACATAATGTACATTATCGGACAGACGTGTCTGCAACGTGATGGTTGTTTTCTCATAGAACAGACAGCGGCTGTTCGGTCCGCAGCACAGGCAGTTCCCGCAGCCGCACGCCATCAGGAGCCTGGAGACGTCGGAGAACTCGCCATTCCTGCGCCGACCGCGGCATCCCGTCCACACGACGTCCGATTCTGTGAGCCGAGCTCATCGGCCTCAACTCCGATGTTCGAATGCGCCGCCACCACGTGCCGGTTTCGAACACGTGACAACCCCTCTCGCTCACAACGCATACGCCGCGGGCTCCGACTGGTACAAAACTCGCTCCCTGGTCGCAGCAACCGAGATCTGGTGAGATGGGGTGGCACACATCTCAGTCGGAACGATCCGCCCTCCGAAAGGATCTATCGTGGCGCAATTCATGATCTCCGTCTTCCACCAGGCGGACGCGCAGAGCTCGGGCGCGGTCTACGCCACGCAGGAGGAGATGAACGAGGCTGTGGCCGCGGTCACTCGCTTCAACGAGGACCTGCAGGCAGCGGGACAGCTCCTGTTCTCAGGATCCCTCACTCCCCCGAGTCTCGCCCACACCGTGGATGCAGTAGGCGCCGCCGCAACCACTCCTCGGGTTTCGCCCGGGCCATTTTCCATCTCGGCCACCGCCCTCGGAGGCTTCTGGATCATCGAGGCACCGAACGACACCGTAGCCCTGGACCGCGCCGCGCAGAGGTCCGCGGCCTGCGGGCAACGGGTCGAGCTGCGAGCACTCGAGGGCTGAAACCGATCACCTCAGCAGAGGGAACTTATCGCACGTTTTAACTTTCAGGTGAGCCTTAAGATACTGTTTTCAACATTCAGGTCTGACTTCAGAAATTTCTGCACGCTAAGATCGAGTGCATGAGTTCCGCAGCTTCAGACACACCTGCCCCGACCACTCCACCGCACCCCGACTCCCCCGGATCGGCGTCGACGTCAGGAGCGGCGAGCAGCAACGGCGAGCCCCACGGCGCCGTCCACCCCCCGGTGCGCTGGCCTCTCTTCCTCGCCGCAGACGTGGTTCTTGTGGTGGTCTTCGCCGGGATCGGCCGGGTCAGCCACGGGGAGGACCTCACGGGGGTCTTCACCACGGCGTGGCCGTTCCTGGTGGGTGCTCTGATCGGCTGGGCCGTGTCCCGGGGCTCCCGCTCCCCCGCCGCCCTTTGGCCCACCGGTGTGCTCGTCTGGCTCTCCGCGGAGATCGTGGGAATGCTGCTGCGCGCAGTCACGGGCCAGGGAACGGCACTGTCCTTCGTGATCGTCAGTCTGGTGGTGCTCGGGATCTTCCTGCTCGGCTACCGGCTCGTGGCGCGTGCCGTCGACCATGCCCGGGAACGCTGAGCCACGCAAGAGCTGGCCGACCGGTCAATTCCATCCCCGCCACCAGGCGGGGACAACACCTCGGAGAGGAACGCCCATGTTCACCGCCATCGTCCTGATCAAGACAAGCTCGGACCGGATTCCGGAGGTCGCCCAGGAGGTCTCCGACATCCGCGGCGTCACCGAGGTCTACTCCGTGACCGGTGAGTGGGACCTGATCGCCATGGTGCGCGTCCAGCAGCACGAACGACTGGCCGACGTGATCGCGGACGAGCTCTCCAAGGTGGCGGGAGTCGTCTCCACGAGCACCAACATCGCATTCCGCACCTACAGCACCCACGACCTCGATGCGGCGTTCTCACTGGGCATCGACGACTGACACCCATTCACGAAACACGCCGCCGGCCCCGGGGACAGGAGCGGGCGGCGGCGTCGTCATAGCAGAACCCGACCCTTTGCAATTAGGGAGCCTCACCAGCAGGGGGTGTGCGAGGACAGGGCGCTGACCGGCGCGCGACAGCGTCACTGCGCCGAGAAAGCCACCCAGCGGGAGAGGACGTCACGGGCAGCGCCGGAGTCGACCGCGTCCGCGGCGCGCGTGAGCGCGGCGGCGAACCGGTCCTCGAACGGACCTTCGGCGCGCTCGTCCACCGCCACGAGACCCGCCGCCGCGTTGAGGAGGACCGCGTTGCGGACGTGCCCCGGGGCGCCGTCGAGCACGTCCCTCACCACCCCCGCGTTGTAAGCCGCGTCATGACCCCGCAGGTCCTCGACGGTCGCACGCGGCATGCCGAGCTCCAGCGGCTCCAGCGTGTGTTCCGTGATCTCGCCGTTCCTGACCTCCCACACGGCCGATGGCGCCGTGACCGTGAGCTCGTCGAGCCCGTCACCGCCACGGAAGACCAGCGCCCGGTCTCCCCTGTTGCGGAAGACCCCGGCCATGAGCGGAGCGAGTGCGCCGTCCGCAACCCCGATCGCGGAGGCCTCCACGCGTGCCGGATTGGTGATGGGGCCCAGGAAGTTGAACGCCGTGGGCACGCCGAGTGCCTTGCGAACCGCCGCCGCGTAGCGCATCGACGGGTGGAACGTCTGCGCGAAGAGAAAGGTGATGCCCACCTCCGACGCCGCGCGCTGCACCCGGTCCACGGGCATGCCCAGCTGGACGCCGAGGGCTTCGAGAACGTCCGCGGAGCCCGATTTCGACGACGAGGCACGGTTGCCGTGCTTGACCACCCGCACCCCCGCGCCCGCGCACACCAGGGCGGACATGGTGGAGATGTTCACGCTAGACAGGCGGTCTCCCCCTGTGCCCACGATGTCCAGGGCTGGCCCGGGCACGGAGATGCGACGCGCGTGGCCGACCATCGCGTCCGCGAGCCCGTTGAGCTCGCCGACACTCTCGCCCTTGCTCCGCAGCGCCATCAGGAACCCTGCGATCACGGCGTCCTGGACCTCACCGGACATGATCTCGTCCATGGCCCAGTACGACTGCTCCCGGGAAAGATCCTCGCCCTGGGTCAGGGAGGCCAGCAGATCTGGCCACTGGTAGGGGGTCCGCGCATCGTTGGAGGTAGTCACGGTGCCGACTCTACCGTCCGTCCTGGACCCCCGCGGATCCCGGGATGCCGTGCTCACGCGGGCACGACGGCGCCGCTGCTGCACCGGTCCGCGGGACACCCTGCCTGTGGTCCAGATCATGAGCCGGAGCCGCGACACGGTGCGAGCCCAACGCGGTGGTGGTTGGTTCGCCGAGAGTTTTGGCGACATAATGTCTCTGTGACAACTGCGACTCATACCCCAGCCAAACCGGTGACGGCGACCATCACTCGCCCCAACCTCACCTCCGTGGGCACCATCGTGTGGTTGTCCTCCGAGGTGATGTTCTTCGCCGGCCTCTTCGCCATGTACTTCACCCTGCGCGCCACCTCCCCGGAGGTGTGGCACGAGAACACCGAGGTGCTCAACGTGCCCATGGCCACGGTGAACACCATCGTTCTCGTGCTGAGCTCGGTGACCTGCCAGTTCGGGGTCTTTGCCGCCGAACGGCTGCAGCCCCGCCGCACCGGCGGACTGCTCCAGCTCAACAAGTGGGGACTGACCGAGTGGTTCGCCCTCACTTTCCTCATGGGCGCGGTCTTCGTTTCCGTGCAGGTCTACGAGTACGCCTCCCTGGTCTCGGAGGGCGTCTCGATCTCCGCCGACGCGTACGGTTCTGCGTTCTACATCACCACCGGGTTCCATGCCCTGCACGTGACCGGCGGTCTGATCGCATTCCTCTTCATCATCGGACGCGCCTTCGTTGCCAAGCGCTTCGGTCACTACGAGGCCACCTCGGCCATTGTGGTGTCGTACTACTGGCACTTCGTCGACGTGGTCTGGATCGTCCTGTTCCTGCTGGTCTACTTCATCAAGTAGCCAGCCGCAGGACCTCACCCATCCAAGTCTCAGAACCGAGTAAAAGGAACGTTTGACGTGAAGGCACTCTCACAAAAGCGCCGCCATCCCATGGCAGCCCTCGCGCTGTTGGTCATGGCTTTGCTTCTGACCGGTGGACTCTACGCAGTTGCCACAACCACCAACGAAGCGAAGGCCGAGACCACCACCTACTCGGCTCAGGACATCGAGGAGGGGCAGAAGCTGTTCATGGCCAACTGCTCCACCTGCCACGGCATGAAGGCCGAGGGCACCAGCTCCGGTCCCTCCCTGATCGGCGTGGGTGCTTCCGCTGTGGACTTCCAGGTCGGCACCGGCCGCATGCCCATGCAGATGCAGGGTCCCCAGGCGCAGGTCAAGCCCCAGCAGTTCAACGAGGAGCAGACCAGCCAGCTCGCCGCGTACGTCGCCTCCCTCGGCGCCGGCCCCAGTGTTCCCGCGGATGAGGACCTCGACATCTCCAAGGGCAACTCCGCCAACGGTGCCCAGGTCTTCCTCGCCAACTGCGCCATGTGCCACAACGCGGCCGGCCAGGGCGGCGCCCTGACCCGCGGCAAGTTCGCCCCGTCCCTCATGGGCGTGAGCGAGAAGCACATCTACGAGGCCATGCAGACAGGCCCGCAGAACATGCCGGTCTTCAACGACGCCAACATCACGCCGGAAGAGAAGCGGGACGTCATCACGTACCTGAAGACCCTCGACAACAACACCACCGTCGGTGGGTTCAGCCTGGGCTCACTCGGCCCGGTCTCCGAGGGCCTTTTCATCTGGACCGTCGGCCTGGTGATCGTCATTGGCTTCACCGTGTGGCTGACCTCCCGCTCCGCCTGAGAGCACTCGCCGGCGGTCACCCGTCGGCACTTTAGACACTATTCACAGCACCAAGAGAAGAATGAGGGACCACATGGGCGACCATCGTGACGGCACTCCCCACAAGAGCGGGGCGGTTGTCACCTCGGACGGAGCGGAGCAGGACCAGTTCCCCAATCCGGGGCTTCCACCGCACCGCCCCCGCGTGACCGACGTAGATCCCAAAGCTGCCGAGCGGGCAGAGCACCAGGTGGTCCTGCTGTTCCTGCTCTCCATGGTCGGGTCCGTCCTGTTCTTCGTGGCGTACTTCGGCATCCGCGTGGACGGCCCCCTGTACGACGCGGTGAACACCGAGCCCACGAGCCAGCTGCGTCTTCAGAACACGCTGCTCGGTCTTGGCATCGCACTCGGCATGTTCGGCATCGGCATCGGCGTGGTCCACTGGGCCCGCACGCTCATGCCGGATCACGAGATCGTCGAGATGCGCCACGACATCCGAAGTGAAGAGGATCGCGCCGAAGCACAGAGCATCCTCAACACCATCTACGACGAGTCCGGGGTCAAGCGTCGCCCGCTGCTGCGCAACACGCTCATCGGTGCGGCCGTGCTGATGCCCCTCCCCTTCGTCGGATTGCTCAAGGATCTCGGCCCCACGGACCTCAAGGTCCTGCGCCACTCCATGTGGGATGAGGGAGTGCGACTGGTGCGCGACCCGTCCGGCACGCCCATCAAGGCCTCAGACGTCACCCTCGGCTCCGCCTTCCACGTGGTGCCGGAAAGCCTCAACAGCCTCAGCCACGAGGACGGCTACCTGAACGAGAAGGCCAAGTCCGTGGTTCTTCTCATGCGTTTGGACCCCGACACCGTGAACGTTTCGGAGGAGCGCAAGGACTGGAACGTGGACGGCATCTTCGCCTACTCCAAGGTCTGCACCCATGTGGGCTGCCCGATCGCTCTGTACGAGCAGCACACGCACCACCTGCTGTGCCCGTGCCACCAGTCCACCTTCGACCTCGTGAACGAGTGCGAGGTCATCTTCGGCCCGGCTTCCCGCCCGCTGCCGCAGCTGCCCATCTCCGTTGACTCCGACGGCTACCTCGTGGCGCGCAGCGACTTCCACGAGCCCGTGGGACCGACATACTCCCAGCGTGACTTCGCAGTCAAGGAAATGCAGGGTGAGGGGAACTAATGTCTACTTCGTCAGACTTCGAGTACCGGCCCAGCACCGGCACCGGTCGCATTGCCAACTTCGTGGACACCCGCGTGGGTGCCTCCGCCATGGTCAAGGAGTTCGGCCGCAAGGTCTTCCCGGACCACTGGACCTTCATGTTCGGTGAGGTGGCGCTCTACAGCTTCGTCATCCTCCTGCTCTCGGGCACGTTCCTGGCATTCTGGTTCGACCCGACCATGACCTCCATGGAGTACAAGGGCAACTACGTGCCCATGCAGGGCGTGGAGATGTCCGGGGCCTACGCCTCAGCGCTGAACATCTCGTTCGATATCCGAGGCGGCCTCTTCCTTCGCCAGTTGCACCACTGGTCCGCGCTGATGTTCGTCATGGCGCTGTCCGTGCACATGCTTCGTGTCTTCTTCACCGGTGCGTTCCGGCGCCCGCGCGAGCTCAACTGGGTCGTCGGCTGCGTGCTCTTCATCCTCGCGATCGTCGCCGGCTTCTCCGGCTACTCCCTCCCGGACGACGTCCTCTCCGGCAACGGCCTGCGCATCGCTGATGCGATCGCCAAGTCCATGCCGATCGTCGGCACCTACATCTCCATGTTCATGTTCGGTGGCGAGTTCCCGGGTCACGCGATCATCGGCCGCCTCTACATCGTGCACGTGCTGATCATCCCCGCGCTGATCCTGGTGATGATCGTGATTCACCTCTTCATGGTGGTCGTCCACAAGCACACCCAGTACCCCGGCCCCGGCCGCACTGAGGACAACGTGGTCGGTTTCCCCGTGGGCCCCATCTACGCGGCCAAGGCCGGGGGCTTCTTCTTCATCGTCTTCGGCATCCTCGCTGCCATTGCGGGCACCACGACGATCAACGCCATCTGGAACTACGGTCCCTACGATCCCTCCCCCGTGCAGGCCGGTTCGCAGCCTGACTGGTACATGGGCTTCTCCGACGGCGGACTGCGCCTGATGCCCGGCAACTGGCCGTTCTCCTGGGAGGTCAGCATCTTCGGCCTCGCGGTTCCGCTGGCGATCCTGTTGCCGCTGATCCCCATGGCTGGCATGTTCGTGGTCATGTTCGCCTGGCCCTGGATCGAGCGATGGGTCACTCGCGATGACCGTGTCCACAACATCCTGGACCGCCCCCGCAACGCGCCGTTCCGCACCGCGGTGGGTGCCGCAGGCATCACGTTCTACGCGGTGCAGATGATGGCCGCCAGCGGTGACCTCATTGCCACGCACTTCCACATGGCCGTGAACGACGTCATCTACTGGTTGCGCGCGCTGTACTTCCTCGGCCCGATCCTCGCGTTCATCATCGTTCGCCGGTTCTGCCTCTCCCTGCAGCGCAAGGACCGGGAGATTGTCCTCCACGGTCGCGAGTCTGGTCGTATCCAGGCCCTGCCCCACGGTGAGTTCGTAGAGGTTCACGAGCCGCTGAACGAGTACAAGCGGTACAAGCTGGTGGACTTCCAGGACCGCCCGGTCCTGCCAGCCCGTGCCAATGCCAAGGGCAAGGTCACCTCCTCCGAGAAGCTGCGTGGCCGCCTGAGCCGCCTGTTCTTCGAGGACCGTGTGGCTCCCGTGACACCGGCCGAGCTCAAGGCGGCACACGGCCACAGCCACGACGCGGAGCCCGTGGGTGTCGGAGCCGGTTCGCACCAGGGCGAGCTCGACAAGTAGCACCGCTCCCCCCGTCGGACCCGGATGGGGCTCAGGAGGGCCCGTGGAGATCACTGATCTCCACGGGCCCTTTTCATGTCCACATCGCGACCACGCCGTGGACCGCGAGTGTAGCGGCAGGACCAGGCCCGGCCATGGGCCACAGGCCGGTGGGAGCGTTCCACGTTGGCGTGTGTGCAGTGCGGCGGGTACGACCGCATCCGATTCGGGGCGGGATCGCCCGCGCCTCGCAGTTGCCACACGGCGGGTGCAACCAGCAGGTACCACCATCACGCGTTGGGACTCGCTCGAAGGTGACACCATCCCGCGGGCCCGGACAGCCTCCGTGATGAAGTCGCCCCCCGGAGGCAGACACGCCCAAGGGCCGACCATCGGGCGCGACCGTCCCTTCGAGGACCGAATGACATGGTCAGTGTTCGTGCGGGTCAGTCCACCGGGGAGACGGGGATGAGATTGCCGTCCGGATTCGTAGCCGCGAATGTGTGGCCGAAGACGTCACCGTGCGGCTCCGTCGCGATGTGGACGCACTGTGAGACCCAACTCGTGAAGGTCTTGTCAACTGTGGAGGCCGGGCCGGTGCTCATCACAGCCCGAGCTTGCTCGTGCGGGGGGCGCTCGAGACGGCGTGTTCGGTGCGTCTGGTCCACGGGGCGAACAGGACGCCGGGGGCAACGTCGAAAGCCATGTAGCGCGACTGAAGACCACGACAGGACCTGTCATCTTTTTCTGAAAGGACTGCTCGGATTGCAGGCCTCGAAATTGCTGCGCCTCCTGCCGTTCCTGCAGACGCGCCAGCGCATGCCCACGACCGAGCACGCCGAGCGTCTGGAGGTGTCCCGGCGGACGGTGCTGCGGGATGTCGCGGCGTTGAAAGTTTCGAGTGCCTCAGACTGCCTGCGGCGCATGAGACGGCCGCGCGCAAAATCACCGTCCGTCAGACCGCGGCGTCCGGGGCCTCGAACGTGACGCGATTGGCTGACCTGGTAACGGTCGACAGCGGCGTGTGGCTGGTAGAGCCGAGTGCGGAAGTGGACATCACCGAACGTGCCTGGGCGCTTCGTCACCTATGCCGGATGCAAATCCAGTACACGCGCAGCGCTGACGGGCGGGCATCGCCCCGCATCGTCGACCCGTACGGGCTTGTAGCGACGTCGGGCCGCCGGTACCTCATCGCCGACGAGCAGGGCACCGGCCGACTGTTCACTCTGGAACAGCTCTCGGACTGCACGCCGCTCGACGCACCGGCCGCCCTCCGGTCAGGTCATACGCGGCGCACCGTGTGGGCGGCGCTGAAAGAACGCGCCGAGTCGCCGGGTCGGGTGAGCGTGACCGTCCGCCTCCTAGAAAGCCGACTCGACCTCGTACGGTGCCTCAGCTCTTCCAGTTCGGCAACCACATCGAGATACTTCCCCCCGAAGGAGCACGCGAACGCATTCGTCAGATCAAGACGGACATGGCAGAGCGTCTCTCGCTCGAGTCCGACGACCGGTAAGCGAGATACCCGACCGTTGATCAACCTCCCTGCCCAGTGCTGCTATGAGCATCTTGGTGAAGAAGTAGCCGCAGCGCCGAGCGGTGACGTCCATGTCGAAAGCATTCGGGTTGACCTTGGTGCCCGCAAGGCCGTCAATCTCACGGCGCCCCACGCTTCTCGGCACCGACGCTGCTCTGGAGCACGGCGCGGCCAATGCCGTTGGACCTGACTGCGACCTGCGCTCCGCCCACACCGATCGGGACAGGCGCATCAGCTTACGCCCATTACGCCCCTGCCGTCACGAACTGCTCCATGGACCCTGGTATGTGGTCGCCTGCAGCACGTGGTGTCGGAGCTGCTCTGCAGTGCTCCTCTCTGTTGCGCGGAGACACGACGATGCCCGCCCCATTCGTGGATGGAGCGGGCATCGTCGCAAATCACGGTGCTCAGTGGTCGATCAGTGCGCGTGGTCTCCGCGGGAGTGCTCGAAGATCAGCCCCAGGAGGCCCAGCAGGGCCACAGGAGCGGCCAGGATGATGATCCACCAGCCAACGGCCAGCGCGGTCACGAACAACGCGCAGCCGATGCCGAGGAGCAGGGGCCACCAGCTCCACGGGGAGAAAGCACCGTAGTCGCCGGACATCTCCACGATCTCGCCGTCCTCGCGGTCCTCCGGCAGGCTGCCACCGGCGGAGCGCTGCACGAGCCAGAGGTAGATGACGAGCATGAAGCTCATGGCCGACAGAGCGAGGAGCGCCGGGAAGCCCGCGAGCTCCTGGAAGTCGGTCACGTATCCGTAGATGAACCCGACCACCAGGCAGAACACGGCCAGCATCAGGAACAGTTTGATGGTTGCTTTCATCGTCCGTTCCTCCCGGAACCGCCCACGAGGGGCATCTCGGCGTCGTACTGCTGGCTGGAAAACGCGGAGAGCTCCGGGTGGTGGAGGTCCAGCGCGGGCCGCTCAGAGCGGATGCGGGGCAGCGAAGTGAAGTTGTGGCGCGGGGGTGGGCAGGAGGTCGCCCACTCGAGAGAACCCCCGAAGCCCCAGGGATCATCCACCTCGACCTTTTTGGCGTTGCGGTGCGTGGTGTACACGTTCCAGAAGAACGGGATCATGGACACGCCCAGCAGCATGGAACCGACCGTCGAGAACTGATTCATCCAGGTGAATCCGTCCTCCGGCAGGTAGTCCGCGTAACGGCGGGGCATGCCGTCCACGCCCAGCCAGTGCTGGATGAGGAACGTCATGTGGAAGCCGACGAACAGCAGCCAGAAGTGGATCTTGCCGATGCGCTCGTTGAGCATCTTGCCGGTGAACTTGGGCCACCAGAAGTAGAAGCCCGCGAACATGCCGAACACGATGGTTCCGAAGATCACGTAGTGGAAGTGCGCCACCACGAAGTAGGTGTCCGAGACGTGGAAGTCCAGGGGCGGGGTCGCCAAGATGATGCCGGTCAGACCGCCGAACAGGAACGTGAAGAGGAAGCCCAGCACCCACAGAATGGGTGTCTCGAAGGTGAGCGAGCCCTGCCACATGGTGCCGATCCAGTTGAAGAACTTCACACCCGTGGGCACCGCGATCATCATCGTCATGAAGGAGAAGAAGCCCAGCGCCACAGCACCCGTGACGTACATGTGGTGTGCCCACACGGTGACGGACAGCGCCGCAATGGCGATGGTCGCGAAAACGAGGCCCTTGTAGCCGAAGATCGGCTTCCGGGAGAACACGGGGATGATCTCGGAGACGATGCCGAAGAACGGCAGCGCCAGCACATAGACCTCAGGGTGTCCGAAGAACCAGAAGAGGTGCTGCCAGAGGATGGCTCCACCGTTCTCAGCATCGAAGATGTGACCACCCAGTCGGCGGTCCATTCCCAGTGCGAACAGCGCGGAAGCCAGCGGCGGGAAGATCATGATGATGAGGATGGCGGTGATCAGCGTGGTCCAGGTGAACACGGGCATGCGCCACATGGTCATGCCGGGAGCGCGCATGCACACGATGGTGGTGATGAAGTTGACCCCACCGAGGATGGTGCCGAAGCCCTGCAGGCCCAAGCCGAAGACCCAGAGGTCACCGCCAACCCCTGGACTGAACGTGGTGCTGTTCAGAGGTGCGTAGGCGAACCAGCCGAAGGACGCGGCGCCCTGCGGGGACATGAAGCCGGAGACGGCCACGAGCGAGCCGAAGAGGAAGAACCAGAAGGCCAGCGCGTTCAGTCGCGGGAAGGCGACGTCCGGTGCGCCCAGCTGCAACGGGACGATCACGTTTGCGAAGCCGATGAACAGCGGGGTGCCGAACATCAGCAGCATGATCGTGCCGTGCATGGTGAACAGCTGGTTGTACTGGTCCTTCGTCTCGAGGATCTGCATGCCGGGCTCGAAGAGCTCCGCACGGATGAGCAGCGCCATAACGCCGCCCACGCAGAAGAAGATGAAGGACGAGATCAGGTACATGTACCCGATGGTCTTGTGGTCGGTCGAGGTGAGCCAGTTGACGATCACCTTGCCCTTGGAGCGTGGGACAACGCGGGGTGCGGCCGTGGCCGCGTCGTCCCGCGAGTATTCGAGCGTAGACATTGCCTATCCCCTAGTTGTTGGACGTTGCGTTGAGGTTCGGGTTGCGGTTGTACTCGTCGCCGACGATCCCCGTGTTGCCCTCGTCGCGCAGCTTCTGGATCTGGGCGTTGTACTCGTCCTTGCTCACGACGGACACGTTGAAGAGCATCTCGGAGTGGTACTCGCCGCACAGCTCGGCACACTTGCCGGCGAAGGTTCCCTCGCGACCGGTGGTAAAGCTCATGTAGTTCGTACGGCCCGGGACCATGTCGATCTTTTCGAGGAAGGCCGGGACCCAGAACGAGTGGATGACGTCGCGGGAGGAGATCTCCAGCTCGACCTTGCTGTCCGCCGGGAGGTACAGAGTCGGCAGGGTCTCTTCGACACCGGGCTCACCCGTGAGGTGCGCCTGCACGCCCTGGTAGTGGACGTCCTCGTCGAGGTAGTTGAAGTCCCACGCCCACTGCTTGCCGTACACCTGGATCTTCGCGTCGGGATTGTCGAAGCGGTCGGTGATGGCGGTCTGCGTACGGAAGGAGAAGAAGAACAGGCTCACGATCAGCGCGATGGGGACGATCGTGTAGAAGATCTCCAGCGGGGCGTTGTATGCGAGCTGACGAGGGTAACCGGTCTCGTTCTTGCGCCGGCGGTAGGCGACCATGCACCAGAGCATGAGACCCCACACCACGAGGCCAACGCTCAGTGCCGCGATCCAGGAACCGATCCACAGGTCCATGACCTGGTCAGCGTTGTCGGTGGTACCCCGTTCAGTGGGCAGGAAGCCCACCTTCGACTGCTCCGAGCACGCGGTGAGCGAGATCGTCGCCAGGACTGCCACTGCCGAGACCTTCAGCGCTCGGCCGCAGCGGGTGCCGGTTCGAGTTTGCGAACTCACAGACGGCCCTTCCTCTTCTGTACGTGGGTTCGGCATCGGCCCTGCGCGAGGGCAGAGAGGACACGTCGCCCGTTAATGGTTCTCCCTAGGAAGCTTACCCCTCAGCCCCTCCATGTGCTGACACTGTGTCAGCACGCCGTGTCGCCCGGGAATCCGGGCCCGGAGCTCGTTAAAACCGCTTCCACGCGGGCCCGCGACATCGTGGTCTGCGCCGCGCAGCGGCAGCTGCGGAACCACCCCGGACACGGAGAGCGGGGGTGTACCCGGCCCGTGGGCCGTGCACACCCCCGCTGCTGCGCGGTGTCCCCGCGGGGACTCAGTGGAAGGAGTCGCCGCACGCGCAGGAGCCCTGCGCGTTGGGGTTTTCGATCGAGAAGCCCTGCTTGGAGATGGTGTCCTCGAAGTCCACCGTGGAACCGCTGAGGTAGGGGACGCTCATCTTGTCCACGATGACCTCCACTCCCCCGAAGTCGCGCACGTGGTCGCCGTCCAGGACACGCTCGTCGAAGTAGAGCTGGTAGATCAGCCCGGAGCAGCCACCGGGCTGAACAGCCACGCGCAGCCGGAGGTCGGTGCGGCCCTCCTGTTCGAGGAGGTCGCGGACCTTCTGCGCGGCGTTGTCGGTGAGCAGCACCTCGTGGGTGGGCAGGTCCTGCATGGTCTCGTTGTCGGTCGTGACGCTCATGGTGCTCACTTTCTGTTCGACCCTGGGCTCACCCCGGGGTGCTGTCTGACCCTTCTGCCAATTCGAACGTCCAGGTGGGAGGAATCATTCCGTTCCCGGCGCGCCCTGTTCCGCGAGTGCCGCGAGGACCAGTGCCTCCGCGGTGACGGCGTGCAGGAAGTCCTCAATGTGCAGGGACTCGTTGGCGCTGTGGGCGCGGGTGTCTGGGTCCTCGATTCCGGTGATCAGGATCTGCGCCTCAGGATACGCCCGCGTGAGGGTGGCGGTGAAGGGGATGGAGCCTCCCATGCCGGCGGTCACGGCGGGGCGGCCCCATGCCTGCTCGAAGGCCCACAGGGCGATCTGCGAGCTCGTGGCCTCGGTGTCCGCGCTGAAGGCCGGGCCGGTCTCCTCGAGCTCGAAGCTCACGTGGGCGCCGAACGGCGCGTTGTCCTCGACGTGCTTGCGCAGCGCCTGTGCCGCCTCCTTCGGATCCTGACCCGGAGCGATCCGCAGGCTTAGTTTGGCGCGCGCCGTCGCGGCGATGGTGTTTGACGCCTTGTCCACCTCGGTGACGTCGATGCCGGTGACCGACAGCGCCGGCTGGGTCCACAGCCGGGACGAGATGGAGCCGCGCCCGGTCAGCTGCACTCCGTCAAGCACTCCGGCGTCCGCGCGGAAGCGGGTCTCGTCGTAGTCGACGTCCGTGTGGTCCTCGCTCAGCAGCCCCTCGATGGCCACTGCGCCGTCGTCGTCGTGAAGGGTGGCGATCAGTCGGGAGAGCACCGTGGGGGCATCCAGGACCGGGCCGCCGAACATGCCGGAGTGGACGGCGTGGTCCAGCACCTGGACCTCCACCACGCCGCCGACGACGCCGCGCAGGCTCGTGGTCAGCGCGGGCACCCCGACCTCCCAGTTGGCGGAGTCCGCGATCACGATGACGTCCGCCGCGAGCTTGTTCCGGTGGGCATCGAGGAAGGCCTCGAAGCCGGGCGAACCAGCTTCCTCCTCCCCCTCGACGAAGAGGGAGATCCCGAGCCCGGGCTCGCTTCCCGCCTGCTCGAAGAACGCGCGCAGGGCGCCCACGTGGGCCATCACACCGGCCTTGTCGTCCGCGGCGCCGCGTCCCCACAGCCGCCCGCTCTTCTCGACGGCCTCGAAAGGCTCGGTCTCCCACAGCTCGCGTCTGCCCGGGGGCTGCACGTCGTGGTGCGCGTAGAGCAGGATCGTGGGGAATCCGGTGGCCGCGGCCTTGCGGGCGACGACCGCGGGGTGGCCCGGCTTCTCGTCCGGGGCGGTGGGGACCCGCAGCACCTCGACGTCGTCGAAGGGCAGTTCGCGCAGCAGCCCGGCGACGGCGTCCGCGCTGCGGTCGAGGTCCGCGGAGTCGAAGGAGTCCCAGGCGATGCCCGGGATCGCCACGAGGGCGCTGAGGTCCGCGAGCAGCTCCGCTCGCGAATCGACGACGCGGCGACGCAGTGCGCCCACCGTCTGTGAACTGGGGCGGGTGAAGTCTGTGCTCATGGTCCCAGCGTAGACGGGACACCTGGGCACCGGCAGGTCACGCGGGCGGAAAGGCCGCTGCCCTCCGTTAGGCTGGTCGGGTGTTTGGACGCAAGAAGGCAGATCAATCCTCGGGTTCCACCGCAGTGCGCGCCACGGCCGTGAAGGACTCCACCGACTCCTCCGTGCGGGGTGCGCAGAGCCCCGCCACGGGCGGAAAGAAAGGTCGGCCCACGCCCACCCGCAGGGAGCAGGAGGCCGCGCGCCGTCGCCCCCTGATCCCGGAGGACCGCAAGGCTGCAAAGGAGGAGTCGAAGCAGCTCGAACGGGAGCGCCGAGCGCAGGCCCAGGCGGGCATGGCCGCGGGCGACGAGCGTTACCTGGGTCCGCGCGACGCCGGGCCCCAGCGTCGTTTTGCGCGCGACTGGGTGGACTCACGGTTCAACATCGGCGAGTACGTGCTGATCGTGCTGCTGCTCATCGTGGTGGTGATGTTCCTGCCGCTGCAGTCCGCCGCTCTGACCCTGATCTACGTGGTCTACGGGTACATCGTGCTGTGCGTGGTCGACGCCGCCATCACCACCACGCGCATGCACTCGGCCCTGCGCCGCAAGTTCGGCACGGTGCAGCGCGGCACCCGCTGGTACGCCGCCATGCGCACCTTCACCATCCGCCGTCTGCGCCTGCCCAAGCCACAGGTGCGCCGCGGTGAGCGCCCCGCCTGATCCACCACGGGCCGTTGTGCCCGTCATCTGCCATGACGAGGGGCCGGACCACCGAGCGGTGGACCGGCCCTTCGTCACGACAACAGCTGGGGATCTCAGCGGCCCCGGCGCGCTGCCTTCACCAGGCCCCGGTTGATCCGCGCCGCCCAGAACGGCCCCTCGTAGAGGAACGCCGTGTAGCCCTGGACGAGCGAGGCGCCGGCATCCAGCCGCTCCTGGACGTCCTGGGCCGTGGTCACTCCGCCCACGGAAACGAGGACCAGGCGGTCACCCACGTGCTCGCGCAGCAGGTGCAGCACCTCCAGGGAACGACGCCGCAGCGGGGCCCCCGAGAGTCCGCCCGCGCCGTCCGCGGCCACCTCTTCGGCGGGGGTCCGCAGCCCCAGCCCCTCGCGGGCGATCGTCGTGTTGGTGGCGACGATGCCATCCAGGCCCAGGTCCAGGGCAAGGTCCGCCACCGCGCGGACGTCCTCATCCGCGAGGTCCGGCGCGATCTTCACCAGCAGCGGCACCCGGCGTGACGTGACGCGGTCCGCCTCTTCCCGCACAGCCCCCAGCAGCGGCCGCAGGGCGTCGAGCTCCTGGAGCTGTCGTAGTCCGGGCGTGTTGGGCGAGGACACGTTGACCACGAGGTAGTCCGCGTAGGGCGCGAGGACGCGCGTGCTGTGGACGTAGTCCTCCGTGGCGTCCTCGAGCCCCACGGCCTTCGTCTTGCCGATGTTCACGCCGACCACCGGGCGGGGCCTGCTCGTGCGAATTGCCCGTCCCGCGAGGCTCTGCAGCGCCGAGACGACCCGGGGCGCCACGGCCTGTGCACCGTCGTTGTTGAAGCCCATCCGGTTGATGACGGCCCGGTCCGCCACAAGCCGGAACAGCCGCGGGCGGGGGTTGCCGGGCTGTCCCTGGCCGGTAACGGTGCCGATCTCCACGTGGCCGAAGCCGAGGTCCGTGAGCGCGTGGGTTCCCGTGGCTCCCTTGTCGAAGCCCGCGGCCAGCCCGAAGGGTGAGGGGAACGTGAGGCCCATGACCTGCACCTCGCTGCCGGGTGCCGGTGCCGTCACCCGGCTCAGTACACGGCCCAGACCGCAACGGTGGGCGAGCTTGATCCCGGCGAAGCCCAGCGTGTGGGCGAGCTCGGGGTCCATCCAGGAGAAAGCGACTCTGAAGAAGGTGGGATACACACGCATGGGAGCAGTTTTCCACACGGGCGCCTGTGCGCCGCTCTCCCTTTGAGTGGGGAGCCATCCTCCATGCGGGGAGGACGGAAGGCAAGTAATCATAGTTTCAGGTGAAGGTTGACATATATATTTTGAGTTTCAGCAAAACCTTCATCCTCCGTGTGGGATGTGGTGGGCTACTCCCCCGGTTCAGCGTCCGGTGCGCGGTCCACCGCTCCGCCATAGCGGCGGTCGCGGTCCACGTAGTCCTCGACCGCGCGCCACAGCACCCGCCGGTCCACGTCGGGCCACAGGACGTCTAGGAACACCATCTCCGCGTATGCCGACTGCCACAGCATGAAGTTGGACAGCCGCTGCTCCCCCGAGGAGCGCAGGAATATGTCCACGTCCGGCAACTGGGGCTCGTCCAGGTAGCGCTGGACGGTGGCCTCGGTGATGGACCCCGGTTTGAGCCGTCCCTCCGCGGCATCACGGGCCATCGCGGCCGCGGCGTCCGCGATCTCGGCCCGTCCGCCGTAGTTCACACACATGGTCAGGGTGATGACGTCATTGTCCTGCGTCTCCTGCTCCGCGGTCTCCAACCGCTTGATGACCGAGCCCCACAGCCGGGGTCGGCGCCCGGCCCACCGGACCTTGATCCCCCACTCCTGGAACGTGGGCAGCTGACGTGCCATGACGTCCCCCGTGAAGTTCATGAGAAAGGCCACCTCCGCCGGGGAACGTTTCCAGTTCTCCGTGGAGAACGCATAGGCGGAGACATAGGGGATTCCCAGCTCGATCGCACCGGCCACCACCTCCATGAGCGCGCGCTCCCCCGCGCGGTGCCCCTCGGTGCGCGGCAGCCCGCGCTCATTGGCCCATCTCCCGTTGCCGTCCATCACGAGCGCCACGTGCTGCGGCAGGGCGGCGCGCTCCAGGGCGGGCGCGGTGGCGCCGCTCGGGTGCAGGGGTGGCGGGGAGAAGCGGTTCACGCGGGAGTCCTCTCAACGGGGGTGCGATGTCGTCTCCACCCTAGGACGTTCACGGCCAGCTCCGCGCGGCCATGCCGGGCGGGGCTTCACGCCTTGGCGCAGCCGTTGCAGGCCGTCAAGGGCTCACGCCTCCCTACCACCGCCGCCGGGCTCCGACGTTCGCGTGACCGTTGCGTGCCGAGCTCAGGCCTCCCCGCGGTCCACGAGAGCCAGGGCCTTCACCGTGCGTTCCATGTGCCACTGCACGTACGCGGCCACCAGGCCGGCGGCGGCGCGTGCGGTGCGAGGGTCCGCGGCGTCGACCACGGGCCAGTCTCCCCGCAACAGACCGTCCAGCAGCACGAACGTCGAGGGGCTCGGCGCCGCTGCCCCCGGTGGCCGGCACTGCGGGCACACGGCCCCGCCGAGAGCGGCTGAGAACGAACGGTGCGGTCCCGGCGCCCCGCACCGGGCGCAGTCCACGAAGCTCGGCGACCAGCCGGCGAGGGACACGGCGCGCAGGAGGTAGGAGTCCAAGATGCGCCCCGGCGGGTGCAGACCGCGGGCCACCGCGGAGAAGGCCCCCGTGAGCAGGCGGAAGTGCTGGGCTGCGGTGTCGTAGTCGTCCGCGGTGAGCTTCTCGGCGGTCTCCGCCATGGCGGCCGCGGCCGTGTAGCGCTCGTAGTCGGCCACGATGCGCTCGCCGTAGGACCGCATGCCCACGGCCTGGGAGACGATGTCCAGCGTGCGGCCGTGCACCAGCTGCACCCGCGCCACGTTGAACGGTTCAAGCCTGGCGCCGAAGCGCGAGGTGGTACGTCGCACCCCCTTGGCCACGGCCCGCACCTGTCCGTGCTCCGACGTCAGCAGGATCACGATCCGGTCAGCCTCGCCCAGCTTGTACGTGCGCAGCACCACGGCGTCGTCGCTGTAGGAACGCGAAGCGAAGGTTGAGCGGGCCACAGCGTCATTGTGCCACCCGGTTCGGACACGACGACGCCCCGTCCCCGGCAGAGCCCACACCGTACCTGTCGCGGGCCGTAACGGTGGCGTGCTTCACCGGCCCCGCGCAGCAACTGGTGGTGTCGCAGTGGTTGGGGCGACCGGCCGACGGTGCCCGGGCGGTGCCTCGAAGACGGTACCGTGCGGCGGCGTCGTCCACGACGGATGGAGAAGGGGACCCCGGCCCACCGGGGCCGGGGTCCCCTGCGCTCACGGAAAGGTGATCAGGCCTGCCCCGCCAGCTGGGCGTCCCGGACGGCGCGGTTCACCCCGGAGATCACGGCCTTGAGCGAGGCTCGGGTGGTGTTGTTGTCCATCCCGGCACCCCACAGCACGCGGTCACCCACGGCCAGCTCCACGTAGCTAGCGGCCTGCGCGTTGGCCGCGGCGGAGAGCGTGTGCTCGGTGTAGTCCAGCAGCCGCACGTCCACGCCCTCCTCGTTGAACAGGTTGATCAGCGCGTCGATCGGGCCTGTGCCGTGGGCGCTGCGCTCGCGGTGCTCGCCACCGACGTCCAGGCCGATCTCCAGCACAGTGTTTCCCTCATCCTCCGCGTGGGTGGAGATGGACGTGATCCGGTAGTGACCCCATGTCCCCTCGCCGTCCACCTTGGCGGGCAGGTACTCGTCCGAGAAGATCTTCCACAGCTGCTGGGCCGTGACCTCCGAGCCGGAAGTCTCCGTGAACTTCTGCACCACACCGGAGAACTCGATCTGTGCGCGGCGCGGCAGGTCGATCCCGTACTCGCTCTTGAGCAGGTAGGCCACGCCGCCCTTGCCAGACTGCGAGTTCACACGGATCACGGCCTCGTAGCTGCGGCCCACGTCCTTGGGGTCGATCGGCAGGTACGGAACGGCCCACTCGAGGTCGTCCACGGCCACGCCCTGGGCCTGGGCATCCTGCTGCATGGACTCGAAGCCCTTCTTGATCGCGTCCTGGTGCGAGCCGGAGAACGCGGTGAAGACGAGGTCCCCGCCGTAGGGGCTGCGCTCCGGAACGGGCAGCTGGTTGCAGCGCTCCACGGTGCGGCGGATCTCCTCGATGTCCGAGAAGTCGATCTGCGGGTCCACACCCTGCGTCAGCAGGTTCAGGCCCAGGGTCACCAGGTCCACGTTGCCCGTCCGCTCACCATTGCCGAACAGGCACCCCTCAATGCGGTCCGCGCCGGCCAGGTAGCCCAGCTCGGCGGCGGCAACCCCGGTGCCGCGGTCGTTGTGGGGGTGCAGGGAGAGGATGATGTCCTCCCGCTGGTAAAGGTGCCGGCCCATCCACTCGATCGAGTCCGCATAGACGTTGGGGGTGGCCATCTCCACCGTAGCCGGCAGGTTGACGATCATCTTGCGGCCGTTGCCGATCTCGAAGGTCTCCGCCACCTCGTTGCAGATCCGGGCGGCGAACTCCAGCTCGGTGCCCGTGTAGGACTCCGGCGAGTACTCGTAGGTGACGGCGGTGTGCTTGAGCTGCTCCTCGTACTTGCGGCACAGCCGGGCTCCAGTGAGGGCGATGTCCACGATGCCGTCCATGTCCTGCTTGAACACCACGCGCCGCTGCAGCGTGGAAGTGGAGTTGTACAGGTGCACAATCGCGTGCGGGGCGCCGTCGATGGCCTCGTACGTGCGTTCGATCAGGTGCTCGCGGGACTGCGTCAGCACCTGGATGGAGACGTCCTCGGGAATGTGGTCACCCTCGACCAGGGTGCGCACGAAGTCGAAGTCCGTCTGCGAGGCCGAGGGGAAACCAACCTCGATCTCCTTGTAGCCCATGCGCACAAGCAGCTGGAACATCTGCAGCTTGCGCTCGGAGTTCATGGGATCGATCAGCGCCTGGTTGCCGTCACGAAGGTCCACGGCGCACCAGCGCGGCGCCGTTGTCGCCACCTTGTCCGGCCACGTGCGGTCGGACATGTCGAACGGGAACTTCTGGTGGTATGGGGTGTACTTGTGAACCGGCATGCCGGAGGGGCGTTGCACATTCTTCACGGGAGGGGGCCTTTCAATCTGTGACTGTGGGCCGGCACCACGGAACTCCGCAGCGGGTGGTCGGCCGTCAATAGGATCGTTCAGGCCCCGCTGCGGCACATAAGCACGAGTCGCTTCATGTCCTGCCGCATGTGATCCAACGTACCACTAGGCACGTTGACCCCCGGCCCCGTTACTCGTCCGCAGTCGCCTGGCACGTGAACTGCTCGGCCGTCTGGCCCTGCAGGTCGTCCGGGAGGGACAGGTTCTTGTCCATCCTGTCCCCACTCACGAAGTCCTGGCCCACGGCCACCTCCACACCCGTGACCTCGTAGGAGGCGGTGAGCTGGCTCGCGGAGACGTTGAGGAGTTCGGCGACGTCATCCGCCGCGGCCGCCCAGTTCGGGTTGTAGAAGATCTGCGTGGCGGAGAGCTGCGCACCGGACTTCTCGGTGGCGGCGTGGTCGTATCCGGCCTTCTTCAGCACCGAGACGAGCTGGCTGTCCCGGCCCCCGGCGTCCGAGCGGTTGGAGACGGCCAGCGGCACCGTGGCGGGGTCCAGCGCGGGCCCTGTGGCGCTCGGTGTGGCGGACGGGGAAGACGTCGCCCCGGCCGTCGAGTGACCGGCCCCGCTGCCGGAGGTCGCGGCGTCCGAGGACTCACCGCTCGGGGACGCGGAAGTGCCGTCCTGCGCCCGCGTGACCGAGACGTCGTCGCGCAACGTGGCGAAGAGCTTCTCGGCGCCCTTCTCGTCCAGCTGCAGCCGGTTCGGGTCCTCGGGGTAGACCTCGGTCGGGGCCGTGACGAACGCGATCTTCCCGGGGTCGATGCCGTTGAACGTGCGCGCGATGCCCACGAGCGTGGGGATCGAGGTGAGACCCGAGTCCACGTGCAGGTTCTGGGTCATGACCTCCGCGATGTGGTAGAGCTCCGGGAGGTTCGTGAGGGTCCCGTCGGACTGGATCTTGCGCGTCAGGGACGCCAGGAACGACTGCTGGGAGCGGATCCTGGCCTCGTCCCCACCGTTGCCGAACGCCGCGCGGGAGCGCAGGAACGCCAGCGCCTGTTCGCCCTCCACGGAGGAGATGCCCGCGGGCAGCTTCAGCCCGGACTTCGGATCGTCCACGGCGTTGTTCACGCACACCTCGACGCCGCCCACCGCGGAGGAGAGCTCCTTCACGGCGTTGAAGTCCGCGAGCATGAAGTGGTCGATGTTGACGCCCGTGAGCTCGTTGATGGCCGCCACGGTGCAGCCGGGTCCGCCGCGCTCCACCGCGCTGTTGAGCATGTCCGTCTCCGCGGCGTAAACCTTGCCGGAGTCCGGGTCCGTGCACTGCGGGATCTCCACCATCAGGTCCCGGGGAAAGGACACCACGGTCACGGCATCCCTGCTCTGCGTGACGTGCAGGAGCATCATCACGTCCGTGCGGCCTTCGGAGTCGTCCTTGCTGCCGTACTCGGAGTTGCCCGTGCCGCTGCGGGTGTCCGAGCCCATCACGAGGATGTCGAGCGGGCCGTCGTCCACTGCCTCCGCGCCGTCGGAGAGGTTCAGGGGGCTGGACTGCAGGTTTCCCGTCAGCCGCAGCGCGGCAATACCACCGATCCCGATTGCCGCGATCAGGGCGAGGACCGCCAGGATCACGGCGATCCTGCGGGCGGAGGCACGGTGCTCACGGGCCCTGTGGTGGCGCCCGGTCTGCCGCAGGTCGAAGGGCTCCCCCTCCCGGTTCGTGCGACGTGCCGGGTGCGTGACCCAAGGCGCCGTGGTCTCCTGCGCGCGGCGACCGCGACGGGGTGCTGAGCTGGGATCCACCGGTGACGTCTCCTGCAGTCTTTCGCTGTCTGGGGCGGGGCCGGGGGCGGCGCCCCGACCGCTCGGCCACGATACGCCCCGTCCCTCCGTGTGCGGTGTGGGCGGGGTCAGAATCCCAGCTTGGACAGCTGCTTGGGATCCCGCTGCCACTCCTTGGCGACCTTGACGTGCAGGTCCAGGTAGATGCGCGTGCCCAGCAGTGCCTCGATCTGCTCGCGCGCCTTGGTCCCGATCTCCCGCAGCCGCGCACCGCGCTTGCCGATCACGATGGCCTTCTGCGAGGACCGCTCCACGTACACGCTCGCGTGCACGTCCAGCATGGGGTTCTCGGGCGAGCGGCCTTCCCGTTCGGAGACCTCGTCCACGACCACGGCGAGCGAGTGTGGCAGCTCGTCGTGCACGCCCTCCAGTGCGGCCTCGCGGATCAGCTCGGCCATCATGGTGACCTCTGGCTCGTCCGTGAGGTCACCCTCGGGGTACAGCGGCGGAGAGACCGGCATCAGAGACACGAGCAGCTCTGCCAGCTCATCCATCTGGTAGCCGTCCGTTGCGCTCACGGGGATCACGTGGGCCCAGCCGGCGTCCTGGTCCTCCGTGGCGGGTGCCTTCTCCGACCGGGAGCCTGTGCCGCCCGACGACGCCGCGGCGCGCCGTCGTCGCCGTGCCTCGCGCTGGGCGCGCTCCTCGGACACGACCTCGCGGCCCAGCTCGCTCACGGCGATCAGCTGCTCGGCGAGCCGGTCCTGGGGCACGAGGTCCGCCTTGGTGACGATCGCGACCACGGGGGTGCTGCTCACGGCGGCCACGACCTGCTGGGCGATGAAGCGGTCCCCGGGGCCCACCTTTTGATCCGCGGGAACGCAGAACCCGATGACATCCACCTGGCTCAGGGTCTCCGCGACCACGTCGTTCAGCCGCTGCCCCAGCAGAGTCCGGGGCCGGTGCAGGCCCGGCGTGTCGACGAGGATCAGCTGCCCGTCCGGGCGGTGCACGATGCCTCGGATGGTGTGGCGCGTGGTCTGTGGACGGTTGGACGTGATGGCCACCTTGCGGCCCACCAGAGCGTTGGTCAGGGTGGACTTGCCCACGTTGGGCCTGCCCACGAACACGGCGAAGCCGGCCCGGAAGTCCGCGCCGTGCTCGGCGGTGGTGTCCTGCATCATGGTGTGTCCTCGCTCCTGCGTTCGATCGGGGTGCGCCTGTGGGGACAGCGCGCGGGGTCCTGCGGCTGCCCGGGGTGTGGCACCGGCGTCACGTCATGGTCTCCACGGGGGCATCGCGGCCCAGGAACTCCTCGAGCAGCGCGCGCTGGGCGGCGAACATCCGGGCGCGCTCCTCCTCCTGCGCGTGGTCGTGGCCTAGCAGGTGCAGCAGCGAGTGCGCCGTGAGCAGGCACAGCTCGTCCTGCGTGCTGTGCCCCGCGGCCTGCGCCTGGCGCTGCGCCACGGGCGGGCACAGCACCACGTCCCCGAGGACGCCCAGGCTGGGCTCCTCCGGGGTGCCCTCGCGCAACTCGTCCATGGGGAAGGACATCACGTCCGTGGCACCGGGCAGGTCCAGCCACTGCTCGTGCAGCTCGGCCATGCGCTGTTCGTCCACCACCGCGATCGAGACCTCGGTCTCAGGGTGGAGGTGCCACCGGGTGAAGGCGAGGTCCACGAGGGCCGCCAGCTGGTCCGTGTCCACCGCGCGGTAGCACTCCTCGAACCCTTCGAGCTCCTGCGGTCCGTCCCACGGCAGGTCGAACGAGACGCTCACAGCGCGCCACCCGCCGGCCCCGTGGCCTGGTCCGCTCCTGCTCCGTCGGCCCCAGCTCGCTCACCAGCAGCGCCCGCCCGGTGCACGGCCGCCGCACGGCGGTCCTCCTTGCGGTGCGCGCGCTCCATGCGGTGCCGGTTGGTGGTGTCGAACTGGTCGTAAGCGGCCACGATCTCCCCCACCAGCTCGTGGCGCACCACGTCCTCGGCGGTCAGCTCGCAGAACGCGATGTCGTCGATCTTTCCCAGCACGTGCTGCACCTGACGCAACCCGGACTTCGTGGAGCCCGGCAGGTCCACCTGGGTGACGTCCCCGGTGACCACGATGCGCGAGCCGAAGCCCAGCCGCGTGAGGAACATCTTCATCTGCTCGGGAGTGGTGTTCTGAGCCTCGTCCAGGATCACGAAGGCGTCGTTGAGGGTGCGCCCGCGCATGTAGGCCAGCGGAGCCACCTCGATGGCCCCCGCCTCCATGAGCCGCGGGATGGACTCGGGATCCATCATGTCGTGCAGCGCGTCGTAGAGCGGGCGCAGGTAGGGGTCGATCTTGTCGTTGAGCGAGCCCGGGAGGAAGCCCAGGCGCTCGCCGGCCTCCACCGCGGGGCGCGTGAGGATGATCCGGTTCACCTCCTTGGCCTGCAGCGCGCGCACGGCCTTGGCCATGGCCAGGTAGGTCTTGCCCGTGCCTGCCGGTCCGATTCCGAAGACCACGGTGTGCTCGTCGATCGCGTCCACGTACGTCTTCTGGTTCACCGTCTTGGGGCGGATGGTGCGGCCCCGGGTGGAGAGGATGCTCGTGGACAGTGCGCTCGCCGGGCGCACCTGCTGGGACTCGCGCATCATGCGGGCCACACGCAGCACGGTGCGCTCCGTGATCTCCGTGCCGCGCAGCGCCATCGCCAGCAGCTCCTCGAGCAGGGATGCCGCCAGCCGGGTGTCGAGCACGGGGCCCTCGAGGGCGACATCGAGGTCCCGCACGGTCATGCGCACCGCCGGGAACTCGCCCTCGAGGAGCCTCAGCGTCGAATCCGCCTGGCCCAGGCACCGCACGGCGGTGTCCCGGTCCGGCATGTGCACGGTCACACGGGTACTTTCACTGGGTGCAGCGGTCAGTGGTTTCATCCCCTCGGGTTGTTCTCTCATCGGGCACCAGCCTACCGGTCCCCTCCGACGCGCCGTCCGCCACGGTCCCGGGTTGCAATCGGGTAACGGTCCGCGCCACGGGCTCCCGGAGTTCGCGCGCACCCCCGCCGGTCGGTATCTTGTGAAGCCGTGAAATCATGCCGCCGGTGCCACACCGCGCGGTCCCACCCTCCAGGTTCTGTGTCGGAGAGGTGGGAACACGACGTCGCCGTGGCGCGGTCCCTGACCCCGCACCCGTCACCGAGGGCCCGGAGGAGGGCGAGCACCGCGTGAGACCGCGCCGCCGCGTACCACCGCGCACACCCCGCCGCTGGAGCCTCGCCGCGCTCGCTGTGGTCGCGTCCGTGGCGCTGGCCGGGTGCGGCACGGCCGCGGACCGCCCGGACGACAACTCCGCGGCCGCACCGGGAATCGGCGCGGTACCGGGCACCACGGACGAGGCGCTCGGCGGCGTGGCCACCGAGCAGGCCCCCATCTACTGGGTCGGCACGGGTGACCAGTCCGGCTACCTGTTCCGTGAGTTCCGCAACCCCGAGGACACGAGCACAGCGGACCCGGTGGCACGCGCCGCTGCCATGGTGACCCGTGCCACCCCCATGGACCCCGACTACCGCACGCTGTGGTCCCCCGTGAGCACGGTGGGAACCTCGGTGTCCCCGGACGGCATCATCACCGTGGACCTGCCCGCGGCGGCGTTCGGCACGCAGCTGTCCGAGAAGGACGCCCAGATGGCGCTGCAGCAGATGGTGTACACGGTCTCCGCGGCCGCCGTGACCGCGGGACTTTTGGACGCCTCCACCGCCAAGGAGGTCCGCATCCTGGTGGACGGGCGCACCGGGTTCTCGGCGTTCGGCTCCGTGGACCTCTCCGATCCGCTGACCCGCGACACGTCCCTGGCCGCGCCCGTGTGGCTCATCGACCCCCAGACGGACGCGGACCCCGGCAGTCCCCTGACCGTGTTCCTGCGCGTTCTGCCCGCGGTGCACGACGTCCGCTGGGAGGTCACGCAGGACGAGCGCACAGTGCGCAGCGGCACGGTCGCCGCGGCCTCCCCCGGCTCGGACCCCACTGTCGGCACCGAGCTGCGGACCACCATCGACCTGGACCCGGGCGAGTACACGGTGCGGGTCGCGGGAACAAACGACCAGGGCACCGTGCTCGTGGACGACCACGTGATCACCGTCGCTGCCACGCGCTGAGGCGCATCCGCCGTACGCGGGCGCGCGACGTCGTCGTCATGCCGTCCCGACGAGGCGCGGGTGGCGTCCCCGGCACGCTGCTCCCCCGAGATCCCGGGGTTCGTCCCACCCAGCCCCTCCCGCGGAGGGGGCGCTCAGCCCCAGAGGCCCAGGACAGAGTGCAGCGCGGCCAGGGCGGCCGGCCCGGCGGTGGCCGAGCGCATGACCGTGTCCCCGAGGCGCAGCGTGTGGGCCCCGGCCTCGGTGAGCAGCTGCGTCTCCGCATCGCTGATGCCGCCCTCCGGCCCGACCACCACGGCGATCCGGGTCCGCTCCCGCCAGGCGGTGACGTCGTGCCCGGACCACGCGGTGGAGGCGGTCTCGTGCAGCACGAGCCACAGGGTCTCCGTGTCCTCCGCCACGAGCCGCGCGAGGGCGGCGGTGTCCACCCACTGCTCCCGCCGCGGCCAGTGCGCGCGCCGGGACTGCTTGGCGGCCGCGCACAGGGTGGCGTCCCACTTGGCCATGGTCTTGGCGGCACGGTCCCCGCGCAGCCGCACGATGCTGCGCTCTGCCTGCCACGGGATCACGCAGTCCACACCGAGCTCGGTGGCGGTCTCCGCGGCCTGCAGGTCCCGGTCCCCTTTGGCCAGCGCCTGGACGAGCGTGAGGCGCGGCGCCGGCGGCTCCTCGTGCGCCACGGAGTCCACGGTGACGCTCATGCGGTCCTTCTCCCCCGCGACGAACGTGCACACCGCGCGGGTGCCGCGGCCGTCCACGAGGTCCAGGGACGCGCCCGCGCGCAGCCGGCGAACGGTCACGGCGTGACGGGCCTCGGGGCCGACGACGTCGAGGACCTCGCCGGGGTGCGCCCCGGTGAGGTCCTCGCGGTGGAAGACGGGATTCGTCACAGGTCGTTGAACCGGTCCCGCAGCCGGGAGAAGAACCCGCCGGAGTGGGAGGTGCTCACGGTGGTGCCGTCGTGGGCCTGCTCCTCGCGCAGCTCCGCCAGCCGCTCCACGAGTTCACGCTGCTCGCCGGTGAGGTCCCGAGGCGTCTCGACCTCGAAGTGCACCTGCAGGTCCCCGCGACCCTTGCCGCGCAGGTGGGTGACGCCGAGGTCGTCCAGCGTGATGGTGGCACCGGACTGGGTTCCGGGGACCACGTCCACGCTGCGCGTGCCGTCGAAAGTTTCCAGCGTCACGGTGGTGCCGAGTGCCGCGGCGGTCATGGGGATCCGCAGCCGCGCGTGCAGGTCGTCGCCCTCGCGCACGAACGTGGGGTCCGGGTCCACCTTCAGCTCCACGAAGAGGTCGCCGTTGGGTCCGCCGGCCGTGCCGGCCTCGCCCTGACCGCCCAGGCGGATCCGGTTGCCGGACTGGATGCCGGCGGGGATCTTCACCGTGAGGGGGCGGCGGTCGCGCACGCGGCCCTCGCCGTAGCACTCGTGGCACGGGTGCTCGATCACGGTGCCGAAGCCGTTGCACTGCGAGCAGGGCGCCTGCGTGGTGACCATGCCCAGGATGGACTGCCGCTGGTACTGCATGTGGCCGGAGCCGTGGCACATGGTGCACGTGGTGGGGCTCGTGCCGGGCTGGCAGCACGTCCCCTCGCACGTGGGGCACGTGACCGCGGTGTCGACGGTGATGTCCTTCTCCACTCCGAAAACGGCGTCCTTCAGGGAGATGCGCACGTTGATCAGGGCGTCCTGGCCCTGTCGCGTGCGGGACTGGGGGCCCCGCTGGCCGCCGGAGCCCGCGCCCTGGAAGAACGTCTCAAAGATGTCCGAGAAGCCGAACCCGCTGCCGGGGAAGCCTCCGCCGAAGCCGGTGTCCGTGCCGTTCTCGTTGCCCGTGGCGTCGTACACGCGGCGCTTGTCCGGGTCCGACAGGACGTCGTTGGCGTGCGAGACGCGCTTGAACTCCTCGGCTGCCTCCGGCGAGGGGTTCACGTCCGGGTGCAGCTTGCGGGCCTTCTTGCGATAGGCGCGCTTGATCTCTTCGGTGCTGGCGTCACGGCTCACGCCGAGGGTTTCGTAGTGATCGCTCACGATGTCGTCGCTTCTGCTTTCGTCTCTGGGTCGGTGGTCTGTGCCGGGGCGGCGCCGGGTGGCGCGTCAGTCCCCGAGGTTCTTGGAGAGGTAGCGGGCCACGGCACGCACGGAGGCCATGGTGGTGGGGTAGTCCATGCGCGTGGGGCCCACGACGCCCACCTTGGAGGCGTCCTGCGGGCCGTAGCCGGTGGCCACCACGGCCGCCTCGGCCAGCGGGTCGTCGTACTGCTCGGAGCCGATCCGTACCGCGACGCCGCGCTCGTCCTGCTGCATCTCGGACAACAATCGCAGCAGTGTCACTTGTTCCTCAAGCGCCTCGAGCACCGGGGAGATGCTCTGGGGGAAGTCCCCGCTGAAGCGGGCGAGGTTGGCGGTGCCCGCCCTCACGAGGCGCTGGTCGTCCGAGGCGGCGGCCAGCACTGCCACGGTGTCGGCGACGGCGAGCGCGGCCTCGCGGACCGGGTCTTCCACGGTCTCGGGGAGCTCGGCGACCGCGGCCGGCACGGTCTCCAGTGCCTGACCCAGCACGCGCGCCAGGACGGCGGCGCGCAGCTCGAGCAGGGCGTCCTCGGCAACGGGCGCGGTGAGGGCAACCGTGCGCTGCACCACGCGGCCGCTCGTGGGGATGAGCACCACGAGCAGCGTGTTTCCGCCGACGTCCACGAGCTCCACGTGGCGCACCGTTATCCCGGTGCGCACCGGGTACTGGATGACGGCCACCTGGTGGGTCAGCTGGGCCAGCAGGCGCACGGTGCGCTCCATGGCATCGTCGATGTCGTGGGCGCCGCCCAGGAAGACCTGCACGGCACGGCGCTGCGCAGGCGTGAGGGGCTGCAGCGCGGCGATCTGGTCCACGAACACCCGGTAGCCGCGGTCCGTGGGGATCCGACCTGAACTGGTGTGGGGTGCCACAATGAGACCGTCCTCCTCGAGGGCGGCCATGTCGTTGCGCACGGTGGCGGAGGAGACGGGCAGCCGGTGGCGCTCCACGAGCGCCTTGGAGCCCACGGGCTCGCGGGAGTGGACGTAGTCCTCCACGATGGCCTGCAGGATCTTCGCCCTGCGCGGATGCTCCATGTCTCCCACCTCCCGCTCGCGGATGTCCTCGGGCGCCCGTGCGGCACCCGGTGAACCGGGCCGCGACCAATTTTGGCACTCGAATCGGCACAGTGCTAATTCCGTGAGTCTAGTGGCCCTGCCGCGGACCGGTCCTTTGGTACGCTCGCGGCTGATTCGTCACCCGCGAGCGAGGAGCACCCCCGTGAACACATCCGGCTGGGGCTGGGGCCCGCAGGACCTCGGCAGCCCCGAGGTCTCGCGCCGCTCCCCCGCGGCCCGCGGGCTGCCCGTGGAGTCCGGCATGGTGCTCGAGGACGTCGAGAGCGGGTGGGTGGGCGCCGTGGTGAGCGTGGAGGTCGTGGGCGGCATGCGCGTCGTGGGCCTGGAGGACCGCCACGGCCGAGTCAAGGCCTTCCCCCTCGGTCCCGGTTTCCTGCTTGACGGCGAGCCCGTCCGCCTCACCCCGCCCGCACCTCGCAGTGTCCCGAGCGGGCCCAGAATTACGCGCTCCGGCTCGGTGGCCGTGGAGAACCTGCGCGCCTCGGTGGCCAAGGAGTCCCGCGTGTGGGTCGAGGGCTACCACGACGCCGAGCTCGTGGCGAAGGTCTGGGGCCACGACCTCGCAGTCGAGGGGATCGTCGTGGAGCCGCTGCACGGCATCGACGACCTCCCCGCGGCCATCGCGGAGTTCCACCCCGGCCCGGGCCGTCGTCTCGGGATCCTCGTGGACCACCTGGTCAGCGGGTCCAAGGAGTCGCGGATCGCGGATCGGGCGCTGTCTGTGCCGGGTGCGCGGGGCAACGTGCAGATCCTGGGCCACCCCTACGTGGACATTTGGCAGGCGGTGAAGCCTGCAGCCCTGGGCATCCCCGCGTGGCCCGTGATCCCTCGCGGTGTGGACTGGAAGACCGGGATGGCCAAGGCCCTCGGTATGCCCCACCGCACTCCCCAGGATGTGGGGCGGGCGTGGCAGGCGATCCTCGCCCGCGTGGACAGCTACTCGGACCTGGAGCCCGCACTGCTGGGCCGGGTCGAGGAGCTCATCGACTTCCTCACCGCACCGGACGGCTACTGAGGGGTTTTGGCACGTGGGGCGCCGGATGTGCCGTGTGGGACCCGTTGTCCCGGCCGACGCGGTTGGCGCGGTGGCCCCGGGCTGCCGGTGGCGCGGCGGCGTCGTCCGACATATCCAGGCTCACACGTGATTCCAGACGCACCCCGGTCCGTTTCCAGGAGCGCACCGTAGAATAGGGGGCACCGGGACTCCGATCCACCCCGGTTCGGCTACCGCCCCTGAAAGGGACACCCACCCGTGACTGACGCTGCTCCCACCCCCGCTGCCCCCGCCGCCCGCGCCGCGGGTGAGACCCCGTTCGAGGCCGTGCCCGCCGAGGCCCAGCCCCTGGACGTGAACCAGGACCGCCAGTGGGCCACCGTCGCGCACCTGGGCGGCGTGGTCGGCGCGCTGCCCAGCTACGTGATCCACCGGGTGTTCGGGGACCGCGGCCCGTTCACCGCGCAGGAGTCCCGGGAGGCGCTGAACTTCACGCTGCTGCCGAGTGTCGTGGTGCTGGCAGGCATCGCGCTCTCTCTCGTACCCGTGATCGGCTGGATCTTCTCCGTGGTCGCCGCCGTGACCTGGCTGTGGCTGGCCATCGCCTCCGTGGTCGCGGGCGTGAAGGTCAACCGCGGCGAGCCGCACCAGTATCGCGGCAACACACACCTCTACGACCGGCTCACCACGTCCCGCGGCTGACGCCCGCGCCCACGACTCGCCTCGGGCCGCTCACCAGTCGAGCAGCCGGCGCGTCACGGCGTCGGCCATGAGCCGTCCCGCGTCCGTGAGCACGGCCGTGCCCCGCACTGCGGCAGCACCGTCCAGCCAGCCGTCGGCGATCAGCCCGGCCACCGCTTTCCGGCCCTCCGGCTGCAGCTGCGCGGTCTCCAGACCGTCGCGGATCCGGATGCCGAGCATCACGTCCTCCACGTAGCGCGTCTGCGCGTCCAGCGTCTCCCGGCCCGCCGCGGGTGAGACGCCCTGGCGGACCTTGTTCGTGTAGGGCAGGGGGTGCTTGAGGTTCCACCACCGCACGCCGTCGCTGTGGGAGTGCGCTCCGGGGCCGATGCCCCACCAGTCCTGGTTGCGCCAGTAGGCGAGGTTGTGCGCGCTGCGGTTCTCCAGCGCGCTGCGCCCGTGGGCGTCCCGGGACCAGTTGGAGACCTCGTACCACTCGAAACCCGCTTCGCGGAGCATCGCGTCCGCCAGCGTGTACTTCTCCGCCTGGTCGTCCGGGTCCACCCGGGGGACCTCGCCCCGGCGCATCTGCGCGGCGAGCTTGGTGCCGTCCTCGATGATCAGCGAGTACGCGGACACGTGGTCCGAGTCCATCTCCAGGGCGGCCTCCAGCGAGGTCCGCCAGTCGGCCACGCTCTCCCCCGGGGTGCCGTAGATCAGGTCCACGCTCGTGCCCAGCCCGCGCTCCTTCGCCCAGCCGACGGCGCGCGGCACGTTTGCCGGCGTGTGCGTGCGTTCGAGCACCCTCAGCACGTGCGGCACGGCGGACTGCATCCCGAAGGAAACCCGCGTCACGCCCGCCTCGGCCAGCACGTCGAAGGTCTCCGCCGTGACGGAGTCCGGGTTGGCCTCCACGGTCACCTCGGCGTCCGGTGCGAGCCCGAAGCTCTGACGGGCCTGGCCGAGCATGTTCGCGAGCTCCCGGGCTGGGAGCAGCGTGGGGGTGCCCCCACCGAAGAACACGCTGTGCAGGGCCCGCGGGGGCGCCCCGGCGGCGTCGAGCACTGAACGGGCGAAACGGACCTCTGCCGCGGCGTCGCGGTGGTAGTCGTCCCGGGAGACCCCGTCCCCCAGCTGCTCCATGGTGTAGGTGTTGAAGTCGCAGTAGCCGCAGCGCACCGCGCAGAACGGAACGTGGACGTAGAGGCTCAGGGTGCGGTCCGCGGCGCGGGCCACCGCGCTCGCGGGGAGGGCGCCGTCCGACGGTGCGGGGTCCCCCTCCGGCTGGGCGGGCATTACTTCTTCTTGTCCTTCCCGTTGTCCTCGTCCGAGGACAGCGCGGCCACGAAGGCCTCCTGCGGGACCTCCACGCGGCCGACCATCTTCATGCGCTTCTTGCCCTCCTTCTGCTTCTCGAGCAGCTTGCGCTTGCGGGAGATGTCGCCGCCGTAGCACTTGGAGAGCACGTCCTTGCGGATCGCGCGGATGTTCTCGCGCGCGATGATGCGCGAGCCGATGGCCGCCTGGATGGGGACCTCGTACTGCTGGCGCGGGATCAGCTTCTGCAGCTTGCCCGTCATCAGCACACCGTAGGAGTAGGCCTTGTCCTTGTGGGTGATGGCGCTGAACGCGTCCACCTGTTCACCCTGCAGCAGGATGTCCACCTTCACGAGGTCCGCGGCCTGCTCCCCGTCCGCCTTCCAGTCCAGGGACGCGTAGCCGCGGGTCTTGGACTTGAGCTGGTCGAAGAAGTCGAAGACGATCTCCGCGAGCGGCAACCGGTAGCGCAGCTCCACGCGGTCCTCGGACAGGTAGTCCATGCCCTTCATCTCACCGCGCTTGGACTGGGAGAGCTCCATGACCGCGCCGATGAACTCCGAGGGCACAAGGATCGTCGCGGAGACCATGGGCTCGCGGATCTCCAGGATCCGACCCTCCGGGAACTCGGACGGGTTGGTGACCTCCACCTCGGAGTGGTCCTCGAGCGTCACGTTGTAGGACACGGACGGTGCGGTGGAGATCAGGTCCAGGTTGAACTCGCGCTCCAGACGGTCGCGGGTGATCTCCAGGTGCAGCAGTCCCAGGAAGCCGCAGCGGAAGCCGAAGCCCAGCGCCGTGGACGTCTCGGGCTCGTAGACCAGGGCGGCGTCGTTGAGCTGCAGCTTCTCCAGCGCGTCCCGCAGCACCGGGTAGTCGGAGCCCTCCACCGGGAACAGCCCGGAGAACACCATGGGCTTGGGGTCCTCGTAGCCACCCAGGGAGTCCTCCGCCGGCTTCTGCTGGTTGGTGACCGTGTCGCCCACGCGCGACTGGCGGACGTCCTTCACGCCCGTGATGAGGTAGCCCACCTCCCCCACGCTCAGGCCCTTCGACGGGATCGGCTCGGGCGAGATCACCCCGATCTCCAGCAGCTCGTGCGTGGCGCCGGTGGACATCATCTGGATCCGCTCGCGCGGCACCAGGGTTCCGTCCACCACGCGCACGTAGGTCACCACGCCGCGGTAGGTGTCGTACACGGAGTCGAAGATCATGGCGCGCGACGGCGCGTCCTTCTTTCCCTGCGGCGCGGGCACGTCCCGCACGATGCGGTCCAGCAGCTCCTCCACGCCCTCACCGGTCTTGCCCGAGACCTTCAGGACGTCCTCGGGCTCCACGCCGATCAGGTTGGCAAGCTCCGCGGCGTACTTCTCCGGCTGCGCGGCCGGGAGGTCGATCTTGTTGAGCACCGGGATGATCGTGAGGTCGTTCTCCAGCGCCAGGTACAGGTTCGCCAGCGTCTGCGCCTCGATGCCCTGGGCGGCGTCCACCAGCAGGATGGTGGCCTCGCACGCCGCCAGCGAGCGGGAGACCTCGTACGTGAAGTCCACGTGGCCCGGGGTGTCGATCATGTTCAGCGCGTAGTCCGTGCCGTCCACGTTCCACGGCATGCGCACGGCCTGGGACTTGATGGTGATCCCGCGCTCGCGCTCGATGTCCATGCGGTCCAGGTACTGGGCCTTCATCTGCCGGGGTGTCACCACGCCCGTGGCCTGGAGCATGCGGTCCGCGAGGGTGGACTTGCCGTGGTCGATGTGGGCGATGATGCAGAAGTTCCTGATCACCGAGGGATCGGTCGAGGCAGGTGCCGGTGGATTGACGGCCAACGGTGACACGGGCGGTCCTTTCGTTCTCAGGATGACTCCCCAGTTTCCCATGCCCACGACGATCGGGCGAACCGGTCCCCCTACGATGTCCCCATGGCCGACATCACTCGACTGCTGAACCAGGGGCTGCGCCTCGTCCGCATGTACCAGCGCTACGCGGGCTCCCGCGGTCCCGCCTCCCGCTCGTCTCGCTCCCGGGGCACGACGCCGCCGCCCACCTTCGCCCACGAGAACGGCACCTCGCGCGCCCGGCCGGGCAGGGCGACGTCGTCCCCGGGCACCCGCGCACCCGGCACCTCCGCGCCGTACCCCGGTGACTGGACGGGGCCCGTGAACCCGCGGTGGGCCGCGAAACCGGACGGTCGGCCCGATCCCGGGGAGGTCGTGTGGGCCTGGGTGCCCTACCAGGAGGACCACTCGCACGGGAAGGACCGGCCCGTGCTGATCGTGGACCGGGCCGGCGAGCACCTGCTGTGCGTGATGCTGACCTCCAAGAACCACGACACCGCCCGTCACGACGCCCCCTCCTACGTGGAGGTGGGCGTGGGCGGCTGGGACCGCTCCGGGCGGCCCTCGGAGGCGCGGATCGACCGGATCATCCCGGTGCGGCCGGAGGACGTGCGGCGCGAGGGGGCGGTGCTGGACCGCGCTCGGTTCGAGGCCGTGGCCGCGGAGCTGACGCGGCGGCGCTGAGCCGGGTGGAGTCCTGGTGGCACCGGGGCGGCGCCGGACGCCCGCTCTCGACTCGGTCCGTGCCCGCCCGTGCCGCGGAGCGTCACCCCAGCACGGACCCGGCGGCACACCCCGACGCGGCGCAGCGGGCATCCGCGGCTCTGGTCTGCTAAAGTAGTCCGCTGTGTGTCCGCGCTGGTCGTCGGGCACAGCGGATGGTTGCCACCGAGCATCCCCACTCTCACAACTCAGTCGATGACCATCCGTGAGCCCTCACTGACCTACTTCCGCAATCGTTCTAGGAGTTACACGTGGCCAACATCAAGTCGCAGAAGAAGCGCATCCTCACCAACGAGAAGGCTCGCCTGCGCAACAAATCGTACAAGTCCGAGCTCAAGACGCTCATCCGCAAGGTGGATGCCGCTGTCGAGTCCGGCAACAAGGACGCCGCCGCCGAGACCCTGCGCACCGCGTCCCGCAAGCTCGACAAGGCCGTGTCCAAGGGCGTTCTGCACAAGAACACCGCGGCCAACAAGAAGTCCGGTCTGGCCAAGAAGGTCGCCAAGATCTGAATCGGCTGACACCGTCGCACTGACGGAGCACACGGGCCCGGCACTCCTCGCGAGTACCGGGCCCGTTCTCGTGTGAGGACAGTGTCGTGTCCCGCCAGCGGTCCGTCGGTGCGGAGTCGCTACTCAGCGCCGCCCAGGACTGACCGTTCAGGTCACGGTGGCCCCGTACCCTTGCGCGCGGTGCCGCGGCGTGCGGTTGCACGGTGCCCGCGTTCGCGATCCTCGGTGGCCCCACCGTTGTCGGTGTTGTGGTGCCCGCTCAGCGGTGCCCGGAGGTGGCGATCACCGTGATGGCCCGCTCCACCGCGAAGTACGGGGACCGGGAGGCCCCCTTGACCTGGGCGTCGGCCTCGGCGATGGCCTGCAGCGCCCGGGTGACGTCCTGGGCCGTGAACCGGCGCGCCTCGTTCTGGGCGCGCTCCACCTGCCACGGCGCAGCCCCGACGTCACGGGCGATCTGCCCCGCTCCCCCGCGGGAACCGGCCGTGACGGCGATCAGGCGCATCTTCGAGCCCAGCGTGGCCACCATGGGCACCGGGTCCACCCCGACGTCCACGGCCTGACGCCACAGTTTCAGGGCCTGCTCCGCGTTGCCGGCCACCGCGGCGTCCGCCACCCGGAACGCGGTGACCTCCACGCGGCCGCCGTAGTACTTCTCCACGAGCTCGAGGTCCACGGTCACGGGGCCGTCCGCGATCAGCTGGGCGCACGCGGCAGCCAGCTCGGCGGTGGAGGTGCCGACCGCCGCGGCCAGGGCGCGGGCGGCGTCGGGCTCGATGCGCTTGTTCTGCGCACGGAACTCCGCGAGGACGAACGAGGACTTGTCCCGGTCCGACTTGGGCGGGGCGCAGTCCAGGACGAGGGCCTTCTCCTTGAGGGCGTCCAGCAGCTTCTTGCCGCGGTTCCCGCCGGAGTGCTGCCACAGCACCGTGACGTCCGGATCCGGGTTGGCCACGTAGGCCAGGGCGTCCGCCAGCAGGTGCTCGTTCATGCCCGCGAGCTCCTGGACGCACACGAGCTTGGGGTCGTCGAAGAGGGACGGGCTGGTGACCACGGCGAGCTGGCCCGGCTCGTAGTCCCCGGCCGCGATGTCCGTGACCTCGCAGGAACCCCGTTCCGCACGGATGGTGTCCCGGAGGGTCTCCCTGATGCGCTGCAGGATGTACTCGTCCGAGCCGGAGGCCAGCACGAGCGGCTGAGGAACGGCCTCACGCCAGGAGGTCTGCGGGGCCGTGGGCGCCTGTCGGCGGGAAGACGTGCGTGCCGGGGTCATGGTGCTCCTCGATCGTGGCCGACTGCTCGGGCGACGACGCCGCCCGGGACCGGGTGCGAGCGAGCCCCCTCACCGGAAGGTGCGGGGTCGGGACGCCGACGCTGCGTCCCCATGCTAGCCGTGGGTGCAGACACCCCCGGAGGGTCTGTGCAGGGCGGGAGCCGGCGCAGCCGCGTGCGGCACCGCGGACGCGTGCCGGGGCCGCGTCGTCGTCCCGGGTCCACCCCGACCCTTGCTCGTCGTTCCACTCCGCATCGCAGATCAAGCGGTGTCCCGCGAGCGCCCGGGCTCACGTGCTCGGTGTTCACCGCCGGATCACGCTCGCCTCGTCGTCCGGCGAGCGCCGGGGCTCACCGGGTGCGGGGTGGGCGGCGGTAGGCGCGTTCGTACTGGCCGGGGACGGGGGCGTCGGGGACGCCGAGGGTGTGGGCGGCGGTGAGGGCCGCGTGGGGGTCGCGGAGGGCTTCGCGGCCCATGAGCACCACGTCGGCGAGGCCGGTGGCGATGATCTGCTCGGCCTGCCAGGCGGTGTCGATCATGCCGACGGCGGCCACGGGGACTCCGGCGGTGGTCTTGATCTCGGTGGCGAGGGGCACCTGGTAGCCGGGGCCCACGGGAATCTCGGCGGGCACGTTGGCGGCGGAGGAGACGTCGATGAGGTCCGCGCCGTGCTCGGCGAGCCACCCGGAGACGCGGGAGGTGTCGGCGACCGTGAGCCCGCCCTCGGTCCAGTCGGTGGCGGAGAGGCGCACGAGCAGGGGCATGTCCTCGGGGATCACGTCGCGGACGGCGTCGGTGACGCGCAGCAGCAGCCGGGCGCGGTTCTCCAGGGTGCCGCCGTACTCGTCCGTGCGCTCGTTGCTCAGCGGGGAGAGGAACTCATGGAGGAGGTACCCGTGGGCGCCGTGGAGCTCCACGAAGTCCATGCCGGCCTCCACGGCACGGCGGGCCGAGGCGGCGAACGCGGCCACGACGTCGTCGAGGCCCTGCCCGTCCAGCGCGACTGGCTCGGCGAGCCCCGGGAAGGCGACGGCGGAGGGGCCCACGGTCTGCCAGCCCCCGTTCTGCGGCGCGATGGACCGGCCGGGGTTCTCGAAGCCCCAGGCGGCCTCCGTGCTGGCCTTGCGCCCCGCGTGGGCCAGCTGCACGCCAATGGCCGCGCCCTGCTGGTGGGCGAAGTCCACGATCCGCACGAGGGCGTCCCGCTGCTCGTCGTTCCACAGTCCCAGGTCCCGGGGACTGATCCGGCCCTCGGGCACGACGGCGCTCGCCTCCACGATCACGGCCCCCGCCCCACCGGCGGCGAGCGATCCGTAGTGCACGAGGTGCCAGTCCGTGGGCACGCCGTCCTCCCCGAACGCGGAGTACTGGCACATGGGCGGGATCCACAGCCGGTTGCGGACCGTGAGGCCGCGGAGGGTGAGTGGTTCGAACAGGGTGGAGCGCATGGGAGTCCTTCCATTGGGTGGCACGAGCACGGGGGCGCCGGGGGGCGGGCTCCTGACGACGCACGACCCCGGGGTGACCGGCGCGGATGCCCGGTGTTTCGTGGTGCACAACAGATCTTTCCCTCGCGATATTTCTGCTGGTGCTCCCCGGCTCAGCGCCGTGACACGACCACGCGATCTCCTTCGCGGTGCACCCACAGCGCGCCGTTCTGGTCGGTGCGGGCCACTGCAGCGCCCACCTCCTGCAACGCGGCGACCGTCCCGGGGTGCGGGTGGCCGTAGCTGTTGTCCTCCCCCACGGAGATCACGGCGAGCGCCGGGTGGGTGTCACGAATGATGTCGATGCCGCCGTTGCGGGCGCCGTGGTGGGAGACCTTGAGGACGTCGACCGGGGGTGGGTGTCCGCCGGGGAGGGTGTGCAGCGTACGGCGGTAGCCGTCCGCTTCAAGGTCGCCTGCACTGAGCCAGGTGGTGGTGCCGTCGGGGCCGTCGAGGGTCAGCAGCAGGACGAGGGAGGCGTTGTTCTCGTCCTCGGAGGTGACCTTCCGGTGCGGGGGGCGTGGTGTCGTGCTGCCGCCGGAGCCGCCTGCCCCGGTGCCCGGCGGCGCCGTGCCTGCCGTCGGGGAGCCATCAGGGACAGTGGGCGGAGGTGCGGGGGCGAGAACCTCCACGGTGAGCGGCCCCAGGCGCAGCTGCTCGCCGGGAGCAGGGCGCGTGGCGATGTCCGCCCACTGGCTGAGCTCGTCCGGTGGGATGTCCCCGGCGGCGGAGTACCAGACGCGGTCCACGGCCACGGCCTCGGCGAGCCCCTCCAATCCGGCAACGTGGTCGGCGTGGTCGTGGGTGGCGATCACCGCGTCCAGGTGGGTGACCTCGGCCTGCCGCAAGCACTGGGTCAGTGCCCGGGGGTCGGGGCCGCCGTCCACGAGCACGGCACTGTGCTCCCCCGTGCGGTGCAGCACGGCGTCGCCCTGCCCCACGTCGCACACCACGGACTCCCACGCTGGTGCGGGGCGCAGCCACCACACCACGGCCGTGACGAGCAGCGCCAGCAGTGTGAGGGCCGCGGTGATGGCGAGGGCGCGGCGTCGGAACCGGTGCTCCCGGGCGCGGACGCGCCACACGGCGTCGGGCAGGGGCGGCTCGGCCGGGGTCGAGGTGACCGTGCCTCGGGTGGGTCCGGGGCGACGCATGCGGTGGTCGAGGGCGTGCAGAGCGGCGAGCGCGAGCAGGGTTGCCGCGGTGAGCAGGACGATCCCGGCGATCCCCGGGGGCCAGGGCAGGTGCGCGCCGGGGAGTCCGGCAAAGGTGTCGGCAATGCGGCCGAGCAGGCGCGCGGGGTAGGAGGCGAGGCCCACGGGCAGTCCGGCGGTCCGCTCCCAGGCGGTGAACACGGCGGGGTCGGGTGTGCCGGGCACCAGCAGCTGCAGCACCGGGGTGAGGAGGTGGCCCGCGAGCAGGACGCACACCGCGAGCAGCCCGGCGACAGTCACGACCGGGACGAGCGGGGAGGCCGCCATGTTCGCGGGCAGGCTGTAGAGCGGCAGTGTGGGATTGAGCAGAAGCAGCACGGGCCCGCACCACAGCTGGGCAACCATTGGGACGGCCACGCACACCGCGAGCACCGTGGGCACGCGCATGGCGAGCAGCCGGGTGACAGGGCGGGCGCTGACGACGATGCCCGCCGTCGCCAGCACGGAGAGCACGAACCCGTAGTCGATGGCCAGCTGCGGTTCCACGAGCACGAGCCCCGTCACGGCGGCACACAGCGCGTTGAGGCTCACCCCGGGGCGGCCGGTGAGCATGGACAGCCCTCCCAGGGCGCCCATCACGCCGGCCCGCAGCACGGAGGGGTCCGGTCCCACCAGCACCACGAAACCGGCGAGCGCCGCCAGCCCCGCGAGGACGCACCCGCGGCGCCCCGCTCCGAGCGCGAGAGCGGTGTACCCGGTCAGGGTCATCACGAGCGCACAGTTGGAGCCGGAGACGGCGGTGAGGTGGGTGAGCCCTGTGTCCTTCATGCTCTGGGCCAGCGCGTCGGGCAGCCGGGAGGTGTCCCCCACGGTCATGCCGGGCACGAGTCCCGCACTCACCGCGCCGTGCTCCCCGGCGAGACGGGCGAGGTCCTCGCGGACAGTCGTCGGCAGGCCGTTCCCGTGCTCCTGTTCGTCGCCCTCCCTCGCAGGGGTCGGCGGCGAGGAGCCCCGCAGGGTGAGGTGTGCCGGGTCCGCGGTGGCGGTCACGCTCAGAACGGCGTCGACGCGCTGCCCGACCTCGACAGTGCCCCACGCGGGGTCCGTGGCGAAGACCGTGGCGGCAACGTCCTGTGGCGAGCCGTCCGCGACGGCGATGCGCAGGTCTACGGCCACACCGTGGGACGCCTCCTGCTCCCCCGGCGCCGGTCCTGAGGTGTACGGCGACGGCGCTCCCTGGACGTCTGCCTGAACCCGCACCACCGACCCGGCGGGGTGAGCGGCCAGGAACTCCCGGGCGGGCGCGGTCGCGGCGAGCGCCGTGATGATCCCCGCGGTGCCCGCGATCCCGATGACCACGGGCAGCACGAGCGCGGGCCCGAGCCGACGCCGCGCGCCCGCACCCGCGCCCGCTGACTGTGACGACGTCTGCCCCGGTGCTGGTTGCCCGAGCACCGCACCCGGGAACCGTGGTGACGTGCCCTCGACCTGCTCGCAGCTGCGAGCCCGCTCACAAACACGTGCCCGTTCGCCACGACGAGCCCTCAGGACCCCGGTGCGGAGACGGCGGAAGACGCGGTCCTGGAACCACGCGGGAGCGGACCACGCGAGCGTGAAAACCACGGCGCACACCACCGCACCCCAGGCGGCGGCCACCCAGCCGTCGAGCAGCGTGAGGATCGAGCACACCCACGTGGTCAGGGCCACCGGGAGCAGCCGCAGGTCCCACTGACCCCTCATACCGTGACCAGGGGAAGCAGCGCCTCCAGCATCGCGGGGCCCACACCGCTGACGTCGTCGATCTGCTCGGGTGCGGTGAACGGCCCGTGCTGTGTGCGGAAGTCCTCGATCCGCTGCGCCAGCACCGGCCCCACGCGGGGAAGGGTTTCCAGATCCGCGGCCGTGGCGGTGTTGAGGTTCACCAGCGCCCCACCTGCGGCCGTCCCTCCGGAGCCCTCAGCGAGCGCAGCACCGGCTCCCTCGGAACCGCCGCTCCCCGAACCACCGGAAGCAGCTGCGCCACCTGAAACCGCGGTGCCACCGGAACCGCCCGCTGAACCGCTGCCCGTTGCAGAGGACGAGGACGACGTCGCCCCGCCGGCCTGCTCCGCCGCCAACAGGTCCGCGTTGGCCTTGTTGGGGATCGTGATCTGCGCGCCGTCCTGCACGGGCTGGGCCAGGTTGATCCGGTCTTTCACCGCCACGGAGGTGAATCCCCCAGCGGCCTGCACGGCGTCCATCACGCGGGCACCCGGAGAGAGGGTGACCACGGAGGGGTCCTTGACCTCTCCGACCACGTGCACGGTGAGCACTCCCGTGTCCTGCGCGCGGGCCGTCGACACGTCCGAGGCCTCTGCCCCTCCTGAGCTGGCGTGGGACGTGGCGCTGGCGCGGCCGTGAGTGGACGCGCCCGACGACTCCCCGGTTCTCGCTCCGTCACCTGGCGCCTCGTCGTCGTTCGCCGCCTCCGTTCCCTCGCCAGAGACCGCGGCAGAGGTGACCAGGGCCGCTTCGTCCCCGCGCGAGAGCAGGGAGATCCCACCCAGCGCCACCGCGAGCAGCAGCACCGCACACAGCACCACCACCGCGGGGCGGGAGAGCCGACGCCGCACGAGAACGTCCTCGCGATGCCGGGACCGACCGCCGCCGGCACTGATGTCGGAGTCCTCATCGGGGCCATAAAAATCGTCGGGGGAACCGGTCCGAGGAACCGACCGGGAGCCCGCACCTGTCGGAGTGGAACCGAGACCATCCCGGGCGTCGCCCTGCGTACCCTCCGGGTCGAGGTGGCGCGCGTCCTCTTCCCTGGGCAGCGCCGTCCCACCCGCCGCGCCGGATGTGTCGTCCTCCCCCAGCAGCGCCGCCAACCGCTCGGTGGCCTGGCTGTCCCGAAACCGCCGTCGTCCCCTGAAATCGATGCCGCTCATGCGGCCCACTCCACCCCAACGATCTCGCTGACGTGGGCCGATGCCCCGCCCGTGTGGAGGACAGCAGATGTCCACGCCTCATGGAGCGGGCTGTGAAGGCCTCTCGCCGCGCTACACCGGCGCAGATGTGGGACCCTCCACCACCGCGGCCTTCGTCCCGAGCATCACATGCGCGCTGAGCACGGGCGGCAGGTCACTGCGTGGGTCAGTAGTGGTAGCGGGCTTGGAGGATGATCAGGTCTCCGTCGTCCACGAGATAGACGAGCCGGTGCTCCTCATTGATCCGCCGTGACCAGGCCCCCTGCGCCCCGTACTTCAGCTGCTCCGGCTTGCCGATGCCCCCGAACGGCTCCCGCAGGCAGGCGTCGAGGAGCAAGTTGATCCGCTTGAGGATCCTCCGGTCGACCGTCTGCCAGTGCTTGTAGTCCTCCCAGGCGGCCTCGTCCCAGACCAGTCGCACTCAGTGGTCCCGGGACTGGTCGGCCGTGTCGTCGGAACGGTCGAGTTCGTGAGCCTGGGCCTTCCCCGCGCGGGCACGGTCGTAGGCATCGAGCAGCCTGCGGGCGTTGGCCGGTGAACGGAACAGGTACGCGGTCTCCTGCCAGGCCGCGTACTCGTCGGCCGGCATGAGCACCGCGTTGCCCTTGCGGGAGACGATCTCGACAGCCTCCTGGTCCTGGTTCACGCGCTCGATGAGCGGGAACAGCGTCTTGCGGGCCTCGCTGGCACTGATGGACATGACAACCCCTTCACAGCCTCGACCGGTACAACTTTACGGTACCACTCGTGGTTTGAGGGCCTGTCGACTCGACAATCAGGTCACGAAGCGGGCTGTGCAGGCCTCTCGCCGCGCCACACCGGCACCGAGGTTGGCCCCTCCACCACCGCGGCCTTCGTCCCGAGCCCCACGTGCGCGCTGAGCACGGGCGGCAGGTCGCTGATCATCAGCTCGGCCTCGGGGCGGTAGCGGTCCCGCAGCACCTCGCCGATCTCGCGTGCCCCGTTCGCATCCGCCACGTGGTGCACGCACAGCACGGGCCGCTCGGGCTCCGCGTGGGCCAGCGCCTCCCCCACGAGCGTCATGAACCGCGCCCTCGCCTTCGCCAGGGACACCGGCCGCTCCACGGTCACGATCTTCCCCTCCGCCAGGCTCAGCAGCGGCTTGATCTGCAGCACGGAGCCCACCCTCGCCGTGGTCGGGTTGATCCGCCCGCCGCGGCGCAGCGTCTCCAGCGAGCGCACCTGGATGAGCACCTGCGCGCGCTGAGCAGCCTCGCGGGCGGCCTGGGCGACGTCGTCGATCCCGGCCCCCGACGCCGCCGCCTGCAGCGCCGCGCGCACTGCCAGTCCCTGCCCGAGCCCGGCGCTCTGTGTGTCAACGATCCGCACGGGGATCCCGATCTCCTGCCGTGCGATCCGCGTCGCGCCCACGGTTCCGGAGAGCTCCCCGGACAGGTGGACGGAGACGACGGCGTCGAAGCCCTCCGCCTCGAAGCGTCGGTACGCGGCACGCAGCTGGCCCGGGGCGGGGCGGGAGGTGGTCACCGGCTTCCCTTCGGCGAGCGCGACGACCAGTGAGGAGAGCGTGTCCGACTCGTCCTCGGTGTGCAGCTGCCCGCCGATCAGCACGGGCATGTCCACGAGCGCAAAACCGCCGGCCGTCGTGTAGTCGGTGAGCCAGGAGGTGGGCAGGGCTGCGGCGCTGTCGGCGACGACGGCGACGCGGCGGAGCGCGGCGTCGCCGTGGCCCGCAACGGGACGGAGCCCGCCCTCCGGCTCGCTCGAGTCGGGGGTCGGGCTCCGGGAACCGTGGCCGGTCATCAGACCACGATGTTCACGAGCTTGGGGGCGCGCACGATGACCTTGCGCACCGTGGCCTCGGTGAGCAGCCGCTGCACGGCAGGGGAGCCCATGGCGGCGGCCTCGAGGTCCTCGTCACTGATGTCCGCGGGGACCTGCAGCCGGTCGCGGACCTTGCCCTTGACCTGCACGACGGCGGTCACGGTGTCCTCCACGAGCAGCGCGGGGTCCACGGTGGGCCACGGGGCGCGCACCACGGAGTCCTCGTGGCCCAGCAGGCGCCACATGTCCTCGGAGGTGTAGGGCGCCACGAGGCTCAGCAGGATCGTGACAGCCTCCACGGCCTCGCGCACGGCGGGATCCGCGGGACCGCAGCCGGAGTCAATGGCCTTGCGCACCGCGTTGACCAGCTCCATGGTGCGGGCGATGACCACGTTGAACTTCCCGGAGTCCAGCAGCTGCTCGGAGTCCACCACCGTCTTGTGGGTGGTGCCGCGCAGCGCCCGGTCACCGTCGGCGAACGGTGCGGCGGGGTCCGACGTGCAGTCCTGCGCGAGGCGCCACGCGCGGGCGAGGAACTTCTGGGCGCCCTGGGGCGAGACGTCCGACCAGTCGACGTCGTCCTCCGGCGGGGAGGCGAAGACCATGGTCAGACGAACGGCGTCGACACCGAACTCGTCGAGCTGCTCGCCCAGGTCCACACCGTTGCCCAGGGACTTGGACATTGCCTTGCCGCCGTTGAGCACCTGGCCCTGGTTCAGCAGCGCCTTGAAGGGCTCGGTGAAGCCCACCAGGCCGAAGTCGTAGAGCGCCTTGGTGAAGAACCGCGAGTACAGCAGGTGAAGGATCGCGTGCTCCACGCCGCCCACATACTGGTCCACGGGCAGCCACCGGTCCACGGCGGCGCGCTCGAACGGGCCCGTCTCATCCGCAGGGGACGCGTAGCGCAGGTAGTACCAGGAGGAGTCCACGAAGGTGTCCATGGTGTCGGTGTCGCGCTTCGCCGGGCCACCGCACGCGGGGCAGCTCACGTTCACCCAGTCCGACGCCGCCGCGAGAGGGCTCTGGCCCTTGGGTGCCAGCTGCTCACCGCGCAGGTCCTCGGGCAGCCGTACGGGCAGCTGGTCCTCGGGCACGGGCACCTCGCCGCACGCGGGGCAGTGGATGATCGGAATGGGCGCACCCCAGAAGCGCTGCCGGGACAGCAGCCAGTCCCGCAACCGGAAGTTCACGTGGCGCTCGCCGGTGCCGGCCTCGGTCACGATCTCGATGGCCTTGTCCAGGGCCTCGGCCCTGGGCAGCCCGTCCAGGGGCCCGGAGTTGACCAGGGTGCCGTCGCCGGTCGTCGCCACACCCGTGACCGCGGGGTCCTCCTCGCCGGTGTCCAGGACCGTGCGCACGGGCAGGTCGAACGCGCGGGCGAAATCCAGGTCCCGCTGGTCGTGCGCGGGCACGGCCATGACCACGCCGGTGCCGTAGTCGGCCAGCACGTAGTCCGAGGCCCACACGGGCAGCTTCTCCCCGGTCAGGGGGTTCACCGCGTACCGGCCCAGGAACACACCGGTCTTCTCCCGGTCCGAGGACTGGCGCTCGATGTCCGACAGCGCCTTGACCTGCTCCCGGTACTCGGCGAGCGCCTCGGCGTGCTCGGGGGCCGCGATCGCCAAGGCGATGGCGGCGTCGGCGGCGACCACGCAGAACGTGGCGCCGTAGAGGGTGTCCGGGCGGGTGGTGAAGACGGTGACCTCGCGCCCGGAGGTGTCCGCGGCGTCAGCCCCCTCCGCGGGGGCGCCTTCGATCACGAACTTCACGTGCGCGCCCTCGGAGCGTCCGATCCAGTTGCGCTGCATGGCGAGCACTCGCTCGGGCCAGTGGCCCTCGAGCTCTGCCATGTCGTCCAGCAGCCGCTGGGCGTAGTCGGTGATCTTGAAGTACCACTGGTTCAGAGACTTCTTGGTCACCGGGGTGTGGCAGCGCTCGCACAGCCCGTTGACCACCTGCTCGTTGGCGAGCACGGTCTGGTCCTTGGGGCACCAGTTGACCGGGGAGTCCTTTCGGTACGCCAGGCCGTGGGAGTGGAACTGCAGGAACAGCCACTGCGTCCAGCGGTAGTACTCGGGGTCCGAGGTGTGGATCTCGCGGTCCCAGTCCACGCTGATCGCGTAGCGCTTGAAGGACTCACGCTGGGTGTCGATGTTGCGGTAGGTCCACTCGGCGGGGTGCGCGTCACGCTTGATGGCGGCGTTCTCCGCGGGCAGGCCGAAGGAGTCCCAGCCGATGGGGTGCATCACGTCGAAGCCTCGGTGCAGCCAGTAGCGGGAGACCACGTCCCCCATGGCGAACGCCTCCGCGTGGCCCATGTGCAGGTCACCGGAGGGGTAGGGGAACATGTCGAGCACGTAGCGACGCGGCAGTGAGTCGTCGTCGAGGGGCGCGAAGACCCGGTGCTTCTCCCAGTAGCCGGACCATGTGTCCTCGATCCGCCGGGTGTCGTAGTCGGTGCCCGCCTCCGGGGTGCTGTGCTCGCTCACGTGCCTCGCCTTCAGGGTTCACGGGGCCGGGCTGCTCCCGCGCCCGGGTTCCGAGGCGACGGCCTGGTCCCCCGTGGTGGTGTGTGGGGATCCCTCCCAGTTTAGACCAGCCCACCGTGCCCTCCGTTCCCACGTGCCACCGCTACCATGGGTGCGCTGAACCCGGAACTTTGGAGGCCACGGTGGAGAACCCCTACGCAGAACGCCGCAGCGTGGAACTGGACGGCTACCGCGTGCGGTACTGGTTCTACGACGCGGACAGACAGCGCAAACCGTTGCTCGTGATGCTCCACGGCTTCCGCGGCGACCACCACGGGCTGCAGCTGATAGCGAGCGCCCTGCGGGAGAGGTACCACGTGGTGGTCCCGGACCTGCCCGGCTTCGGGCGCTCCGAGCCGTTCCCGGACCGGGAGCACTCCGTGGCGAACTACGTCAACTTCACCCGCGCGTTCATCACCGCCCTGACCGACGGCGCCGTGTCCCCGGAGTCCGACACCGGCGTGGTGCTGCTCGGGCACTCCTTCGGCTCCACCGTGGCCGCCCACTTCGCCGCCGCCCACCCCTCGATGGTCGAACGCCTCGTGCTCGTGAACCCGATCTCGCAGCCCGCGCTCGCAGGCTCCCAGAAGAAGCTGACGAAGCTCACCGAGCTCTACTACGGGGTGGGGGCCTCGCTGCCGAAGCGGTTGGGCACCCGCCTGCTGTCCTCGAACACGGTGGTCAAGCTCATGACGGACGTGATGGTCAAGTCCGAGGACCCGGAGGTCACGCGCTACGCCCTTCGCCAGCACCAGGCGTACTTCAACGCGTTCGCCAACCGGCAGGTGGTCAGCGAGGCGTACCAGGCCTCGATCTCCCGCACCGTGGCGGAGGTGGCCATGCAGCTGAGCATGCCCACCCTGCTGGTCGTGGGCGAGCTGGACGACCTCGGTTCCGTGGACTCCCAGCGCACCATGGCCTCGTGGATCCGCAGCCACAGCCTGAAGATCATCCCCGGTGTGGGCCACCTGATCCACTACGAGACCCCCGTCCTGGCCGCGCAGTACATCGAGGAGTTCTTGGCCTCCCCCGCACCCGAGCCGCTGGAGGGCTACGACAAGCTGCCCCACGCGGACACCACCGTCTCCACCCCGGACCAGCTCACCGGGATGCTCCCGGCCGTCACCGCGGACGACGGCGCACGCCAGTTCGCGCGCGAGACCCGCACCCGCGGACTCGGGGGGACGGCGGCCCCCGCGGACGAGCACCACGTGAACGATGACGCGCGTCACCGGGACGGGTCCCGGCCGAAGTGAAGCTCCTCTTCGACGCCCGCTACATCCGCACCGACCACCACGACGGCATCAGCCGCTACAGTGCCGAGCTGCTCACCGCCACGGCCCGCGCCGTGGCCGAGGACCCCCGCGTGCGGCTGTGCGCGCTGATCAGCGACCCCGCCCAGGCCGCGTACCTTCCCGAGCTGCCGACCATCACCGGGCCGTCCGTGACCTCCCCCGCGGAGGCACTCACGGCGCTCGCCGTGAACAGGCACGCACCCGACGTCGTGTTCTCCCCCATGCAGACCATGGGCTCCCTGGGCCGCCGCCACCGCCTGATCCTCACGCTGCACGACCTCATCTACTACGAGCACCCCCAGCCGCCCGGTGATCTGCCCCTGCCCGTGCAGTGGGGGTGGCGCGCCTACCACAAGGCGTGGTGGCCCCAGCGGCTCACCCTGAACCGCGCGGACGCCGTGGCCACCGTGTCCGAGACGTCACGGCAGCAGATCCTCGCGCACCGCCTCACGAAACGGGACGTGCGCGTGGTGGCCAACGCGGCGCCGTCGTCCGGGATCCCGGGGGCCGAGGCGCTGCAACGGCTCGAACGCCGCGGCACGGACCTTGTGTACATGGGATCGTTCCTGCCGTACAAGAACGTGGAGACCCTCCTGCGCGCCATGGCCCACCTGCCGGGGCACACGCTGCACCTGCTCTCCCGGATCGCCCCCGCGCGGGAGGCTCAGCTGCGGACGCACGTCCCCGAGGGCGCGCACGTGGTCTTCCACCGCGGGGTGGGCGAGGACGAGTACCGCGAGCTGCTCACCTCGTGCGCCGCACTCGTCACGGCTTCGCGCGCGGAGGGCTACGGGCTGCCGCTCGTGGAGGCCTTCGCGCAGGGGGCCCCGGTCGTGTGCTCGGACCTGCCGATCTTCCACGAGGTCGCCGGGGACGCCGCCGGCTACGCCCCCTCGGACGACGACGCCGCGTTCGCCGCCCGGGTGCGCGAGCTCACCGATCCCGGTGTGGCCCGCGAGCGCGTCCTCGCCGGACTGGAACGGATCCGTGAGCACACGTGGGGGGACTCCGCCCGGGACCTGCTGGACCTGGCGTGGGAGCTGCACCAGCGCGGTTGAACCGCTGTGCACAGTTCCCCCGTACTCGCCCCCCGGTTCTCGGCCCTGGGGTCTTCAACCCGGAAGATTTCAGCAGCCAGTGCTCCGGACGGTGACCGGGGGTGCCGTGGGCGACCCGCTCAGGTGCGCACCACCCGTTCCCGCAGCAGCACCTGGGCGAGGGCGTCCAGCGCAATGCCGAGCAGTCCGATGGCGAGGATCACCACGAGCATCTCGTCGTAGGCCAGCCGGTCCCGGGCATTGAGGATCTCGTAGCCCAGCCCGGTGCTGACCCCGAGCATCTCGGCGGGCACCAGCACGACCCACGAGATGCCCAGTGCCAGACGGACCCCCGTCATGACGTGGGGCCGGATACTCGGCAGCACCACCGTGCGCAGCCGCTCGAACGGCGTCGCCCCCAGGGTGCGCGCCACGCGCAGGTGGGCCGGGTCCAGAGCGGCGACCCCCGCCGCGGTGTTCAGGGCGATCGGCCACACCGCCGCGGCCGCCACGAGGAAGAGCACCGGCGCGCTGCCCACCCCGAACAGTGCCACCGCCACCGGAGCCCACGACAGCGGCGAGACCATCCGCAGGAACTGCACGACCGGCGCACTCGCCCACCGCACCCGCTGCCACGATCCGATCACCAGCCCCAGCGGCACCCCGAGCACCGTGGCCAGCAGCAGTCCGCCGAGCAGCCGCCACAGGCTCGTGGCGGCGTCCTGCAGCACCACGCCGCGTTCCAGGAGCGAGCCGACGGCGTCAGGCAGCTGTTCGGGGCGGAACGCGGCGATCATCGTGGACCCGCCGGCGGCGGCGTGGGTGAACACCCACCACACGGCCACGCTCACGAGCACCCCGAAGGCGCCCCAGGCCACGGCCGCACTACGCTCGGCACCCCGGGTCGCCCGTCCCCGGGAGCTGGCGCGCGACGTGGCCCGGGAACCGTGCGCTCCGGGCCCGTTGTCGCCCGAGGCAGTCGAGCCAACCCCGTCCGACGACCGCGCGGCGTCGGGATCCGTGCGTGTGCTCTCGGGCGCGCTGCGGGACGTGCGTCTCATGCCTGGATCTCCTCGGTGCGTGTGGTGCCGTGCAGCCCGAAGACACCCCAGCCGCCCGCCTTCGCGATGCTGCGGGTCACCAGGGCGTCGTCCACCAGTTCTCGGTGCGCGGCGGCCGGGTCGAGCTCGGCGAGGAAGCCCTCGGGGGCGTCCACCACCGTGTCCTGCATCGCGCGCACCAGCTCCTGCGTGAAGCTCGGGTACGGGTAGGGCCGGAAGTCCAGTGACTCGCCGTGCCACCCGGGATGGTGCAGCGCCCCGGTGTGCTCGGCGGCCGAGTAGGTCAGGGCGCGCTGGATCACCGGCTTCGGCTGCGGGAGATAGCCGGAGGCCAGGACCGCCGCCGTCTCGGGGCGGTTCGTGCGCGCCCACGCCTGAGCGCGGACCAGCGCGTCCATGAAACCCGCCGCCTGATCGGGGCGCTCCCGCAGCAGCTGCCCGCGCAGCACGGTGACGCAGCACGCGTGGTCACGCCACACGTCCCCCAGGAACCGGTGGATCGTGCCCACGTGCTTCGCCTCCGCGGCCGCGTTGAACGGGTCCGCGACCACGTAGCCGCCGATCACCCCGTTGCTCAGGGCGGGCAGCATGTCCGAGGGGGCCATCGGCACCAGGGCCACGGTCTTGGCGCTCGTGGACGGGCTCTCGCGCATCACCGGGGTCAGCCCCTCGGCACGCAGCATCTTCTGCACCACCACGTTGTGGATCGACCACCACGCGGGAATTGCCACGGTGCGCCCCGCGAGACCCGCCAGCTCCGTGATCTCCGGGTGCACCGTCAACGACGAGCCGTTCGTGTGGTTCCACGCCGTGATCCGCACGTCCGCCTGCAGGCCGTAGCGCATGTACAGCGCCATGGGCATGAGCATGTGGATGGCATCCACCTTGCCCGCCACGAAGGCCTCCGACAGTGAGGACCAGCTGCGGAACAGGACGGGCCGCGCGACGGCCACCCCGGCGTCGTCGTAGTAGCCGTTGGCGTGGGCCACCAGCAGGGGCGCGGCATCAGTGATCGGCAGGTACCCGATGCGCACGGGCCGTGAGCCGTCGTCACCACCGCTGCCGGTGCGGGTTCCCGTGTAGAGGGAACCGGCGCCCCAGGCCGCACCCGTCAGTGCCACCGCCGCGGTCCCGGCGCGCAGGACGGCCCGCCGTGTGGTGAGCGGCCCGCTCATATCTCCCAGGTTCCCGCCTCGTCGTCCGTGCCGCGGTACGTCGCGAGAATCTGTCCGGCCGTGGTGCCGTCCTGGGACGGAACCCACTGCTGCCGGAAACCGCGCGGTCCGGCGAAGAAGCCGATCCGGTCCCCCAGCGCCATGGCCTCGGCGACGTCGTGCGTGACCAGGAAGACCGTCAGCCCGAGGTCAGTGGTCAGCTGCCGCAGCCACTGCTGCAGGTCCTCGCGGGTGGCGGGGTCCAGCGCACTGAAGGGCTCGTCGAGCAGCAGCACGTCCGGGCGCACAGCGAGGGCCCTGCCCACGGAGACCCGCTGGGCCTGGCCGCCGGAGAGCTCCTGCACGGGGGTGTGGGCGAGGTGGGAGAGGCCGAGGATCTCGAGCAGCTCGCCCACGCGCTCGTCGTCGAAGCGGTCGCGGTTGCGCCGGTACCTGCCGCCGAGGGCGATGTTGCGCCGCACGGACAGCCAGGGGAACAGTGCCGGGGACTGGAAGACCACGGCGAGGCGGGCGTCAGGGTCTGAGAACGCGATGCTGCCAGCGTCGAGGGTCTCGAGCCCGGCGATGGCACGCAGCAGGGTGGACTTCCCGGAGCCGCTGGGGCCCAGCACGGCGAGGGTCTCGCCCCGGTGCAGGGTGAGGTCCACGCCGTCGAGGGCGGGGTCGGAGGCCCCCGGGTAGGTTTTGCTGACACCAAGCACCCGAAGCGCGGTGCCCGGGTCCGTGGTCACCGCGGCGCCGTCGCGCCCGTGCCCGGACCTCACCCGAGCCTGCGCAGTTCCCACCGCAGGTGGCCTTCCGTGGGTGACTGGACGGGCAGGAACGCTGCCTCCCGTGCGCGGCGCGCCGTGGGCGAGGACAGCGCGTAGCCGCGGCCGCCCACGATCTTCGCCTCCAGGCGGGTGGCCTCGCCGGTGAGCAGGGCTGCGTCGAGGCGCAGCTGCAGGAGCTCGCGGGGTGCGGCGGCACGCGGTTCCCGTGCCAGGCGCACGAGGTCCGCGCGAAGGCGCTGCTGCTCCGCCACGGCGTCGTCCAGGTCCTCGCGGAACATCTCGCCGACGCCGCCCAGGTTCTCCCGCGCGCTCGTCAGCGCCGCCGCGGAGAGACCGAGGCAGAACGAGGTCTGCAGCAGCAGGAACGGTCCGCGGACCGTGGCCAGGAACCCGGGGACGTCCTCGGTGAGGACGTCCTGCTCCGCGTCGATTTCCACGCCCTCCAGACGCAGGATGCCGGACGCCGTGGCGTTGAGCGCCATGAGGTTCTCCAGCGGCCGCACGCTGACCCCGGGCAACGCCACCCGGGTGCGGACGATCGCGGGGCGTCCGTCCTCCCGGACGACCGGCAGGATCACGACGGCGTCCGGGTACAGGTTCGAGGCCCACGGCACGGTGCCGTCGAGCACCAGGTGGTCCCCCCGGCGGGTGAGCGTCACGGGGATCTCACCGATGCCCGCCGCGGCCTTGAACGCCGGTGCCATGGCGGAGCACAGCGGCACTTCGCCGGTGCGCAGCTCAGACGCGACGGGCGCCCCCACCGCGTCGAGGTACTCCAGGCCGGAGCGGTGGCCCCACAGCGAGAACGCCGTGGCCGTGCACTCGGCCGCGAGGTCGAAGACGACGGCAGCCTGTCCACGCAGGTCCCCGCCCCCGAGACCCAGGTCCAGCAGGCCCCGCTGCCCGAGCTCGCGCAGGGTCTCGAACGGGGTGGTGTCCGCCTCGTCGGTGGCCCGGGCACGCTCGGCCGCGCGTGCCCGGACCAGGCCGTGTTCCGGGTAGTCGGTCAGCGGGGCCAGGAGATCCTGGTCGGAGGCGGTCGCGAGGGTTGCCGAGGCACTGGACTGGGACATGGGTTCCGTTCTGACGGGGCGTGCGCCGGGTGCCGCGGCCCGTGGTGGGCGGCGGCACCCGGTGGTGGTGACGGGTGGACGCGGGACTCAGACCTCGAGCTTGAACATCCGGTCGAAGGGGGTGCTCACGGCCGCGCGGGCACGTACCACGGCGTCCTCGTCCGGTGCGTTGTAGAAGCACAGGCACTTGGCTGTGTCCTCACGGACGTAGGTGCGCAGGAACGACACCTCGGGAACCTCGGCGTACTTGGGCGAGTTCGCCTTCTTGCGGGCGAGGTACTGGTCCATGGTGATTTCGGCGGGGATGTCCCACTCCACGAGGTAGTCGGTCTGGCCACGAAGCTTCTTGATGTCATCGAGCTCCGCGCCCACCAGGCGCACCTCGTCCGGGCCGGTGACCTCGGTGACGGAATCCCCCAGCGCCGTGCGCACGGTCTGCGCAAGACCCTCGGGCGTGTCCTGCTGCGTCTCCACAACGACGAACACGCGAGCGTGGTCCGCCGTCACCTGGGACTCGATGAGTTCGGCAGAGGCCTGCGTGACAGCGCTCGACGTCGCGTCGATGATCGAGCGCACGGCCTCTTTCTCGGCCACGGCGGGAACAATTTCAATGAGCTGCAGCGACATGCGGATCCTTTCGGGAACGGGTCTGCGGTGATGACTCGGGCGCACGCCGGGACTCTCTGCCCCGGTGCGCGGTGCCACCCCGCGTGAACGTGCCCTCCACCGTAGGACTGCCACGTTCGCCCCGTGCAGGAGGATTAACAGTTCGACACATTGGACTGAGCAAGTCAGCCAGTCCTGGTGCACGCATGCGGTCCCGGTCCCGCCTCGCGATCCGCGGCACGTCAGGCTCCGCCGACGACGGCTGTGACGCGCCCTACAGCAGGTCGGCGACGTCGCAGCGCACCGTGACCGGCGCGTGTTCGCGCAGCGCGGAGGCGCGTGCCTTCTCCGCCCGCAGGGCACCGGTGACCCGCGGCGCGATCCCGAACCCAAAGAACAGAAGCGCACAGTAGAGCCGGTTCCCGCCGCGCTCCGGGGAGCCGGCGACGTCGACGGCATCCTGAGTGGCGGGCTCGGCCAGGTCCGCACCGTTTCCGGGTGTTTGCTCCACCGGCGCTGGCCCGACCACGCGAACACGCTCGGGCAGTGCGAGGTCACGCAGAGTGGCCTCCACGGCGTCGCGCGGGCCGGTCAGCGCCGCGGTCCGTACCGCTGGCGGCAGACCCAGCTCATGACGCTCCTGCAGCTCCCGCGCGGAGTGCCCTGCCGGATCCCAGCGCACGAGCGCCGAGACGGCACGGTCCTGGTCCGCCGTGACCACCACGGTGCCCCCGTCGGAGGACGACCGCACCAGGGCGGCCGCGTTGAACCACCGGCGCAGGGTCTGCTCCTCCGCGCGCAGCCAGGGTCGCGCGAGCATCTGGTTGCCGTCCAGCAGCAGGGCTGCCGCGTAGCCGCCCTCGGCCACGGGTTCGGCACCCGGCGTGGCCACCACGAGTGCAGGTGCAGACCCCACTCGCGCACGCACCGTGCGCTCGCTCGAGGAGATCACCGGCACCTGGGGGAAGGCGCGGCCCAGCTCCTCGGCAGTGCGCCCCGCGCCCACCGAACTCAGACGCACCCGCGCGAACCCGCACTCCGCGCACCGCCAGTCGTGGGCCTGGCGACCGCACCAGCTGCACACGGGCACCGCCTGCGCGGAGCTCAGCGCCAGAGGCCCGTTGCACGCGCGGCAGCGCGCGGGAGTGCGGCAGCGCTGGCACGCGAGCACCGGTGCGTAGCCCTTGCGGGCCACCTGCACGAGCACCGGGCCGCGCTCCAGCCCCGCGCGCGCCACCCGGAACGCCTCCTGCGGCAGCCGGGCCCGCGCCGCAAGCGGGTCCCGCTCACTGTTGAAGGAGTCCGACGTCGCCTCGATCCGCGGGGAGAACCGCCGCAGCACGGACCGGGGCGGAGCCACCCGCGCCGCCCAGCCCGTGGTCACGAGCCGCTGCGCCTCCGGGCTCACAGCGTGGCCGGTGAACAGACTCGCGAGCCCCTCGCGCTGCGCCCGCAGCAGGAGCACGTCGCGCGTGTGCTGGTAGGGCGCGCGCTGCTCCACGAAGTTGACGTCCCCGTCGTCGTGGCAGCACACGAGAGCGAGGTCCTGCACCGGGGCGTAGGCCGCCGAACGGGTCCCCACGGCCAGCTTCTTGCGGCCCAGGGCGAGCTCGAGGAAGCCTCGGTAGCGCGGGGTCGGGCCGTCACCGGCGTGCAGCCGGACGACGGCGTCCTCCCCCACCAGCTCGTGGAGCGCCTTCTCGAGGCGGTCAAGGCCCTTGTGGTCCGCGACCACACCCACCGCGCCCCGGCCAGCGGCGTAGGCCGCGGCCATGGCGTGGGCCGTGAGGAGCGCCCAGTCGTGGTCGGGGGCGGCGGGCAGCACCTCGACGACGGCGCGCGCGGGCTCGCCCGCCGCCACCGCGGCGATGTACTCGGGGCCGCCCTTGTAGTGATCCCAGAGGGCTGGCGACGGCGCGTGGGTGGGTGAGGTGTGCGCAGGCGCCCCGTGGGCGGGAAGCGAGTCCGCCCGCAGCGGGTCACCAGATGACGCTTCGGCAGGCAACGGGTCTGCCCGCGGAGGGGCGGCGGCATCGGTGGGGGCCGCCGATGAGGCAGCCTCGTGGGAAGGGTTTCCCGGTGCTTGACCGGTGGTTGAGGACGTGACCTCGCCGTCCCCGGACTGTTCCGCCGAGGAGAACTCCTTGTCCACCCGGGCGACCCGCGGGGCGATGGCCACCCGCAGCACGTCCGCGGCAGTTCCCGCACAGCGGTCCGCCACGGCCTGCGCGAGCTCCACGATCTCGGGCCGTGCAACGGGCAGGGGGCTGAGCACCCGACGCACGGGCAGCAGACGGTCCTCGGGGACGTCCGTGTGCGCCACCCGGTGCACGATCCACCCGGACATCTTGCGGCCCGAGAACAGCACGGACACCTTGGAGCCCACCACGGCCTGCGTGTCCAGCGCGGCGGTGACGCGGTAGTCGAAGAGCCGGTCCAGGTGGGGCACGTAGGCCTCCAGCAGCACCTGCGCCACGGGGTTCTCGGGGGCTGTGCCCTCGGAGCCCACCGCACGGCGGACAGGTGCCGCAGCAGCGTCGCGCCCGGTGCCCGCAGCAGGGGCCTTCGCCGGCCTCGCCACGGCCTGCGGAAGTCCCGCGAGGGTCAGCTGCTCTCCCGGCTCGTTGGCCCCGGCAGCAGCCGCCGGTGCGGACTCGGTCGGACCGGACCCCTGCTCGGGCTCCGGGGTCACAGACCCGCGGCGGAACGCAGCTCCTGGACGCGGTCCGTGCGCTCCCACGTGAAGTCCGGGTCGTTGCGGCCGAAGTGGCCGTGGGCGGCGGTCTTGGCGTAGATGGGGCGCTTCAGGTCGAGGTCCTCGATGATGGCCAGCGGGCGCAGGTCGAAGACCTCCGTGATGGCCTTCTCGATCCGCACGGGGTCCACGGTCTCGGTGCCGAATGTCTCCACGTAAAGACCCACCGGGTGCGCCTGGCCGATCGCGTACGCCACCTGCACCTCGGCACGGCGCGCGAGGCCTGCCGCCACCACGTTCTTGGCCACCCAGCGCATCGCGTACGCGGCGGAGCGGTCCACCTTGGACGGATCCTTGCCAGAGAACGCGCCGCCGCCGTGACGGGACATGCCGCCGTAGGTGTCCACGATGATCTTGCGCCCAGTCAGCCCGGCGTCCCCCACGGGCCCGCCGCGCACGAAGTTCCCCGCGGGGTTCACGATGATCCGCGCGCCGGAGAGATCCAGTCCGGACTCCTCCAGCACCGGGTTCACCACGCTCGAGGTGATGTCGCTGGTGAGTTGCTCGAGGTCGTAGTTCTCCACGTGCTGGGAGGAGACCACCACGGTGTCCACGGACACCGGCGTGTGGCCGTCGTAGCCGAGGGTGACCTGGGTCTTGCCGTCCGGGCGCAGCCCCGGCAGCACGGCGGTCTTGCGCACGCGCGTGAGCTGCTCAGACAGGCGGTGCGCGAGCAGGATCGGCGCGGGCATCAGGGCGTTCGTCTCGTCCGAGGCGTAGCCGAACATGATGCCCTGGTCCCCGGCGCCCTGCGCGTCCCGTGGGTCCTTGGCGGTGCCCGTGCGCTCCTCCAGGGACGTGAAGACGCCCTCGTAGATCTCGTTGGACTGCTCCCCCACGCTGATGGACACGCCGCAGAACTCGCCGTCGAAGCCGTGGACCGAGGAGTTGTAACCGATGTCCAGCAGGGTCTTGCGCACGATGTGGGGAATGTCCACGTACGCGTCCGTCTTGACCTCGCCCGCCACGTGCACGAGACCCGTGGTCACCATGGTCTCCACAGCCACCGAGGACTCCGGGTCCTCCGTGAGCAGGGCGTCCAGGATCGTGTCCGAGATCTGGTCGCAGATCTTGTCCGGGTGGCCCTCGGTCACGGACTCGGAGGTGAAGATTCTCAGGTGCTCACTCGATGCTGTCACGGAAGACCACACTACCTGCAGGCTCAGACGTGGAGTTCGGAGGCGATCCGGGCCACCACGAACCGTGCCACCTCGTCCTTCGTGCCGCGCGCACCGGACTCGTCCTCCGAGTGCGCCGAGAGGACCACAACCTCGGTGTCGTCCCGGCCGAAGACCTTGTCCGTGCCCACCTCGTTGAGCACGAGGAGGTCGCAGCCCTTGCGCCGCAGCTTGGCGCGGCCGAAGTCCAGGACGGAGCGCTCGGCGTCGCCCGTCTCCGCGGCGAAGCCCACCACGAGCTGCTCCCGGCCCTGCTCGTTGCGCAGCGTCACCAGCTCCCGCAGGATGTCCGGGTTGCGCACCAGGCGGATCACGGGGTCCGTGCCGTCCTCGGACTTCTTCATCTTGTGCTCGCCCACGGTGTCGGGGCGGTAGTCGGCCACGGCAGCGGCCATGACGACGACGTCGCAGCCTTCCGCCGCGGCCAGGCTCGCATCGCGCAGCTCCAGCGCCGAGGACACGCGGGTGACCCGGACGCCTTCGGGCAGCGGGGTCTCCACGTGCGCCGCGATCAGGTGCACGTTCGCACCGGCGTCGCGGGCGGCGCGGGCGATCGCGATCCCCTGCTTGCCGGACGAGCGGTTGCCGAGAAACCGCACGGGGTCCAGGGCCTCCCGCGTACCCCCGGCGGTGATGAGCACGCGCCGACCGGCCAGGGCGCGGGTGCCGGGCCCGGCGGCCTGGTCGGCCGCACCGTGAGCGACGGGTTGTCCGGTCCCCCGGGGCGGTTCGTCCAGGAGCGGTTCGTGCTGGTGCGATTCGTCCAGGCCGTGCCCCTCGGCGGTGTGGGCCGCGGGGGCAGACCCGGTGCGGTCAGCGACGAGCGCCAGGGCGGCATCGACAATCTCCCGGGGCTCCGGGAGCCGGCCGGGTCCGCTGTCCGCGCCCGTCAGACGACCCGAGGCCGGTTCCAGCACCGTGTGGCCGTGCTGGCGCAGCAGTTCCACGTTGCGCCGGGTGGCGGGGTTCTGCCACATCTCGGTGTGCATGGCCGGGGCCAGGAGCACGGGCGCAGCGGTTGCGAGCACCGTGGTGGTGAGCAGGTCGTCAGCGTGGCCGTGGGCGATGCGCGCCATCAGGTCAGCCGTGGCCGGCGCGATGACCACGAGGTCCGCCGCCTGACCCTGCGCCACGTGGTTGACGGTGTCCACGCGCTCAAACACGGAGTCCGTCACAGGCTCACCGGTCAGCGCCTCCCACGTGGGTGCGCCCACGAACTCCAGGGCGGAACGCGTGGGCATGGGCACGACGTGGTGGCCAGCCTCGGAGAGGAGGCGGGACACCAGGGCGGCCTTGTATGCGGCAATGCCCCCGCCCACACCAAGCACGATGCGCAACGAAGCGCTCGGGCCGGAGGGGACGGGGGCGGGGCCGGTGGAGTTCACCGTCACTGCTCGGTGGGCTCCGTGGAGTCCTCGGTGGCCTCCTCGGCCACGGTCTCCGTGACGGTCTCGGTGCCCTCGGGGTGCTGCTCCTCGGCAACCTGCACGCCGTCCGAGAAGACCGCCGCACTGCCGGCATCCTCACCCTGGGCGAAGAAGTCCCCGGTGAACATCTCGGTGGCCGTGGGCTCGTCCGAGACCAGCTGGCCGTTGGGGGTGAAGCCCCCGTTGGTCACGTGGTCGGCCTCGATCAGGCCCTCGTCGATCTCGCGGAAGGCGATGGACAGGGGCTTCTCGTTGAGCTGGGTGTCCACGAGCGGGCCCACGTACTCGAACAGGCCCTCGTGCAGCTGCGAGTAGTACGCGTTGATCTGGCGGGCGCGACGCGCAGCGAAGATCACCAGGCCGTACTTGGAATCCGTCTTGTCGAGCAGCCGGTCCACGGGCGGGTCGACGATGCCTTCGTTGTTCATGCTCACGTGTGTCAGGACTCCTCTGAAGTGCAGGTGGATGTCTGTGCTGGCTCGGGGTGGACCGCGCAGGTCCCCGGACGCAACGGGCTCAGCGGCCCTGTTCGTCCGGCAGCCCCATGAGAGCCACGAGTTCGGCGGCGGCGCGCTCCACGGTGTCGTTGACCACCGTGTGGTCGAACTCCGAACGTGCCGCAAGTTCCAGTTTAGCCGTTTCCAGGCGTCGCTGCTGCTGCTCGGGGGTTTCGGTGCCCCGGCCCACGAGCCGCTGCACCATCTCCTCCCAGCTGGGCGGCGCCAGGAACACGAAGCGCGCGTCCGGAAGGCTCTGGCGGATGCTGCGCGCGCCCTGCAGGTCGATCTCCAGCAGCACGCTGCGTCCGGCGGCCAGCGCCTCTTCCACCTTGTGCCGCGGTGTGCCGTAGCGGTGCAGGTTGTGCACCACGGCCCACTCGAGCAGGTCGTGGTCCTCGATCATGCGGTCGAACTCGTCGTCGCTCACGAAGAAGTAGTGCACGCCCTCCACCTCTCCGGGCCGCGGGGCCCGGGTGGTCGCGGAGACCGAGAGCCACACCTGCGGGTAGTGGTCCCGGACGTAGGTGGAGACCGTCCCCTTTCCCACGGCCGTGGGGCCGGCCAGGACGGTCACGGTGGGCGACGGGGTCACGGAATACCTCCAGCGGAGCAGTGGTGGACGAGCGGTCGGCTCGTCCGCCACTGTACCAACCACCGGCCGCACCGACCCGGCGGGGTACCGTCAGGCGCGACGTCGCCCGCAGGCCAGTGCCGGGGCCGGGGGGCTCAGTGGTCGAGGTACTCCACGAGCGCGCGGCGTTGGTGCTGGCCCAGCCCGCGCACGCGGCGCGTGGGTGCGATCCCGATGTGCTCCATGATCGCCGCGGAGCGCACCTTCCCGATCCCGGGGGTTGCCTCCAGCAGCTCGGTGACCTTCAGTCGGCTGACGGCCTCGTCCGTCTCACTCCTGGTGAGGACGTCCGCGACGCTCAGCGAGCCGTCCCGCAGCCCCTTCTTGATCTCCGCCCTCGCGGTCCGTGCCGCGGTGGCCTTCTCCCGAGCGTGCGCGCGCTCTTCATCCGTCAGTGGCCGTAGTGCCATGCCCAGCTCTCCTCCTCGTGTGCCTTCACCCCCGGGTGCGCCCGTGTTGGGGGGTGGCGCACCGGGGTGGTCACCCTGAAAGTACCCGACGCGTTTGCCCCGGTAAACACGGTGAACGCCCCCTGACGTGGCCGGACGGCTCACGGTCAGGGGGCGTTCCCGAGGTTGGACGGGTCAGCGCAGGGCGGCGGAGAGCTCCTCGCTGGAGCGCCGGATCGCTTCCCGCAGGGCAGCCGCGTCCGGGCCGTGAGCGAGGATGCCGCGCGAGGAATTCGCGAGCACTGCCGGTCTGACGTGCTGGAACACTGCCGCGAGGTCACCCGCCCCCGCGCCCTGGGCGCCGTATCCCGGTGCCAGGATCGGCCCGTCGAGCGCGCTCAGGTCGATGTCCAGGCGCTCGAGCGCGTCCCCCACAGTGGCCCCCACGACCACGCCGCACGAGCCGAGAGCGCCCCTGACAGGTGACGTCACGATTTCGTCACGATTCGCGAGACCCGCCCGCGCGGCGTCGTGGGCTCCCACCTGGGACGACGCCGCCGCGTCGCCCCAGGTGCCGGGCCGCGCGCCATCGTGCGCCACGACGTCGCGTGCGGGCGCGTTCTCGTGAGCCACCGCGTCGAGCACGGCCCCCGCCACGGAGCTGGTGCCGCCCACGTGCTGGACCGCCGCGCCCTCCGGGTTGGAGGTCAGCGCCAGCACGAACGTGCCACGGCCAGTCTGCCGCGCGAGGTCCAGGGCAGGGCGCAAGGACTCGAACCCGAGGTAGGGGCTGAGCGTCACGGCGTCGGCGGCCAGGGGCGAGTCGTCGGCGAGCCACGCCTGGGCGTAGGCCGCCATCGTGGAGCCGATGTCCCCGCGCTTGGCGTCCGCGATGCTGAGCACCCCTGCCTCACGGGACTCCCGCAGCACTCGTTCGAGCACCGCAAAACCCGCCGAGCCGTAGGCCTCGAACAGCGCGACCTGCGGCTTGACCGCGGCGGCCAGACCCGCGGCGGCCTCCACCACGCTCAGCGCGAAGCGCTCCAGTCCCGAGACCGTGCGGGGCAGAGCCCACGCGTCCAGCAGGGCCGGGTGCGGGTCGATCCCCACACAGAGGGGACCGGTCGCGCCCATGGCCGCCGCGAGGCGGGCGCCGAAGGGCTCACGCACCCGTCCGCTCCCCCGCCACCTGGCTGCGCAGGTTCTCCTCGTGCTCCTGCAGGGAGGTCACGGACCACGAGTACTGCCGCTGCGCCGTGATTGCCTGCAGTGCGGCACCGAGCTCCGAGACCGTCGTCATGGTCGGCACGCCCACGGACGTGGCCGCGGCGCGGATCTGGTAGCCGTCTCCGCGCGCCGCCTGGCCACCGGAGGGGGTGTTGAAGATCAGGTCGATCTCTCCCGCCGTGATCAGGTCCGCCACCGTGGGGCCGTCCTCGCCCGTGTCCGCGATCTTGGCCACCACACGGGACTCGATGCCGTTGCGACGGAGCACCTGCGCGGTACCGCCCGTGGAGACGATCTCGAAGCCGAGGTCCGCAAACATCTTGACGGGGATCACCGCCGAGCGCTTGTCCTTGTTGGCCACCGAGACAAACAGCCGGCCCGCGGTGGGCAGGGGGCCGCCGGCCGCGGCCTGGGCCTTGGCGAACGCGGTGTCGAAGTACTTGTCGATGCCCATGACCTCGCCCGTGGAGCGCATCTCCGGGCCGAGCAGCGAGTCCACGACCGCGCCCTCGGGGGTGCGGAAGCGGGCGAACGGGAGCACGACCTCCTTCACTGCGGTCGGTGTGTTCTCCGGCAGGGTGGTGCCGTCGTAGTCTGCCGGCAGCACGCCGTCGGCCCGCAGCTGTGCCACCGTGCGCCCGGTGCCGATCAGCGCTGCGGCCTTGGCCATCTGGACCCCCGTGGCCTTCGAGACGAACGGGACCGTGCGGGAGGCACGGGGGTTCGCCTCGATCACGTAGAGCACGTCCGAGGCCAGCGCGAACTGCAGGTTGATGAGACCCCTCACACCCACACCGCGGGCAATCGCCCCGGTGGCCTCGCGCACGCGGGCGATCACGTCGGGGCCGAGGGTGATCGGGGGCAGCACGCACGCGGAGTCACCGGAGTGGATCCCGGCCTCCTCGATGTGCTCCATGATCCCGCCCACGTAGCAGTCCCGGCCGTCGTAGAGGGCGTCCACGTCGATCTCGATCGCGTCCTCGAGGAACTTGTCGATCAGGGCGGGGCGGCTCGGGCTGATCTCCGTGGCGTTGTCCAGGTAGGTCTTCAGGGAGGCCTCGTCGTAGACGATCTCCATGCCCCGGCCACCCAGCACATACGAGGGGCGCACGAGCACGGGATAACCGATCTCGTGGGCGATCCGCCGCGCCTCGGCGAAGTCGTAGGCCGTGCCGTTCTTGGGCTGGCGCAGTCCGGCCTCGGTGAGCACGCGGGCGAACTCCCCGCGGTCCTCGGCGAGGTCGATCGCCTCAGGAGTCGTGCCCAGGATGGGCACACCCGCGGCCTTGAGGTCCGCGGCGAGCTTGAGCGGGGTCTGCCCGCCGAGCTGCACGAACACGCCCAGCAGCCCGCCCGAGCGGCGCTCGGCCTCCACGACCTCCATGACGTCCTCGAACGTCAGCGGCTCGAAGTACAGGCGCGTGGAGACGTCGTAGTCCGTGGACACGGTCTCCGGGTTGCAGTTGAGCATCACCGTCTCGTAACCGGCCCCGCGCAGCACCATGGAGGCGTGCACGCACGAGTAGTCGAACTCGATGCCCTGCCCGATCCGGTTGGGCCCGGAGCCCAGGATCATCACCGAGGGCTTCTCGTGCGGGGCGACCTCCGACTCCTCGTCGTAGCTCGAGTAGTGGTACGGGGTGAACGCCTCGAACTCCGCGGCGCACGTGTCCACGGTCTTGTAGACGGGGCGGATGTCCAGGGCGTGGCGCACCCCGCGCACCACGGACTCCTCCAGGTGCACGAGCTCGCCGATCTGCGCGTCCGAGAAGCCGTGCCGCTTGGCCTCTTGCAGGGTGGCGGGGTGCAGGTCCGGGTCCTGGCGGATCAGCTCGGCGGTCTCGTTGAGCAGCTGGACCTGGTCCAGGAACCACGGGTCGATCGCGGTGGCCTCGAAGACCTGCTCCACGGTGGCACCAGCCAGCAGCGCACGCTGCACGTTGCGCAGCCGCTGCGTGGTGGTCTCCCGGGTCTTCTCGACCAGGCGCGCCACCGTGTTGGGCCCGGGCTCCACGGCGGGCCTGGCGAAGCTGAAGGACGAGCCCTTCTGCTCCAGCGAGCGCATGGCCTTCTGCAGGGCCTCCGTGAAGTTGCGCCCGATGGCCATGGCCTCGCCCACTGACTTCATGGTGGTGGTCAGCGTGGGGTCCGCCGCGGGGAACTTCTCGAACGCGAAGCGCGGGACCTTCACCACCACGTAGTCCAGCGTCGGCTCGAAGCTCGCCGGTGTCTTCTGCGTGATGTCGTTGGGGATCTCATCCAGTGTGTAGCCCAGGGAGAGCTTCGTGGCGATCTTGGCGATCGGGAAGCCCGTGGCCTTGGACGCCAGCGCCGAGGAGCGGGAGACGCGGGGGTTCATCTCGATCACCACGATGCGCCCGGTGTCGGGCTCCACCGCGAACTGGATGTTGCACCCACCGGTGTCCACGCCCACCTCGCGGATCACGGCGATCGCGATGTCGCGCATCCGCTGGTACTCGCGGTCGGTCAGGGTCAGGGCGGGGGCCACGGTGATGGAGTCGCCGGTGTGCACTCCCACGGGGTCCACGTTCTCGATCGAGCACACGACCACCACGTTGTCGTTGGCGTCGCGCATCATCTCGAGCTCGTACTCCTTCCAGCCCAGGATGGACTCCTCCAGGAGCACCTCCGAGGTGGGCGAGTACTGGATGCCGGCGCCGGCGATGCGGTGCAGGTCAGTCTCGTTGTACGCGAGCCCGGAGCCGAGCCCGCCCATGGTGAAGGAGGGCCGCACGACCATGGGGTAGCCCAGCTTCTCCGCGGCCGAGAGCGCCTCGTCCATGGAGTGGACGATGACCGAGCGGGCGGACTCGGCGCCGCAGCGCTCGACGACGCCCTTGAAGGCCTCGCGGTCCTCACCGAGGTTGATGGCGGCGACGTCCGCGCCGATCAGCTCGACGTCGTACTTCTCGAGCGCTCCGTTGGCGTCCAGGGCGAGCGCGGTGTTCAGCGCGGTCTGACCACCCAGGGTGGGCAGCACGGCGTCCGGGCGCTCCTTGGCGATGATCTTCTCGACCGTCTCCGGGGTGATGGGCTCCACGTAGGTGGCGTCCGCGAACTCCGGGTCGGTCATGATGGTGGCCGGGTTGGAGTTGACCAGGATCACGCGCAGCCCCTCGTCCTTCAGGACGCGCAGGGCCTGGGTGCCGGAGTAGTCGAACTCCGCGGCCTGGCCGATCACGATGGGCCCGGAGCCGATCACCAGGACGCTGTTGAGGTCTTGCCTGCGGGGCATCAGTTGTCTCCTGCTTCCGGATCGGAGCCCTGGCCGGCCCGGTCCATCACGTCGATAAAGCGGTCGAAGAGGTAGGCGGAGTCGTGGGGACCGGCCGCGGCCTCGGGGTGGTACTGCACCGAGAACGCGGGGATGTCCTCGCAGCGCAGGCCTTCCACCACGTTGTCGTTGAGCCCCACGTGGGACACGGCCACCCGGCCGTAGCGGGACTCGGGGGCGGTCACGGTCTCGCCCACTGGGGCGTCCACGGCGAAGCCGTGGTTCTGGGAGGTGATCTCCACCGTGCCCGTGGCGAGGTCCATCACGGGTTGGTTGATGCCGCGGTGGCCGAAGGTCAGTTTGTACGTGCCGAAGCCGAGCGCGCGACCCAGCAGCTGGTTGCCGAAGCAGATTCCGAAGAACGGGATGCGGGCGTCGAGCACCTGGCGCAGCAGGGCCACCTGCTCGTCGGCGGTCGCCGGGTCACCGGGACCGTTGGAGAAGAACACACCATCCGGGTCCAGCTCGCGGAGCTGCTCGAAGGTCACGTCCGCGGGCACCACGTGCACGCGCACCCCGCGCTCGGCGAGTCGCTGCGGCGTCATGGACTTGATGCCGAGGTCCACGGCGACGACGTCGTGGCGCACCGGGGCGTCCCAGCCGTGCTCGGAGGGCTCCACCACATAGGCCTCGTCCACGCTCACGTGCTCCGCGAGCGAGCGTCCCGCCATGGCTGGCTGTTCGGCCACCTGCTGCACGAGCTGCGCGGTGGGCTGCTCGGCGGCCTCCCCGGAGAAGATGCCGGCGCGCATCGCACCCTTGTTGCGCAGGTGGCGGGTCAGGGCGCGGGTGTCCACGCCCTGGATCCCGGTGATGCCCTGCTCGGCGAGCTCCTCGTCCAGGCTGCGCTCGCTGCGCCAGTTGGAGGGGCGGCGGGCGGGGTCACGGACCACGAAGCCGTTCACCCAGATCCTGTGGGACTCCATGTCCTGCAGGTTCACGCCCGTGTTGCCGATGTGCGGCGCGGTCTGGATCACGATCTGCCCCGCGTAGGAGGGGTCCGTGAGCGTCTCTTGGTAGCCGGTCATCCCGGTGGCGAAGACCGCCTCGCCGAATGCCGTGCCGGGGGCGCCCCAGGCACGGCCACGGAAGACCGTGCCGTCCTCGAGGACCATGACGGCCGGTTCGATGCGTGGTGAGTTCATGGTGAACTCCTTTCGTTGAGCATGCTGGGAGGCTCCTTTGCGGTGCCGTCCCGGGATCAGGTTCTCGGGGTGTCTTCTCGGGTTCTGTGCTCAGGCGTCCAGCAGGGCCGACGCCGCGTCCTCCAGTTCGCGGGAGCCCTCACCGGTGCGGGCGCGGAAGCCGGTGTCCACACGGGTGTCCCCCAGGTCCCACGTGAGCACCACGAGTCCGCCGCGCTCCACGAACTTGCCGACCATCCCGGAGGCGGTCGACACAGCGCGCAGATGCTCCCGGGGGATGAAGACGTCCGGGGCGCCCTGGCGGTTGAGGAACACGCCCTCGGGTGCCACCACGGCCTCCGCAGTGGTGCGCACGCCGAGGCCGTGGCTCGCGATCCGCTCCAGCGGCTGGGAGGCGTAGGTGGTGACCACGTACATCCCGTCCACCCGGGCCGTGGCGCGCTGCATCAGGTCCCGCGGGGCCTGCGCCACGGGAGGCAGCCCCGACTGGCGTCGCACCCGACCCCGCCAGCCCCACCAGAGCAGGGCGAAGAGCACCACCACGATGAGGATGGTGAGCAGGGTGGGGACGAGCTTGTCCGACATCGAGACAGAACCTTTCGTGAACGCGCGGGGATCAGCGGGCCAGGGGGGTGGTCAGTTCCCCGTCCAGGACAACGGGGTGGCCGCGGTAGAACGTGGCGCGCACAGCCCCCGGCAGGTTCATCCCCCGGTAGGGGCTGTTGCGGCCCTTGGAGACGTGGCTCGCGGGGTCCACCGTCGTGGAGCCCTCCGGGTTCCACAGCACGATGTTCGCCGGCGCGCCGGGCTCCAGCTTCTGCCCCTGGTCGGAGAGCCCGAGGATCTCGGCCGGACGGTGGGACATGATCTGCGCCACCCGCTCCCAGCCCATGAGTCCGGTGTCCACGAGGGTCTGCTGCACCACGGCCAGAGCGGTTTCCAGCCCGGTCATCCCGTGGGCCGCGCAGCTCCACTCGCACTCCTTGTCCTCTGCGGGGTGCGGCGCGTGGTCGGTGCCGACCACATCGATCACGCCCTCGGCGACGGCGCGGCGCAGGGCCTGGACGTCCTCGTCCGTGCGCAGCGGGGGGTTGACCTTGTAGACGGGGTCGAAGGTTCGCACGAGCTCGTCCGTGAGCAGCAGGTGATGGGGGGTCACCTCGGCGGTGACGACCACTCCGCGCTCCTTGGCCCAGCGCACGATCTCCACCGAGCCAGCGGTCGAGACGTGGCACACGTGCAGGCGGGAGTCCACGTGCTGCGTCAGCAGCACGTCCCGGGCGATGATCGCCTCCTCGGCCACCGCGGGCCAGCCCGTGAGGCCGAGGTCCGCGGACACGGTGCCCTCGTTCATCTGCGCGTCCTGCGTCAGGCGCGGCTCCTGGGCGTGCTGCGCGATGATGCCACCGAAGGACTTCACGTACTCCAGCGCCCGGCGCATCAGGAGGGGGTCGTGCACGCACTTGCCGTCGTCGGAGAACATCCGCACGCCCGCGCGGGACTCGGCCATGGCGCGCAGCTCCGAGAGCTGCGTGCCCTCGAGGCCCACGGTGACCGCGCCCACCGGGTGGACGTCCGCCCAGCCCGCGTCGCGGCCCAGGCGCCAGACCTGCTCCACCACGCCAGCAGTGTCCGCCACGGGGTGGGAGTTGGCCATTGCGAAGACGGCGGTGAACCCGCCCTTCGCCGCGGCACGGGTGCCGGTCTCCACGGTCTCGGCGTCCTCGTGGCCTGGTTCACGCAGGTGGGTGTGCATGTCCACGAGACCGGGCAGTGCGACGGCGCCCGCGGCGTCGACGGTCTCGGTCCCCTCGGGCGCCTCCAGGGTTCCGGGGGCGCCCACGGACGCAATGACGCCGTCCGTGACGAGGATGTCCGCCGGCTCACCGCCCTCGGGGCGGGCACTGCTGATCAGGTAGGAGCTCATGGGACCGCCTCAGTTCTCGCTCGGGTAGGGGGTGCTCTCGTCTCCGGAGAGCAGCTGGAAGAGCACGGCCATGCGCACGGAGACGCCGTTGGACACCTGTTCCAGCACGGTGGAGCGCTCCGAGTCTGCGGCCTCGGAGGAGATCTCCAGGCCGCGGTTCATTGGACCGGGGTGCATGAACACCGTGGGCGCGCCGAGGGCCTCGAGACGCTGCACCCGCTGGGAGGTCAGCCCCCAGCCCCGGGTGTACTCGGCCTCGCTCGGGAAGAACGCCGCGTTCATCCGCTCACGCTGCAGCCGCAGCATCATCACGGCGTCCGGAGCCTCCGCCAGCACGGCGTCGAGGTCGTAGGAGACCTCGCACGGCCAGTCGTCCATGGCCACGGGCAGCAGCGTGGGCGGGGCCACGAGCGTGACCCGGGCGCCCAGGGCTGTGAGCAGCCACACGTTGGAGCGGGCTACCCGCGAGTGCAGCACGTCACCCACGACCACCACGTGCATACCGTCCAGGTCCATGCCCGTCGTGGGCGTGCCCGTGCGGCGGGAGCGCACCTGGCGCAGCGTCATCGCGTCCAGCAGCGCCTGCGTGGGGTGTGCGTGCTTGCCGTCCCCCGCGTTGACGACGGCGGCGTCGATCCACCCGGAGTCCGCGAGCTGCTGCGGCGCGCCGGAGGACGCGTGGCGGATCACCACGACGTCCGCGCTCATGGCCATCAGGGTCTGGGCGGTGTCCTTCAGGGACTCGCCCTTGGACACGGACGAGCCCTTCGCGGAGAAGTTGATCACGTCCGCGCTCAGCCGCTTGGCCGCCGTCTCGAACGAGATCCTCGTGCGCGTGGAGTCCTCGAAGAACAGGTTCACCACGGTGCGCCCGCGCAGCGCGGGCAGCTTCTTGACGGAGCGGGAGGACACGGCGGCCATCTGGTCCGCGGTGTCCAGGATCTGGACGGCCTCCCCGTAGGAGAGCTCGGCAGTGGAGAGCAGGTGCCTCATCGGCTCGTCCCCTCCCCCGCGGCCTCGGCGTCCCTGGCGACGTCCGGGTCCGAGGCCACCGGCGCGTCGATCACCACGCAGTCCTCGTGGCCCTCAGCGCGCGTGTCCGGGTCCGTCTCGCGCAGCAGCACCCGCACCTTCTCCTGAGAGGAGGTCGGCAGATTCTTGCCCACGTGGTCCGCGCGGATCGGCAGCTCGCGGTGCCCGCGGTCCACCAGGACGGCCAGCCGTACGGCCCGGGGCCGACCCACGTCCACGAGGGCGTCGAGCGCAGCGCGGATGGTGCGCCCGGAGCACAGGACGTCGTCCACGAGCACCACGGTGCGCCCGTCGATCCCGGAATCTGGGATCAGCGTGGGCTGCGGGGTGCGGGCGGGGTGGCGGCGCAGGTCGTCGCGGTACATGGTGATGTCCAGCTGCCCCGTGGCGGCGCGGGCCGTGAAGTCGGGGTCGATCTGCTCGAGCCTGGCCGCGAGGCGCTGGGCCAGCGGGAAGCCGCGACGGGCGATCCCCAGCAGCACGAGGTTCTCCGAGCCCTTGTTGGACTCCAGGATCTCGTGGGCGATCCGGGACAGGGCCCGGTCGATGTCGGATGTCGAGAGGATCACTCGGGAGACTGTGCTCCCCGGTGCCTGCTCGGCGTGTTCGGGCACGCTCACGTGCCGCCTCCTTCCCCGCCTCACCGGACGGAATTTAAAGGGTGCGATCTGTCTTTGAAGCTACCACACGGAAAAACCCCGGCCCGTGGGGTCCACGAACCGGGGTCACGGTCTCAGTCGTCCAGCAGGGACGGCTTGACCTTCTGCAGACGGCCCAGCAGGCCGTTGACGAAACGGGGCGAGTCGTCAGTGGACAGCTCCCGCGCCACGGCCACCGCCTCCGCCACGGCCACGCCGTCCGGGACGTCGTCGTTGTAGAGAAGCTCCCACGCGCCCACGCGCAGGGCGTTGCGGTCCACTGCGGGCATCCGCGAGAGCTCCCAGCCCTGCGAGTAGGTCTGCAGGAACTCGTCGATGTCCTCGCGGCGCCCGTCCACGCCCTCGAGGATCTCCACGGTGTAGGGCTGGATGGGCGAGGTCGAGTTCTCCCGCCGGCGCACCAGGGCGTCGCGGACCGACTCGTCACGTTGTTCGGCCTCGAAGAGGATCTCGACGGCGCGGACCCGGGCCTTGCTGCGTGCCCCGCTCACTCGTTGACGCGTCCCAGGTAGTCGCCGGTGCGGGTGTCCACCTTGACCTTGGTGCCCTGCTCGAGGAACAGGGGGACCTGGATCTGGTAGCCGGTCTCCACGGTGGCGGGCTTCGTGCCGCCCGTGGAGCGGTCACCCTGCAGGCCGGGCTCGGTGTAGGTGATCTCCAGGACCACCGAGGGCGGCATCTCGATGTACAGCGGCGCGCCCTCGTGGATGGCCACGGTCACGTTCTGGTTCTCGAGCATGAAGTTCGCCGCGTCCCCCACCACGACACCCGGGACAGTGATCTGGTCGTACGTGGAGTTGTCCATGAACACGTAGTCCTCACCGTCCTGGTAGAGGTACTGGTACTCGCTACGGTCCACCGTGGCGGTCTCGATCTTGGCACCCGCGTTGAACGTCTTGTCCACCACCTTGCCGCTCGTCACGTTGCGCAGCTTGGTGCGCACGAACGCGCCCCCCTTGCCGGGCTTGACGTGCTGGAACTCGATGGTCTGCCAGAGGTTGCCGTCGAGTTTGAGGATGGTGCCGTTCTTGATGTCGTTGCTGGTTGCCACGGTGTCACTTTCTCGTCGGGAACGTCTGCGGGCGGGATCGGCTCGTGGAGCCGCACCAGTCTACCGCGTGGCCGGGCCCGTCCGCCCGGTGGCCACGGCACGGGCCGGCGTGGCGGGTCTCAGTCCGCGATCTCCTGGTAGCACGCGAAAAGGATCGCGGGGTCCGGAACCTCCATGATGCGCGGTGCGGCAATGCGGTCCAGGACCACGAAGCGCAGCAGGTTGCCCCGCGTCTTCTTGTCGCGCTTCATGACCTCCAGCAGCCGCGGCCACTGGTCCGCACGGTAGCTCACGGGCAGCCCCAGGGAGGTGAGGATCTCGCGGTGACGGGCCACGACGTCGTCGTCCAGGGTTCCTGCCGCGCGCCCCAGTTCCGCCGCGAAGACCATGCCCACCGAGACTGCGGCACCGTGGCGCCACTGGTAGCGCTCGTTGTGCTCGATCGCGTGGCCCAGGGTGTGGCCGTAGTTCAGGTACTCACGCCGCCCGGACTCCTTCAGGTCCGAGGAGACGACCTCCGCCTTGACCCGTACACTGCGCTCCACCAGTTCCCGGACCACGTCCGACTGGCTGTCGCGCACCTGCTCGGGGTTCTTTTGGATCAGCTGCAGGATCTGCGGATCGGCGATGAAACCGCACTTGACCACCTCGGCCATCCCGGTCAGCAGCTCGTTCTCGGGCAGCGTGGCCAGGGAGTCGAGGTCGCACACGACCGCGGCCGGCGGGTGGAAGGAGCCCACCAGGTTCTTGCCCTCCGCGGTGTTGATCCCGGTCTTTCCGCCCACGGCGGCATCCACCATGCCCAGCAGAGTGGTGGGAAGGTGGACCACCCGCACCCCGCGCAGCCACGTGGCGGCCACGAAACCAGCGAGGTCGGACACGGCCCCGCCGCCCACGGAGACCACGGCGTCCGTGCGCGTGAAGTCGGACTGGCCCATGATCTGCCAGCAGAAGGCCGCCACCTCCACGCGCTTGCCCTCCTCCGCGTCCGGGATCTCCGCGACGAAGCTCTGGATGCCCGCCCGCCCGAGGTCCTCCTGCACCACGTCCCCGGTGGTTCGCAGGGCGCGCGGGTGGATGATGAGGACCTTCTTGACGCGCTCACCCAGCAGCTGGGGCACGCGGCCCAGCAGGCCGTGGCCCACCAGGACGTCGTACTGGTTCTCGGGGGTCTCCCCGCGGACGGGGATCACGGTCTCGGTCATGCGGTGTGCTCCTTCCCGCGTGCGGTGAGCACGGAGGTCTGCGGCTCACCGAGCGCGGCGTAGAGGTCGTGGGCGATCTGCGCGACGCTGCGGGGCGCGCGGCCGTCCAGGCGGATGGTGGCGAGCCGCTCGAAGGTCTCCCGGCGCTCGTCCAGGATCTGGCTCCATCGGACCTCGGGGTCCGGCTGCAGCATGGGCCGGGTGGTGTTGCCGCGGATCCGGGGTCGCACGGTGTCCAGGTCCACTTCCAGGTACGCGACCATTCGTCCACTGAGCAGGGGCTGCACGAGCGGGGACATGGGTGCTCCCCCGCCCAGGGAGATCACGCACTCCCGGTTCTGCGGGTCGTCGAGGGCCTCGGCCACGACTTCGGCCTCGACCCGGCGGAACTCCGCCTCCCCTCGCGCGCGGAACAGCTCCGGGATGGGTCCGTGGCGGGACACGATCAACCTGTCCGTGTCCACGTGGCGCAGTCCGTAGTGCGATGCCATGTGACGGGCCACGTGGGACTTGCCGGCAGCCATGGGCCCGATCAGCACCACGGGCAGGGGTGCGTGCCTCACGAGAGGTCCCCGCGCACCTCGTCCAGGGCCGCCAGCGCGGCGGGATCGGCAAGTTCCGGGGAGGTGCGCAGCTGGGCTGGGATCGCGGCCAGGTAGGCGTTCCTGTTCCGGATGACCTCCGCCACGGAGTCCCCGCCGAACTTCTCGAGCACGGCCTCGGCGAGCACGAGGGCCACCATGGCCTCGGCGACGACGCCCGCGGCCGGCACCGCACACACGTCAGAGCGCTGGTGGTGGGCCCGTGCGGGCTCACCCGTGGCGACGTCCACCGTGTGCAGGGAGCGCGGCACGGTGGCGATCGGCTTCATGGCCGCACGCACGCGCAGCAGGTCCCCGATGGACATGCCGCCCTCGATGCCGCCGGCGCGGTTGGACACGCGGTGCACTGCACCCTCCTCGGGCAGCGTCTCGTCGTGCGCCTGGGATCCGGGGCGCGCGGCCGTGCGGAAGCCGTCCCCGACCTCCACGCCCTTGATGGCCTGGATGCCCATGAGCGCGGCAGCGAGCCTGGCGTCGAGACGGCGGTCCCAGTGGACGTAGGAGCCGAGTCCCGGGGGCAGCCCCTCGGCGAGTACCTCCACGACGCCGCCCAGGGTCTCCCCCGCCTTGTGGGCCTCGTCCACGGCGGCCACCATGGCCTGGGAGGTCGCGGCGTCGAAGCAGCGCAGCGGGTCCGCGTCGAGCGCGGCGACGTCGTCCGGGCCGGGCAGCGGGGCGTCGTCGGGCACGGCGACGTCGGCGATGGCGGTGGTGTGCGCGACCAGGCGGATCCCCAGGGCCGCCAGGATCTGCGCAGCGACCACCCCGAGGGCCACGCGCGTGGCGGTCTCGCGCGCGGAGGCGCGCTCGAGCACCGGACGGGCCTCGTCGAAGCCGTACTTCTGCATGCCCGTGAGGTCCGCGTGGCCGGGACGCGGGCGGGTCAGCGGCGCGTTGCGGGCGCGCCCGGCGAGCACCTCGGAGTCCACGGGGTCGGAGCTCATGACATCCTGCCACTTGGGCCACTCCGTGTTGGCGATCTCGATGGCCACCGGCCCGCCCTGGGTGATCCCGTGGCGCACCCCGCCCAGGATCCGCACGCGGTCCTGCTCGAACTTCATGCGCGCGCCCCGGCCGTAGCCGAGCCGGCGCCGGGCCAGTGCGTCCTGGATCATCCCCGTGGTCAGTTCCACCCCGGCGGGGACGCCCTCGATGATTCCCACAAGTGCTTCACCGTGGGACTCTCCGGCCGTGAGCCAACGCAACATCCAACACTCCAGTTCTCAAGTTTTCGCGAGTCGTCTGCGCCGGGACCCGTGCGGTCCCGGTGTCGTGCGTGCCCTCCCGCGGCTCCGCGGCCCGGACGACACCTGCCACCCACGGTACGGGGCCGCGGCGGGCGGGTCAGCGCGGGAGCCGCGTGGTCTGCGCCTGCCGGACGCGCGCCGGGACGACACGCTCCGGGCGCTCCACCGCCCGGCACATGGCTGCGGTGACCTCGTTCTCGCGGGGCAGCGCGCGGGACGAGTCCCCCTGCGTGAACCAGCGCAGCTGGTCCACCGCCTGGAAGATGAGCATATCGACCCCGGGGGCAATGGCGCCGCCCGCGTCCTGCCACGCGGCCGCCAGGGCCGAGGGCCACGGGTCGTAGGCGACGTCGAGCAGCACACCGGACACCCGCGGGTGCTCCTCGCGCCAGCCCCGGGCCAGCTCGTCCGCGCCGCGGGGCGGGAGGGTGGCAACCACGACGTCCGCGCCGTGCAGAGCGGCACCCGCCTGCTCCCACGGCAGCACACGGATGCTCGTGCCCAGGGCCTCGGCCACCGCGGTCAGGGACTCGGCCCGCTGAGCCGTGCGCACCGCCACGTCCACGCAGTCCGCGCCTAGCCCGTGCAGCGCCGCCACCGCGGCACTCGCGGTGGCACCCCCGCCCAGGACGACGGCGCGCGGCGAGGCGGGGATCTCCCCCGCGGCGCCGAGGGCCGCCATGATGCCCATGACGTCCGTGTTGTCCGCGGCCACGCTCCCGTCCTGAGCGAACGTGAGCGTGTTGGCCACCCCGAGGGCACGGGTGAGAGGAGTCACACGCTCCGCGTCCCGAGCCGCGAAGGGCTTCAGGGGCATCGTGACGGAGAACCCCCGCCAGTGCCCCGACGCACGGGCCCCGGCCCAGAACTCGTCCCACTGCTGCTCGGGGACGTCGTGACGGACGTAGTCCGCGTCCAGACCCAGTACCTCGAACGCCGCGGAGTGCAGCGCTGGTGAGAGCGAGTGGTCCACGGGGTGCCCGAGGACCGCTGCGTGGAGCGTCGCCGTCATCTCAGGAGCACTTGCCGTCGTTGTCGGAGCACCACTTCTGGTACTCCTCCACGTACCTCTGGTGCTCCTCGTAGGTCTTGGCGAACTTGGTCTCGCCGGTGTCGAGGTTCACGGTCACCCAGTAGTAGTAGTCGTTCTTCTCGGGCTTTGCCGCCGCGGCGATGGCCTCGTCGCTCGGAGAACCGATGGGCCCCACGGGCAGGCCCGGGTTGGCGTACGTGTTGTACGGGTTGGACTTGTCCCGCTTCTCCTCGTCCGTGAGGTGCACGGTCTTCTTTCCCAGACCGTACGTCACGGAGGCGTCCGACTGGATGAAACCGCTCGTCTCGCCGTCCGGGTTGTTGATCCGGTTCTCGATCGCGCCGGCCACGGCCGGGTAGATCTTGGGTGTGCCCTCGAACTCCACGATGGACCCGATGGTCAGCACGTCGAACCACTTGTCCTCGGCGACGTCGTTGTCCTTCAACGTCTGCTTGGTGCGGTCGACCATCTCCTGGATGATCTGCTCAGCCGTGGCGTCCAGCGGGAAGCGGTACTCGCCGGGGTGCAGCCAGCCCTCGAGGTTGGGGAACTTGTCCGGGACACCGAACTTCGCCTTCTCGGTGGAGAGCTTCTCGAACTCGGACTTGTCGAGGCCGGTGGCCTCGCTGAGCGTGGTGAATGTGTCATCCATGCGCTGGGTCTTCGCGATGGCCGCGTAGTGCGAAGCCTCGTCGCGCTCCATGAGGGCGCTGACGACGTCGTCCGCGGGCATGTGGGTCTTGAGCTCGTACGTGCCCGGCTGGATGAAGTCCTCCGGGTAGCGGTCCTGGAACTTCTCGACGAAGTACGAGGCGTTCGCCACGATTTCCTGCGACTGCAGGTCCTGGGCGATCTGGCCCGTGGTGCTGCCGTCCGCGACGGAGAAGCTGACGTCCTGGTCGCCCGAGCCGTGGTAGTCCTTGCGCTCGAACAGCCCGAAGGCGGACCCCAGCACGGCCACGACCACGACCAGCGCTGCGACGAACAGGGCGACGGCGGTCGCGAGGGACGCGCGCGACCGCACCTTGCGACGCTTGCGCTGCTCCGGGGTCACGTCGTGGTGCTCGAACGAGCCCGCCAGGTTCGACGTGGCATCCCGGTCCGAGGCCGATGAAGAGTTCCGCACGTCGCCGTGGGACCCGTGGTCGGGCGTCCCGTCTCCGGTGCCGTTGCCTCGCGGCTCATCGCTCACGAATTGTCTCCGTCCGCCGTTCTGGTGGTGTGGTGTGGTCTCTCGTTTCCCCCCGGGCCTGCCGCGGCCCGGGCAGACACGATACCGCTCGTACTCAGCCCTGGACCGGGTCCCCGGGCTCGGCCCCGGTGCGCAGCCCCTGCTCGACGGCCGACTGCAGGAACGTCACGGCCGCGGCCTGGTCGACCTTGTCCATGTGGTGCCGCCGCGAGATCCCGGAGTCCCACAGCGCCCGGTGCCCGGCCACCGTGGAAAGCCGCTCGTCCACCAGGCGCACCGCGGTGGTGCACCCCCGTGAGCCTAGCCGACGAACGAGCGCTGCGGCGTAATCGCGCGCCATCTGGGTCGAGCGGTTCTCCGCGCCGTCCAGACTCAGCGGCAACCCCACGTAGACGGTGACCACGTCCCGCTCCTCGCACAGCCGTGTGATGATCTTCACGTCGAAGGCCTTGCGGGGGTTCGTATCGCGCTTCAGGGTCTGGTGCGGCGTGGCCAGGACGCACTCCGGGTCGGTCAGGGCTATCCCAACCCTGACCTGGCCCACGTCCACGCCCATGCGCACGCCGCGCTCGAAGCCCTCAGGCATCAGCCCGCGGTGGCCAGGATCTGGGCGCGGATCGCCTCGAGCGCCTCGGAGACCTTCGAGGGGTCCGAGCCGCCGCCCTGGGCAACGTCGGGCTTGCCACCCCCGCCACCGCCGAGCGTGGTCGCCGCCGTGCGCACGAGCTGTCCCGCTGCGAGACCGGCCTCCCGAGCGGCGTCGTTGACGGCCACGACGACGAGCGGACGGCCGTTGGCCACGCCCGTCACCGCGGCAACCGCGGGCTCCGAACCCAGCCGGGTCCGCAGGTCCAGCGCGAGGCTACGCAGGGCGTCTGCGGAGGCGACCTCCCCGGCGTGGTGAAGCACGGCCGTGACGCGTCCCACCCGCTCTGCTTCCTGGGCCAGCTGCCCGGCCTTCGCCTGCAGCTGCTGCTGGCGCAGGGCGCTCAGCTGCCGCTCTGTCTCCTTGAGCTTCTCCAGCGTGGCCGAGAGCCGCTCGGGCAGCTCCGCGCTGGACTGCACCTTGAGCATCCCGGTGAGCTGGTTGACGAGGGTGCGCTCCGCGGCCAGGTGGTTGAACGAGTTCAGGCCCACGAGCGCCTCGACGCGGCGGTTGCCCGAGCCCACGGACTGCTCCGAGACCAGGGACAGCGAGCCGAGCTGGGAGGTCGAGCCCACGTGCGTTCCGCCGCACAGCTCACGGGACCACGGGCCGTTCATCTCGACCACGCGCACCTGCTCCCCGTACTTCTCGCCGAACAGGGACATCGCGCCCAGCTTCTTGGCCTCTGCGAGGGGCATCTCGCGGGTGACGACCTCGAAGTCGTCGCGGATGGCCGTGTTCGCGATCTGCTCGATCTCCTGCAGCTGGGACGCCGTGACGGCCTCCCCGTGGGAGAAGTCGAAGCGCAGGTAGCCCTCCTTGTTGAAGGAGCCGCGCTGGACCGCGTCGGGCCCGAGGACGTCGTGCAGCGCAGCGTGCACCACGTGCGTGCCCGAGTGGGCGGCCTCGCCGTCGTGGCGGCGCCGGGAGTCCACGCGCGCGGTGACCTCATCCCCCACGACCACCTGGCCCTCGGAGACCTTCACCCGGTGCACGGACAGACCCTTGACCGGCTGCTGGACGTCCTCGACGGTCAGCTTCAGCCCGTCAGAGTTCTCGATCACGCCGACGTCCGCCGCCTGGCCGCCGGCCTCCGCGTAGAACGGGGTGCGCTCGAGCACCACCTCCACGCTCTCGCCCTGGCTCGCCGCCGGGACGGAAACCCCGTCCGAGAGGATGGCGCGCACCGTGGTGGGGGTGACGAGCTCGGTGTAGCCGGTGAACTCGGTGCCGTGCTCGTCGAGCATCCGCCGCAGCTCGGAGAGGTCCGCCAGCGCGCCCTTCTTGGCGCGGGCGTCCTCCTGGGCCCGGTGGCGCTGCTCGGCCATGAGCTCGCGGAACGCGGTCTCGTCCACGCTCACCCCGGCCTCACCGGCCATCTCGAGGGTGAGGTCGATCGGGAAGCCGAACGTGTCGTGAAGGGCGAAGGCGTCCGCGCCGCTGAGTGCGCGCTTCTCGCCCTTCGCCACAGCCACGGCGCCCTCAAGGCGCGTGGTGCCGGACTCGATGGTCTTCAGGAACGCACGCTCCTCGGCGTACGCGATCCGGGAGATCCGCTCGAAGTCCTCCGCGACCACCGGGTACACGCCCTTCATGGCGTCTCGGGACTCCGGCAGCAGCACCGGCAGGCAGGGGTCCGTGACGCCCAGCAGGCGCATGGCACGCACCGCGCGGCGCAGCAGCCGGCGCAGGATGTAGCCGCGGCCCTCGTTGCCCGGGGTCACGCCGTCCGCGATGAGCATGAGGGAGGAACGGACGTGGTCGGCGACGACGCGCATGCGTACGTCGTCCTCGTAGCCCTCCTCCCCCGGCTTCTCGGAGCCGCGGTACGCGCGTCCGGAGAGCTTCGCGGCGGCATCGAGCACGGGGCGGACCTGGTCGGTCTCGTAGAAGTTCTCCACGCCCTGCAGCAGCATGGCCAGGCGCTCGACGCCCAGACCGGTGTCAATGTTCTTCTTGGGCAGCTCGCCCAGGATCTCGTAGTCCTTGCCGTTGCCCTCGCCGCGCTGGTACTGCATGAACACGAGGTTCCAGATCTCGATGTAGCGGTCGTCGTCCACCGCCGGACCGCCGTCCTTGCCGTAGCGCGGACCGCGGTCGTAGAAGATCTCCGAGTCCGGACCGGCGGGGCCGGGCTGGCCCGTGTCCCAGTAGTTCTCGTCCCGGCCCATGCGCTGGATCCGCTGGGCGGGAAGGCCCACGGTGTCGTGCCACAGGTCGTAGGACTCCTGGTCCCCCTCGTACACCGTGACCCACAGCCGCTCGGGGTCCAGCCCGAACCCGCCGTCCGCCACGGCGGAGGTCAGCAGCTCCCAGGCCATCGGGATCGCCTCGGACTTGAAGTAGTCGCCGAAGGAGAAGTTGCCGGCCATCTGGAAGAACGTGCCGTGGCGGGCGGTCTTGCCCACCTCGTCGATGTCCAGGGTGCGGATGCACTTCTGCACGGACGTGGCCCGCGAGTAGGGCGGGGTCTCCTGGCCCAGGAAATACGGGATGAAGGGCACCATCCCGGCGATGGTGAACATGGCCCCGGACTGCTGCGAGACGAGGGAGGCCGAGGGCACCACCTGGTGCCCCTTCGCCTCGAAGTAGCTCAGCCAGCGCTGGGTGATCTCATGAGAGAGCATTACCGCTCGTTTCCTTCCGAAGGGTCATGGTCGATGATCCGGTGCCCGGTGTGCCCGGGACCGGTCGAGGGACGGGGGTCGACGGCGTGCCACGGCGCCCCGGCAGGGGCCACGGCATCGTCGCCGGAGTGGTTCGCCGTGTGGTCCATGGGTGAGCGCACGCCAAACTGCTCCCGCAGCTCGCTCTCGCGCTCGTCCATGCCGGCGCGCACACGGGCCGTGAACTGACGCAGCCGCCGGGCACCGCCGCGCAGCAGGGCCACGGGGCCGGACTCGGGGCGGCGCTCGACGTCCCCCGCAGTCCTGGCCGCAAGGGTTCCGCCGGTGTCCTCTGCGGCAGGCGCGCCGCCGGAGACCTGGCGTGCGAGGACCTGGCGCGCGGTGGGATCCGAGGCGACCCGCGTGGCGGCGCCCCCCATGAGGGCACCCGCGGCGAGCAGGGCGAGTTTCGACCAGACTCCCACGCTCAGCTCCCCGATCCGGTGGAACGGGGCCCCGACGTCGCGGAGGGACCGGGAGCCCCGGAAGCGGACGTCCCGTAGCGGGAGGCACGCGCGGTTCCCGACGCCGCGGCGTCGCCTGCGGGCCGGTCACCGGCCCCCGACGTGGGTGCGGAACCCTCCGGCCGGGCGGTCGAGGGGTTCGAGGCGTTCGCGTCGCCCGGGGAGCCTGCGGTGGGCGCCGTGCGGGGCGCCCCCGCAGGGCCAGGCTGCGGGGAGAAGGCCCGGCGCAGCCCGTGCGAGAAGGACGCCACCTTGATCAGGGGCTGCCCCACCGTGGAGGCCACGAGCGAGGACAGGGCCGAGACGTTCGCGGAGGCGTCCGAGACGTTCGAGGTGATGCCGTCCACCTTCTCCAGCTGCGTGTTGGTGGTGCTCACGGTGCGCGTGACCTCGTCGATCAGCGGTGTGGTGCCGTCGTTGATCGAGCGGATGGTCAGCCGGAGTTCGTCAAAGACACGACCGAGCTTGACGATGGGCAGTGCGAGCAGGCCCACCAGCACCGCGAAGACGAATGCCGCGATCAATCCGGCGATATCGCCACCGTCCATGGGGATCACTTCTTCCGTTCGAACTCGACGATCTGGGTGCCGGCGAGCAACGCCGACCGACTGGCAACTCTACCCAACAACCCGCGTCGCTCGGCGAACCGTGCCGCAGACGGCGAACAGCCCGCGACCGGGGTCGCGGGCTGTCCGTCCGCCGCCCCAGGGGGCGGCGTGGCGCTCGGAGGATCAGGCCATCCGGGCGTAGTACTCGACCACGAGCTGCTCTTCACAGGTCACGGGGACCTCGGAGCGCTCGGGCTTGCGCGAGAGCGTGGCCTGCAGCCGGTCGATCGTCACGTCCAGGTACGGCGGGGTGTTCGGCAGAACATCCTGGTTCGCACCCGTCGCGGCGATCTGGAACGGGACCATCTTCTCGGAGCGCGGGTGCACGTGGATCATCTGACCCGGGCGCACGCGGAACGAGGGACGGTCCACGCGCTGGCCGTCCACCATGATGTGGCGGTGGACCACAGCCTGGCGCGCGGCAGCCATCGTGCGCACGAAGCCCGCACGCAGCACCAGGGCGTCCAGACGGGTCTCGAGCAGAGCGATGAGGTTTTCACCGGTCTGGCCTTCGACGCGCTTGGCCTCGACGTAGGCACGGTGCATCTGCTTCTCGCGGATGTTGTACTGCGCACGCAGTCGCTGCTTCTCGGTCAGACGGACCTTGTAGTCCGAGTCCTGCTTGCGGCGGGCACGGCCGTGCTCACCGGGAGCATACGGGCGGCGCTCGAAGTACTTCTCGGCCTTGGGCGTCAGGGCGATGCCGAGGGCACGAGACTTGCGCACCTGGCGGCGCGCACGAGAACTGTTGTTCTGGGACAAGACTTGCCTTTCCTGCGGTTCGACGGTGCACGGGCGGGGCCCGTGCTCCGTTCTGGGTGGTACTGGCCTCCGGCGCGGAAAGTGGTTCCCGCGGGAGAGGTGCGGATCAGCCGCAATCCGACGTGCCTAGCGTCCGCGCAGCAGCCCGGGGCGGTGAGTGTTCACCGTCCGAGGGCATGCCGCAACGCGACGTGCCAGCCAGCCGTCCACTATATCCGATTCAGCTGACGTCCTCGTCCACCCAGTCGAGGGACTTGCCCACGGCCTTCGTCCAGTTGCGGAAGAGCCTGTCCTCCTCCGCGCGGTCCCCTTCCGGCTCCCAGCGCTTGTCCTCCGCCCAGTTCTGGGTGATCTCGTCCAGGTCCGCCCAGAACCCCACCGCGAGGCCCGCCGCGTAGGCGGCACCGAGAGCCGTGGTCTCCGTGATCTTCGGGCGGATCACGGGAACGTCCAGCTGGTCCGCCTGGAACTGCATGAGCAGCTCGTTGGCGGTCATGCCGCCGTCCACGCGCAGCTCCGTGAGGTCCTGCTTGGAGTCATTGTTCATGGCCTCCACGACCTCGCGGGACTGGAACGCGGTGGCCTCCAGGACGGCGCGGGCAATGTGTTCCTTGCGCACGTAGCGGGTGAGACCCACCAGGGCACCGCGGGCGTCAGGGCGCCAGTGCGGCGCGAAGAGCCCGGAGAACGCCGGCACGAAGTACGCGCCACCGTTGTCCTCCACGGCCCGGGCGAGGGGCTCGATCTCCTTGGCGTCCTGGATCAGGCCCAGGTTGTCGCGCACCCACTGCACCAGCGAACCTGTGACGGCGATGGAGCCCTCCAGGGCGTAGACCGGCTTCTGGCCCTCGATCTGGTAGCAGACCGTGGTGATGAGCCCGTACTCCGAGCGCACCGGGGTCTCCCCCACGTTCATGAGCAGGAAGCTGCCCGTGCCGTACGTGTTCTTGCCCATGCCCGGCTCGAAGCAGGTCTGACCGAACATGGCCGCCTGCTGGTCACCCAGGATGCCGGCGATCGGCACGCCCTTGAGGAATCCGCGGGCACGGCCCTTGCCGTAGACCTCGCTGCTGCAGCGGATCTCCGGGAGCATGGACATCGGAATGCCCATGGTCTCGCACAGCTCCTCGTTCCAGTCGAGGGTGTCGATGTTCATGAGCAGGGTGCGGGAGGCGTTGGTCACGTCCGTGACGTGGACGCCGTCCCCGCTACCGCCGGTCATGTTCCACACGAGCCAGCTGTCAGTGGTGCCGAAGAGCAGGTCCCCGGCCTCGGCCTTCTCCCGCGCGCCCTCGACATTGTCCAGGATCCACTTGACCTTCGGGCCCGCGAAGTAGCTCGCCAGGGGGAGGCCGGTGAGCTCCCGGAACTTCTCGTCCCCGCCGTCCTTCGCAAACTCGTCCACGATGGCCTGCGTGCGGGTGTCCTGCCACACGATCGCGTGGTAGACGGGCTCACCGGTGTTCTTGTCCCACACGACGGCGGTCTCGCGCTGGTTGGTGATGCCCACCGCCGCGAGGTCGTCCTTGGTGAGCTCGGTCTCCGCGAGCGCGTCCGCCACGCAGCGGCGGGTGTTGCGCCAGATCTCCTGGGCATCGTGCTCCACCCACCCAGCGCGGGGGAAGATCTGCTCGTGCTCGTACTGGCCCACGCCCACGATGTTGCCCGAGTGGTCGAAGACGATCGCGCGGGTGCTGGTGGTGCCCTGGTCGATCGCCATCACGTGCTTGGGTTCGGTCATGTCTGACTCCTTTGTCAAAAAGTGTGTTGCCTGCTGGGTGGCGCGGGTCAGCCGATGACCATGGCCGCGACACCGGCGAGGGCGCCGCCCACGAGCGGGCCCAGGACCGGGACCCAGCTGTAGGACCAGTCGCTGCTCACCTTATTCGGAATGGGCAGCAACGTGTGCACGAGGCGCGGGCTGAGGTCACGTGCAGGGTTGATCGCGTAGCCCGTGGGTCCGCCGAGGCAGGCGCCGATGGCCACAACGAGCATCGCGACGGCGAGGGGGCCGAGCTCACTGGGGGTCTCGCCGAAGACGAGGATCACGTAGACGAGCACGAACGTGGCGATGACCTCGGTGACGAAGTTCCAGCCGTAGCTGCGGATCTCCGGACCGGTGGAGAAGACGCCGATCGTCGCGACGCCCTCCTCACCCGCCGCGTCGAAGTGCTTCTTGTAGGCTAGCCAGCACACGAGGGCACCCACGAAACCGCCCAGGAACTGCGCCACCAGGTACACCACGGTGCTCGCCGGGGTGATGGTGACGCCCGGGGCGTACTCCGCGTTGTGACGTGCCAGCATGCCGATGGTCACCGCCGGATTCAGGTGCGCCCCGGACGCGTGCGCCACGTAGACGCCCGAGAACACTGCGAGCCCCCAGCCAAAGCTGATCAGCAGCCAGTCGGCGCCGTTGCCCTTGGTCCGGGGCAGGACCACGTTGGCCACCACACCGCAGCCCAGCAGCATCAGGATCGCCGTGCCGAACGCCTCGGACAAGAAAACGGTGGACAACGCGACCTCGGTCACTTCATTCACTGCACCCTCCATTGGATGGTCGGGGGCCCGGAGGAGTTCCGGGCCCGAGATCTGTGATCAGCCCCGGCGGGGGTACGGATCGCCCGCACCAGCGCGCAGCTGCTGCGCGCTGTTCTCGTCCGTCTCCCGCAGCGCGGCCCGCTCGGCCTCGTGCAGCTGCGTGTAGAGCTCCACCTGACGGGCCTGCTCGGCCTCGTCCCAGCCGAGGACTTCGCCCATGATGCGGGCGATCGCCGGGGCGGCGCCCAGCCCGCCGTCGCGCTGGTCGTAGTTCAGGTGGGTGCGCCGGCAGATGACGTCCTCGAGGTCCAGGGCGCCCTCGTGGGTTGCCGCACGATGGATTTCAACCGCGAGGTAGCGCGGTGCGCCCTCCACGGGCTCACCCAGCTCGGGGTGCTCGGCCACGACGTCCAGCATCTCGAGGGTCTCGTCCCCGTAGCGGTTGAGCAGTCGCTCGATGACCACCTGGTCCACGCCCGTGCGCCGGGAGAGGTGCTCGGCCTGGTTCATCAGCCCGGACCAGCCCTGTGCGCCCAGCAGTGCCACCTCGTCGGTGATCGACGGCAGCTTCTTGGCGGCCTTCTTGCCCAGGGCCGCGTCCACGGCGTCCTTGGCCATCACGCGGTAGGTGGTCAGCTTGCCGCCGGCGATTGCGAACAGCCCGGGCGCGGACTCCACCACGGAGTGCTCGCGGGAGATCTTGGTCGAGGGGGTCTCCTCGCCCTTGGTTCCCGGCTGCACGAGCGGACGAAGCCCGGCCCACGTGCCGATGACGTCGTCCACGGTCAGGGGGTCCCGCAGCACAGCGTTGGCGTGCTCGAGGACGTACTCGACGTCCGCAGCGTTGGCGGTGGGTGTCACGAGGTCCCGTTCGTACGGGGTGTCGGTAGTCCCGATGACCCAGTAGTCGTCCCACGGGATGATGAACAGCACGGACTTCTCGGTCTGCAGGATCAGCCCCGTGGTGCCGCTCAGACGCTCCTTCGGCACCACGATGTGGATGCCCTTGGAGGCCAGCACCTTCAGGCCGGTCTTGGACTCGGCGAGGTCCTGCACGGGCTCGGTCCACACACCGGCTGCGGAGATCACGGCCTTGGCGCGCACCTCGCGGGTCTCACCGGTGGTGATGTCCTCCACGAGTGCGCCGACCACGCGGCCCGTCTCGTCACGGACCAGTTTGCGGGCCGCCGCACGGTTGGCCGCGAGCGCGCCGTAGCGCTGGGCGGTGCGCACGAGGTCGAGGGTCAGGCGGGCGTCGTCCACACGCCCGTCCCAGTAGACGATGGCGCCCACGGCGGCGTCGTCCTTCAGCGAGGGGAAGGTGCGGCGCACGCCCTGCGCGCTGAGGTGGCGCTGCAGGGGCATGGACTCGCCCTTGGCGCCCACGTGGGCCAGGGCATCGTACATGCCGATGCCGGTGGCCACGAACGGGCGCTCCCAGCCCTTGTGCACCAGGGGGTACATGAACTGGATGGGCTTGACCAGGTGCGGGGCGATGCGGTGCATTAGCAGGTCTCGCTCCTTCAGCGCCTCTGCCACGAGGGCGAAGTTGAGCTGCTGCAGGTAGCGGAGGCCGCCGTGGACGAGCTTCGAGGAGCGCGAGGAAGTGCCCTGGGCCCAGTCCTGCGCGTCGATGATGGCGGTCGAGAGGCCCCGGGTGGCGGCGTCGAGCGCGATCCCTGCGCCCGTGATGCCGCCGCCGATGACTAGGACGTCCACGGGGTGCTCCGCCATGTCTCGCAGGTCGTCGCTGCGTTGCTGTGCGTTCAGTGAGGTCAGTGGCACGGTTGCCGCTCCTGTCTACCAAGGGGTTGCCGGTTGAGGTTGTAGGGCCACGTTCACGATAGTCCGCGTGCAACGGCACGGGAACAACCGGGGACCCGGCAGCCGGGATGTCGCGCGGTGCCCGGGCCCCGGGGGTGTCCCGCGGCCGCGGGACCCGCCGCTACCCGCCGCCGGTGCCGCGCACGAGCCCGCGCAGGATCTCCAGTCGCCTGGTCACGTTCTTCTCGTGGCCGAACTGGGTGGGTGCGTAGTAGTCGCGGCCCACGAGCTCGTCGGGAGGGTACTGCTGGGCGGCGACGGCGTTGGGGGCGTCGTGGGCGTAGACGTAGTGCGCTCCGTGGCCGAGCGCGGCGGCCCCGGGGTAGTGGGCGTCGCGCAGGTGCGGCGGCACGGGCCCGGCGCGGCCGGCTCGCACGTCCGCGATGGCGGCGTCCACCGCGAGGTACGCGGCGTTGGACTTGGGGGCGGTGGCGAGGTGCACGACCGCCTCCGCCAAGGGGATCCGGCCCTCTGGCATGCCGATCAGCTGCACGGCCTGTGCCGCCGCCACGGCGGTCTGCAGTGCCGTGGGATCAGCCATCCCGATGTCCTCGGACGCGGAGATGATGAGCCGGCGTGCGATGAACCGAGGGTCCTCCCCCGCCTCGATCATCCGGGCGAGGTAGTGCATCGCGGCGTCCACGTCCGAGCCTCGAATGGACTTGATGAACGCGCTCACCACGTCGTAGTGCTGGTCGCCCGTCTTGTCGTAGCGCACCGCCGCCCGGTTCACGGCCTCCTCGGCGTCCGCGAGGGTCACCGTGGGCGGGGCTGCGGCCCGCCCGTCCGTATCTTCCCGGGTGACGCCGCTGCCCTCCCCGGTCCCACGGCTTGCTCCGGTCTGTCCGCTCGTCCCCGTCCCACCGCTGCCGGCGGCCCCGCCGTCCGCTCCGACCCCCACCGGTTCCCCGGCCTCGTCGTATCCCACGGCCCTCTCGCGCGCCCCGGTGCCGTTGCCTGCTCTCCCAGCGCCGTCCGTGGCCGCTGCGGCGGAGCAGTCCGTGGCATGGGAGAGCGCCACTGCGGCCGCCGCCTCGAGCGAGGTCAGCGCCTTGCGGGCGTCCCCGCCGGCCACGTCAAGCAGGTGCTCGCGCGCAGCGGGGTCCAGCCGCACGGCACCGTCGAGCCCGCGAGGCTCCGTGACAGCACGCTCGAGCAGCTCGCCGATGTCGGAGCGCTCCAGGGGCTGCAGGGTGAGCAGCAGTGACCGGGAGAGCAGCGGGGAGATCACGGAGAAGGACGGGTTCTCGGTGGTCGCGGCCACCAGGACCACCCACCCGTTCTCCACACCGGGCAGCAGGGCGTCCTGCTGGGCTTTGGTGAAGCGATGGATCTCGTCCAGGAACAGCACGGTGGTGCGCCCGTGAAGGTCCCGCGCGGTCAGCGCCTCGTCCATGACCCGCCGGACGTCCTTCACCCCGGCCGTGACGGCGGAGAGCTCCACGAAAGTGGTGTCGTGGCCTCGCGCGATCACGTGGGCGATGGTGGTCTTGCCCGTTCCTGGTGGGCCCCACAGGATCACCGAGGACGGCGCGGCAGGACCCGTGAGTCCCGTGACGAGCGCGCGCAGCGGGGAGCCGGTGCGCAGCAGGTGCTTCTGGCCCACGACCTCGTCGAGGGTGCGCGGTCGCATCCGCACGGCCAGGGGTGCGCGGGAGCGGCGCCGCCCGTGCTCCGAGGCAGAACCCCCGGAAGCGGCCGAGGGCTCCGGGAACGCGGGGTCGTTGGCGTGCGCCCGGCCGCCGCGTGCGGGGTCCGGCAGGTCGAACAGGGAGTCGCTCACGCTTCGACCCTACTGCCCGACCCGGACACGCACACGAGCCCGTTCCGGGCGTCAGTCGCGGCGCGGGCGCTGCAGGTCGTCGCTGTCCACCACGAGCGTGATGGGCCCGTCGTTGACCAGGGAGACCGCCATGTGCGCCCCGAACCGGCCGGTCTCCACCGTCAGGCCACGCTCGCGCAGCGCGGCGACGAACGCGTCGAACAGCGGCTCGCTCAACGCTGCCGGGGCGGCGTCCGTCCACGAGGGCCGCCGACCCCTGCGCACGTCCCCGTAGAGGGTGAACTGGCTCACGGCCAGCACGGGCGCGCCGCTGTCCTCGCAGGAGGTCTCCCCCGGCAGCACCCGCAGCCCGGCGATCTTCGCGGCGAGCTTCTGTGCCGTGGCGGGGGTGTCCGTGTGGGTGATCCCCACGAGCAGTGCAAGCCCCGGCCCGTCGATCTCCCCGACCGTGAGGTCCTCGACCGTGACCCGGGCACCCGTCACCACTTGCAGCACGATTCTCATGCCACCACTCCACCACACCCGGAACCCCGTCCGGAACCGGTGGCGACGACGCCGCGGGGCGCGGGCGGCGTCGTCGTGCCTACCGCGGGCTCGCGTCCTCCATGAAGCGGTGCCGGGCGGTCATCAGCACACCCACGGTGAGCACCCCGAGCATGAGCCAGAGGTACCCGAACGACGTCCACCAGTTGCCCGTGGCCCCGAAGAGCAGGCCGAACATCAGCGGCCCGGCGCAGCCCGCCAGGTAGCCCAGGCCCTGGCCGAAGCCGGAGAGGGCGCCGGCGCCCGCGGTGGTGCGGGTGCGGATGTTGATCAGCGACAGCGCGAGCGGGAAGGACGCCTGGCCGAGCGCGGCGATCGTGATCCACACCCACACCAGCGGCAGGCCGCCCAGCACCTCCCGGGGCCACAGCAGCAGCGCGAGGTATCCGGTGCCGTACAGCAGCACGGCGCACAGCCCGGGCACGAGGGTGTTGCCCGTGCGGCGCACCAGCAGCGGGACCACGAGGCTCACTGGCAGGCCGAGGATCGCGTAGAAGGAGAGCATCGCGCCGGCCTCGTGCTCCGAGAAGCCGGCGTCCACCACGAAGCGGGGAAGCCACGCGAACATCGCGAACGTGTTGGACGAGGTGCCCACGAACATCAGCACCACCCCCCAGCCCACGCGGGTGCGCCACGGGGAGGCCCGCCCGGGGCCCGCCGCGGGGGCGGTGACGCCCGGGACGGGGACCTCGGCCAGCTCGGAGGCGCCCAGGACGCGGGCGGGCCGCGGCCAGCGGACGCCGAGCCAGACCACGAGCCAGGGAACGAGCGCCGCCGCGGAGAAGACCGCCCAGGACCCCACGGACGCACGCCACCCCGCGGCGTCGGCGATCGGGACCGCGAAGAACGGGGCCATTGCCGTGGACACTCCCAGCAGCATCGAGTACACGGCCGTGAGCGGCGCGATCCGGTTCGGGAAGTACTTCTTGATCACCGGCGGCAGCGCCACGTTGCCGATGCCCAGACCGCACATGGCCACGAACGTGAACACGAGGAACAGGATGACGTCCGTGCACAGGGCGCGCGCCACCAGACCCGCAGCGGCCAGGGCGCACGAGAGCATCAGCAGCGCCTCGAGCCCCATGCGGCGCATCAGGAACGCGGTGAGGAAGCCCGTCAGCGCGAAGCCCAGGGTGGGCATCATGGCGAGCACACCCGTGTTCGCTGCGGTGAGGTGCAGGTCGGTGGAGAGGCGTTCGAGCACCGGGGACACCCCGGAGACGCCGAGTCGGAGGGTGAAGGCAGTCAGAAGCACACCGGCCAGGGCCATCAGGCTCCGGCCGGTGTGCTGTTCAGCGGGTTGGACGACTACCGCCCGCTCTCGTTGGTCGTGGTGGTCTTGGACTCGCCGGAGGTGCGGGGCTCGGGCTTGGCGTCCACGCCCGCCTCCTTGCGCTGCTGCGCCGTGATCGCGGCGGGAGCGGCGGTCAGCGGGTCGTAGCCGTTGCCGGTCTTGGGGAACGCGATGACGTCGCGGATGGAGTCGGTGCCCGCGAGCAGCGCGACCACGCGATCCCAGCCGAAGGCGATGCCGCCGTGCGGGGGCGCACCGAACTGGAAGGCGTCCAGGAGGAAGCCGAACTTCTCCCGGGCATCCTCCTCGCTCAGGCCCATCACGCGGAAGACCCGGTCCTGCACGTCCCGGCGGTGGATGCGGATGGAGCCGCCGCCGATCTCGTTGCCGTTGCACACGATGTCGTAGGCGTAGGCCAGCGCGGAGCCGGGATCGGTGTCGAACGTGTCCATGAATTCGGGCTTCGGCGAGGTGAACGCGTGGTGCACCGCGGTCCAGGCGCCGGAGCCCACGGCCACGTCACCGGACTCCACGGCGTCGGCGGCCGGCTCGAACAGGGGCGCGTCCACGACCCACACGAAGGCCCAGTCGTTCTCGTCGATCAGGCCCACGCGGTGACCGATCTCCACGCGCGCCGCTCCGAGCAGTGCACGGGAGGTCTTGACCCCGCCGGCGGCGAAGAACACGCAGTCTCCCGGCTTTGCACCCACGGCCTCGGCCAGTCCGGCCTTCTCCTCCTCGGAGATGTTCTTGGCCACCGGTCCGGCGATCTCGCCGTCCTCCTTGAACAGGACGTACGCGAGGCCCTTGGCGCCGCGCTGCTTGGCCCACTCCTGCCACGCGTCGAGCTGACGGCGCGGCTGGGACGCACCACCGGGCATCACCACGGCACCCACGTACGGGGCCTGGAACACGCGGAACGGGGTGTCCTTGAAGTACTCGGTGAGCTCGGTGAGCTTCAGGTCGAAGCGCAGGTCCGGCTTGTCGGAGCCGTAGTCAGCCATGGCCTGCGCGTAGGTCATGCGCGGGATCGGGGTGGTGATCTCCACGCCGATCAGCGCCCACAGCGCCTTCACGATCTGCTCGCCCAGGGCGATGATGTCGTCCTCCTCCACGAAGGAGGCCTCGACGTCCAGCTGGGTGAACTCGGGCTGGCGGTCCGCGCGGAAGTCCTCGTCCCGGTAGCAGCGGGCGATCTGGAAGTACTTCTCGATCCCGCCCACCTGCAGCAGCTGCTTGAACAGCTGCGGGGACTGCGGCAGGGCATACCACGAGCCCGGAGCCAGGCGCGCCGGAACCAGGAAGTCGCGCGCGCCCTCGGGGGTGGAGCGGGTGAGGGTGGGCGTCTCCACCTCGGTGAAGCCCTGCTCGTGCAGCAGGTTGCGGGCCACGCGGTTGACCTCGGAGCGCAGCCGCATGATGCGGGCGGGCTCCGGGCGGCGCAGGTCCAGGTAGCGGTACTTCAGGCGCGCTTCCTCCCCCACCTCCACGTGCTCGTCGATCTGGAACGGCAGGGGCGCGGCGGTGTTGAGCACGGCGAGCTCGTCCACCATGACCTCCACCTCGCCCGAGGGCAGGTTCGGGTTCTCGTTGCCCTCCGGGCGGCGCTCCACGGTGCCGGTGACCTGCAGGACGTACTCGTTGCGCAGCTGGTGGAACTGCTCCTCGTCGCGCACCACGATCTGCGCCACGCCGGAGGCGTCCCGCAGGTCCACGAACGCCACGCCGCCGTGGTCCCGGCGGCGGCCGACCCAGCCCGCCAGCGTGACGGTCTGTCCGATGTTCTCGGCGCTCAGCGCGCCAAGCTCATGTGTTCGCAACAAGTGCATTCACCTTTTCATTGGTTGTGGTGCGGGGAGCACGTCCCCGGAGTTCTCTGGGCCGCGCGCACGCGGCGCCACGGGCACGGGGCACGACGTCGCCCGGCCCGGTGAGTTGTCTCCCGCGAGTCTACAAGCGCGCGGCGGCTCAGTCGTCGGCCGGCCCGGCGGCGACGCCCGGGCGGAGGTCCTCGACGGGCGGCTGCCACGACTGCGGGTCCGCCGGGACCTGCTCGCCGGAGCGGATGTCCTTGACCTCGTGGCCCACCGTGCCGTCCTCCGCCACCGTGGTGAACCACACGAACGGGATGCCCCGGCGCTCGGCGTAGCGGATCTGCTTGCCGAACTTCTGGGCCGTGGCGGCCACCTCGGTGGCGATTCCCCGGGAGCGCAGGGCGCCTGCGACGTCCTGCGCGGCGGACCACGACTCGTCGTCGTTCAGGGCCACGAGCACGGCCGAGGGCACGGAGCGGGAGGCGGAGGCCATCTTCTGCGAGAGGATGCGCGTGACCAGCCGGGTCACGCCGATGGACAGGCCCACGCCCGGGAAGTTCTTCTTGCCGGTGCTCGCGAGGGATTCGTACCGCCCGCCGGAGCACACCGAGCCGAGCTGCTCGTGGCCGACCAGGACGGTCTCGTAGACGGTGCCCGTGTAGTAGTCGAGACCGCGCGCGATCGACAGGTCTGCCACCACCTTGCCCGGCGCTCGGCGAGCGGCCTCCCCCACGACCTCCGCGAGCTCCGCGAGGCCCTCCTCAAGCAGCTCGTTGGTCTGGCCAAGGGCACGCACCTGCTCCACGAAGGAAGTGTCCTCGGTGCGGATCTCCGCGAGTGCCAGCGCGGCCCGTGCCTGCTCTGGGCTCGCGCCCACGGCGTCCTGGAGGTTGCGGGCCACGGCGTCCGCACCGATCTTCTCGAGCTTGTCGATCTCCCGCAGCACTGCGGGGGCGTCCTCGAGGCCGATGCCGCGGTAGAAGCCCTCAGCCAGCTTGCGGTTGTTGACGCGCAGCACGAACGGGGGGATGGGCAATGCGGACAGGGCGTCGATCATCACGAGGGCGAGCTCGACGTCGTAGCGGAACGGGAGGGTGCCGTCCCCGACGACGTCCACGTCCGCCTGGGTGAACTCGCGCGCGCGGCCCTCCTGGGGGCGCTCGCCGCGCCAGACCTTCTGGATCTGGTAGCGGCGGAACGGGAAGGTGAGGTATCCGTTGTTCTCCACCACGTAGCGGGCGAACGGCACGGTGAGGTCGAAGTGCAGCGCGAGCGCACCCTCCTTGGAGGAGTCCTCCTCGTCCTGCTGCAGCCGCGAGACGCCGTAGACCTCCTTGTCGATCTCGCCCTTGCGCAGCAGCTGCTCGACGGTCTCGACCGCGCGGGTCTCGATCGAGGTGAACCCGTGCAGCTCGAAGGTGCGGCGCAGCGAGTCGAGGACGTGCTGCTCCACGATCCGCTCCTCCGGGAGCCATTCGGGGAAGCCGGACAGGGAGGTGGTGCGAGCCATGGGTGGAACTCCTCGGTGTGGGTGGGCCACCGGCCGTGTTCGCCCTCGGCACGGTACCCGGGACGGTCGTGACGGTGTCTGCGGCCATTCTAGGGCGCGCCCCTCGTTAGGATGGCCGTGTCCACCAATGGAGCCCCCGCCGGGTGAGCAGCGCCACAGAGCCCTTCCGGCGAGGCCGTGCAGAAAGAGTTGTAGCGGTGACAGAACGTCCTGAATCCGACGACCGCCGTCCCGAGCAGGGACCGCAGACCCCCGAGGCGCCCGAGGAGCGCTCCCCCCAGACACCCGCGGCTGAGACTCCCGCATCCGAGTCCTCCGCCGCCCCGGCGGCGCCTGCACCGGTGGACCACGCCGCCGACGCGTCCGACGACGCAGCTGTGTCCGAGACCGCTGCGACACCAGAGACCGCTGCTGCGCCCGAGACGGCCACCGCGGCAGAGACGGGCAGCGCTCCCGCGACGCCCGCGCCCACCCCGCGGCCGTCGGCTCCCACGCCGGGTGCGCCGTCGCCGTCGGCCGCCGGACGTCCCACCCCGGCCGCGCCCAAGACCCCGAGCCCCGCGGCCCTGAAGACCCCGGCCGCCGCGACGTCGACCCCCGGGACTGCCGCGGAGAGCGCGCCCGCCGCGCTTTCCCCGGCCGAGTCCGTGGCCCGTGCCAAGCGCTTCGGCCGCGCGGACGAGAACGGCACCGTCTACGTCACCGTCCAGGGCACCGAGTACGAGTGCGGCCAGTTCCCGGACGCCACGAGCGACGAGGCCCTGGTCTACTTCGCCCGCAAGTTCGACGACGCCGAGGCGCAGGTCGCGCTGCTCGAGCAGCGCATCGCCGCAAAGGCCCCTGCTGGCGACATGCGCAAGACCGTCCAGCACGTGCGGGAGCAGGTGGACGCGCACGCCATGGTGGGTGACCTCGTGGACCTCTCCACGCGCCTGGACACGCTCGAGGACGCCATCCGCGTGGCACTGGAGCGCGAGCGGGAGGAGTCGAAGAAGCACAGGGCCGAGCAGCTGGCCCGCCGCACGGCCATCGTGGAGGAGGCAGAGGAGGTTGCTGGCCAGGACCCCGAGAAGACCCAGTGGAAGCGGTCCTCGGCCCGGATGGAGCAGTTGTTCACGCAGTGGCAGGAGCACCAGCGCTCGGGCGGGCGGCTGTCCAAGTCGGACGAGGACGCCCTGTGGAAGCGCTTCCGCAAGGCGCGCACCACGTTCGACCGCCACCGCAAGGCGTTCTTCTCCTCCCTGGACGAGACCAACGCCAAAGCCAAGCGTGTCAAGCAGGCCCTGATCGCCGAGGCCGAGGCGCTGTCCTCCTCCACGGACTGGGGCGAGACCGCGGGGAAGTACCGCGAGCTCATGGACCGCTGGAAGCAGGCCCCGCGCGCCTCCCGCAAGGACGACGACGCCCTGTGGGCCCGGTTCCGCGCGGCGCAGGACGTCTTCTTCAACGCCCGCAAGGCCGCGAACGAGCAGATCGACAAGGAGTTCGAGGGCAACCTGGGCGTGAAGGAGAAGCTGCTCGCCGAGGCGAAGCAGATCCTGCCGGTCAAGGACCTCGAGGCCGCCAAGAAGAAGCTCGCCTCGATCCAGCAGCGCTGGGAGGAGGCCGGCAAGGTGCCGCGCGCCCACATGCGCCGGGTGGAGAACGAGCTGCGCTCCGTCGAGGACGCCGTCAAGAAGGCGGAGGACGACAAGTGGCGTCGCACCGACCCGGAGACGAAGGCGCGCTCGAACTCGATGCTCTCCCAGCTGGAGAACAAGATCGCGGACCAGCGCGCGGCGGTCGAGACCGCCCGCGCCTCCGGCAACGAGAAGAAGGCCGCCTCCCTGGAGAAGGACCTGGCTACGAGCGAGCAGTGGCTCGCCACGCTGCAGACTTCCGCCTCCGAACTGGGCTGAGGCCCGCCCCGGGGCGGCACCGCTGACGGCGTGCCGTCCCGGGTCTCCTGGTGAGAGCGCCCGGTTCCGAGCTTTTCACGGCCAGCGCCCCCGTTCCGGTCCGCCGGACGGGGGCGCTTCTCGTGGGTTCTCCACAGGTGCGGCGCGGGTCTGCCGTGGCGCCGGTTCGTGGGGTGGGATGGGTCCATGACCTCCCTCGCCCCCGCGCTGCGCCCCTCCGGTTCCCGCTACGACGGCGCGTTCACCGTGTTCCTGCCCGGCCACCCGTTCAGCCGCGCGGAGCTACACGCCATGACCGTGGACGGTGTGCTGCGCCGCGAATTGCTGGACGCCCACGTGCACGCGTCCCAGCCCGTCACCGACTCCCTGCGGGCGGTGGTGCTGAGCCGGGTGGTGCCGGGCAACCTGCAGCGCCGGGGTGTGCTGGGGCGGCTGGGTGCGGCGTGGTTCTACCGCTGCGCGCGGGAGCCCTCGCCGCTGCCCGTGCTCGTGGACAAGAGCGCGCGCACCACGGCCACCGTTCCGCCGGGGATCGTGCTGCACCAGACGAGCTTCGCTCCGGAGGACGTCGTGACGTTGCGCGGAATTTCTCTGACGTCTCCTCGGCGCACGGCCCTGGACATCGCGCTGTACGTTCCGGGCCCCGCCGGCGACGCCGCCCTGCTGGCCCTCATGAGCGCCTCACGGCTGCGGTGCACTCCGCAGGACGTCCGCCTCGGCCTGGAGACCTTGCCCAAGACCCCCGGACGGCGCGCGGCGCTCACGCGGGTGCGCAAGCTGTCACGGGGGATGCAGACCGAGGCACAGGGCCGAACGGTGCAGCCCGCGGCGGTCACCGGGACCTGAGAATCTCGGTGGAGCTTGACCACGCCGAACGGCCCGGCCCGGGAAGGCGTGCGCTCCCGGGCCGATCACCTGCCAGACCGCTCACCCGCCGGACCGCACGCCGGAGGCCCAGGAAGTAGGCGCCCGCCCGGGCTGGCGTCAGGACACCACGGGCTGGTGGCCCGACACGCGGTACACGTCGTACACGCCGTCGATCCGCCGGACCTGGTTCAGCACGTGGTCCAGGTACCGGGTGTCCCCCATCTCGAAGGAGAAGCGTGAGATGGCCAGACGGGCACGAGAGGTGTGCACCTGGGCGGAGAGGATGTTCACGTGGTTCTCGGAGAGCACGCGCGTGACGTCGTAGAGCAGGGACTTGCGGTCCAGCGCCTCCACCTGGATCTCCACGAGGAACAGCGATGACTGCGTGGGAGCCCACGAGACCTGCTTGACCCGGTTGTCTCCCTCCGGCAGCGCCTTCATGTTCGCGCAGTCCACCCGGTGCACCGAGATCCCTGAACCACGGGTCACGAAGCCCACGATCTCGTCCGGGGGCACTGGCGTGCAGCAGCGGGCGATCTTCACGTAGACGTCCGAGGCGCCCTGCACGAGCACTCCCGCATCCGCCACGCCCGACCGCACCGGCTTGGTGACACGCGTGACCTCCGTGAGGTCCTCCTCCGTGCCGTCCGCACCGCCCAGGTGCTCCAGCAGCTTCTCCACCACCTGCTGGGCGCTGACCGCGTCCGAGCCGAGCGCCTCGTAGAGGGCGGCCACGTCCCCGCGGTTGAAGTCCTGCGCCACCGCGAGCAGCGACTCGCTCGTGACCGTGCGCTGCAACGGCAGGTGGTGCTTGCGCAGGGCCTTGGTGAGCATGTCCTTGCCTCGCTCGATCGCCTCCTCGCGCCGCTCCTTGGAGAACCACTGGCGGATCTTGGTGCGGGCGCGCGGGGAGCCCACGAACTTGAGCCAGTCCTGGGAGGGCGCGGCCTGCTCCGACTTCGAGGTGAGGATCTCCACCCGGTCCCCGTGCTGCAGCGTCGAGGACAGCGGTGCCAGCTTGCCGTTGACCCGCGCACCGATCGTGCGGTTGCCCACCTCCGTGTGCACGGCGTAGGCGAAGTCCACCGGCGTGGAACCCGCGGGCAGGGCCATGACCTCACCCTTGGGCGTGAACACGTACACCTCGGCGGTGTTGATCTGGTAGCGCAGCGAGTCCAGGAAGTCCGAGGAGTCCTTGGCCTCCTCCTGCCAGGAGACCAGGGAGCTGAGCCAGTTCAGCTCGCCCTCCTTGGCCTTGGGCGTGGCGGAGTTCGCCTGGTTGACCTTGTCCTTGTACTTCCAGTGCGCCGCCACGCCGTACTCCGCCCTGCGGTGCATCTCGTGGGTGCGGATCTGGATCTCCACGGGCCGCCCGTTCGGTCCGATCACCGTGGTGTGCAGCGACTGGTACATGTTGAACTTGGGCATGGCGATGTAGTCCTTGAACCGCCCGGGCAGCGGCCGCCACTTTGCGTGCAGCACACCGAGGGCCGCGTAGCACTCGCGCACGGAGTTCACGAGCACGCGCGCAGCCTGCAGGTCGTGGATCTCGTCGAAGTCCTTCCCGCGCACGATCATCTTCTGGTAGATCGAGTAGTAGTGCTTGGGTCGGCCCGTGATGGTCGCCTCAATCCCGGAGGCGTCCAGCGCCTCGCCGATCTCTCCACGAATCTGGGCGAGGTGCCGCTCCCGCTCGGGGGTCCGCTCCCCCACCATGCGCACGATCTCGTCGTAGACCTTGGGGTAGAGCGCGGCAAAGGAGAGGTCCTCGAGTTCCCACTTGATCGTGTTCATGCCCAGCCGGTGGGCCAGGGGCGCGAAGATCTCCAGCGTTTCGCGCGCCTTGCGGCCCGAGGACTCGGAGGAGACGAAGCGCCACGTGCGGGCGTTGTGGAGGCGGTCCGCAAGCTTGATGACCAGCACCCGGATGTCCTTGGCCATGGCCACGATCATCTTGCGGACGGTCTCGGCCTGGGCGTTCTCCCCGTACTGGATCTTGTCCAGCTTGGTCACGCCGTCCACGAGCTCGGCGACCTCCTCGCCGAACTCCGCCCGCAGCTCGTCCAGCGTGTAGGAGGTGTCCTCCACCGTGTCGTGCAGCAACCCGGCCACCAGGGTCGCACCCGTCATGCCGAGCTCCGCGAGGATCGTGGTCACTGCCACCGGATGGGTGATGTACGGGTCCCCGGACTTGCGCTTCTGGCCCTCGTGGTGCGCATCCGCCACGGCGAAGGCGCGCTCCAGCACGCTGAGGTCCTGCTCGGGGTGCGAGTTCTGCACCGTGCGCAGCAGCGGCACGAGCACGGGCGAACTGGGCACTGACTCCCCGCTCAGCACGGACAGCGTGGAGCGGGTCTTCTCGCTGCGACCGGGGAACACGGCGCGGCCGAAGACGGGGCGAGAGGCCGGGAGCACGAAGTGGGTTCCGCTGAAGTCCCCGCGGGCCACGGCGGTGCGCTGACCGCCGGCCGCGCGCGACGCGCCGTCGGCGGCCACGCTGGTTCCCACGGCGGACGTGGGGGCCGACCCCAGCGATGTGGCGTGACCCGTGGTCGTGCCGACAACCTCGGCAGACGCGGGAGCGGACGCCGACGACGTCGTGCGCGCCGTCGTCGCAGCGGCCGTGGCCTCGGCAGATCCCCTGGAAACGGGCGCGGGTGAGTCTGCGGGTGCGCGGGTACCCGCGTGGTCGGACGTGCTGGACATGAGTCGTGGCCTCCTCACCGTGCCGCGGTGCCGGGGAGGTGGGATCCTGGCCCGGCGCGGCTGATGACCCAGTGTAATGCCGCGGCCCAGTGCTCTGTGCACGGGGCCGCGGGGGCGTGAGCGCTGGTGGGGCCCGTGGTCCGGGTGTCCGGGCTCAGGCGGAGACGGGGTCCGAGCTCACCGGGGGCGCATCCGTGGTCCGCTCCTCCAGCACCTTCCGGGTCTGCTCGCGCACCGCGGGATCGCGGTCCCGCAGCCACGAGTACAGCGGCGCCGCGACGAACAGCGTGGCCAGGGTGCCCACGATGATGCCCACGAACAGCGAGAGCGAGAGGTCCTTCAGGGTTCCCGCGCCCAGCAGGTAGGCGCCGATGAACAGGATGGAGCCCACCGGCAGGATGCCCACCACGGAGGTGTTGATCGAGCGCACGAGCGTCTGGTTCACCGCCAGGTTCACCTGCTCCCCGTACGTGCGCTTTGCGCGCTCCGCAGGTGCGGTGCCGTCCAACAGCCCCGCGGTGTTCTCACGGACCTTGTCGAAGACCACCACCGAGTCGTAGAGCGAGTAGGAGAGCACCGTGAGGAAGCCGATCACGGCGGACGGGGTGATCTCGAAACCCACGAGCGAGTAGACACCGCCCGTGACCACCACGGTCACGAGCATCGCAGCAATCGAGGACACAGACATCTTCCACGTACGGAAGTACAGCGCCATCAGCGCGAGGGCCAGCACCACGAAGACCAGCAGGCCCCACAGCGCCTGCTGCGTGACGCCCTGACCCCACGTGGGACCCACGAAGTTCGAGGTCACCTGGTCCTCGCCCACGCCGTAGGAGTCCTGCAGCTTGGACTTCACACTCAGTGTCTGGTCGTCGTCGAGCTGCTGGGTCTGCACCCGAATGGTGCCGGGGGCGATGTTGGTGACCGTGGCCTCGTCCGCGCCGGGGGTGCCCGCCACGGCGCGCTGGCCGAGGGAGACGTCCGTGTTCTCGACCCCGGAGACCGTGAACTCCGATCCCCCGGTGAAGTCGATGCCCAGGTTGAACCCGCCTTTGACCACGGGGATCAGCACGGAGACCACCACGAGCGCCAGGCTCACCGCGAGCCACAACCCGCGCTTCTGGACGAACGGGTAGGAGCGGCGCCCGCTGTGCAGGTCGTTGCCGAATCGCGCGAGTCGGTTGCTCATCGCTGGGCCTCCTGAGTGTCGGAGTGGGCGGAGGACGACGCCGTGTCGTCACCGGGGGCCGCCTCGCGTGCCGCGCGGCGTCGTCGTTCGGCGATCGTGAGGCCGTCGTTCTCGGAGGGGTCGCGCAGCCGCCCGGCGCCGCGGTAGAGCGGCACGGCGTCGAGGGCCTCCGGGTCCAGGCCGGAGTTCTTGGCGCCGGAGCCGAAATAGCGCGTGCGGGCCAGCAGCACCATGACCGGGTGCGTGAACAGGAACACGACCAGCAGATCCGCGATGGCCGTGAGACCCAAGGTGAACGCGAAGCCGCGCACGTTGCCCACGGCCACGAAGTACAGGACCACCGCGGCCAGCAGGTTCACGGCCTTGGAGGCGAGCACCGTCTGACGTGCCCGCTGCCAGCCGTGGTCCACGGCGGCAGGAATCGTACGCCCGGCGCGGATCTCGTCGCGGATGCGTTCGAAGTAGACGATGAACGAGTCAGCAGTCTGCCCGATAGCCACCACCAGGCCCGCCACGCCGGCGAGTGAGAGCCGGTAGTTGGCGCCCCAGCCGAGCAGTGTGATCGCGAGGTACGTGAGCACACCGGCCACGACGAGCGACGCGATGGTCACGAGCCCCAACCAGCGGTACTGGAACAGCGAGTAGATGCACACGAGCGCCAGACCGATCAGACCGGCCACGATGCCCATGCGCAGCTGGTCGCTGCCCAGCGTCGCGGAGACCTGCTGCTCCGAGTCGATCGAGAAGGACACCGGCAGCGCACCGTACTTCAGCTGCTGGGACAAGAACTTGGCCTCGTCCTCCGTAAAGCTGCCCGTGATCTGCGCCTTGCCGTCCGTGATGACGGAGTTCATGCTCGGCGCGGAGATCACGGAGCCGTCCAGCACGATGGCGAACTGGGAGCGGGGATCGCCCTGGCTGCTCTGCCCCAGGCTGTAGAGCCGCTCGGAGAGGTCCTTGAAGGTCCTGGTGCCCTGCTCGTCGAACTGCAGGTTCACGGCGAAACCACCCGTGGCGTGGCCCTGCGAGTTCGTGGCCTGGGCGTAGGACGCGTCCGAGATCTCGGTGCCGGGGATCTCCACCGGCCCAAGGATGAACTTGGTGCCGTTCTCGGAGCCGCCCTGCGAGTCGCACGCCACCACGGCCTTGTCCTGCGGCTGCGCGGCACGCTCCTCCTGCGACTGACCCTTGGTGCAGTCCAGGGCCTCGTACTGGGCGTAAAGCTCGCGGGTCACCCAGTTGGGGTCCGAGGAGTTGGTGGGCTTCGCGTCCGGCTCCGGGATGGACTTCGGATCCGTGCGCTTGTCCGCCGGTGTGGGCGCACCGTCGCCGGTGACGATCACGGGGCGGAACGCCATCTGCGCCGAGGTCTGGATGAGGTCGCGGGTCTCGCTCGAGGGCACGCCGGGCATCGACACGACGATGTTGCGCCCGGACTGGGTCGTGATCTCCGCCTCCGAGACACCCGCGCCGTCCACGCGCTGGCGGATGATCTCCACGGCCTGGTCAAGCTGCTCCTGGGAGATCTCCTTGCCGGCGTCATCACCCTGGAGGGTGGGCGAGAGCACCATCTGCGTACCGCCCTCGAGGTCCAGGGCCAGCTTCGGACCCCACCCCGTGCGGTCCGTGCTGACCCCGTAGACCAGCACCCCCGCCAGGATCGCGACCACGGCCACGAGGGCGAGCAGGGCCTTGCGGGCCGACGCCGCAGCAGCAGCAGCCCCCGAGCGCGGCCGCGCCGTAGCGCCCCCGCCCTTCGCGCCGTTCGCGCGCAAGCCGGTCTCCTCCGATGTCCTGTGCCGACGCCAGCGGGAGCCCCTGGGCTCCCCGGGGGTCCCCGACGCCTTCTTCTGTGCTGCCATAGCCGTCCTTCAACGAGCCCGTCACCGGCACCGCACGGGCCGGTCGACGCATGAGAAACGGGCCGATGTCATCGGCCCGTGTCCCAGCGGGGGGGGTGGATCAGTTGGTGGTGGTACCGCGGTCCTCGCCGTTGCGGGCGTCGCGCCAGGTCCGGTGATCCTGCTCCGGTGCGACGTCGCCAGCTGCGGTGTTCCCGGCGGCGGTGTTCCCGGCGGCGGTTGCACCTCCGGGGGCGGTTCCGGTCGTGTCCGACTCACTGCGCGCGGCGCCGGTCACGACGTTGCCGTTCTCAGCGGCTGTGTTCCCGGACGCGTCGTGCACGGTGCCCGCGGTCGTCGTACCGGTGGCCGCAGGGCCGTCGACGACGGCGCCCCCATCCGCCCCGGAGTCCGCGGGAGTCTCGTCCACCACGGTGGTCACGGTCTGGGAGTGCACGGTGACGAGCTGGCCCGGGGAGATCTCCAGGACGGCCTTGTTCTGCTCGCGGTCCATGTCGCGCAGCGTTCCGTAGAGGCCGAAGCTGGTCATCACGCGCGTGCCGGGTTCCATGGTCGCCTGCTTGGCCCTCATCTGGGCCTGGGCCTTCTTCTGGCGGCGCATGGGCAGCCAGAGCAGCAGCACCATCACCACGAGCATCACGGGCAGGAACCACGCGGTCCCACCTCCGCCGGCAGCAGCTTCCTGGGTTTCTGCGAGGAGCGTCACAAATGATCCGTTCTGTCGTCGTGCGAGGGGTCGCGCGTGGCAGGTGCCCGCTGACCCGCGGGAATGATTCGAGCACGCGCTCGGGTTCGCATGAAGTTTAGTGGATGGATCTGGTGACCCGCTGGACGGTGACAGGACCGGCTAGGAGGAGGCGTCCCGCTCCTGCTCCGCGTTCGAGGCCAGCGCCGTGCGCAGGGCCGGATCCTTGAACGCCGCGTGGTTCGGGACCTCCAGACCCAGGTGTTCCCACGCGGCCGCCATGGCGATGCGCCCGCGCGGCGTGCGCCCCAGCAGTCCCTCCCGCACGAGGAACGGCTCGGCCAGGGTCTCCACGGTCTCGGTCTCCTCACCCACCGCGATCGCCAGGGTGGACAGCCCCACGGGGCCACCGTTGAACTTTCCCACGAGCGCCGAGAGCACGTTGCGGTCGAGCCGGTCGAGGCCACGGACGTCCACCTCGTACATGTCCAGTGCGGCGCCGGCGGCGCGCGCGTCGATCCGGTCCACGCCGTGCACGAGTGCCCAGTCCCGCACGCGGCGCAGCAGCCGGTTCGCGATGCGGGGGGTTCCCCGGGAGCGGGAAGCCACCTCGCTGAACGCCTCCGTGGTCATGGTGAGGTCCAAGAGGGCGGCCGAGCGGCGCAACACGAGTTCCAGCTCCGGGACGGAGTAGAACTCCAGGTGCCCTGTGAAGCCGAAGCGGTCCCGCAGAGGGCCAGGCAGCAGACCGGCACGCGTGGTCGCGCCCACGAGCGTGAACGGTGGGAGGTCCAGCGGGATAGACGTGGCACCGGCCCCCTTGCCCACAACGATGTCCACGCGGAAGTCCTCCATGGCCATGTAGAGCATCTCCTCGGCCGGGCGGGACATGCGGTGGATCTCGTCCAGGAAGAGCACCTCCCCGTGGGTCAGGGAGGACAGGATCGCGGCGAGGTCCCCGGCGTGCTGGATGGCGGGGCCGGAGGAGATCCGCAGGGGGACGTCCAGGTCCTGGGCAATGATCATGGCGAGCGTGGTCTTGCCGAGCCCCGGGGGTCCCGAGAGCAGCACATGGTCCGCCGTGCGACCGCGCAGCTTGGACGCCTCCAGCACGAGCGAGAGCTGGGCACGCACGCGCTGCTGGCCCACGAAGTCCTCGAGCGTGCCCGGGCGCAGGGACGCCTCGAGCTGCTGGTCGTCGTAGTCGCCCTCCGCACCAACGAGCCGCTGCTGCCCGGTGGACGCGCCGTCCTCGATGGCCATGCTCAACGCCCCCCGGTGCGGGCGTGAGAGGTGCCCTTGGAGGTGCCGAGCCAGGACAGGACGGCGCGCAGGATCTCCGCCACGTTGCCCGAGTCGGCGAGCTCGGGCTGGGTCTGCAGGGCGTCGTCGATGCCCCGGGCGGCGTCCTTCTCGCTCCACCCCAGACCGGTCAGGGCATCAACGACCTGCTCACGCCAGACCTGCATCTGCGGCTGGGCGCCCTGCACGCTTGCGGGCTCGGGGAGTACAAGCTTGTCGGCCAGTTCGAGCACGATCCGGCGCGCGGACTTGGGACCGATGCCCGGCACGGCGGTGAATGCCTTGTCGTCACCCGCGGCGATCGCGCGCCTGGCGTCGTCCGGGCCGAGCACGGAGACCGCCGCCAGGGCCGTGCGCGGGCCCACCCCGGAGACCCCGAGCATCACGGTGAACACTTCCTTCTCGTCCGCGCGGGAGAAGCCGAAGAGCAGGGGGGACTCGTCCTTCCGCGCGATGTACGCGGTGTGCAGACGCGTGGTGGAACCCACCCGCAGTCCCGCGAGGGTGTGGGTGCTCGCGTGGACCTCGACCCCGAAGCCGGCGACCTCCACGACCGCGAGCGTGGTCCCCACGAACTGCACCTCACCGGTGACCGAGGCAATCACGGTCCGCTCCCCTCTCCCGGCTCCGCGCGGGTCGTCTCAGTGGCGGCGGCCCCGCCGCCGGGGCGCCCGTCCGTGCGCAACCGTCCCACCGAGGGGGCAGCCGCACACGTTCGAACAGATGTGCGAATACTGCTGGCCACTGTACCAAGGCCCGGGGACATGATGAGCGACACCCGGATGCTCCAGCGTGCCGTCGCGATCCTGTCGCAACGGGGCGGGTCAGCGGAAGCGAGACCCGCCGGAGTGCCCGGAGGACCGGGGCTTTCCCGCACCCGGCGCGCGGGACGCCGTCTCGGCCCGCCGCCACGCCTGCTGCGCGGGGGTCAGCGTGCCGGCAGTGCCTGCGCGGGAGGGTCTGGACCCCGAGTGGGTGGAGGTCCGCTCGGCCGCGTTGACCCCGGAGACGCCGCCACGCCAGCCGTGGCACACCGCCAGAGCAAGGGCGTCCGCGGCGTCCGCGGGACGCGGCGGGGCATCCAGGCGCAGGATCCGCACGACCATGCGGTTGACCGACTCCTTGTCCGCGGACCCGTCACCGGTGACCGCGGCCTTGACCTCGGACGGTGTGTGCCAGGCCACGGGGATTCCGCGTCTGGCAGCCGCTGCGATGACGACGCCGGTGGCCTGCGCGGTGCCCACCACGGTGGGGGCGTTGTTCTGCGCGAACACGCGCTCCACGGCCACCACGTCCGGCCGGAAGCGCTCGATCAGCTCCTCGGCGGTCTCCATGATGGTCAGCACGCGCCGCTCCAGCGCCTCGTCCGCCTTCGTGCCGCTGACCTGGACGTGCACGAACGTGCCCGTGCGCTGGGCGGACATGTCCACCACGGCGAACCCGCAGCGTGTGAGGCCAGGGTCCACGGCGAGCACCCGACGCCCCCCGCGGTCCTGGGTGCGCGGCACGGTCCTACTCGTCGTCCTCGAGCTCGGCCATGACTTCGGCCGGGATGTTCGCGTTCGAGTAGACGTTCTGCACATCGTCGAGCTCCTCGACGGCGTCCACGAGCTTGAGGAACTTCCGCGCACCGTCCGCGTCCAGGTCCACCTTCATGGTCGCCCGGAACTGGGGGTCGTCGTTGTTGTACTCGAGCCCGGCCTCGTCCAGCGATGTACGGATCGCGGGCAGGTCCGTGGCCTCGCTGACCACCTCGAAGACGTCCGACTCGTCCAGCACCTCGTCGGCACCGGCATCCAGGACGGCCATCAGGACGTCGTCCTCCGTCAGCCCGTCCGTCTTCGCGACCTCGACCACGCCCTTGCGCTCGAAGAGGTACGCCACGGAGCCGGAGTCCGCCATGGAGCCGCCGTGGCGGGTCACCGCCACGCGCACCTCGGACGCCGCACGGTTCTTGTTGTCCGTGAGGCACTCGATGTACAGCGCGGTGCCCTGCGGGCCTCGGGCCTCGTAGAGGATCTCGGTGTAGTCGATCGTCTCACCCGTCAGCCCGGCACCACGCTTGACGGCGCGGTCGATGTTGTCGTTGGGCACCGAGTTCTTCTTGGCCTTGGAGACGGCGAGCTCGAGCGCCGGGTTGCCGGAGGTGTCGGCGCCGCCCATGCGGGCCGCGACCTCGATCCCCTTGATGTACTTCGCGAACGCCTTCGCACGCTTGGCGTCGATCGCCGCCTTCTTGTGCTTGGTCGTGGCCCACTTGGAGTGACCTGACATGGATGACCTCCTAGAAACAGTGCGTCCGGCCGTGCTCGGGCCGGACGCGGTGGTGGATTGACTGCCATGATACCGAGCGTGCCCCGTGCGCTGTCACACCAGCGCCTGCGGGCAGCCCCCCCCCCCCCCGCCGGGCGGCGTCGTCAGCGGGGCCGAGAGCTCGCGACCTCGCGGGCCCGCTCCGCGAGCGTGTCGTCGAAGGTCTTCTCCGGCAGGGCCTCACCCCGCACCTCGAGCGCGGCTGAGAGCAGGAAGTCCGCGACGGCCGGGTTCTTCGGCAGCATGGACCCGTGCAGGTAGCTGCCCAGCACGTTGGCCGTACGGGCGCCCTCTGTGCCGTCCTGGCCGTCGTTTCCCGCCCCGGAGACGACCGCGGCGAGCGGTTGCTGGCCCGCGCCCAGGTGGGTCAGTCCGGAGTGGTTCTCGTAGCCGACGATGGTGCCCAGTTCCTGTGACTCGGTCACGATGTTGCCGATCAGGCGCTCGGGGCCCGCGACCGTCTCCAGGTCGAAAATCCCGATGCCCTGCAGGGTCTCTCCCCCGCCGGTGCGGAAGCTCTTCCCCAGGAGCTGGTACAGCCCGCAGATGGCGAGCATCGGCACACCGCGCTCCGCAGCGTCGTGCAGGTGCCCCGAGACGGCCGCGAGGTCCTCCGCCACGCGGAACTGTCCCGAGTCCTGCCCGCCGCCGCCCACGAAGAGGTCCGCCTGCTCCGGCCAGGGGTCACCGGGGTTGTGGTCGTGAACCTCCACTGCGAGCCCGTAGCGTTCGGCTCGGCGCTTGAGCGTGAGGGTGTTGCCCCAGTCACCGTAGATGTTCATGTACCGGGGGTAGAGCTGCACGATGCGCAGCGGTTCTGTGCTGGTCTCTGGCACGGAGTCCTCCTAGATCGCGGCCACGTGAGTCATGCCGCCCAGGATCTTGCGCAGGGACAGCATGGCCGTGTAGGTGCAGAAGATGCGCATGGGACGGTCCCCCGACCCCGCGATGAAGTCCCGCAGGGCGGTCTCCAGGTCCGGCTCCACGGTGCCCACGGGCACGAGGTCGTAGTCCAGGCGCAGGGCCATGTCCCACGCGCGCACACCGGAGACCACGTCCACGCCGCCCTCGCGCAGCCGGTCGAAGTCCACGTCCCACAGCCAGGAGACGTCGCGGCCGTCCGCGTACTGGTCGTTGATCGCGATCATCGTCGCGTAGTCCTCGGCCGAGGCGGAGGCGAGGGAGAGCCGGAAGCCGGCGGGGTTCTTCACGAGCAGCAGCTGCAGGGGCTTGTCCTGGACCGTGATGGTCTCCCCGCGCCCGAACGCCGGGGTGACCTTGCCGAGCTCCGCCACCAGGGAAGCCGTGTCCGCGCGCTCGCCCAGCACCTGCAGGGCGAGTGCCAGCGCACCCGCCGCGTTGTACTGGTTGTAGACGCCGTAGAGGTCCACCGTGGCCTCGTAGGCCTTGCCGGCGACGTCGAGCTCAACGCTTCGAGCGTTGACGGCCTCGAGCACCACGTCCGCCCGCGGGCGCTCCGCCGAGGGAACGGCGCTGTCCTCGGCGCCCGGGTCCACCTGGCGCAGGCCGTCGCGCATGTCGTCGTCCGAGGGGAACATGGGACGCAGCGCGTCAGAGAGCCCGAACCAGCTCACCCCGGTGCCCTCCGGGAGGTCCTCGGCGAGCGAGGCGATCCGAGGGTCCTCCCGGTTCAGCACCACGGTCTCCGTGGTCGCGTGCGCCACCTGCCGCAGCATGCGCCGCGTGGTGTCGATCTCCCCGAAACGGTCCAGCTGGTCCCGCATGATGTTGAGCAGCAGGCTGGTCCGCGGACGGACCTGCTTCACGAAGTGCACCGCGTGGGCCTCGTCCAGCTCCAGGACGGCCACGTCCGCGTCCAGGCGGCCGAACGCGTCCATCTCGGCGAGCAGGGAGGCGGCCACGCCGCGCACGAAGTTGGAGCCGGTGCGGTTGGTGAACACCCGCAGCCCCTGCGAACGCAGCAGCTGCACGGCCATCTTGGTGGTGGTCGTCTTGCCGTTGGTTCCGCTGACCACCACCACTCCCAGGGGCAGCTTGGCGAGCTCCTCCGACACGAAGCGGGGGTGCAGCTTCTCCATGAACAGGCCGGGGAAGGCGGATCCGCCGCCGCGCAGGCTCGTGGCCCAGCGGACGCCCTGGCCGAGGGCACGTACAAGTGGTCTGGACATGGGCTCCATCCTAGTGAGCGGGCACGCTCGCCCGCGGTGCGGACCCGGGGGCCCGGTGGGTCAGTCCTCGGGCCAGGCGGCCGCGATGTCCTCGCGGGTGGATCCGAGGGTCTGGATCAGGGGTTTGGTGTGGGCGATCACCGGCATGAAGTTGGCGTCGCCGGTCCAGCGCGGCACCACGTGCTGGTGCAGGTGCGCGGACAGCGAGCCACCGGCGGCGGATCCCAGGTTGAGGCCCACGTTGAACGCGGCCGGCTGGGCGACGTCGCGGATCACCCGCACTGCGGTGCGGGTGAGCGTGTTCAGCTCCCACAGCTCCTCGTCCGTGAGCTCCTCGAGGTCCGCGACGTGCCGGTACGGGCACACGAGCACGTGCCCCGGGTTGTACGGGAACAGGTTGAGGACGGCGAAGCAGTGCTCCCCGCGGTGCACGATGAGGGACTCGTCGTCGGGGCGCCCGGGCGCCGCGCAGAACGGGCAGCCCGGTGGCTGCTCCACGGAGGTGTCCTCCCCCCGCACGTACGCGAGGCGGTGGGGGGTCCACAGCCGCTGGAAGCCGTCCGGCACGCCCGGGAGCTCGAAGTCGTCCCGGCCCACGCCCTGCTCGCCCGACGCCGGGCCCCGCCCGGTCACGGCTGCCCCGGCACGCCCGGCTCGCCGGTTTCCGTGCTCGCCCCGCCGGCGGCGGCACCGCGTGCGGTTGCCTTCCGGGACGAGGCCGACGCCGCGGCGTCCGCCGAATCCTCGACGACCGTCTCGGTCACGCGCACCTCGCCGCCACCGGAACCGTCTGCGGAGTCGTCCACCGCACCGGGCTGGGCGGGGGCCGTGGGGTCCGCGTTGACACGCTGTGCGATGTGACCGGAGATCAGCTCGACCGCCTCGTCCTGGGAGACGCCGTTGAACTGGGAGCCGTCGCGGAAGCGGAAGGAGACGGTGCCTGCCTCGGCGTCGTCCCCGCCGGCAATGACCACGAACGGGATCTTGTCCTTCGAGGCGGTGCGGATCTTCTTGGGGAAGCGGTCCGAGGAGGTGTCCACCTCGACGCGCACGCCCTTCTCCCGCAGCTTCTGCGCAAAGCCGTCCAGGTAGTCGTCGAACGCGTCCGCCACGGGGATCGCCCGCACCTGCACGGGAGACAGCCAGGCGGGGAACGCGCCGGCGTAGTGCTCCGTGAGCACGCCCATGAAGCGCTCCACGGAGCCGAAGAGCGCGCGGTGGATCATCACGGGGCGCTGGCGTGTGCCGTCCGAGGCCTGGTACTCCAGGTCGAAGCGCTCGGGGAGGTTGAAGTCCAGCTGAATGGTGGACATCTGCCACGTGCGCCCGATCGCGTCGCGTGCCTGCACCGAGATCTTGGGGCCGTAGAACGCGGCACCCGCCGGGTCCGGGACGAGCTCCAGGCCGGACTCCTCCGCCACCTCCTGCAGCGTGCGGGTGGCCTCCTCCCAGATCTCGTCCGAGCCCACGAACTTCTCCGGGTCCTTGGTGGAGAGCTCCAGGTAGAAGTCCTCCATGCCGTAGTCCTTGAGCAGCGAGAGCACGAAGTTCAGGGTGCTGGTCAGCTCGCCCTTCATCTGCTCGCGCGTGCAGTAGATGTGGGCGTCGTCCTGCGTCATGCCCCGCACACGCGTCAGACCGTGGATCACACCGGACTTCTCGTAGCGGTAGACCGCCCCGAACTCGAAGAGCCGCAGGGGAAGCTCACGGTAGGAGCGCCCCCGGGAACGGTAGATCAGGTTGTGCATGGGGCAGTTCATGGGCTTGAGGTAGTAGTCCTGTCCCGGCTTCGCCAGCTCACCAGTCTCGGGGTCCCGCTCCTCGTCCACGTGCATGGGCGGGAACATGCCGTCCCTGTACCAGTCCAGGTGCCCGGAGACCTCGTAGAGGTGCCCCTTGGTGATGTGCGGCGTGTAGACGAACTCGTAGCCGGCGCGCGCGTGGCGCTCCCGCGAGTAGTCCTCCATCTCCTTGCGGATGATCCCGCCCTTGGGGTGGAACACGGGAAGGCCTGAGCCGAGCTCGTCCGGGAAGGAGAACAGGTCCAGCTCCACGCCGAGCTTGCGGTGGTCGCGGCGCTCCGCCTCCGCCAGGCGGTCCTTGTAGGCCTTCAGCTCCTCCTTGGTGGGCCAGGCCGTGCCGTAGATGCGCTGCAGCTGCTTGTTCTTCTCGTTGCCGCGCCAGTAGGCGGCCGCGGAGCGCATCAGCGCGTAGCCATTGCCGATGTGCTTGGTGTCCGGCAGGTGCGGGCCGCGGCACAGGTCCTTCCAGGCCGTCTCGCCGCTCCTGCGGTCCACGTTGTCGTAGATGGTGAGCTCGCCACCGCCCACCTCCACGGATGCGCCCTCCGCGGACTCGTCCACCGCGCCGGACCCCGGCCCGCCAGCGAGGTCGATGAGTTCAAGCTTGTACGGCTCGTCCGCCATCTCTGCACGAGCCTCGGCCTCGGTGACGCTGCGGCGGCGGAAGATCTGGTTCCTGTTGACGATCTTCAGCATCGACTTCTCGAGCTTCTTGAGGTCCTCCGGGGTGAACGGCTCCGCGACGTCGAAGTCGAAGTAGAAGCCGTCCGTGATGTAGGGCCCGATCCCCAGCTTGGCGTCCGCGCGCAGCTCCTGGACGGCCTGCGCCATGACGTGCGCGGTGGAGTGCCGCAGCACCTCGAGCCCCTCCGGATCGCTGACGAGCACCCGCTCCACGACGTCCTCGTCCCGCAGGGGAGTCGCCAGGTCCTTGAGGTCACCGTTGATGTAGGCCACCACCACGTCGCGCTGCTGCGCGTAGAGATCGGCGGCCGTGGTGCCCTGTTCCGCGGTGCGGGACTCGCCGTCCACGCTCAGCCGTAGTGAAGGGGCGTCCGTCATGGTGATTCTCCTCGTCAGGTGTCATGTGTGCCCGCCCGTACCTGGGGCGTGCCTCTCGCCGGGGACCGCTCTGGGCCGCCGACGACGCTGTCGATGCTACCGCTCCGCCGCGACCCGCACGAAGCGGGCCGGACACGGCTGTGCCCCGGACACGGGGTCCGGGGCACAGCCTGTGCTCACTGCTCGGGCGCGTCACTCACGCCCGGTGCGGTTCAGCGGCGGGGCAGGTCGCCGTCGCGGCCGAGATCGTCGCGGCCGGCAGCCTTGCGGTCGACGTCCGTCTCGACGTCCACCTGCTCCTTCTTCACGTCGGCCTCGACGCGCTGGGTCTCGCGGACGGTCTGCTTGTTCAGCCCGACCTCCTCGACGGCCACGGTTTCCTTCTCGACGACGGGGCGCTCCTCGTGCAGAGTGACGTCCACCTCTTCCTCGCCGATGCGGCCGTTGTCCACGCGGCCCTCGGTGCCGTTGAGCGGGGTGCGCTCCACGGTCACCTCTTCGCGCTCGACAGGAACGTCCACGGTCTCGTGGTCGGTCACCACGTACTTGCGCAGGCGGGCGTGGCCAGCTTCGCGCTCCTGGGTGCCCACGTTCAGGCGCTCCTCGTGGCGGACCACGGAGGCGTCCTCGCCAGCGACGGCGGCGCGGTCCTGGTCCACGGCAGCGCGGTCCTGGTCCCCGGCGGCGCGGTCGCGGTCGGCAACCACGGCATCGCGGTCGGCGACGTCGCCGTCACGGCGGTCGCGGCCCGCGGCGGCGGTGCCAGCGGTGCGGCCGTCGTCGTAGTTCAGCTCGTAGTAGCGGTACAGCTCCTCTTCCTCGGCCGGGGAGAGGTGCTGGTCGGCGTCGACCTTCGGAGCGTCCTTGATGACGTCCTTGGTGTAGGGCAGGACCACACGGTCGCCGTCCTGACGAGCGCCCTTCACAGGAACGAAGTTCTCTTTGGCGCCGAACAGACCGGTGTTGACGGTCAGGAACGTGGGCTCGCCCGAGTTGTCGTCCAGGAAGACCTGCTCGACCTTGCCGATCTTGTCACCGTCGGAACTGTAGGCCGTGCTGGACAGAATTGCATTCACGTCGAACGTGGTCATCGCATTAACTCCTCAGTAAGTCTCTGCTTGCAGCGCACGGTTTTGTGCGCTTCGTTAGGCCACCGCCCCCGCAGTGGGTGTGCGGTCCGGCTTCGTGACTCATATTACGACGTGGGCAGCACGTCGCCACCGATTTCTCTCACGGGGAAACCGCCGCGCCGTTGCCGTGCGCCGCCGCCGCAGTGTGGTGGCCGACGTCGACGACGCGCCCTCCAGCGGCTCCCACCCGCTCCTCCGCGCGCCACCCCCGGCCCCGGGAGTGCCGTAGGGCACAATGGGACGGACCGAGTGGTGTGGATTCTCGGAGGGCGTCCGGGTGATTCACACGAAACGTCGACCCCGACGAGAACGGAGCCGCACCGTGTGGGAACCACTGGTCAACAACCCCTGGATCTTCTGGCTGATCGTCATGCTGGCCCTGGCCGCCATCGAGATGCTCACCCTGGACTTCCTGTTCCTGATGATGTCCCTGGCAGCGCTGGTCACCACCGTGGTGAGCCTGGTCGTGGACAGCTTCACCCTGCAGGTGGTGCTCTTCGCGGTGGTCTCGGTGCTGCTGATCTTCCTGATCCGCCCGCTCGCGCTGCGGCGGCTGAACCGCTCGACACCCACCACCCGCTCCAACGCCGAGCGCCTGGTCGGACTGCCCTGCACGGTGCTCGAGCCCGTGGGCCGGCACAGCGGGCTCGTGCGGCTGGAGGGTGACATCTGGACGGCCCGCGCGGACACCGAGCCGCCCCTCGCCGAGGGCAGCAGCGTGTTCGTGGAGCGCATCGACGGCGCCACCGCCGTGGTCTCGGCCACCGCCCCGGCCACCGTGGCCCCGGAAGGCCCCGGCCGCGGCGTCCACCCCTGAACGGCGACGACGCCGCGCGGGTCGAGTGCGGCGTCGTCACCGGATCCCGGCACGCGGGCACGGGCCAGGCCCGGCACCGCGCGCGGAAACCCCCGATGAAAGGTCCCCATGTCTGTCGTCATCCTCATCCTGCTGGTCGTGGTGGTGCTCGCCGCGGTCATCGCGCTGGTCAAGGCGGTGCGGATCATCCCGCAGTCGCGCGCCGGCATCGTAGAGCGCCTGGGCAAGTACCAGGCCACCCTGAACCCCGGTCTGCACTTCCTGATCCCCTTCATCGACCGGCTGCTGCCCCTGATCGACCTGCGTGAACAGGTGGTGCCGTTCCCGGCGCAGTCCGTGATCACCGAGGACAACCTGGTGGTGGGCATCGACACCGTGGTCTACTTCCAGGTCACCGATCCGCGCGCGGCCACCTACGAGATCACCAACTACATCCAGGCCGTGGACGAGCTCACGAGCGCCACGCTGCGCAACGTGGTGGGCGGGCTGAACCTCGAGGAGACGCTGACCTCGCGCGACAAGATCAACGCCGAGCTGCGCGGCGTGCTGGACTCCACCACCGGGCGCTGGGGCATCCGGATCTCCCGCGTGGACATCAAGGAGATCACTCCCCCGCCGTCCATCCAGGACTCCATGGAGAAGCAGATGCGCGCGGAGCGGGACCGCCGCGCGGCCATCCTGACCGCCGAGGGCGAGAAACAGTCCCAGATCCTCACCGCCGAGGGCTCACGCCAGGCATCGGTGCTCTCCGCCGAGGGCGACGCCAAGGCCGCCATCCTGCGCGCGGACGGTGAGGCCCAGGCCATCGCGAAGGTCTTCGACTCCATCCACCGCGCGAAGCCCACCCAGAAGCTGCTCGCGTACCAGTACATCCAGACGCTGCCCAAGGTCGCAGAGGGCTCGGCCAACAAGGTGTGGATGATCCCCGCCGAGCTCACCGGTGCGCTGCGCGGTGTGGGCTCCTACCTCAACCCCGGGGGCACCGACGCCCCGGACTCGGACGCCGACGACGAGCCTGTGCTCCCTCGGGACCTCCCCGAGGACGAGCCGATCGTCGCGCACGAGACCGTGAGGGTCACGGAGAAGGACCTCGAGCCGGACCTGAAGCTCACCGATCCGAGGGACTTCGAAATGCCGGGCTCCCCCTACACGTCCCCGCTCGCCCAGCAGGCCGCCGATCCGCACGTGGACGAGGTGGACGTCACCGGCGTCGTCGAAGGCGCCACGGACGCGGCCCGCGACGGCGAGCCGGGCACTCGGCACGCGCAGCACCGGGACGAGCCCGGCCAGCCGGAGGATCCCGGGAACCCCGGGAATGAAAACCGCTGACGGCCCGTTGTGCTCACGGAAGAGGAGTCGGGACCGCGCGGTGACACGCGCGGACGCGGGACGCCGAGGTGCGCCCCGCGGGACCCGGCCGAGCGGACGGCAGGAAGGATCGTTGCGTGAGTGATCGCAGCCTACGAGGGATGCGCCTGGGCTCCCAGTCCATGGAGACGGAGTCCGGTGTGGAGCCCGCACCGCGCCAGCGCGTGGAGTACCGCACCGCGGACGGCGAGTCCGTGTCCGTGATGTTTGCCGCGGAGGCGGAGATCCCCCCGGTGTGGACCACGAAGACCGGTCAGGAAGCCATCCTGGTCAACGGCGAGAAGCCCGAGAACCCCAACGAGAAGCACCAGCGCTCCCACTGGGACATGCTGCTGGAGCGGCGCAGCGTGGAGGAGCTCGAGGAGACCCTCGCCCAGCGCCTGGAGTTCTACAAGGAGCAGCACGCTCTCTGAGAATCCCGCGTTCACGACAGTGGCCCCCGTCCTCGGACGGGGGCCACTGTCGTGTGCGGGGGTCAGCGGCCGATGCCGAGCTTTCCCGCCAGGGTCTTGGCGCGCGCCGTGAGACCCCACTTGGCCACGCTGGTGGCGGCCTCGATGGTGACGTCGTTGCTCATCTTGGACACGCCCTCCTCACGCTCCACGAACGTGATGGGAACCTCCACGATGGTGAAGCCGAGCTGCTCGGCCCGCCACGCGAGGTCGATCTGGAAGCAGTAGCCGCGGGACTGCACGGAGTCGAGGTCCAGCGCCCGCAGGGTGGTGTCCCGGTAGGCGCGGAAGCCGCCGGTGATGTCGTGGATCGAGGTGCCGAGCAGCACGCGGGAGTAGAGATTGCCGCCGCGGGAGATGAGCTGGCGCTGCAGGGGCCAGTTCTCGGTGCGGCCACCGGGCACGTAGCGGGAGCCGACGGCCATGTCAGCGCCCTGCTCGATGGCGTCCAGCAGCAGGGGAAGCTGCTCGGGCTGGTGGGAGCAGTCCGCGTCCATCTCCACGAGGACGTCGTAGCCGTGCTCCAGACCCCATGCGAAGCCCGCGAGGTACGCCGGGCCGAGGCCCTCCTTGGCGGTGCGGTGCAGCACGTGGATGTTGCCGTCCTGTGCCGCGAACTCGTCGGCCATCCGACCGGTGCCGTCCGGGCTGTTGTCGTCCGTGATCAGGACGTGGGCGTCCGGCACCGCGGCGCGCAGCCGGGCGATGACCGTGGGCAGCGACTCGCGCTCGTTGTACGTGGGGATGATGGTGAGAACTCGCACCGGGCGTCCTTTCATGCCGATGGGGCTCGGGCGACGGAGCCCGAACAGACCACTGGGCAGGCCCATCCGCCTTCGGACCAGACGGGGCACTCGGCCTCGTTCTGTTTTCTAAGGACGGATGGACCCACCCGGCAGTAAGAACTCAGTCTAACCTCAGCGGACGCAAGGTCCAAGGTGAAAACACCCCGTCAGGGGCGCGGCTCCTCCCCGCTCACCAGGGTGCCCGCGACCATCGTCGCCTCGCACAGCGGCAGCCGGGAGTCGTCCAGGGAGGGCAGCACGGGCGTCCTCGCGCGCGGATCCGTGCTCCAGGACGCCCCGGTGCCCTGGGCCTGCTGCACCATGACCGACTCGGCGTCCCACACGGCCAGGGTGGCCTCCTCCCCGGGTGCGAGCTGGCCCGCCAGCGGTGCGCCCCCGGCCTGAGCGCGCCACGCGCCGCGCGTCAGCGCCAGGAAGGCCGCGCGCGCGGAGGTCCGCAGCCGTTCCTGCGGGGCGTCGAGGGCGGCCTTCACCGCGGTCCAGGGGTTCTCCGCGTCCGTCGTCAGCGTCACGGGGACCCCGGCGCGGGCGAGATCTCGAAGCGGCGCCTGCCCGGCACGGCACGAGACGGTGCAGGCGAGGCTCGCCAGGCGTTCGCACTGCGCGTCGTCGAGGTCGGCCACGCCCACGATGCGGTGGCCCCGTGCCCGGAAGGGCCGCTCCCCCACCTCGGCGCGGGCCGCCTCGGCGGCGGAGAGCACCCGGTCCAGGAGCACCGCGCCGGTGGACGCGGCGGGGGTGGCCGCCTGGGCGTCGGCAGCGGTGCTGGCCGGGACGGAGGCGGTGGCGGTGGCGGTGGCGGCAGCATCACCGGCATCGGTATCGGCACTCGCACTGGCACTGGCACCGTCCGCGGCTGCTTCGGCGGTGGATGCGGCGTCCGGCAGGGGCGAGGGGAGCACGAGCACCGCCTGAAGGCCCGCGCGGGTGCAGGCGACGAGGTGGCGTCGCACCGCGTCCTCGGGCGTGTCCTCGCGCACGGCGAGCCCCAGCGCCGGAGACGGCAGGGACGCCGGGTCGACGTCCCCCGTCAGGGCCTCTTCCCGCACGAGGACGGGCAGGGCGTGCATGCCGTCCTCGCGGATCCGCCGCACCGCCTCCGCGAGTTCCCCGGGATCTGTTCCCAGCACCTCGACGGCGCCGTAGCCGTCCCACGCGCGTGGCAGCCGCGCGGCGTCGTCATCGGATCCTGACACGCTCGACTGCCCCCGGAGCGATGCGAGGTCCCCGAGCAGGTGGTGCGCCACGAACGCGGGGGTGACCACGGCGGCCCGCAGGTCCCCGAGGACGGCGTTCGAACCCGCGATGCCGCGGGCGGCGTCGTCGGAGCCCACCCACGCGACGGTGGGACCGTCCACGAGCAGGGCGGTGGCGAACGGGTCCGCGGGCGAGTAGACCGACCCGTTGACCCACACCCGCTGACCGGGCTGAGCAGAGTTCACGTGACTCCTTCCGTGGCGGCGGCAGTGGCCGCCGCGACTGTTCCTACTGTTCGAAGACGCTGTACTCGACCACGCCGCGGCGCACCGACTCGATGGCCTCGTGGGCGGTCTCGCGCAGCTGGGGGTCGATTCCTGCGACGCTGCGCAGCTGGTCCAGGACGTCGATGGTCTGCTTGGCCCAGCGCACGAAGTCCCCGGCGGCGAGGTCGGTGCCCGTGAGGGTCCGCGTGAGCGTGGCGCCGCGCGCCCACCGGTGCATGGCCTCCACGAGACCCAGCTCGGGGGCGCCCGTGACCGGCAGCCGGTGCTCGGCCTCCTGGGCGCTGAGCACGGACCAGTTCTCCAGCAGGACCTGGACGGCGGCCTCCATGTGCGCGGTGGGCAGGTGGGGGCGCGAGCCCTGGTCCTCGCGGCGCGGCTGGTAGACGAGCGCAGTCATCACACCGGCGAGGCCGGGCGCGTCCAGCCCGTCCAGGAAGCCCTCCCGCAGGGACAGGGCGAGCAGCAGGTCCCGCTCGCCGTAGAGCCGCCGCAGCTGCTCGCCGGCGGGGGTGGGCCGCAGGTGCCCTGACTCGTCCGGTTCGAGGTACTCGAAGTGGGTGAGCACCGCGCACACGCGGTCGAACGTGGCCGCGATGCTGCCGGTGCGCCCGGCGATCTGCTTGCGCAGTCCCTGGGTGTCCTTCTCCAGCTTCCACGCGCGCTCCGCCCAGCGGGCGTGCTGCTCGCGGTCCGAGCAGCCGTGGCACGGGTGGGCACGCAGCCTGCGCCGCAGCTCCTCGATGCGGTGGTCCCGCGCGGAGGTGCCGCGGTCGAAGCGGATCGTGTGCCCGCCCGAGCCGCTGCGCGCCGGCCGGTGCTCGCGCAGCGCGGCGCGCACCGTGGCCGCGAGGTCCTTGCGCTCCTGGGGCGACTTGCCGGAGAAGTGCTTGGGGATCTTGATCCGGGACTCCGGCGCCAGGGAGCCGTCGAGGTCGTTCACGCCCACGCGGCGCAGCTTGCCGTCCACGGTGAGGATGTGCGGGCGCGGGTCGAACGGGTGCGCGTCCTCCCGCAGCACCACGGCCCACCCGGCGTTGCGCCCGTGCGGGATCTCGACGACGTCGCCGGGCAGCAGGTCCTGCAGGGACGCCGCGGCGTCGTTGCGCTGGCGCGCCGAGCGGGACTTGCTCGCGGACTTCTCCTCCCCGGCGAGCTCACGCCGCAGCTCGGCGTACTGCGAGAAGTCCCCCAGGTGGCAGGACATGGCCTCGCGGTAGGCCTCCAGCGTCTTCTCCTGCGAGCGCACCCGCTTGGCGATCCCCACCACGGAGCGGTCCGCCTGGAACTGCGCGAAGGAGGTCTCGAGGATCGAGCGCGAGCGCTTGGCGCCGTAGCGCGCGATCAGGTTGGTGGACATGTTGTACGTGGGCCGGAAGCTCGAGTTCAGGGGGTAGGTGCGCGTGGAGGCCAGGCCGGCGACGGCCTGGGGGTTCATGCCGTCGCGCCACAGCACCACGGCGTGGCCCTCGACGTCGATCCCCCGCCGTCCCGCGCGGCCCGTGAGCTGGGTGTACTCGCCGGGGGTGATGTCCACGCGGGCCTCGCCGTTGAACTTGTCGAGGCGCTCGAGCACCACCGAGCGGGCGGGCATGTTGATCCCCAGCGCGAGCGTCTCCGTGGCGAAGACCGCCTTGAGGAGCCCCTCCGCGAAGAGCTGCTCGACCACCTCCTTGAAGACCGGCAGCATCCCGGCGTGGTGGGCGGAGATGCCCCGGACGAGGCCCTCGTACCAGTCCTCGTAGTTCAGGGCCGCGAGGTCCGCGGTGGACATGTGCGCGGTGGCCTCCGCGGCGAACGCGCGGATGGTGCGCTGCTCCTGCGGGGTGGTCAGCCACAGGTCCGCGGCCACGCACTGGCCCACGGCGGCGTCGCACCCGGCCCGGGAGAAGATGAAGGTGATGGCCGGCAGCAGGGCCTCCGCGTCCAGGCGGCGCAGCAGCTGCGGGCGGGAGACCCGGTCCTGGCGCGCGGGGCGCGAGTCCTGGGGACGGCCGCGGCGGCGGTTGCGGTGGCCCGGCCCGCGACCGCCGGAACGACCACCGCGCGGGTGCTGCGCGCGGAACAGGCGCAGCAGCTCGGGGTTGACCTCGGGCTCGTCCCGGTGCTTGTCCGAGCGGCGCTGGGCGGCCTCCTCCACGGTCGTGTCGTCAACGAAGAGGTCCATCAGCTGCGGCCCCACCTGCACGTGCTGCCACAGCGGCACGGGGCGGTGCTCGGAGACCACCACGTCCGTGCTGCCCCGGACGTCGTCCAGCCACGCACCGAACTCCTCCGCGTTGGAGACCGTGGCGGACAGCGAGGCCAGCTGCACGTAGTCAGGGAGGTGGATGATGACCTCCTCCCACACCGCACCCCGGAAGCGGTCCGCGAGGTAGTGCACCTCGTCCATGACCACGAAACCCAGGTTGGTGAGGGTGGAGGAGCCCCCGTAGAGCATGTTGCGCAGCACCTCGGTGGTCATCACCACCACGTCCGCCTCCGAGTTCACGGACGTGTCCCCGGTGAGCAGTCCCACCCGCTCCGGGCCCCAGCGCCGCGAGAACTCGTGGAACTTCTGGTTGCTCAGCGCCTTGATGGGAGTGGTGTAGAACGCCTTGCGCCCCGTGGCCAGGGCGAGGTGGATGGCGAACTCCCCCACGACCGTCTTGCCCGCGCCCGTGGGCGCGGCGACGAGCACGCCGTGACCCTGTTCGAGCGCGCGGCAGCCCTCCGTCTGGAAGGGGTCCAGCTCGAAGTCGAGGGTCTGCTCGAACGCCGAGAGCTCAGTGCCTGCGTGGGCCGCGCGTGCCTTGGCGGCCATGTACCGATCGGCGGGGGAAGACATGGTGCCAGCCTACGCGGTGCCTCCGACACCCTGTCCGGGCCGTCGCGGACCGGTGATCGGGCTCACTTCTCCGCGGCGGTGCTGCCCATCGAGCGCAGGGCCTCCGCGGAGGTCCCCCGGTCCGCGCTCGCGCCGGTGGCGGCCGCCTGCTTCGCGGCCTTCTTCGCCCGACGGCGGTCCAGGTAGAGGCACAGCGCCACCGCCACGAAGAACAGGACGAGCAGCGGGATGGCCAGGTAGAGCATGGTCATGGGATCCGGCCCGGGGGCGGCCATCGCGGAGATCACGAGCACGATCACCACCACCACGCGCCAGGACTTGAGCACCGTGCGCCCGGACAGCAGGCCCATCATGTTGAGCCCCACGAGCAGCACGGGCACCACGCACGAGAATCCGAAGGTCAGGATCAGCTGCAGGAAGAACCGCAGGTAGACGCTGGCCTCCACGAAGTTCGCGCCGCCCTCCGGGGTGAACGCGGTCAGGGCGTAGACGGCCGCAGGCAGCGCGGTCACGGCCATGGCGCAGCCACCCAGGAACAGTGGGATGGCCGCGGCCAGGAACCCCAGGGCATAGCGCCGCTCGTTCTTGTGCAGCGCTGGAGTGATGAACGCCCACAACTGGTACAGCCACACGGGCGAGGCGAAGATCAGTCCGAGCACCAGGGCCACCTCGACCATGATGTTGAACGAGCCGCCCACCGACGAGTAGTTGATGGTTGCCGTGCGCCCGGACTCGGCGAGGCGCTGCAGCGGCGCGGTGATGTACTGCATGAACGGCTCGTAGGCCATGAAGCCGAGCACCGCGCACAGCACCGTGGCCACGGCGGACTTGATGAGCCGGTTGCGCAGCTCCCGCAGGTGCTCCTTCAGCGCCATCTCCGCCTGGGGGTTGCGACGCCGCGACGTCGCTTTCCTGCGCTGCCTGCGTTCCCGGCGTGCGGAGGCACCCGCGGTCCCGGTCTCGGGAGTGGACATGGCTCACTGGCCTCTCTGACGGGCGTGCCCCTCGCACGGGACGGGGCCGAGCCGACGGGCTCGGCCCCGGATCACGCGAGGGCTGACGGACTGCTGCCGCTCAGGCGGTGGGCCGCTGGTTCTGGTCCACGACCGGCGCCCCCTGGACGGGCTGCACCGGAGCCGCGGACTGGACCGGGGCGGGCTGGGTGGCCGTGGGCTGCTGCACGGTCGGCTGGGCCGCGGGCTGCGCCACGGTGGGCTGCTGGGCGGGGGCCTGGGCGGTGGCGCCCTGCTGCGCTGTGGCACCGGCCACCGGTTGGCCGTTGGCCACGGGCTGGCCGTTGACCGTCACGTTGGGGTCGTCGTCGTGCTTCATCTCCTTGACCTCGGACTTGAAGATGCGCATGGACTGGCCGAGGCTGCGGGCCATGCCAGGCAGCTTGGGCGCCCCGAAGAGCAGGAGGATGACCACGAGGATCAAAATGATGGTGATGGGGCTGTCAGCCAGACGACCGAACATGGTGGAGTCCTTTCGTTTCTGCCCGGCGCACGTCCCGGTAGCTCTGGGGCTGTCCCAGTGCCTCCCGACGCTGCATCCTGCGGATGAGCCGAGCGGTCTGTCGTTGGTCGCGGCCGCTGCGGTACGCGGCGCGGGTCTCGTCCACCGGGGTGAACAGGGCGGAGGGGGCGGGGGTGCGCAGCGGCGTGGACTGCCCCTGGGCCGCGGCGTTCCAGCGGACGGAGAAGTCCTCGGCGGTGCGCTCGAGGTCGTCCAGGGCGGGCAGCACCTGACCGCGCAGGGTCCGGTAGAGCAGCCATCCGATGAACGCCGCGCTGCTCAGGACCAGCACGGTCCACAGCAGGACCCACATCCACCAGAGCATGCTGCCAGTATAGGCGGGTCAGCCTAGGTGCGGGCTGTGCCGCTGCTGTCGAGCCACTGTTCCACGGCGGCCACGGCCTCCGGCGGGGAGACCACGCCCACGTGTCCCGCGTGGCGTGTCACCAGGGAGCACAGCGCGTCCAGCGTGGGGAAGTCCACCTCTGCCGCCACGAACTCCGGAAGCGGCCGCGGACCCCGTGCCGTGCGCGGACGGGCGGGCTCGCGCGCGCCGTGGGCCGCGGCGTCGTCGTCCGCTCCCCCGGCCCCTGGCCCCCCTGTGGCCGGGGCGGGAACCTCGACCTCAACGTGCCGCTTGGCGTGGTAGTGCTCCACGATCCACCGGCCGCGGCGGTCCGTGACCACCACGGCCTGCACGGGGCGGCGCTTGGCCGGCTGGATGCTCGAGCGCACCTCGGACTCCATCCGGGGGTGCACCTCTGCCTCCCCGGCGTCCTCGCAGCCCACGATCCGGTCCGTGCGGAACGTGCGCGGCGCGTTGGCCTGCAGGCACCACCCGCGCAGGTACTGGTGGCCGTCCGAGAAGATCATCCGCACCGGGTCCACGAGCCGCTCGGTGACCTCGTCCCGCGAGGTCACGAGGTAGCGCAGCCGCACGCGGCGCCCGTCCGCGATGGCGGCCCGCAGCCCGGTGACGAGCTCGCTGTCCCGGGGCTCCGAAACAGCGTCGGCGTCCGGAACGTCCAGCGCGTCCGCGAGCGGCAGGGCGTCCGCGGCGGTGGCGACCTTGCGCATGGCAGAGCGCACCACGCGGCTGTCACCGCCGGGAACCGCCTGCAGGGTCTGCAGCCCCATGAGCAGCGCGCTCGCCTCGGGCACGGTGAGCCGCACGGGCTCCGAGAGCTCCTGGGCGTTGCCCAGGTAGATGTGGCCGTCGTCCCAGGAGGCGTCGATCAACTGATCCGGGAGGTGGCCGGGGCGTCCGCACACGAACAGGGTCTGCAGGTCGTTGACCAGCTCCGCGTCCGTGATGCCGAAGTGCCGTGCGGTCTCCTCCAGCTCCGCACCCTGGTGCGCGTAGACGTGGCGCACGATGTGCAGCAGCCGCGCGAGGTGCTGCTCCGTGCTGGCCTTGGCCGCACCGTGGCGGCGCTGCTTGCCCCACTGCACCTGCACCCCGGACATCCGCGCCTGGAACGCGCGTGCGTCCTCGAGCCGCCGGGCCACGGCGTCCGCGACCGCCACCTGGGTGTCCTTGCCCACCGTCCCGTCCGGGTCCGCTCCCGGGGCCGGTTCGCGGGGCACGACGGCGTCCGGTCCGGCCGCGCACACGTGCTCCGCCGCGGACTCGGTGTCGTGCACCGCGAGCTGCACGGCGTCGTAGCCCTCGGGGGCCCGCCACGCGGGCGAGTCGGACGGAGCGGCAATGCGGCGCAGCAGCTGGCCCGCGCCCTGGCGGACGTGGACCACCACGCACAGCTGCGGCGGCTGGCTGACCATGCGCGCAAGCTGACCGCCCATGGAGAAGTCCCGGGGCGGCTCGAACGACTCGCGCGTGGTCTCCACCTCGGAGATGATGCGGGAGAGCCGGAACGTGCGCTGCGCACGCCGGTCCGTGTCCCAGCCCGCGAGGTACCAGGCTCCGTAGCGGGAGCCCACGCCCCACGGCTGCACCGTGCGCTGGGAGAACGCCCCGGTTCGGTCCACGTAGTCGAAGCGCACCGTGCGGTGCGCAAGCACTGCCGAGAGCAGCGGCTCGAAGGCGGGGTCCGCCACGGCCACGGTGGGCTGCAGGTCCCGGCCCGGCGCCGCCTCGCCGCTGAGCGCCGGTTCGAGCTTGTCGAGGGCGCGGCGTGCGAGCCGGTCCTGGGCAGCGTCGTTCCACGCGTCCGCCGCGACGGCGAGCACCGCGGACTCCTCCGCGCTGAACCGCACCCGGGGCAACCGGTACGAGCCCCGGGGCACGCGGTAGCGGGGGGTGAGCTGCGCGTCCGAGGCCCAGGGGTCGTCGTCCGGGATCTCCTCCACCGGGTACCCGAGTGAGCGCAGGTGCGCCTTGTCGCGCTCGAACATGCGCTCGAACGCGTCCTGATTTCCGGCGCGGTCGTAACCGGGCACGATCCCGCGCAGCTGCTCACGGGTGTACCCGGACTCGCGGTCGAGCAGCGCGATCAGCAGGTTGAGGAGCCGCTCGGCGGACGCCGTGGTGGAACGGCGCGCCGAGGGTCCCGCGGAGGGCGCCATTCAGCGGACGTCGAGCAGGTCCACCACGAAGATCAGGGACTCGTCCGGGCCGATCGCGGCGCCGGCGCCGCGCGAGCCGTACGCCAGCTCGGAGGGGATCTCCAGCCGACGCCGACCACCCACCTTCATGCCCAGCAGACCCTGGTCCCAGCCCTGGATGACCTGTCCCACGCCCACCGTGAAGCCCAGCGGCTCACCGCGGTTCCAGGAGGCGTCGAACTCCTCGCCGCCCGAGTACGTGACACCCACGTAGTGGCACGAGACCGTGTCCCCGACCTTCGCCTCCCGGCCGGTGCCCTGGATCTCGTCCACGATCCGCAGCTCGGTGGGAACCGGGTCCTGGGGGAAGTCGATCTCCGGCTTGGAACGATCAAGCTTGCGCTGTCCGAATGACACGGGCTCTACCTTTCGTCGTGGGCCCCGGGCGGGGCCGTGCCGAGCACACAGTGTAGCCGTGTCTCACTTGCCGGACGCAGAGGACTCCGGGCTCGCGCTCGGCGCCGTGGACGCACCGGGGGTGGCGCTCGCCGAGGCCTGCGGGCTCGCGGTCTCCGTCTTCGGGGTGGGTGTGGTGCCGAGGATGTCCACCACGAACACGAGCGCGCCCGCGGGGTACTGGGAGTCCTTGCCGAGCTCCTTCTCCGTGCCGTAGGCCTTGTCGGTGGGTATCACCAGCTCCACGCGCGAGCCCACCTTCTGGCCCTTCAGACCCTCCTTCCAGCCGGCGATCACACCGTTGAGGGGGAAGGAGGCCGGGGTGCCCTTCTCGTAGGAGGAGTCGAAGGACTTCCCGTCCGCCCAGCGCACGCCCACATAGTTCGCGATCACGGTGTCCGACTCCTTGACCGTGTCACCGTCCCCCTCGATCAGCACGTCCGTCTTCAGCTCCTTGGGCTCGCTGCCGGAGGGCTTGGCGATCGTGGGGGTGCCCTTGTCGTCCTGCGTGACGTTGGGCATGCCCTTGGAGGGGGTCTTCATCTTCTCGTTGAGCGGCGGCATGATCTTCTTGGTCACCTGGTAGACCTCCACCGAGGTGGAGTCGTCCCCCTCGGAGGCCGCGCCGCTGGTCTTGGGAGAGCTGTACGCGATGATCTCCCCCTCCTTGGCCTTCGTCAGGGCGTCGTACATCTGCGGCAGGGAGTCCTTGAGCTCGTCGTTGACGGTCAGCACCTGTCCGGCACCCTGACTGTAGGTGTCCCCCAGCGAGGAACCATCCGAGCCCTTGTACAGGGCCGCCTGCAGCATGATGCTGTCGCCGGCGTGGATCTCCTCACCGTCCCCCTCCTTCAGGACCTTGGTCTGCGCGTCGTCCACCTTCAGGGGGGTCTCGAAGGACACCGACGGCGCGGTGCCCTCCGAGGGGTCTGCGGACAGTTCCACGGAGTCCCAGCCCGAGCCCCCGCCGCAGCCGGTCAGCAGCAGGGACAGGGCGAGCGCGGCGGTGCCGGCGGGGATGATCTTTCGCACGAGGGGGTGACCTTTCGTCATCGGGGTGCTGGCTCGGGGCCAATGTAGAGGGCCCGCGTGGGCCGCGGCTGGGAGAGTCCCCGGAACACTGCGGGCGGGTGGGGTCAGGCGCGTCCGGAGGTGATCTCCGCGATCAGCCCCTCGACGTCCGGCTGGGTGGTGGCGAAGGGGTCCTTGCACATGACCGTGCTCTGCTGGTGCTCCCCGTTGAGCTTCAGGTGCACCCAGTCCACGGTGGTGCTGACCCCGGCGTCGTGGGCCGCGGCCACGAACCGCCCGCGCATCTGCGCCCGGGTGGGAGGGCCTTCGACGACGGCGCGCTCGACGTCCTGCGGGGTCACGAACGTCTCCACGGCACCGCGGCGCTCCAGCATGTGGAAGAGTCCGTGGCGCGCGGAGGTGTCGTGGTAGGCGAGGTCCAACTGCGCCATGCGGGGGTGGGACCAGTCCATCCCGTGGGCGCTCGCGTAGGAGTCCAGCAGCTTCTTCTTGATGGCCCAGTCCAGCTCGCGGTCCACCAGCGCGCTGTCCTGCTCCTCGACGGCCCGCAGCCCGCGGTCCCACAGACCGAGGACCCAGTCGAGGCGGTCGTGGTGCGCGCCGTGGCGCTGCACGAACCGGGTGACCTCCTCAAGGTACTCGCGCTGCAGTTCGATCGCCGAGCGGTGGCCCCCCGCGGCCAGCTCCAGCGGTGCCAAACCGGTGAGGTCGTGGGAGACCTGCCGCAGGGCGGCGGCCGGGTCCGCGAGCGTGCGGTCCGGCAGGATCTGGCCCGCCTCGATCATCCGCAGCACCGCGTCCGTGATGCCGATCTTCAGCGCCGTGGTGGTCTGGGACATGGACGAGTCGCCCGTGATGACGTGCAGCCGGCGGTAGCGCTCGGCGTCCGCGTGCGGCTCGTCCCGGGTGTTGATCATGGGCCGCGAGCGGGTGGTGGCCGAGGACGAGCCCTCCCACACGTGGTCCGCGCGCTGCGAGAACGAGTAGCCGGGGCGCCCGTCTCCCAGGGCCAGGGAGCCGAAGGGCGGCGGCCCGTCCGGGTGCACCCGGCCCGCGCCCACGAGGATCTGGCGCGTGACCAGCAGCGGCAGCAGGTGCTGGACCAGCCGGGAGAACTCCGTGCGGCGCGCGATCATGTAGTTCTCGTGCGAGCCGAACGAGTTGCCGGCGGAGTCCGCGTTGTTCTTGAACAGGTGCACCGTGCCGCCCACGCCCTCGGCGTCCAGGCTCTCCTGCAGCTGGGCGCGCAGGTCGTCCACGATCCGTTCGCCGGCGGCGTCCTGGGCGACGACGTCCTGCAGGGTCGCAGCCTCTGCCGTCGCGTACTCGGGGTGGGAGCCCACGTCCAGGTACAGGCGCCCGCCGTTAGGCAGGAACACGTTGGAGGCCCGCCCCCACGCGAGCACCGGTGCGAACAGCCGCCGCGCCGTCTCGTCCGCACCCAGGGGACGACCCTGCGGTGCGCTGTGGGTCAGTCCGAACTCGGTCTCGATCCCGTAGATGCGCCGTTCCACGCCGTCACTGACCGCCCTTCTGGACGAAGCCCTTCACGAAGGCCTCGGCGTTGGTCTCGAGCACGCCGTCGATCTCGGCGAGCAGGTCGTCCGTGCCCCGGGTGTCGTGCTGGGCCTGGGCGGCCCCGGACGACGGCGGGGTGGCCGGCGCGGGTGCGTCCGGCTCCTCCTCGCGGCGGGACCCCGTGCCGAAGATGCGTTCCTGTGCCATGTCTCCTCCTATGTGCCCGGGATTCGTTCACCCGGACGTGTCCGTTCGTGTCTGCGTGCGTCTCTTGTCCGGTGGTGCGTGTGCCCGCGTGCCACCCGGCCTGCCGGTGGTCGCTCGTGCGGCCGCGCCGTCCCTGTGAGCGGCACCGGGTCAGTCGGTGCCGCTGCCTGTGACCAGTCCGGGGCGGTGCCGGGCCACCTGGGCCACCCACTGCTCGGCGTCCGGGGCGGTGAACCAGTCTCCGCTCACCTTCCGGGTGAGGTCCCCGGGCTCGGGCATCGCGATCCGTGCGCCGCGGCGCACCCCGGGGAAGCTCACGCTCACGGTGTCCCACCCCACCCCGGCCATTGCCTCCGGATAGGTGGCCACTGCGGTGCCGCGGAACCACGCGCGGGTGTCCACGGGAGGGGTGTCCGCGGCGTCGACGATCCGGGCGTGGTCCACGAGGGTGCGGATCCGCCCGCCCGCCGCGAGCCGGTGGTAGAGGCCCTTGTCTGGCCGGACGTCCGCGTACTGCAGGTCGATGGCGAGCAGCCGCGGGTCGTCCCAGGACATCGCGTCCCGGCGGCGGTAGGCCTGCAGCAGGGCGTACTTGGCGGTCCAGTCCAGGCGGTCGGCCAGCTGGGCCGGGTCCGCGGCGAGGCCCGTCAGCACCTCGTCCCACAGTTCGAGCACCTGCGCGGTGTCCGGGTCCAGTCCGTCCGGGGCGAGCTCGGTCTCCAGCTCCAGGGCCGCCCGGTGGTACTCGCGCTGCAGCTGCACGCCCGTGAGCTCGCGGCCGTCGCGCAGGGGCACGGTCGTGGCCAGGGACGGGTCGTGGCTGATGCTCTGCAGGGCGGCCACGGGGTCCACGAGGTCCAGTTCCGGGACACGGTCGTGCTCCACGAGGTTCAGGACGAGCGAGGTGGCACCGAACTTCAGCAGGGTGGCCGTGTGGGAGAGGTTGGCGTCTCCGATGATCACGTGCAGCCGGCGGTAGCGGGCGTCGTCCGCGTGCGGTTCGTCCCGGGTGTTGACGATCGGCCGGTGGATGGTGGTCTCCAGCCCCACGGTGCGCTCGAAGAAGTCCGCGCGCTGGCTGAGCTGGAACCCGGGCCGGGAGCCGTCCGTGCCGATCCCCACGCGTCCGGCCCCGCAGACCACCTGGCGGGACGCGAAGAACGGCAGCAGCGCCGCGGTGATCCGCTCGAACGGGACGTCTCTGGAGACCGTGTAGTTCTCGTGGGCCCCGTAGGAGACGGACTTGTTGTCCGTGTTGTTCTTGTAGAGGTTCACGGGCGCGCCCTGCCCGGAACCCGCGGCGAGGAAGTCCACAGCCCGGTGCGCCACCACGTCCCCCGCGGCGTCCCATGTGAGGGCGTCGAGCGGGTTCGTGACCTCCGGGGAGGAGTACTCCGGGTGGGAGTGGTCCACGTAGACCCGCGCGCCGTTGGGGATCACGGTGTTCATGACCACCCGGCGCCAGTCCATGTCCTCCGCGTACAGCGCGGACTCCTGGATGGCCTCCGCGGCGATCTCCTCCGCCGTGAGCTCCGGGGCGCTGTCCGTGAGCTGCGACGGGTGGGCCGCTTCCCGGTCCATCGTGAAGCCGCGGGCGTCCGTGAGCGGGGCCTCCGAGCCGTAGTTCCACGCCGTGCCGAGCGGGGCGTTCTGCGATCCCGCACCCTGCTGGTTGGCAGCCGAGCGGTGCTGGCGGGCCACCCAGGCGGCGTAGCCGGTCACCACGCGCGTCGAGAGCACCGTGGGGTTGGCCCCCGGCTCGCCCTGGGCCAGCACGCCGAACTCCGTCTCGCTGCCCATGATCCTGCGCACCGTCACCGTGCACCACCCCGCAGGGCATCCAAACCGGTCGCCGAACCGGCGGCGGAGCCGTCCGCCGAACCGGCCGCTGAGCCCGTGCCGGAGCCAGTTTCCGATCCGGTGGACCCATCAGTCGAGGACGCGGTCGAGGATGCTGACGCGAGCGCGCCCTGCTCCGTGGCATCACCCTGCACCGGGGTGTGCCGCACGATCCGCACGTCCTGGAACGTGTCCGCGCGGCGTCCCGTGAGCCGGGCCCAGTCCTCGGCGTCCCCCGTGTTCGGCAGGTCCTGCTGCTCGTGGAACTCCTCGTCCACCGCACGCACCAGGTGCTCAGCGGTGAGCCCGCGCCGCCCGGTGGTGAGAAGGGTCTTGATCGCCTGCTTCTTGGCGCGGTCCACCACGTTGCGGATCACCGCGCCGGACGCGTAGTCCGCGAAGTAGAGGGTCTCCTGCGAACCGTCCTTGTGGGTGATCGTGAGGAACTCGGTGTCCGACACCCGCGCGTACATGCGCTCCACGGCGGCCCGGACCAACTCCTCGGCGGCGGCCGCGCGGGAACCGGCGCGGGCGACGTCGTCCTCCCGCAGCGGGAGGTCCTCGGTGACGTAGAGCGAGAAGATCTCGCGCGCCCCCTCGCGGTCCGGGCGGTCGATGCGGATCTTCACGTCCAGGCGTCCGGGGCGCAGCACGGCGGGGTCGATCATGTCCTCACGGTTGGTGGCACCCACGACCATGACGTTGTCGAGCTTCTCCACGCCGTCGATCTCCGTGAGCAGCTGCGGCACGATCGTGGTCTCCACGTCCGAGGAGAGCCCCGAGCCGCGGACCCGGAACAGCGAGTCCATCTCGTCGAAGAACACGACCACGGGCACGCCCCGGGCCGCCTGCTCGCGCGCGTTGGCGAAGATCGAGCGGATCTGCCGCTCCGTCTCCCCCACGTACTTGTCCAGCAGCTCGGGGCCCTTGATGTTCAGGAAGTACCCCTCGGCCCGCGAGCGCCCGGCCTTCGCGGCGCTGCGCTCGGCGAGGGAGCGGGCCACGGCCTTGGCGATCAGTGTCTTGCCGTTGCCCGGGGGCCCGTAGAGCAGGATGCCCTTGGGCGGGTGCAGGCCGTGCTCGCGGAAGATCTCGGGGTGGATGTGGGGCAGCTCCACGGCGTCGCGGATGGCCTCGATCTGGGGGCCCAGCCCGCCGACGTCCGAGTAGCTGACGTCCGGGACCTCCTCCAGCACGAGCTGCTCGACGTCCGTGCGGGCCACGGGCTCCAGGGCGAAGCCGGTGCGGTGGTCCACGGTGACGGCGTCGCCGGGTTTTGGGCGCTCGCGGCGCAGCCTGCCGGAGAGCAGCAGCACGCGCTCCTCGTCCGAGCGGCCCACAGTGAGGACGCGGTCGTGGTCCACCACTTCCTTGACGGTGGCGACCTCCCCGGTGCGCTCGTAGTCGAGCACCGCGACCACCACGTAGTTCTCGTTGAGCAGCACCCCGAGGCCGGGTTCGCACGCGCCCAGAGAGACGAGGGGGCTCAGTGCCACGCGCATCCGACGCCCGGCCGCGAGCACGTCCACGGTGGGTCCGGTGACCACGGGGCCGTCCCCGGTGGCCTCTCCCACCGGCTGCCTGCCGTGGTTGACCTGCAGGATCGTGGCGAACGTGGCGGGCGGCTCGGCCTCCGCAGCCAGGGTCTTCTTGAGCGTCACGATCTCCTGGCGGGACGCGTTGAGCAGCCGCACCAGCTTCTCGTTCTGCGAACCCAGGGCGCTGAGCTGCTTGTCGAGGTTGCGCTTCTGGTCCCGCAGCATGGCCATCTGCCGCTGCACGATCTCCTCCGACGAGCGCTGGGGCCGCTGCTGCGGGTGGGGTGCCTCAGACATGACGCTCCTCGTCCAGCCGCTCACCGGCCACGGTCGGGTGCGCGGCCGAGGCGCCCTGGGTGTCCTGGGTGCTCGAGGTGTCTGGGGACGACGACGCGCTTTCCGTGGCGTCGTCGCTGGCGGTCACCACTGGGTGCCTGTCCGACTCCGCGCGACCCTCGGAGATCTCGCGGTCCGCGCGGGCGGCGTGCTGGGCCAAAGACGTTGCGTCGCGCCCGGCGCGACGGAGCTTCTTGTCGGAGACCACGCGCTCGCCCAGGGCCACCGGGGTCCAGGCCTGCAGGTCCTCCTCGGTGTACTCGCTCTTCGATGCGCGCCGCTTCGGCGCGAGCCGGGGCGAGCCGTCGGCAAGGCGGCGGGACTGGATCAGGAAACCGGTGTGGGCGACCATGCGGTGGTCCGGGCGCACCGCGAGCCCTTCCACGTGCCAGCCTCGAACCATGGTCTCGGAGGCCTCGGGCTCGGTGAAGCGCCCGTCAGCGCGCATGGCCTCGGCCACGCGGGAGAGCTGCGGCACGGTGGCGACGTAGCAGATCACCACACCACCGGGGGCTATCGCGGTGGCCACGGCGTCGAGGCACTCCCACGGTGCGAGCATGTCCAGCACCACGCGGTCCACGGAGCCCGGCTCCTCGTTCTCCCCGAGCTCCTCGGCGAGGTCGCCCATGCTCAGGTGCCACGCGGGGTGCGGGCCGCCGAACATGGTCTCGATGTTCCCGCGCGCGATCTCAGCGAACTCCTCGCGGCGCTCGAAGGAGCGCACGTGGCCCTCGTCCCCCACTGCCCGCAGCAGCGAGATGGTGAGGGCGCCGGAGCCCACGCCGGCCTCGACCACGCGCGCCCCGGGGAAGATGTCCGCCATCGCCACGATCTGCCCGGCGTCCTTCGGGTACACCACGGCGGCTCCGCGCGGCATGGACAGCACGAAGTCCTTGAGCAGGGGGCGCAGCGCCTGGTACTGGATGCCCGAGGTGTTGGTCACCACCGTGCCCTCCGGCCGCCCGACCAGCAGGTCGTGGCCGAGGACCCCGCGGTGGGTGTGGTGCTCCCCTCCATCCACCAGGGTGATGGTGGTCATCTTCCCGCTCTCGTCCGTGAGCTGGACGCGCTCACCGGAGCGGAACGGACCGCGCCGGTTGGCGGCGCCGCGCACCGGGGCGGGGGTCACGGGGATGTCTCGGGGCTGCTGCTGGGTCATCTGCTCACTTTCACACCTGCTCGACGATGACGGCGGGTGCCGCCCGTCCTCGGCCCGCCGCACTGCCGTGCCGGGGCCTCTTCTCATTCTCTCACCGTACCCACACCGCTACCACCGGGGACGACGCCGCCCGCGCGCTGGCGGGGCCGCCGTCGCCTCGTAGCGGGCCGGGGTGGGGTGGAGAGGGGGCACTGCCGAGACCACGCCCGCCGGGATCCCGTCCGCAGAGGTCAGCGGTGCAGCGCGTGGCGCACGAGGTCCTCGTGGTGCACGACCCCCGTGACCGGGGCGACGTCGTCGGCCACCCACACCCACTGCAGCCGCCCGGCCTCCAGCTGCCGCGCGAGTTCGCCACCGGGGGTCCGCGGGGCGACCACCGCGTCCGCCGGGTACCACTGACACACGTCCCCCAGTGCCACGCGGGAGCGCTCCGGCAGCGGCACGCGGGCCGCGAGTGCGGGGTCGAGCACGCCGAGGGTGCCCCGGGCCGCGTCCCGGGCGACCACGTCCGGCGTCCAGCCGCGGTAGTCGTCCCCGGTGGCCGCCGTGACGGTGGCGTCAACGAGCGAGAGTGGGGTGGCGGGCGTGAACTCCATGGCGGGGCGGGCGATCTCCTCCGCCCGCACGGAGTCGAGCCGACCCATCAGCCGCGCCTGCCGCAGTGCCTGGCCGGCACCCGCGACGATGAATGTGACGACGAGCAGCGAGACCACGAGCACGGCGGGCTGGCGCCACTGCTGCGTCCACACGAGCCACAGCACCAGCAGCGCGGCGATCCCCCGTCCGCACCACGCGGACACGGCCGTGCCCCGCCACTCGGAGCCGGTCACCGTCCACACCACGGCCTCGACCACCCGGCCGCCGTCCAGGGGCAGGCCCGGCAGGAGGTTGAACAGTCCGAGCACCCAGTTCGCGATCACGAGCAGCTGCGCGAGTGCCCACCAGGGCCCGGTGGCCCCGGCCGGTGCGGCAGCGAGCAGGACCTCGCCGAGGACCGCGAGCGCCACGTTGGCCAGCGGGCCGGCGAGGGAGACCAGAGCGGTGGGCAGGGGTCGGGTGCGCACGGTGCCGAACGTGGTGTGACCGCCCATCAGGGTGAGCACGATCCGGTCCACGGGCCACCCGGCGCGTCGCCCGGCGGCCGCGTGCGCGAGCTCGTGTGCGAGCACGCTCACCGCCAGGCCCACGGCGAAGCCCAGCGCCACCACGAGGTTCAGCCACCCGAGGTCCGGGTACACCCGCCACAGCACCGGGCCGTACATCACCACGGTCAGGCCCGCGATCAGGAACCACGAGCGGTCCAGACGGACCTCCACGCCGAGCACCCGGCCCAGGCGGACCCCGCGAGAGCGGCGCGGGCGCCCCGCGGGTGAGGAGGCGGCGTCGGGGGCGGGGAAGCGGGGATCGGCCATGGTGCACATGGTAAGTGGGCCACCCGGCACCGGGCTGGGTGGCCGTCGTGGAACCGCCGGGACGGGCGCCGTACAGTGGAGCGGTGAGCACATCGCACAGCAATGCGGAGCAACCCGGCACCGGTCCCTTCGGAGTGGTGCGTGACGGTCGGGAGCAGGAGACCGTCACGGTCCTCATCGCCGCGTTCGAGGGCTGGAACGACGCCGGGGACGCCGCAACCGACTCTCTGAAGCTGATCCGCGAGCACCTCGGGGCCAAGGAGGTCTTCGAGGTCGAGTCGGACGACTACTACGACTACCAGTACTCGCGGCCCATCATCCGGCGTTCACTGACCGGGGAGCAGAAGCTGCACTGGCCCAGCACCCGGCTGACGAAGGCGAGCGTGGCGGGCACGAACCTCGACGTGGTCCTGCTGCACGGCTGGGAGCCGTCCTACCGGTGGCGGACCTTCACGGCGGAGCTCATCGAGCAGGCCACCGCACTGGACGTGGACTTCGTGATCATGCTGGGCTCCCTGCTCGCGGACGTCCCCCACACGCGCCCCATCCCCGTGACTCTGACCTCGGACACCGAGGAGTTGCGGGAGGAGCTCGAGATCGAGGCACCCCAGTACGAGGGCCCCACGGGCATCGTGGGGGTGCTCTCCCACATGGCCGCCCTCGCGGGCTTCCCCACGCTGAGCATGTGGGCCGCCGTGCCGCACTACGTGGCGCACTCGCCCTCCCCGAAGGCCCAGCTCGCGTTGCTGCGCCAGCTGGAGGACCTGCTCGGCATGTCGTTGCCCCTGGAGCCGGTGGTCGAGGATGCCGAGGCGTGGGAGCGCGGCGTGGACGAGCTCGCCTCCGAGGACCCGGAAGTCGCGGACTACGTCCGGCAGCTCGAGGAGGCCAAGGACACCGTGGACCTCCCGGAGGCCACCGGGGACGCGATCGCGCGCGAGTTCGAGCGCTACCTGCGCCGCCGCGACGACCGCAAATGACCCGGCCCCGCGGTCACTCGCCCGTCACCAGGGGGGCACACACCGCGCCGGGCACGGAGGAGGGCCCACGGACACCCTGTTCGGGGTGACCGTGGGCCCTCCTCCCACCGGGTCCTCAGAGGACGACGCCGAGCAGCGCGTCGAGCGTGTCCCGCACCAGCTGCGCGTCCTCCGCGGACGACTCGGAGCCGCGCTGGGCGGCTCCGCCCAGATTCCGGGCCGCCCACGCGTCCACGGCGAGCAGCGCCGCGGGAGCGTCGAGATCCTCGGCCAGTGCCGCACGCACGGCCTCCAGCAGTGCCTGGGCCCCGGCCGTCTCCGGCTTCGCGGCGGCCTCCCGCCAGCGGACCAGACGGCGCTTCGAGTCCTCCAGCAGCTCGTCCGTCCAGAACCAGTCTGTGCGGTAGTGGTTCGAGAGGATCGCGACACGGATGGCGGCCGGGTCCACGCCCTGCTGCCGCAGGGTCGAGACGAGCACCAGGTTGCCCTTGGACTTGGACATCTTCTCGCCGTCCAGCCCCACCATGGCGGTGTGCACGTAGTGCTGAGCCATCGGTTCGCTGGACAGCGCGTAAGCGTGCCCCGCGCCCATGTCGTGGTGCGGGAACGCGAGGTCCGAGCCACCACCCTGCACCGTGAACGGCGTGGGCAGGTACTTCAGCGCGATCACGCTGCACTCGATGTGCCACCCCGGGCGGCCACGGCCCAGGGACGCACCGTCCCACGAGGGCTCCCCCGGGCGCTCAACGCGCCACAGCAACGGGTCCAGGGCGTCGCGCTTGCCCGTGCGATCCGGGTCCCCGCCGTGGTCCGCGAACAGGGGCATCATCTGCCCGCGGTCCATGCGGCACGTGCTGCCCACCACCCAGGCGTCCGGGTCGTCCTCGCGCAGGCGCCCCGCGGCGGCGACGTCGAAGTAGACGTCCCCGGCGGGTGCCGGCTGCCCGTCCTGGCCGGTGCCCGCAGGCACCCGGTAGGCCAGCCCGCGCTCCACGAGCCGCTCGACGGCGGGCACGATCCACTCCACGGCCTCGGTGGCACCCACGTAGTGCTCCGGAGCGAGGACGTTCAGTGCGGCCATGTCCGTGCGGAACAGCTGCGTCTGTGACTCGGCCAACTCACGCCAGTCCACGCCCGTGGCGATCGCGCGCTCCAGCAGGGGGTCGTCCACGTCCGTGACGTTCTGCACGTAGTCCACGGGGTACCCGGCGTCGCGCCAGGCACGGTAGAGCAGGTCGAACGTGACGTACGTGGCGGCGTGGCCCATGTGGGTCGCATCGTACGGAGTGATCCCGCACACGTAGAGCCCCGCGCGGTCCCCCAGCGGCGCCACCGCCTCCGTGCGTCCGGTACTCGTGTCGTGCACCCTCGGGACGCAGGACGTCCCGGGCAGTTCCGGGACCGGGCGGCTGGGCCAAGACTTCATGTTCACCTTCGGTAGGAGGAGCTGACAGTACTCACGATCGCAACGGGCCCCGCCGGTGCGCTATTCCCCGGGACACGGGGAGCCACTCGCCGGGGCCGGTCGCCACGGCGGGTGCCCGGGCAGGATCAGGCGTTGATCAGACCCGTGCCGAGCAGCACGAACACCACGGCACCCAGCAGCACGCGGTACCACACGAACAGGTTGTAGCTGCGCTCGGAAATGTAGTGCATGAACCAGCCGATGATCAGGTAGCCCACCGCGAACGCAATGACGGTGGCCACGGTCGTCTGGCCCATGGTGTAGACCCCGCCGGCCTCCTTACCGCTGACCGCCTTGTAGAGCTGGTAGAGCCCGGAGGAGAACACGGCGGGGATCGCCAGCAGGAACGCGTAGCGCGCGGCGGCGGCTCGCGTGTAGCCCATCAGCAGACCGGCGGTGATGGTTCCGCCGGAGCGGGAGACTCCCGGGATCAGCGCAAGCGCCTGCGCGAAGCCGTAGCCCACGGCGTGCTTGAGGGTCAGGTCCTCCAGGCTGCGCTCCTGCTTGCCCACCCGGTCTGCGATGGCCAGGAAGAGACCGAAGACGACGAGCATCGTGGCCGTGATCCACAGTGAACGGAACTGCGTCTCGATGTAGTCCTGCAGCAGCAGGCCGAGCACCGCAATGGGCAACGAGCCCAGGATGATGAACCACCCCATGCGGGCGTCCGGATCGCTGCGGTCCGCCCTGCCGGTCAGCGACAGCGCCCACCGCTTGATGATGCGCACGATGTCCCGCCAGAAGAAGATGATCACAGCGGTCTCCGTGCCCAGCTGCGTGATCGCGGTGAAGGTTGCACCGGGGTCCGCGCCGTTCGGCAGGAACTCGCCCACGATCCGCAGGTGCGCGGAGGAGGAGACGGGGAGGAATTCTGTCAGGCCCTGCACCAGGCCCAGGATTATCGCTTCGATCCAGTTCACGCGACAACTGTACGGCACCCCCTCCGGGCCTCCCCCGCCACCGGCCTGAGAGCACTCTGGGCACCCACCGCGCGCCCGATCCGCACGCTGGATCCACGCCGAGGTCACAGGTGCGGGTCACAGGCCACGGGCGTCACAGTCGGCGGCGTGGCCGCGACGTCATCGGCGGGAACCCCGGGTGTCTTCCTGGGGGAAACGCACGAGGGCCCCCACCAGCGGTGGGGCCCCTCGTCGATCCGGTGTGCCGGTCGCGTCAGCGGCGCTCGCGCGACCCGTTGGAGGAGTCTGCGGAGGAGTCGTCGTCCTCGTCGTAGTCGTCCTCGTCCACGAGGTCCTCGTCCAGCATCTCGTTGTCCTCGAGGAGGTCGTCCTCCTCGTCGTCATCGTCCTCGTCGTAGTCGTCGTCCGAGTCGTCGTCGTCCGCGAAGACGGTGAGGGGGGTGACCTCGTCGTAGGCGTCGTAGAGCGCCTCCTCGTAGGCCTCGAACGAGTTCGCGATGGCCAGGTAGGCCCCGTCCACCGAGGGGTCGTCGTCCGAGCGGCGGTTGGCCGCGGCGGCGAGGTGTTCTTCGAGGGCGTTGACGAGAGATTGCAGGGCGGCGCGGGGATCGGTGCTCATGGTGTAGACGTTAGCCGGTATCGGAGCAGAATGGGTAGCGATGAAAGAACAACGTCTGAAGCACAGTTCGGTGTCCGGCCACCCCACCATGACCGGACGCGACGAGCGCTACGAGTACCTCTCGCTGACCGTGGCGCCCCGCGAGAAGATTGCCGAGGCCCGGACCCGCGTCAAGGAGCACGCGGAGTACGGCAAGTGGGAGCTCATGCGCTCCGCGGTGCTCTACGGGGGTGCCCGGCGCTACGTGATGCGCCGGCGCATCATGCGCGTGGATCGCACGCTCTGACTCGGGGCCTCACTCGCAGACGGGCCCGAGCAGGGAGGTGGCCGTGGCGGCGAGCACCGACTCCGGGTCCGAGGGGTGGTACAGCCCCGCGAGCACGTCTCGGTAGAGGCGTTCCAGCTCCGTGCCGCTGCGGTACTGGGACCCTCCGGAGGCGCGCAGGACAAGGTCCACGACCTCCCGGGCGGACTCGGTGGCACGGTGCTTGACGCCCGAGAAGAGGATGAACCAGCGCGCGCCGTGTCCGGGGTCTCGTTCGGACCCCAGGGCGTCCACGTCCGCCGCGAGCTGGCGCAGCTGCAGCTCCACCCCGTCCCGCAGCACCCCGGCCCGAGCGATGTGGCGGCGGATGTCCGGGTCGTCCGAGTACGGCGCGCCCTTGGCGAGTGAGCGGCGCGCAGTGGTGACCTCGACCGCCACCTGGATCGCCCGGTCGGCGATGCCCGTGTAGACGGCCGCCAGCAGCAGCTCGAAGCACCCGAAGATCCCCCACACCACCGGGTCCGGGTTCGGCCCCACCGGGGTGGTGGCCAGCAGGTCCTCCCGACGCAGCAGGGCACCGTCCAGCACGGTGGTGCAGGACTGCGAGCCCCGCATTCCCAGGGCGTTCCAGTCCTGGCGGACATCCACGCCGGGCACCGCGGTGGTGTGCTCCGCCCGGGTGAGGAAGCCGACGACGAGCCGTGCGGCATCGTCGTCCCCCTCGGTGCGCGCGTGCACGAGCAGGCGGGTCCACCGCGGGGACAGTGACGTGAAGATCTTGGTGCCGTGGAGGCGCCAGCCCTCGGGGGTGTCGTGCGCGCGGGTCGGGGTGTCGTGCGCGCGGGTCGTGGCGTCGAAGAGCACGGAGTCGTTTCCGGCCTCCGAGATGCCGAACGCGAAGACCTCCCCGGCCACCGCGTCCTCAAAGATCCGCCTGGCGCGCTCGTCCCCGCGCAGGTGCAGGGTGTAGCCGATCCCCACGATGACGTGGTGCATGTTGATGCCCAGGGCCGTGGCCGGCGCCGCGGTGGCGAGCCGACGCTGGGCCGCCACTGCCTGCTCCAGTGTGAAGCCCAGCCCGCCGAACTCGCGCGGCACGAGCATCCGCAGGTACCCGGCCTCCCGCAGGGCCTCGAAGTCCTCGTCGAAGAAACGGTTCTCGCGGTCCACCGCGCCCGCCCGGCCCCGGATCTGATCGATCAGCTCGTCCGGCAGCAGTTCGGTGACGGCGTTCATCTCAGGCTCTTTCCATGGGGTGCGTTCGGGACGCGGTGGTTGAACGGTGCAGGGGAGGCGACGCCGCGCGGCTCAGTAGCTGCGCAGCAGCCGGTCGAGCACGCGGGAGCCGAATTCGAGCGAGGACACCGGAACCCGCTCGTCCACACCGTGGAACATGCCCGTGAAGTCCAGCTCCGGGGGCAGCTGCAGGGGCACGAAGCCGTAACCGGTGATGCCCAGACGGGACAGGGACTTGTTGTCCGTGCCGGCGCCGAGCATGTAGGGCAGCACCACGGCGTCCGGGTCCTCCGCGCTCAACGCGTCCACCATGGCGTCCACCACGGTGCCGGAGAACGGGACCTCCAGGCCGATGTCCTCGAACTCGGTCTCGATGCGCACCCTGTCTCCCGCGAGCTCCTGCAGCTTGGCGCGCACGTACTCCTCCTGCTCCGGCAGGAAGCGGACGTCCACCGAGCCCTGGGCGGAGCCGGGGATCACGTTCGTCTTGTAGCCGCCGTCCAGGCGGGTGGGGTTCGAGGTGTTCTGCAGGGTGGCACCCACGAACCGTGAGACCGCCCCGAGCTCCTTCAGCAGCCGCTGGGGGTTCTGGGGGTCGAACTCCACCCCCGTGAGCTCGGTGACCTCGTCCAGGAACGCGCGGGTGGTCTTGGTCAGCTCCACGGGCCACGTGAACTCGCCGATGTTCGCCATCGCCCGCGAGAGGTGGGTGACCGCGTTGTCCTCGTGCAGCCCCGAGCCGTGGCCCGCCTGACCCTCCGCAACCAGCCGCAGCCACATGAAGCCCTTCTCCGCCGTCTGTAGCAGGTACGCCCGGCGCCCGCCGATGTCGGCGGAGAAGCCACCCACCTCGCTCAGGGCGTCCGTGACGCCGTCGAAGACCTCCGGGTGCTCCTGGACCATGTACTTGGAGCCGTAGCGCATGCCGGCCTCCTCGTCCGCGAAGAACCCGAAGACGATGTCCCGCTTCGGCCGTGTGCCCGTGCGGCGCATGTGGCGCAACACCGAGAGCATCATGGCGTCCATGTCCTTCATGTCCACGGCGCCGCGGCCCCAGATCATGCCGTCCCTGACCTCCGCCGCGAACGGGTCCACGGACCAGTCCTGGGCCATGGCGGGCACCACGTCCAGGTGGCCGTGCACGAGCAGCGCGTCCGCGCCGGGGTCCGAGCCCTCGAGGCGGGTGAAGACGTTCGCCCGGCCGGGCGCGGACTCGAAGTACTGGGCCTCCAGGCCCACCTCCTCGATCAGCCCGGCAACGTACTCCGCGGCCGCGCGCTCGCCCTCCGCCTCCCCGCTCGCGTAGTTGGAGGTGTCGAAACGGATCAGCTCGCGGCAGATCCGGGCGGCCTCCCCCTCGGGGGAGGAACCGCCTGCGGGGGTGGCGTCCGCTGCCGAGGGTGCTCCGGTGTGCTCGCTCATGGTCCTCGTCTCTCGTTGCTGTCTCTCGCCGCCGCGGTGGGTCTGCACCCCACGGTAGTCCCCGCGTGGACTTACAGGGGTTCTCCGCTACTCTGAATGACGGATGCACCCGTGTTCACCCCTGACCCGTGGAAGGCCGTCATGACTGGAAACATCACACTGATCGCCCGCACCGCGCCCGGTTCGCGCGAGGTCACGGCCACGAGCCGCGCCGTGACGGAGGCGGACACCGCGGAGCTCACCCGCCTGTTCCTGGAGGCCTACGGTTCCAAGATCTCCGGCACCGCCGAGGATGCCGAGCGCATGATCCGCGGCGCATTCCAGGGAGACTTCGGCCCGTTCCTGAGCCGGGAGTCGCAACTGATCGAGGACGAGAACGGCACCCCCGTGGCCGCCGCCGTGGTGCTGGAGCGGCGCAAGGACCGCACTCTCCCGGACGTCCCCTACCTCTTCGAGCTCTTCACGGCCTCCTCCCACCGCCGCCGCGGCTACGCGGAGCAGCTCGTGCGCCAGGTCATGGCTTCGCTGCACGAGAGCGGTTACGAGGAGGTCTGCGTGCGCATCCCGGAGGACAACGCCGCCGCGCTCGCCCTGTACCTCACGCTGGACTTCAACCGCTGGTCTCCCGAGCAGGACGAGTTCTAGCCCCGCACTCCCTGGCACACGCCCGGGTCGCGACGTCGTAGCCCACGACGGCGGCCCGGGCGTCGTCGTGTCCTGGGCCGGTAGGGCACCGCGCAGGCTGAGCCCGAGGCCGGTCGCTGTCAGCGCGCGCCCTGCCCTGCGCGGGCCACGACCGGCCCGGATCGCGGTCAGCGCAGGTCGAGCTCCGCCGCCAGTGGCGGCTGCTGCGTGGTGTCCGTGCGGGACGCCCAGCGCACCGTGACCTCCACGACCCGCAGGTTCTCCGGATCGTGGGTGTCCGTGGACCCCGGGTGCTGCGCGGCGAGCGCCTCCGTGGCGGGGGCGGCGTCCGAGCCCTCCAGGACCCGCGCCTCGCCCTCGAGCTGGACCTCGTGGGCTCCGTCCTGCACCAGGACCATGGACACGCGGGGATCCGAGGTGATGTTGGTGAACTTGCGGGACTGCGCGTTGGTGCCGAAGACGATCTTCCCGGCATCCGTGGCCGCGACGAGCACGTAGGCGGACTCCGGGGCTCCCGTGCCGCTGTTGCTCGCGACCACCGCCCCGCCGGTGCCGCAAACGAAGTCCACCAGCCATCGTGCGTCCTCGGTCAGGGTGTTGCCCAGTTCCACCATCGTCGTCCCCCGGTGCTCGTGAGTGTGCGGTGGTTCTCCCACCACGTCCCACTGTAGGGGCGGCCGTCGGAGCCGTCACGGGGTGCCGCGCCGGGCGGTGGTGTCAGAAGCGTGGTGCCAGTGGTGAGGTGTCGGCGATGCGGCCTCGTGCCGTGCGGTCAGGGCTGTAGCGTCACAGCAGGGTGTCGAGGGGTTCCACCAACCGGGGGCCCGTTGAGGAGACCGATCCCACCTCCGTGGTCACGGGGTGCATCTGCCACTCTGCGGCGACCCCCAGCGACTCGGCGACGGCCCGCTCCACGAGCGCCGCGGCGTGCGCCTTGTCCTTCCCCGGCGCGATCCACTCGCGCGCAAAGTCCCGGGTCATGCCCATCGGAAGCCGGTTGTGCAGCGCACCGAGCTGCGCCAGGTGGGGGTTCTCGTCCCTCGGGGATGGTGCCTCGCGCGTGAGAATCGAGCACGAGAGCAGCCAGTGCCCCGCGGCGCCGTCGCCCCCGGCGTTCCTCCCGGCCCGTGTCTGTCCCTCGCGCACCGCGTCCGACGCGTGCTCCGGGATGCGCCACCACTCGTAGATCCCGGCAAACCAGATCTCGGACCCGTCCTCGGGATGGGCGAAGTACGGCTGCTTGCGCCCCTTCCCCGTCTCCGGGGCCTTCCACTCGTAGTACCCGTCCGCAGGAATCGCGCACCGGCGGGCGGCCACGGCGGAACGGAACGATGGTTTCTCGGTGACCGTCTCGGAGCGGGCGTTGAACATCTTGGAGCCGATTGAGATCTCCTTGGCCCACGAGGGGACCAGACCCCACCGCGCCGCGTGCAGCTCCGCGACCAGCTGCCCGTCCTCGGACAGGCGCTCCAGCAGGACGGGCACGGTGTGGGTGGGGGCCACGTTCCAACTGGGCCCCACGGCGTCGCCCACCGAGTCGTCCACCCGGGCGTCGAAGGGCAGGGCCAGCTGGCCCGGGGTCCTCGCGATCACATAGCGGCCGCACATGGTGTGCTCCTTTCCTGATGGGCGCTCACCGTTCGCCGTCTCCGACGACCCGCCCGTAGCCCATGTAGGCGGAGTAGCGGCCGTAGACGTCGAGCAGCGCCTCCTCGACCTCGGCCACGGTGGTCCCGGGCCGGACGTCTGCCACGCACCCGGCAGTGCTCGGCTCCCACGGCACGTCGAGTGCGGCGTACACGTCCTCCAGCACTGCGCGCAGCGGTTCGGCCTCCTCGACCACGAGCACCGTGGAGAAGTACCAGGCCCCGGCCACCACGCGCTGGGCGGTGCCAGCGAGTTTGACGGGGCGCCGGGGGTCCTCGGCCGTGCCCGGCGCGTGCACGCTGTACTCCCCCGCGCAGTACTCCCCCGGGATCTCTCCCACCTGGGCAGGGACCTCGAGTTCCTCGAGCGCCGCCACGACCATGTCCCCGAACAGCCGGTAGCGGTCCTGGATGCCGGTCTTCGGGTCCGGGTCCGGTTCCACGTGGTCGATCACGAGGCAACCCCCGTGGTAGGCGGCTGCGCGGCCGCCCACGCGGCGCACGAGCGGGGTGAACGCGGCGTCGACGGCGGCCTGGCGGGCGTGCGCGAACCCCGGGTTGAGCTCGTCCCGCCGCCCGAATGCCACGGTGGGGCGCGGCTGGTAGACGCGCAGCACCGGTTCGGTGACGCCCCCGCGGGCCGCGTCGAGGATGGCGAGCGCACGGCGGTAGTCCTGCTCCGCGCCCAGGGATTCGCGCTGACGTATGAGTTTCATGCTGGCGCCAACTCTAGTCCAGGGAGGCGACGCCCAGACGGCGGTCCAGCACGGGCTCGACCTTGAACGCCGCGGACGGCACACCGGTGTTCTCACCGGACCTCGCGCACGACTCAGATCCCGCACACGCTCCCACACGCGGCGGGGCGCGACGACGCCGAGCGCTTCAGACGCCGGACGGAGCCAACTGCTCCCGGGACCGCTGTGCTCCGGTTCCCTGGGTGGCGGGCTGCTGCTGGGCCGGGGCCGCCGCGCGCGGAACCGCGGTCGCCGGACCGTGGGCCGCCGCGGCGACGAGCGCGGTCTTCAGCAGGTGCGGGTCGTCGAGCAGGTCACGGGACTGGTTGAGCGAAGCGAGCACCGTACACGTCATGGTCACGCCTCCGCGCGGGACGAAACGGTTGACGCGGCGCACGGCCGCGTTCCAGCGCCTGCGCTGGTCCCGGGTGAGCTCGTGGCCCCCCAGCTCGTCGAGCCAGGCGCGGGCGCCCACGAACACGCGGGTGACGAGCTCGCGCTCGAACGCCTCCACGGATCCGGTACCACCCATCACCCTGTTCAATGCCGTGAGTTCCGCGACGGACACCGCCGCCTTCACGGTTGCTGCAGCACGAGTCATGTCCTTCAAGCCCCCTGTGAAGATCTCTTCCACGGTGGCGGCGCGCGCCGCCACCCCGGTTGTCGATCGTGCCCCCATGAACCTCACGATCCCCCCGGATCGGCTGCGAGTTCACGGGGAACCTCCCCTTGTGCTCCCAGTCTAGGACTGCGCGCGAGGCGGTTACAGTCGCACATTGGGGGACGTGGGATACACCTGTCCCCGGGTGTGAAGCGGCGGTGCGGTGCGCAATGGCAACGCGACGTCGACGCCCCCCCGGACCGCACGCCACTTCAGGAACGCGGCAGGCCCGGGACCCGCGCGTCGTGCGGATCCCGGGCCCGGTGGCGCCCGCGTGTCAGCTCAGGGTCTCAGGGGCGGCTCAGAAGTCCCAGTCCTCGTCCTCCGTGTTCACGGCCTTTCCGATCACATACGAGGAGCCGGAGCCGGAGAAGAAGTCGTGGTTCTCGTCCGCGTTCGGGGACAGCGAGGAGAGGATTGCCGGGGAGACGTCCGTCATCTCGCGGGGGAACAGCGCTTCGTAGCCCAGGTTGTTCAGCGCCTTGTTGGCGTTGTAGTGCAGGAACTTCTTGACGTCCTCGGTCCACCCCACGGAGTCGTAGAGGGCCTCCGCGTAGGCCACTTCGTTTTCGTAGAGCTCGTCCAGCAGGTCGTAGGTGTAGTCCTTGAGCTCCTGCTGACGCTCCGGGGTCTCCTGCAGCAGACCCTTCTGGTACTTGTAGCCGATGTAGTAGCCGTGCACGGCCTCGTCGCGGATGATCAGGCGGATCAGGTCCGCGGTGTTCGTCAGCTTGGCGTGCGAGGAGAAGTACATGGGCAGGTAGAAGCCCGAGTAGAAGAGGAAGGACTCCAGCAGCGTGGAGGCAACCTTCTTCTTCAGGGGGTCCTCCCCCTTGTAGTAGCTCAGCACGATCTCGGCCTTGCGCTGCAGGTACTCGTTCTCACGGGACCAGCGGAACGCCTCGTCGATCTGCTTCATGGAGGACAGCGTGGAGAAGATGGACGAGTAGGACTTTGCGTGCACCGACTCCATGAACGCGATGTTGGTGTACACCGCCTCCTCGTGCAGCGTCTTGGCGTCGGGGATGAGCGAGACGGCGCCCACGGTGCCCTGGATGGTGTCCAGCAGTGTCAGGCCCGTGAACACCTTCATGGTCAGGTCCTGCTCCTCGGCGGTGAGGGTCTTCCAGGACTGGACGTCGTTGGACAGCGGCACCTTCTCGGGGAGCCAGAAGTTGCTGGTCAGGCGGTCCCAGACCTCGGTGTCCTTCTCGTCCTGAACCCGATTCCAGTTGATGGCCTCTGCCGGGTGGCGGAGCAGTTCGACCTGTTCGGTGGTCATGGCGGCGCAGACTCCTTCGTAGCTGACTGTGCCCCGGTGCGCACGTGGGAAGACTGCCCCGCGGTGTCGTTACCACATGGGGTTGGCGGGGGCCGTGCCAGGGGATCTCCCAGGTTACTCCACCCGCGCGCGGACCCTGCCGCGTTTCCGTCGACGGTGCCGGGGCTGTTTTCTGAGGGCGAACGACCCCCCCCGTGGGTCTTCCCTGTGGCGCCCACTGCCGTGCAGGATGAGTGACATGCCGACCCGGTACCGGGCTGGTGACTCAAGCGAAAGGAATCAGATCATGCCTGATCTTGGAGGACTCGCGGACAAGGCCAAGAATCTGGCCGGAGGCCACCAGGACAAGGTCAACGAGGGTATCGACAAGGCCGGAGACGCCGTCGACGACAAGACCGGCGGCAAGTTGGAGGGCCAGGTCGACCAGGGCCAGGACGCCGTGCGCGACCGCTTGGGCGGCAACGAGTAGTCGTTCCCCCTACAGACCACGACAGCGCCCCGTCCACTTCGGTGGAGGGGGCGCTGTTCTTCGTGCGGGCCTCTCCCAAGAGTCTTCTCGCGCCGGCCACTCGGCGTCCCGCAGCCGTGCGGGGCCTCAGGCCTCGTCGGCCTCGCGGGCAAGGGCGGTGAGACGGGAGACCGCGCGGTAGTACTTCTTCTGGTACCCGCCGGCCATCATCTCCTCGGTGAAGACCTGGTCGAACGGGACGCCCGTGGAGAGGATGGGCAGGTCCCGGTCGTAGAGGCGGTCGGCGAGCACCACGAAGCGCAGCGCCACGGCCTGCTGGTCGATCGTGCGCACCCCGCGCCACGCCATGGCGTCCAGGTCTTGGATCAGCGCCCGGTAGCGGGAGGGGTGCACACGGGAGAGCTGGTCCACGAGCGCCTCGAAGTCGTCCAGCGCCACCCGCTTGCCCGGGAAGTGCTGCTCGATCGCGGCGTCGAGCGCGGCGTCGTCGGCCAGGGGCGACGGTGCCTGGGGCAGACCGCGGTGGCGGTAGTCCTCGCCGTCCACCCGGACCACCTCGAACTGCGAGGAGAGCACCTGGATCTCGCGCTGGAAGTCCTGCGCCGCGAAACGCCCCTCCCCCAGCGACCCCGGCAGCGTGTTTGACGTCGCGGCGAGCTTCACACCGGCATCCGCGAGCTCGCGCATCAGCCGGGACATCAGCACAGTGTCCCCGGGGTCGTCCAGCTCGAACTCGTCGATGCACACGAGCGAGTACTCCTTCAGGGCGTCCACCGTACGGCGGAACGTCAGCGCACCCACGAGGTTGGTGTACTCCACGAACGTGCCGAACGCCTTGGGCCCGGGCACCGCGTGCCACAGGGACGCGAGCAGGTGGGTCTTGCCCACGCCGAACCCGCCGTCCAGGTAGATGCCCTGTGCCGCGGTCGATGCCTTGGAGCCGCCGAAGAGCTTCGAGAAGAACCCGCCGCCACCCTGGCCGCCGCGCCCCGAGACGCCCGCGGCGAAGGCCTTTAGCTTCTGCACCGCCTCCGCCTGGGTGGGCTGGGAGGGGTCCGGGCGGTAGGTGTCGAAGGAGACTTCACCGAAGCGCTCAGAGGGCCGGAAGCCGTCGAGCAGTTCTTCGGCCGAGACCCGCGGGTTGCGGTCGACCAGGTGTTCGATCTGAGTGCTCACGTTCCGGGACCTCCCGACCTGCTCCCCCGCGCACCCCGGGCTCGGGGTCCTGCAGGCAGCTGGTCCTGTGCATAGACGGTTGGCGGGAGCGCTGGCACGCACCCCCTTCTGCCCCCGATGCTACCGGTCAGCCCGTGGTGAACACGGCCCGGGCTGTGACGGGGCAGTCACTGCCCGGTATGCACGTGCCGCGGGCTCCCCACTACGCTGGAGGCAGGAAGACGGGCGGTCCGCCGTGGGCCGCAACCGTGACAGCGCCAGGACAAGGAGAGGTTTCAATGGCTGTAGGAGCAGAGCAGAACAAGGCGTTCGCACAGTACGCGCACCCGCAGCGGCTGGTGTCCACCGAGTGGGTGGCCGAGAACGTCGGGGCCCCGGGCGTCGTCGTCGTCGAGTCGGACGAGGACGTCCTGCTGTACGAGACCGGGCACGTCCCCGGTGCCGTGAAGATCGACTGGCACACAGACCTCAACGAGCCGGACACGCGCGACTACGTGGACGGAGAGCAGTTCGCCGAGCTGATGTCCCGCAAGGGCATCAGCCGCGACGACACCGTGGTGATCTACGGGGACAAGTCCAACTGGTGGGCCGCCTACGCCCTGTGGGTCTTCACCCTCTTCGGCCACCCGGACGTCCGTCTCATGGACGGTGGCCGCGACAAGTGGATCGCCGAGGGCCGTGAGCTGACCACGGACGCCACCGAGGTCACCCAGGCCGAGTACCCCGTGGTCGAGCGGAACGACGCCCCCGTCCGCGCGTATCGCGAGGACGTTCTGGCCGCGCTCGGCACCACTCCACTGATCGACGTCCGCTCCCCCCAGGAGTACACGGGCGAGCGCACCCACATGCCGGACTACCCCCAGGAGGGCACGCTGCGCGGCGGGCACATCCCCACTGCGGCCTCCGTCCCCTGGGCCCGTGCCGCCGCCGAGGACGGCACGTTCAAGTCCCGTGCGGAGCTCGAGGCCATCTACCGGGACGAGGTGGGCCTGCAGCCGGGCGACGACGTGATCGCGTACTGCCGCATCGGCGAGCGCTCCTCCCACACCTGGTTTGTGCTCACCCACCTGCTGGGTTACGAGAACGTGCGCAACTACGACGGCTCCTGGACCGAGTGGGGCAACGCCGTGCGCGTTCCCGTGGCCCAGGGCGAGGAGCGCGGCGAGGCCCCGGGGTCTTCCCTGTGAGCGCGCAGGACCTTCCGGAGCAGCTGGCGGAGCTCGTGAGAGAGTTCAACGAGGTCCCGGATCCGGACAAGCTGCAGCTGCTGCTCGAGTTCTCACGCTCCCTGCCCGAGCTGCCCGACCGTCTGGGTGAGCACCCCGAGGAGCTGGAGCAGGTCACCGAGTGCCAGTCGCCCCTGTTCCTCGCGGTCGAGGTGGGCGACGGCGACGACGCCCCGGTCAGCCTCTTCTTCTCGGCCCCGGCCGAGGCACCCACCACCCGGGGCTTTGCCTCGATCCTGCACGAGGGCCTCAACGGCCTGCCTGCGGCCCAGGTGCTCGAGGTCCCGGACGACCTCCCGGAGCGCTTCGGGCTGACCCGGCTCGTGTCCCCCCTGCGCATGCGGGGGATGTCCGCAATGCTTGGGCGCATCAAGCGCCAGATCCAGGCACGCCAGGCGGTCTGAGCCAGCCTCACGAAACGCGCGGTGCCCGGGACGTCGGTGCCGGGCACCGCGCTCGTGTCGTCCCAGGGTTCTCCACCGCCCGCCGTCGCCCCCCGTGCCTCGTCCGACCCGGTCTCTCGACCGTCTGGTCCGACGACGCCGCACCCCGGTCCGTGGCGCGACCGACCCGAGTGCCGAGCGCTCTGCCGCCCGGAGGACCGTGCGCTCGCGACGGGATCAGCGCCGCGGGGCGAGCCGTGACGGGAGCCAGTCCTGGATCGCCCGCTCGTAGCGCTTGCGCTCGATGTTCCACTCCTTGGTGTGCCGCGCGCCGGTGAAGCCCACGAAGTCCACGAGTGGGCTCAGGTCCGCAAGCTTCACGGACCCCGCCACGGGCACCACCTCGTCGTCCGTGGAGTGCAGGATGAGGGTGGGCGTGTCGATGTCCTCCCAGCGGGAGAGCCAGTCGAGGGCGTGCAGGTCCAGGGGTGCCGCGAGCCCGGTGATGCGCGGGCCCAGCCGGTGGGAGATCATGTCCGCGGCCATCCGCCCCACGCGCCGGGGCACCCGGTGCACCTTTGTCTGGTGGGCCAGCAGCTCGTACCAGTCCACCACGGGTCCGGTGAGCACGAGGGCGCGCAGCCGGTCACGGTACTCGGTGAGCTCAGCGGTGCGCAGCACGATGGCCCCGCCCATGGACCAGCCGAAGAGCACGATCTCCGTGGCCCCGTGCTCCAGCGCGTAGCGGATCCCGGCCTGGACGTCCTCCCACTCGGTGAAGCCCAGCCCGTAGCGGTGGTCCGGAGTGGCGGGCGCGTCACCGTCGTTGCGGTAGGACAGCAGCAGACTGTGCAGCCCGAGCCTGCGGGCCACCCGGGCGCCACGGATGCACTCAGCGCGCTGGGCCCCCCGGCCGTGGACCATCACGGCCCACGTGCCGGTGCGGGCGGCGTCGCCCCCCTTCGCGGGCACGAACCACGCCGGCGCGTCCCCCAGTGGGGTGGGGATCTGCACCTCCTCGTACGGCAGGCCCGCGTCCGACGGCCGGGCATAGACCGTGCCGGTCCACCAGCCCCGAGCGCCCACCGTGAGCTCGCCGCTGTACACGCGCTCCACCAGGCGGGTCACGGTGCCGCCGGTCTGTCGCACCACGAAGCCGATCCGGGCGAGGCCCCGGCCCTCGTCGAAGCGCAGCGCGTAGGTCCCTGCGACGCGGGTGTCCGGCGTGGTCGGCAGGGTCACGAGGTCCTGGCCCGAGTTAGCGTCCTTCTCGATCTTGAGCACCGTGACGTTGCCCGGACGGGTGGAGGGGGTCACCACGTGGCGGGCGACGAGTGCGGCCACGCCGCCGGACAGCGCGAAGGTGGCCGACGCCGCGCCCACACTGGCCGCGGCGCCCACGAGTGCGCCGTGGCGCCACGCGCGCGCGTCCGTGCCGGGGCGGGGAGAGGTCTCGGAAGCCATGGCGTCATTGTGGCACGCGGGCATAACGGCGACGGCTCCGTCGTTGGACACCACGGGAAGAAATGACACCGAGTAGCAGGAGGCACCACCGTGGATCCCCGGACCCAGCAGCACGACACCGACGGCCGAGGCGAGGACCGGGCCCTGAGCCCCGAGGCCGCCGCCGCCCGCACCGACGCGCAGTGGCGCCAGGTACTCAACCCCGTGGAGTACCAGGTGCTGCGCCAGGCGGGCACCGAACGTCCCCACACCGGCGAGTACGTGGACACCACCACCGAGGGGGTGTATGAGTGCCGCGCGTGCGGCGCGGAGCTGTTCCGCTCCGAGACCAAGTTCGCCTCCCACTGCGGCTGGCCCTCGTTCTTCGCGCCGCTGGCCGAGGACCGGGTGCGCTACATCGAGGACACCACCATGGGCATGAAGCGCGTGGAGGTCCGTTGCGCCACCTGCGACTCCCACCTGGGCCACGTCTTCGAGGGCGAGGGCTACGGCACGCCCACGGACCTGCGGTACTGCATGAACTCCGTGTCGCTGCGCCTGGTTCCCGCTGAGGCAGCCGAGGGTTCGGACGCGACGGTGTGAGACCACGCCGTCGTGAGCGGGACTGCCCGGTCTCGGGCCGACATGCGGGCGCGACACGACGCCAAAGACGCTGCGTTTCGTAACGCTGTGGTTACTGTGACGTTGTGGGAGCGGTAACCGAGTTGAACAGCACTCCGGACGTGTTCCGCGCGGTCGTGCAGGCTCTCGAGAGCGCCCGCTTCCGCCCGGAGGTCGCGCTCAGCCGGATCGCCCCGCCGCGCGGTCTCGCCCCCCACGCCATCTCCTTCGCCGCCGAGGTGGGACACGGCCTGCACCGCCGCCTCACCAACCCGGAGGAACCCCGCACCGCCCGCGAGGCACCGGCCTCCGGACGGTTCGTCGTGCTCTACGACGAGTCCTGTCCCCAGCCGTGGCAGGGACCGTTCCGGATCGTGAGCTGGTTCCGCTCCCGCCTGGACGCAGAGATGGGCCGCGACGAGCTCCTCCCGGACGTGAGCTGGTCCTGGCTCACGGACACCCTGGGAGAGCACGGTGCGCGGTTCACCGCCGAGGGCGGCACCGCCGCACGCACCGTCGAACGCCACTACGGCAGCCTGACCGAGCAGGCGGACGTGGCCCAGGTGGAGGTCAGAGCCTCCTGGACGCCCGTCCAGCACGGAGGCCCCCAGCACTGGGCACACACGCACCTCAACGCGTGGGCCCAGGTGCTGTGCACCGCCGCGGGGCTCCCGCCGCACCACGAGGGCGTCACCTACCTGTAGGTCCGCCCCGCACCCATCCGACCCGGCCGCGGAGAACCCCGCGACCCCTGATCCGCCGTTCGAGGACCACCCATCAGCAGCAACGCCAACGATCCCTCACCCGCCCGCGAACCGGGACCGCCCGAGATCGTGGTGCCCGGCTTCGAGCACTTCGACATTCCAGCGACCGTGCATCTCAACGGACCCGCGGACGGTCTGCCGCGCGTTGTCGACACCGCCCGTGGCCTCGCCCGGGCCGCCGAGCAGCTCGCGGTCGCCACCGGGCCGGTGGCCGTGGACACCGAGCGCGCCTCCGGCTTCCGCTACGGTCAGCGCGCGTTCCTCGTGCAGCTGCGCAGGGAAGGCGCGGGCACCATCCTCATCGACCCCGAAGCCGTGGGGTCCCTCGCCAGCGTGGACGAGGCCCTGCGCGGCGTCGAGTGGGTTCTGCACGCGGCCACCCAGGACATGCCGTGCCTGGCCGAGCTGGACATGCGACCCGACCGGCTCTTCGACACCGAGCTCGGCGGGCGTCTGCTCGGGCTGCGGAAAGTGGGCCTGGCCTCGATGACCGAGGAGCTGCTCGGGTTCACGCTGTCCAAGGAGCACTCCGCGGTGGACTGGTCGCGCCGCCCGCTGCCCGTGGACTGGCTGAACTACGCCGCGCTGGACGTCGAGGTCCTGGTGCAGCTGCGCTGGGCCACCGAGGAGCGGCTGTCCCAGGCCGGGAAGCTGGACTGGGCGCTCGAGGAGTTCGAGCACGTCCGCACCGCTCCCCCGCCGCCCCCGCGCCAGGACCCGTGGCGCCGCACGCACGGCATGGGCAACGTGCGCGGACGGCGCAAGCTCACGGCGCTGCGCAACCTGTGGCAGGCTCGGGAGACCCTGGCCCGCCACAAGGACCTTGCGCCCACACGGCTGCTGCCCGACTCCGCACTCGTGGCCGCCGCCAACGCGATGCCCCGCACGGTGCCCCAGCTGCTGGGGACACCCGGCTTCCACGGGCGCCAGGCGGAGCGGGAGGCCACCCGGTGGCTCACCGCCGTTCAGGAGGCGAGGCTCGCGGAGGAACCCGTGCCCGCCACCGTCCCCTCGAACACCCTGCCACCGGTCAAGGCCTGGGAGACCAAACGCCCGGAGGCCGCCGCGCGGCTCTCGGTGGTCAAGCCGGCCGTCGCGCACCTCGCGGAGGAGCTGGGCCTCCCCACGGAGAACCTGCTGACGCCGGAGCACCTGCGCCGCTTCTGCTGGCAGCCCCCGCGCTCCACGTCCGACGACGCCGTGGCGGAGCGGTTGCGCGAGCTCGGTGCCCGTGAGTGGCAGATCCGGCACGTTGCCCCCGTGATCGGTGCCGAGTGGCGAACCCTGCGCTCCCAACGGCGCTCTGAGAAGTCGGCGGAAGCGCAGGACTGAGCCTGCTCCGCGGTGTTCCGGCGCCATGGCCTCGCCGTTCGGCTCCCGGCACGGCAGTGGCCGCACTCCCCTGTGGGTGTGCGGCCACTGCATTTTCACGTGTTGCCACGCGGTCTCACCGAGGCCCCGCGGGAGCCTTCACGTCACTGTCCGCGGACGGCCCCGTGGGCGGGTCAGTTCTTCATGTCCTTGGCATCCGGCGCCGGGTGGGCCGGCTTCATGTCCACCTCGTCCTCGGTGGTCGCGGGCTTGGGCAGCTCGGTCTCGGAGTCCTTCGAGGACTTCTCCTGAGCCTTGTCCTTGACCTCCTGAGCCTTCTGCTGCGCGGTCTGGGAACCCTGGGCGGCCTTGTCCTTGACGGTGGCCGCACCCTCCTGGGCCTTGTCCTTGACCGCGGCGGCACCGTCCGAGGCCTTCGCGCCCACGGTCTCGGCGGCCTTCTGGGCGCTCTCCGCGAGCTTCTCGCCCACTACGGGCACCTCGGACTTGACCCAGTCCGTGCCCTCGGAGACCTTGGACTGGACCTTCGGATCGTTCCAGGTGTTCAGGGCGCTCTCGCGCAGGGACTCGTAGCTCTTCCGCCCGGACGCGGAGCCGACCACGAAGCCGATCCCGAAACCGGCCACAAATGCAAGACGCTTGATCATGGGGCGTTCCTTCCGTTCACGCGGGTCGAGGGGACTCGGCCCGATCCTGATCACCATGGTACTGACAGTTCCCCCCCCGCAAGGGCCCCCGCGCCGCTGCAAATCCACCGGACTGTGCAGATCTAGGATGGACGCGTCCGCGCACGAGGAGGAGCACCACCATGACCGCAGCCCACCGCCACCACGACGGCAGCGACCAGCAGGAGTTCGGCGAGGAGGCTCCTCCCGTGGCCTCCCGACGCCGCGTGGTCGGCGCGGCGGGGCTCGCCGCCGTGGGCGCCGCGGCCCTGAGTGCGTGTGGTTCCGGATCCGGCGGCGGCTCGAACGCCGCGGAAGCTCCCGCGGCTCCGGCCACCCCCACGGACGTGGCCGCGACCGAGGACATCCCGGTCGGCACGGGTGTGAAGGTGGACAAGGACGGTGTCCAGGCCGTGGTCGCCCAGCCCACCAAGGGAACCTTCACAGCGTTCTCCCCCGTGTGTCCGCACCAGGGCTGTCAGGTCAACCCGTCCGGGGACACCTACGTGTGCCCGTGCCACAGTTCCGTGTTCGACGTGCGCAGCGGTGACGTCACCGCGGGACCCGCCACCACCGGGCTGACGTCCTACCCGGTCTCGGTCCGCAACGGTCGAGTGGTGATCGGCTGAGCGCCGCACCCCAGTCGTGGCGGCATGTCCCAGTCCTGGCGATGCACCCTGGTCCCGGGGCCGTGTCCTGGCCCGCCCTAGTCCTGGCGGCGCGTCTCGGCGGCCGTCCCGCGGGGCGCGGCAGCGGCGTCGTCGGCCACGGGGCGGGCGTAGGGCACCTTGGTGCCCAGCACGGACGCGAGAGTGTCCTGGGCAATCCGCTGGGCGGTGACGCCCGTGCGCTGCAGGATCTGGTCCCTGCTCGCGTGATCGAGGAACTCCGTGGGCAGGCCCACCTCGTTCAGGGCCGTGTCGACACCGCGGGCGCGCATCTTCTGACGGATCAGGGAACCAATGCCCCCGGAGCGCACACCGTCCTCGATGACCACCACGATCCTGTGTGCCGCCGCGGTGTCCACCACGGACTCGGCCACGGGGAGCACCCAGCGGGGATCGAGCACCGTGGAGGACACGCCGTGCGCTGCGAGCCGCTCGGAGACCTCCAGCGCCGTGGTGCACATGGCGCCCACACCCACCAGAAGCACGTCCCGGTCGCGGCCGTCCGCCCCGGTGCCCTCCCCGTTGCGCGCCAGGACGTCCACGCCGTCGTCGAAGCGTTCGAGGGCGGGCAGGGGCTGGCCCACCGCGCCCTTCGGGTAGCGCACGACAGTGGGGGCATCGTCGACAGCCACCGCCTCTCGCAGCTCCTCAACCATCGTGGCCTCGTCCCGGGGTGCGGCCAGGTGCAGGCCGGGAACGATCTGCAGCAGCGCGAGATCCCACATGCCGTGGTGGCTGGGGCCGTCCGGGCCCGTGACGCCCGCGCGGTCCAGGACCACGGTCACGCCGGCGCGGTGCAGCGCGACGTCCATGAGCAGCTGGTCGAAGCCGCGGTTGAGGAACGTGGCGTAGAGGCCCACCACCGGGTGCAGACCGCTGAAGGCCATGCCCGCGGCCATCGTCAGGGCGTGCTGCTCAGCAATCCCCACGTCCACCACGCGCTCGGGGTGCGCGGCCTGCATCTTCTGCAGGCCCATGGGAATGAGCATGGCACCGGTGACGCCCACGACGTCCTCGCGCTCGTCCGCGATCCTCGCGATCTCGTCCCGGAAGACATGTGTCCAGGTGCGGGCGGTGGACGTGCCCTCGGGCTTGCCCGTGGCGGGGTCGATGATGGGCACGGAGTGGAACTGGTCGTTCTCGTCCAGGCGCGCGGGCAGGTAGCCGTGACCCTTCTCCGTGATGGCGTGGACGATCACCGGGCCGCCGTAGTTGCGGGCGTTGGTCAACGCCTGCTCCATGGCCTGCTGGTCGTGGCCGTCCACAGGACCCACGTACTTCATGCCGAGGTCCTCGAAGATCCCCTGCTGGACCACTACGTCCTTGATGCCCTGCTTCATGCCGTGCAGCCCGCGGTAGACGGCCTGGCCCAGGTGCCCCGACCCCGAGAGCAGCTGCCGGGCCTTCTCGAGGGTCTGCTCGTAGCGGCGGTCCGTTCGCATCGCGTCCACGCCCTGCTGCACGCTGGCCTGCAGCTCCTTGAGGTGGTTCGCAAAACCGCCCACGGTCGGGGCGTAGGAGCGGCCGTTGTCGTTGACTACGATCACCACCTTGCGGTGGCGGTCGGAGGCGATGTTGTTGACCGCCTCCCACGCCATGCCACCGGTCAGGGCACCGTCGCCGATTACCGCCACGGCGTGTCTGTCCTGCTGTCCCGTGAGCGCGTACCCGCGGGAGATTCCGTCCGCCCAGGACAGGGACGACGACGCGTGGGAGGACTCCACGATGTCGTGCTGCGACTCGACCCGGGATGGATAGCCCGCCAGCCCGCCCTGCTGGCGCAGCGTGGAAAAGTCCTGGCGGCCCGTGAGCAGCTTGTGCACGTAGGACTGGTGCCCGGTGTCGAAGACGATCGAGTCCTTCGGAGAGGAGAACACCCGGTGCACGGCCAGGGTGAGCTCGACAACGCCCAGGTTGGGTCCCAGGTGCCCGCCCGTCGCGGAGACGTGGGTGATCAGGAACGCCCGGATTTCCTCGGCCAGCTGCGCCATGGCCGCGGCGTCCAGGCCCTTCAGGTCCTCGGGTCCCTCGATGCTCTCCAGAAGCGTCATGGCCTGCTCTCCGTGGGTGTCTCGTGGTGCTCGGGCCCGGGGAACGGGCGAGCGGCCCGCCGGGGCTCACCCATGGGCCCGAAATGCTCCGTCCGATCCTACTCGCCCGCCCCGCGGGTGCGTGAACGGGCAGACGCCGCCGGCCGGTGACCTGAAGGTCACCGGCCGGCGGCGTTCTCGTGCTGGCAGCGCCTACTTGGCGATCTGACGCAGCACGTACTGCAGGATGCCGCCGTTGCGGTAGTAGTCGGCCTCACCCGGGGTGTCGATGCGCAGCACGGCGTCGAACTCCACGGTGGAGCCGTCCTCCTTCGCGGCGGTGACCTTCAGGGTCTTGGGGGTGGTGCCGTCGTTGAGGGCGGTCACCCCTTCGATCGAGAAGGTTTCTGTGCCGTCCAGGCCCAGCGAGTCGGCGGACTCGCCCTCGGGGAACTGCAGGGGCAGCACGCCCATGCCGATCAGGTTGGAGCGGTGGATGCGCTCGTAGGACTGCGCGATCACCGCGCGGACGCCGAGCAGCGAGGTGCCCTTTGCCGCCCAGTCGCGCGAGGAGCCGGAACCGTACTCCTTGCCGCCGAGCACCACCAGAGGCACGCCGGCCTCCTGGTAGTTCATCGCGGCGTCGTACACTGCGGCCTGGGGGCCACCGTCCTGGGTGAAGTCGCGGGTGAAGCCGCCCTCCACGCCGTCCAGGAGCTGGTTCTTGATGCGGATGTTCGCAAACGTGCCGCGGATCATGACCTCGTGGTTGCCACGGCGGGAGCCGTAGGAGTTGAAGTCCTTGCGCGCCACGCCGTGCTCGATCAGGTAGCGGCCCGCGGGGGTGTCGCTCTTGAACGAACCGGCCGGGGAGATGTGGTCCGTGGTCACGGAGTCGCCCAGCTTGAGCAGCACGCGCGCACCCTCGATGTCCTTCACCGGGGTGGGCTCCATGCTCATGCCCTCGAAGTACGGTGGCTTGCGCACGTAGGTGGACTCGGGATCCCACTGGAACACGTCACCCGTGGGGGTGTCGAGGTTCCGCCAGCGTTCGTCGCCGTCGAAGATCGTGCTGTACTCGCGGTCGAACATCTCCGTGTCGATCGAGGCGTCGATGATCTTCTGGACCTCGGTGGGGTCCGGCCAGATGTCCTTGAGGAACACGTCCTTGCCATCCGCGTCCTGTCCCAGGGGCTCCTTCTCGAAGTCGAAGTCCATGGTCCCGGCCAGGGCGTAGGCGATGACCAGCGGCGGGGACGCCAGGTAGTTCATCTTCACGTCCGGGTTGATGCGGCCCTCGAAGTTGCGGTTGCCGGAGAGCACCGACGTGACCGAGAGGTCGTTGTCCTGGATGGCCTGGGAAATCTCGGACTCGAGCGGACCCGAGTTGCCGATGCACGTGGTGCAGCCGTAGCCCACGATGTAGAAGCCCAGCTCCTCCAGAGCGGGAACCAGACCGGACTTCTCGTAGTACTCGGTGACCACGCGGGAGCCGGGGGCGATCGAGGTCTTGACCCACGGCTTGGCCTTCAGACCCTTCTCCGTGGCGTTGCGCGCCAGCACGGCCGCCGCCATCATCACGGAGGGGTTGGAGGTGTTGGTGCACGAGGTGATCGAGGCGATCGACACGGCACCGTGGTCCAGCTCGAACTCGCGGCCGTCCGGCATGGACACGGGCACCGGGTTCTCCACGCGCTCGCGCAGCTGCTCGGCGGTGGTGGAACGGGGCTCGTGCTCCGGATCCTGCTCCTCCGAGGCGTCGTGCGAGGGGGCGTCCGAGGCTGGGAAGGACTCCACCACGTTGGCGTCCACCTCCACGTTCTCGTCCCGCACCACGTAGTTCACGAGGTCTTCGCGGAACTGCTCCTTGGAGCGGGTCAACTCAATGCGGTCCTGGGGGCGCTTCGGGCCGGAGATGGAGGGCACCACGGTGGAGAGGTCCAGCTCCAGGTACTCGGAGTAGCTGACCTCCTTGGCGGGGTCGTACCACATGCCCTGCTCCTTGGTGTACGCCTCGATCAAGGCGATCTGCTCCTCGGAGCGGCCCGTGAGCTCGAGGTAGTCAAGGGTGACCTGATCGATCGGGAAGATCGCGGCTGTGGAGCCGAACTCCGGGGACATGTTGCCGATCGTGGCGCGGTTGGCCAGCGGCACGGCCGCGACGCCCTCGCCGTAGAACTCCACGAACTTGCCCACCACACCGTGCTCGCGCAGCATCTCGGTGATCGTCAGCACCACGTCTGTGGCGGTGGCCCCCGCGGGAATCTCGCCGGTCAGCTTGAAGCCCACCACGCGCGGGATCAGCATGGAGATGGGCTGGCCCAGCATGGCCGCCTCGGCCTCGATGCCGCCCACCCCCCAGCCGAGCACACCGATGCCGTTCTCCATGGTGGTGTGGGAGTCGGTGCCCACGCAGGTGTCCGGGTACGCGCGCACGGTACCGTCCACCTCACGGGTCATCACCACGCGCGCCAGGTTCTCGATGTTGACCTGGTGCACGATGCCCATTCCGGGCGGCACCACCTTGAAGTCGTTGAACGCGGTCTGGCCCCAGCGCAGGAACTGGTAGCGCTCACCGTTGCGCTCGTACTCGATGTCCATGTTGCGCTCGATCGCATCTGCGGAGCCGAACGCGTCGATCTGCACGGAGTGGTCGATGACCAGCTCGGCAGGTGCCAGCGGGTTCACGCGGGAGGCGTCGCCGCCGAGGTCCGCGACGGCCTCGCGCATGGTGGCGAGGTCGACGATGCAGGGCACACCGGTGAAGTCCTGCATGATCACGCGACCAGGGGTGAACTGGATCTCCGTGTCAGGCTGGGCGTTGGGGTCCCAGTTGCCGAGCGCCTCGATGTGCTTGCTCGTGACGTTCGCACCGTCCTCGGTGCGCAGCAGGTTCTCGAGCAGGACCTTCAGGCTGTAGGGGAGCTTCTGTGCTCCCTCCACGGCGTTCAGTCGGAAAATTTCGTAGTCGGTGCCCTTGACGTTCAGTACGCCCTTGGCTCCAAAGCTGTCCACAGTCATGGTGTGGAACTCCTCTCGCCACCGTTGGTTTCGTTCGAGGCCCACGGCACACCACGGTGCACCGCACGCGAGGAACGGTCCCTGCCAGTGTAGCCCGTGCGACACCGCCGACACCGCCAGCGCGGCGCGTGCCGCGGATGCTGGATGTACGCGGGTTCACACCGCGGGCGGAGTTCAGCCGTCGCGGCGCAGCAGCGCCACGGCCTCCACGTGGTGCGTGTTGGGATAGAGGTCGAAGGCCTCCACCCCGTCCACGCGCCAGCCCCGGCGGCGCAGCCTGCCGAGGTCCCGACCCAGCGCGGCAGGGTCGCACGCCACGTAGACGATGCGCCGCGGGGCGGCGTGGTCCACCGCGGCGAGCACGTCCTTGGCGGCACCGGCCCGCGGCGGGTCCATGATGACCACGTCCGGCCGCGCGGGTGCCGGCCCACCGGGGCGCATCGACATCGCACGCCCGCGCCCGCGCCGCTGCCCGCCGCGGCCCTGGGAGCCACGCCCGGTGAGCACCCGGGCGACGTCGCCTCGCACCGTGTTCACGTGCGGCGCGTCCGCAAGGTTGCGGGCGGCGTCGGCGGAGGTTACCGGGGAGCCCTCGACGGCGAGCACGCTGCCCGTCTCCCCCACGGCCCGCGCGGCCACCGCTGTGAACAGTCCCGCGCCGCTGTAGAGGTCCCACACCGCATCCCCCGGGGCGAGCTGTGCGGCGTCGAGGACCGCGCGCACGAGCGTGGTCGGGGCCTGCCGGTGGATCTGCCAGAAGCCCGTGGGGCTCACCTGCCACGAGAACTCCCCGCCGGCCTCCGGCACGCTGAGGGTTTCCACGCTGTGACCCGCACCGGTCCACACGCCTGCGTCGCGGTGGTCGGCCGTGCGCGCGGTGACGGCCACCCCGTGCTGCTCGCCCCACGGAGCCAGCTGGGCCCGCAGCGCGTCGATCTGCTCCTGGGCGGCGTCACCGTGCAAGCTCACGTGCAGCAACGGCCCGCTGCCGGATGGTGCGGCCACGTCCACGCGCTCGGCGCCCTCGTAGCGCAGGTCCCACGGTGCGAGCGCCCGCAGAGCGTCCGTGGCCAGGGGCATGTCAGTGACGGGAACGAGCTCGCCGCTGCGGTGCGGGTGCATGCCGGGCGAGCCGTCCGGGGCCACGTCCAGGTGCAGGCGGGTGCGCCAGCCGGTGCCGTCGGGGGTCTCCCCCGCCACGGCCCGCACGTGCCCGTCCCACTCGAGTCCGGCGAGGTGCGAGAGCTGCTCGGCGACCACGCTCGTCTTCAGCGCACGCTGCGTGGCCAGGTCCGCGTGGCCGAACTCGGCCCCGCCCAACGGGCTGGTGCCCGCGGCGGCTGCCAGCACGGCGTCGGCCCGGGACCACACGTGGGTGTCGCGGCGCCCGGGGACGGGTTCCAGAACCTCGACGACGTCCCCGCGCCAGAAGGAGGCGGCGGGCTCGTGGTCCGTGAGGCGCACGCGGACCAGTTCACCGGGCAGGCCGTGGCGGACGAAGACCACGCGGCCCTCGTCCGTGCGCGCCACCACGTGCCCGCCGTGGGCGACGGCGCCGAGGCGCAGCACGAGGGGGGCGGGAGCGTCGGTCATCTGCTGTTCTCCGTGAGTTGAAGTTCGCGCACCGATTCGAGGTGCCAGGGCACGGAGGCGATCATGACTCCGCGTTCGTAGTGCAGCCGGGTCCGCAGCGGACGGATGGCCTGGTTGTGCAGGAAGCGTTCCCAGCCGCGGCCCACCACGTACTCGGGCAGGTACACGATCACGAGGTCACGCGGGGACTTGCGCCGGATGCCCCGGATGTGGGCGATCACCGGGCCCACGGTGTCGCGGTACGGGGAGGCGAGCACGGTGATGGGCACGGGGATCTCGAGGGACTCCCACTGGCCCACGATCTGCGCGGTGCGGGAGCGGTCCGTGTCCACCACCACGGCCTCGAGGCTCGAGGGCCGGGACGCGCGCGCGTAGCTCAGGGCGCGCACTACCGGCTTGCGCACGGAGGTGACCACAATGATCGAGTGCACGCGCGAGGGCAGGGCGCGGATGGGGGTGTCCGGGCCGACCTCCAGCTCGGCGTCCACCGCGCGGTAGTGGTGGGCGATGGCGCGCATGAAGACCGTGGTCAGGGCGATCGCCCCGATCGTCAGCCACGCGCCCTGCGCGAGCTTGGTCACCAGCACCACCACGAAGACAGCGGCGCAAGCGACGAGCGCGACTACCGCGACGGTCAGCCGCAGCGCGAACTCGCGGTGAATGACCTCCACCGTGCGCAGCCGGCGTCCGCGCAGCCAGTGCCGCACCATGCCGGCCTGCGTGAGGGTGAAGGCGAAGAACGCACCCACCACGTAGAGCTGGATCAGGGCGTTGACGTTGGCCCCGAAGACCAGGGTGAACGCGGCAGCCACGACGGACAGCAGGATGATCCCGTTGGTGAATGCGAACCGGTCCCCGCGGCTCTGCAGCTGGCGGGGCAGCAGGGCGGCGGAGGCCAGCCGGGAGGCCAGCACGGGGAAACCCGAGTAGGCGGTGTTCGCGGCCATGAACAGCACGCCCACTGTCACGAGCACGAGCACCACGAACCACAGCGAGTCCACGCCCGCAACCGCCTGCGCGATCTGGCCGAGGATCGGCACCTGGTAGAAGTCCCCGCTCGGCGTGTGGCCGTGGATCAGCAGCTGCCGCGCGGGGTCCATCACGACCACCGCGCCGGTGCGCCACGTCAGGTACATCACGCCCAGCAGCAGGGCCGCGGACAGTGCCCCCAGCACCGCAAGGGTCCGGGCGGCGTTGCGCGCCTTGGGCTTGCGGAAGTAGGGCACGGAGTGGGTGATCGTCTCCACACCGGTCACGGCCACCGCGCCGGAGGAGAAAGCGCGCAACACCAGCATGGCTCCGGCCAGGCCCGTCAACCCGGCGTCCGCGCCGGTGGCGGGCAGCACGTCGTAGCCCGCCGACGGCGCGGGGTCCAGCGTTCCGGCCACGTCCTGGACCACGCCGGCCACGACCAGCACGAGCACCACGGCCACGAAAGCATACGTGGGCACGGACGAGGCGCGTCCCATGAACTTGAGCCCGCGCAGGTTCAGCAGTCCCACCAGCGCGATCCCGCCGACGGCCACGGCCGTCTGGTGGCCCACGAGCCACGGCACTGCCGCGGCCAGGTACTGTGCGGCGGCCGCCATGGACACGGCCACCACGAGCGTGTAGTCCACCATCAACGCTGCACCCACGGCTGCCCCGGCCGGGCGCCCCAGGTTCTTGGACGCGATCTCGAAGTCCGCACCGCCCGAGGGGTAGGCCTGCACGTTCTGGCGGTACGCGGTGATGACCACTGCGAGCACCACCAGCACCACGAGCCCCACCCACGGCGAGACCGCAATCGCGGCGCTGCCGGCGAGCGCGAGGGTCAGGACGATCTCGTCCGGTGCGTACGCCACGGAGGACAGCGCGTCCGAGGCGAACACGGGCAGGGCCGTGCCCTTGGAGAGCACCGTGCCCGCGGCGCGCTCGTTGTGGATCGGCTTGCCCACCAGCGCGCGGCGGACGAATTGGGACACATACACGAAGGAACACGCTAGTCCCTCGGCCGGGCCTTGTCCCGCGCCGCGGCGTCCTATGCTGTGCCCCATGGCGCATTTCGTGATCATGGGTGTGGGCCGGGTGGGTATCACCCTGGCGCACGCCCTTGAGGACTCAGGACACACCGTGGCGGTGATCGACCAGGACGACCGCGCGTTCCGCAAGCTGCGCCCCTCGTTCAGTGGCAAGAAGATCACGGGCCACGGCTTCGACCGGGACGTGCTGCGCCGCGCCGGGATCAGGGACGCATACGCGTTCGCGGCGGTCTCCAGCGGGGACAACTCCAACATCATCGCCGCGCGCGTGGCCCGGGAGACCTTCAAGGTCAAGCACGTGGTGGCGCGGATCTACGACCCCACGCGCGCCGAGTTCTACCAGCGCATGGGGATCCCCACCGTGGCCTCCGTGCGGTGGAGCGCGGACCAGGTGCTGCGCCGGATCCTGCCCGAGCACGCCATCACCGGGGACTTCCGCGAGGCCTCCGGGCGGCTGCAGCTCGGCGAGCTGCCGCTGGACGACTCCTGGTCCGGGCTGCACCTGGACCGCATCGAGGAGGCCGCCGGGGTCCGGGTCGCCTTCGTCACACGCTTCGGGGAGGGCATCCTGCCCGCGAGCGACACCAGCTACCAGCAGGGGGACATCGTGCACGCCATGATGCGCGTCGAGGACGTCGAACAGGTCGCCCGCGTGCTTTCGCGCCCGCCGTCGGACGAGGTCATGGAGGCCGTGGCACTCGCCGCCACGGAGCAGTCACGGGGGCGGCGCTGATGCATGTGGTCATCGTGGGCGGTGGGTCCGTGGGGTCTTCGATTGCCCGGGAGCTGCTCTCGCACGGTCACGACGTCGTGGTGGTGGACGCCACCTCCGAGGTCATCGGCCGCTCGAACCTGCGCGGCGCCCAGTGGGTCGTCGGGGACGCGTGCGACCTCGACGTGCTGCAGCGCGCGAGGGCCGAGGAGGCGGACGTCGTCGTCGCCGCGACCGGTGACGACAAGGCAAACCTGGTGGTCTCCCTGCTCGCCCGCAGCGAGTTCGGCGTGCCGCGCACCGTGGGACGGGTGAACAACCCCAAGAACGAGTGGCTCTTCGACGACGCCTGGGGCGTGGACGTGGCCGTGTCCACACCGCGGCTGATGACGGCGCTGGTGGAGGAGGCCGTGGAGGTGGGCGACGTCGTACGGTTGCTGAGCTTCCAGACCGGTGACGCCACACTGTCCGCATACACGGTCCCCCGGGAGCACCCGGTGGTGGCGAGCACGGTCACGCAGGTGCCGTGGCCGCCGGAGGTGGCTCTCGTGGCGATCCTGCGCGACGGCGTGCCCATCGCCCCGTCCGGGGATGACGTCCTCGAGGGCGGGGACGAGCTGTTCTTCATCACCACCACGGAGGGTGAGGAGCAGCTGCGGGCCATGTTCACCACGGCCCGGGACGTCAACCTGCAGGCGGCGCGGGGCGAGGGCGGCTCCACAGCCATCCCAGCCACAGCACAGCGGCGTACAGCGGGGCCCCCATCACCAGCCGGGTGATGCCGAGCCCGGCCACGTCCCCGGCGAAGTACAGCGGCAGCTGCACCAGCAGCCGCGCGGCGAACATCGCGAGCAGCACGCCGTTGACCCGCTGGTAGGCGCGGCGGCGCACGGGGTCCCGACGCCAGTGCGTGCCCTCCCCTCGGATGTAGCCGAAGAGCACCCCGAGCAGAGGCCAGCCGGCGAGCGCAGAGGCCGCCAGTCCGAGCAGCCACACGGCGTTGGTCACGAACCCCCACACGTAGTAGTCCAGAGCGTCCCCTCCCACGCGGGCGAAGAGTGCGCAGATCCCCACGCCCACGAGCCCGCCGAGGGCCTGGGTTACGGGCTGGCGCTGGACGAGGCGCACGAGGGTGAACAGCGCGGCGGCCGCCAGGGACGCGGTCAGCGCAGGGCCCAGCTGCCCGGTGACGACCACGCACACCAGGTAGACGAGACCTGGCAGCAGGGACTCGAGCAGGCCGCGCCAGCCGCCCACCGCGGAGAGCACGTCGAGCTGCCCGGCCTCGTCGCGGCGCAGCCCGGAGCGGCGGGCGAAGTCCTCGACGGCGCGGTCCCGTGCGGGGCGGCTCACGTCCTCGCGCTCCGGTGCCTCCGGGTCGCCTGCGCCGAGCGGGGTCTGCCGGGGGGCGTCCTCCGCACCGGGGCCTGCGGGCGAGCTCATCGCGTGACCTTCTTGGGGGTGATGATCTCGTAGCGCGGATTGTGCATCGTGGGGATCCCGTCGGGGAAGCAGATCACCCCGAGGCAGCGCAGCCTGGTCCCCGCGCTCACCCCCGGCACGGTGTGCTGGCCGTTCCACAGCAGCTCGAGCGCGCACGGCACAGCGGAGTCGGGGCGCGGCACCTTGAGCACGGCGCGGAACTGCGGCTGCCGCGTCACGGGCGCGATGGTGACCTCCACCACCCGGCCCTCCACGACCGCGCGGCGGCGGTGGCGCTCGCGGAAGGCCGGGTCGAGGTCCTCTGAGACCGCCTCGGGCTCCCCGAGCACGTCGATAGCCCCGGTAAGCGGGTTGTTGACGGGTGCCACTAGCCGATCTCCGTGATCTCCGGGCCCCGGCGCGGGGGCTGCACGGCCGGGCCCGACGGCGCGCCGTCGCCACCCCGCGGTGCCACCCCGTCCGCGTCCGCCACGGGAGCCGGGGGCTGCCCCGCAGAGTCAGCCATCCGGCGGACGGTAGCGTCTTCGGGGACGGAGAGGGTCAGGAGGTCGCGCGGCGGGCGGGGGTCCTGGCCGCGGACGACGACAAGTGCCCGCACGGCGTCGTCGAGCACCTCCGCTGTGGGTCCGGGCAGGGCCGCGCCGCCCGTGAAGACGGCGCGCAGGAACCAGCGGGGGCCGTCGATCCCCACGAAGCGCGCGAGACGGTAGCCCTGGCGCCCGTCCGCGGTGGTGGCGGGGAACTTGGCGTCCACCTGCAGCCCGAAAGAGCCGCGGGTGACGCTGGGGTCCCCGTTGTCCCGGCGCAGTCCGGCGATCAGCTCGGCGCGCACCTCCTCCCACAGACCGCTGGACTTGGGCGCGCTGAAGGGCTGCAGCTGCACGGAGCCGTCCCGGAAGTCGAGGTTCACCGCGCGCGGTTCCTGGGTGCGCTGGTCCACCTCGAGGCGCACGTCCACCTCGGAGATCGGCTTGACGAGCAGCGCCCCCAGGTCAAGGTACTCACTCCGCTCGCCCGGCAGCTCGCTCTCGTCCCGGGGGCCGAGTGCACGGGGGTTCTCCTGCGCCTGCTCGGCGGAGGCGGTGCCTGCCGTCTCCGCCGCGGCGTTCGACTCGCCGGACGGGACGACGCCGTCCCGGGTGCCAGTGCGCTTCTTGCGTCCGAACATCGATGATCTCCCGAAAATGTGTAGGTGGTGTCGTGGAGCAGAGGAAATAGGGGGGGTGCGTCCCGGTACGCCCGTCAGCCCGGCGTGCCCGTCAACCGTGGGGCCCGTCAACCATGGTGGGACGGGCAGCCGCCCCGCGCAACGAGCTCCACGCGGCCGCACCGTGGTCGCTCGGGCTCAGTGCGTTCCCGAAGAACCGAACCCGCGCTCGCCGCGCTCGCTCGACGGCAGGTGCGCGACCGTCTCGAAACGGGCCGTCGTCACCTCCTGGAGCAGCAGCTGCGCGATGCGTTCACCCCGGCGCACGGTGTAGGCGGTGCTGCGGTCCGTGTTCAGCAGGCACACCTTCAGCTCGCCCCGGTAACCGCTGTCCACGGTGCCGGGGGCGTTGAGCACGGTGATCCCATGCTTGGCTGCGAGCCCGGACCGGGGGTGCACGAGCCCCACGTAGCCCTCGGGGATCGCCACGGCGACCCCGGTGTCCACCAGGGCGCGCTCTCCCGGGGCCAGCGTCGCGTCGTGCCGCGCGCGCAGGTCCGCACCCGCGTCGCCCGGGCGCGCGTACGCGGGAGCGGGGAGGTCGGTGTCCAGCAGCTGCAGCGCCACGCTCACGGTGGCGGGTTCCCTCACGTCAGTCACAGTCCTCCACTCTAACGCGCACCCCCCGGCCTCCGGCGTGCGCGGCAGCACCTCTGCGCGGGCAGCGCCCATCCGCGAACAGGCCAGCCCGCGGATGACCGCCGTCCCGGCGGCCTCGCCACGGCGCCGGGCTCCCCGGGGAACCGACCGGGGAGCCGCCCGCGGCGCGGTAGGCAATCCCCAGCGGGAGTGTGCCAAGGTGGTGCCATGAGTTCCCAGCACCCCGAGTCCACCGAACCGGAGCCCACCGCGACAGTGCCACCCCTCCAGGGCGGTGGCGGGGTCCGTTACGAGGAGCGGCTTTCCGTCTCCTGGTGGGTGTGGCTCATCGTGCTGTTCGTCGGCGCGGCGGGGTTCGTGGCCGTGGCTCCCATCAGCATTGCGGTGGGTGTGATCGTGGGCGCCGTGCTGGTGGCCGTCATCGCGGTGGTGGTGCACCTGGGCACGCCCAGGATCGTGCTCACGGACGAAGACCTGCGCGTGGGACGCGCCCACATCGAGCGCCGCTACGTGGGCGAGGCCGAGGCCCTGCGCGGTGACGACGCCCGCCTGGCCCGCGGCCCCGCGCTGGACGGTCGCGCGTTCATGAACTTCCGAGTGTCCATCCCCGACCTGTGCCGGATCAGCATCGTGGACCCGGTGGACCCCACTCCGTACTGGCTCACGGCCACGCGCCACCCGGAGGAGCTGGCCCGCGCCATCAACGCCAGTCCCAGAGACGTCGAAAACATTGCGCGCGAGGTGCTCTCGGACTAGGGCGTGTCTCCTTTATTCACCATTCCAGCACTGACCCGGTGGATTGGTGACTACGAAGCAACGACACCGAATATTCACTGATGAGCAGTGGGAGAAGATTGAACCTCTCCGACGAGGCAAGCTCCAAGGCGACGAGTCAATCGAACGGGTTCGGGTGTTTCTGCGCGATACTGTCGGTATCGATGCGGACAGTGAGACTGCTCGCAGACTCGTCAATGCTCTACTTACAGGGGGCTGACTGGCTCTCGTCGCACAGCGCGACGTCCCGTCGATGATCGACGGGGTACTGACATCGCCCTCCCCATGAGGACGCGGGCATGCCAGGGCCAAAGCACGAGAACCTTCTCCATAATGCTGATGAACAATGTCTCCTCGTTTCGTGTTTCTCACTTGAGCATGACCTGGCCCCGGGGTGTTCCCGGGGCCGAAGGGGGAGCCGTGGACGGGTCCGCAGTGTTTTGACCGTCATTGTGGCGTCACTGCCGCGCATTTTGCGTCGAGCACACTGGTAAGAGAATTAGCAGACGCGATCGCACGGCTCCGAGGGTCAACATAAATGCGGAAACCTCTCACCTCCTCTCGTCTGGGCTCTCAGCGTTCTCAGGCTGGGGAGGAGAACGCTGACAAGCGAGGACTCGGTGGACGAAGGCCTGGGTTGCTGAGAGGCCGGGTGATCGGAACAGTTGCCACGGTGCGGAGTGCCTGAAGACCCGGCACCCGCAATGACTCACGACCTGCGGTTCATCACCTGTGTGGTGACTCGTGTCGAGGTCCCGCAGTTTGCGGTCGCTGAGGATGATCGCCCAGAACGCAGCATCGATATCCAGCTGATCGTTTGGTGCACACGTCTGCATGGCAACACGCCACCAATTGTTGTTAGGCACTGATGGCTGCTGGTTCAGCAGAGCCTGAGTTGATAGCGATCTTGCGGGGCTTCGCCGACTCCGCGACCGGGATACTGAGCGTGAGCACTCCGGCGTCATAGTTCGCCGTGATGCTGCTGGTATCAAGGTTGTCGCCGAGGACGAGCTGACGGCTGAAGGTCCCGCGGGGCCGCTCGGCCGCGACTGAAGACTCCCCGTGGTCGGGGGCGGGCCGTTCGGCTTTGACGGTGACGACGTTGTTCTCCACGTCGAGGTCGATGTTGTCAGGATCGATTCCTGGTAGGTCGAGTTCGACGCGGAAAGTATCGCCGTCGCGCCAGGCGTCCATGGGCATCATCACAGGGCGGGCCGTTGTGCCGGTGGCTCCGAAGATTTCTCTGCTCAGGCGTTCGACTTCGCGGAATGGGTCAGTGCGCATCATGATCATTGGTGAAACCATCCTTTGCTGGATGGTGGATTCGTGCAGATGATATGATCTACATCATCTGATAGACATATTATGTACTCGATCGGAATGCGAATGTCAACACTCAGTCGGGAGGAATTTTGGGAGATGGTGAGATGGCGAGTTCAGCGTCTGGTGGGCGCTTGTTCTCGATTTCGCATGTTGCGGAGCTGACCGGTGTTGGTGTGCAGTCGTTGCGACAGTACGAGGCTCATGGGTTGGTGGCTCCTGCTCGGAGTGAGGGCGGGACGCGGCGGTTCAGTCGCGGGGATATTGCTCGTCTGCGGCGTGTGCGCGACTTGGTTGACGTGGGCGCGAATCTCGTTAGCATCGGAATCATTCTCGATCTCCAGGATGAGAACACCTCGCTTCGGTACGAATTGAGGAGGATGCAATGATGGCGAATGAAACGCAGCCCGGTGTCGAGGTTCCTGAGCCGGACTGGAGCGAACAGCTCATTGACGCTCGAGAGCCTGAGGGTGTCAATCATGAAGACGTCGAATCGGTTCCTGGTTCGAACGCGATTCGCGAGGCCGACGACGGTGATGTCGCAGAACAGGGCGTCATCGTGGAGATCGACGATGATGACGGATACGACGACTCAGACGCAATCTAGGGCATGTCTCCTTTATCGGCGTAGCCATGTCAGGATCGCGCTGATCACGACCGCCGCCCGATAGGTGATCGCGAGCTTGTCGTAGCGCGTTGCTAATCCTCGCCACTGTTTGACGTAGGCAAACGAGCGTTCCACGACGTTGCGGTTCCGATACGCACCAGCATCGAACGTCGGCGGCCGTCCACCCTTACTCCCGCGTCTCTTTCGGCTCGCGACCTGGTCCTTCTTCTCCGGGATCACTGCCCGAATGCCTCGCGATCGCAGGTACTCGCGATTCGCCCTGGACCCATAAGCACGATCAGCGAGAACGGTATCCGGACGAGTGCGAGAGCGACCGCCACCAGCCCGCGGCACTCGAATATCGGCAAGGACCTGCGGCAGGATCACCCCGTCGTGGCGCTGTCCACCGGTGACCACCACTGCCAGGGGGCGGCCATTGCCGTCGACGGCATGATGGATCTTCGTCGTCAGCCCACCGCGCGAGCGACCGATGCCATGCCCGGTCGGCTCACACTCCTGATCGGGCAGATTCTTGTAATTCGACGTAGCCCCTGTGTCTTGGTCAGGGCGCGTCGTGTTCGTTGCATGCTGGTGGCCACGATTGATGGTGCCATCCACGGAGACGTTCCAGTCGATATCACCGGCAGCATCAGCATCAGAAAGTACGTGGGCCAGCACCCGGTCCCAGGTGCCATCGGCGGCGTAGCGGCGGTGACGTTTCCATACCGTCTGCCAAGGCCCGAAGTGCTCACGGGGCAGATCGCGCCAGGCGATGCCGACACGGTAGCGGTAGACGATTCCCTCGACGATTCGACGGTTGTTTTCAAACGGTCGGGCTCTTTTGCCGGCATTCGAAGGTAGGAGAGGTTCAATCTTCTCCCACTGCTCATCAGTGAATACTCGGTGTCGTTGCTTCGTAGTCACAACACCACCGTGTCAGTGCTGGAATGGTCAATAAAGGAGACACGCCCTAGCGGCCTCCGCCGGGCCGTGCGCCCCGGTGGGCGTTCGGCACCCAGCGCTTGTCCACGTTGGAGCAGGTACCCCGCGTCCCGGGCTCTCCATCCCGGTACGACGACGGACGGTCCACCGAGAAGGTGACCGCCCGTCGTCGTACTCGCCGCCCGTCAGCTCCGAACGGGTCCGGCGGCCCCGGTGCGCAACCGGGGTGGGGTGCGCGGGATCAGCCCACGCACTCGTGGCAGAACTTCACACCGTTGCGCTCCTCCGCGAGCTGCGAACGGTGGCGGACAAGGAAGCAGGAGCCGCAGGTGAACTCGTCGTCCTGGGCGGGAAGGACCACCACGGAGAGCTCCTCGTTGGAGAGGTCCGCGCCGGGCAGCTCGAAGCTCTCGGCCGCCGTGGCTTCGTCTTCGTCAACGCTTCCGGACTGGTGGTCCGACCGCCGGGACTGCAGCTCCTCGATGGAGTCTTCCTTGAGGTCCTCGTCCTGCTTGCGCGGTGCGTCGTAGTCTGTGGCCATGTGTCTATCCGCTCCAACCGGTCTTCGCGAGATCGCTGTGTGAAACGGTTCCCCGGACGATCTCCCCCCGGGGCCGTGTCGCGTAGATTGTTCACCATGGTGCCGCAAAAAGCCAGTACCGTGGCGGGCATTTTCTCCCAGCGCGAGATTTGTCCCTGGAGGGGGTCTTCCAACCCGGTCCCAGACGGCCGGCAACCGGCCCGGACGGGCCCCTGGCGACGTCGGTGCCGCACCACCGCCGCGCCCTGCCGCGGATCCTCGGCGTCCGGCAGACGCGGTGCCACTAGACTGGCGCACGAACGCGCCGCGCGCACCGCAGGAACACGGGGGCGCAGACACCCGTGAGGGAAGGACAGCATGGAGCAGTTGCGTCTGGTAGGAGTGCACGACGACGGTGAGCACCTCATCGTGGAGACCCACGACTCGACCCGGTACCGGGTAAAGATCGACCAGCAGTTGCGGCAGACCATCCAGCACGCCCGCCGCAAGCCCCCCGCTCGCGGCCGCGGCGGCTCGTCCTTCGGCCCCCGGGACATCCAGGCGCGCTTCCGCGCCGGGGCGAGCGTGGACGACGTCGTGGCGGAGTCCGGGTGGGAGGCCGAGCGGGTCAAGCGCTACGAGTGGCCGATCCTCGCCGAACGCTCCCACATGGTCACGGCCGCGTGCCGCGTGAAGGTCTCCGGCACCGCGCCCTCCCACGACGGCTACCGCTCCGTGTTCGAGGGCGAGCCCAAGACGCTTGAGGAGACCGCGGACGAGCGGGCCTCCCAGCTCGGCGTGGACCGGCGCAGCCTCGACTGGGACGCCTGGCTGCGCGAGGACCAGCTGTGGAACGTGCAGCTGAGCTTCTCCGTGTCCGACCCCCGGGCCTCGGGACTCGACACCGAGGGCCCCGCGCTGTGGAGCTACAACCCCGCGAACCAGACCGTGCGCGCCGAGAACGACTGGGCGCGCGCGCTCGGCGAGGAGCCCCGCGAGACGGGTCCGCTCGGCGTGACCGCCCCCGTCCCCCCGGCGGTCGCCACCCCCGTGGCCCCCACGCCCTCCGCGCAGCTGCGCCACCTGCAGCACGAGGCGAGCCAGGCGGACGACCTCCTGGACGTCCTGCAGTCCCGCCGTGGCCGCCGGCTCGGATCGGACGAGGACGGCGACGACCGCCTCGCCGAGATCCTCGGCCGCGGCATGGGCCGCGTGGAGCAGCGCCCCCGCCCGATCGACGCACCGGAGGACTCCCCCGTCTTCGACCAGCCCATCCAGCCCGCGGCCTCCCGCGTGGCGGAGGAGCAGGCCCTACAGGGAGAGGGCATCGAGATCGTGGACGACTCCACCCCCTACGGACACGACGCCGCCACCCCCGCCGAGGACCCGACCGCACCGCTGGCCCCGGGCGAGGCCACCGCGCAGCACCTCGCCTCCGGCGACACGGAGACCACCGACCAGAACGACGACGTGGCTCCTGACGCGGACGCGGAGGAACCCGCTGCGGAACCCACCGCACCCGAGACGCCGCGCTCGGACGAGAGCGCCCCCACCGAGGCGACCGCCCACGAGGACTCTGCCCCCGAGCACTCCGCCCCCGACGAGTCCGGCGAGCCCCTCGACGGCGATCGGGACGAGACCCCGGAGGAGGACCGCGCCGCCGCGAACGCCGCACCGGGACCCCGTGGACGCACGCCCCGGGCCAAGCGCTCCTCCGTTCCGAGCTGGGACGACATCGTCTTCGGCAACCGCACGTGAGCCGCGCCCACCGCTCCCACGTGCACTGATGCGAGAAACACGCGGCGCACGGTAAAGTCACCGGAGCGGATCGGGCTCAGGGGAGAATTGTCCCGGTCGCGTGACTTCTCGGGCGATCTTTAGGGACTTTGTGCATGAGCAACTCCATCCAGGACGATCTCTTCGGCGACGACGCCCAGGCCGGTGACGGCGCCGCGGCCTCGTCCCCGACGGGGGTCCGCAGGTACCTCGCGCCCTTCGCTCTCGGCGGCGCGGCCCTGCTCGTGCTGGCCGGGGTCGGAGCGGTCGCGTTCACGGGGCTCTCCGGCGGTTCCGACGACGACGCCCCCGCCACCTTCACGTCCGCCTCGCCGAGCGCGACCCCCAGCCCCACGCCGTCGGCAACGCCGTCCCCCACGCCAAGCGTGGAGCCCGAGCCCACGGAACCCGCGGAGCAGTACTACTACGTGCCCGCGCCCCAGCCCGTGGCGCCGGTCCAGCCCGAGGTCCCCGCCCCGCAGCCTGTTGCCCCGCAGCCCGCACCCACCACGGCCGCACCGGCCCCCACCCCGGAGAAGTCGCAGGCCCCGGCGCCCACGAAGCAGCCCGCCACCCCGCCCGCTGACGGCAGCACGGGTTCCAAGGGCGGGGATTCCACGGGCGGCGGCTCGAACGGCGGCGGTTCGGGCAACGGCAGTGGTTCCGGCGCAGGCAACGGAAGCGGCACGGGGAAATCCGGTGGGGGCTCGACCGGAAAGCAGGGCGGCACCACCGGCGGCACGGGCGCCGGCTCCAAGGCGACCCAGGGAACCGGGGGCGCCGGCCGCTGACGCGGAAGGGGCACCGGAACGGTCCAGGGGCCAGGACTGCCCGGGCTGCCACACGAGCCACGGCGTCAAGACGTCCTGGAAACATCAAGAGATGGCGTCACGTGTGCTCGGCCGCCGCAATGCCGTCGTTTGCCGTCACCTCACCACAGCAGTGCCGGGACCATCCGTTCCTGCTCGGTGAGCGAACCGTGCTGGCCCACCATGGCCAGCGGCCGGGTGCCCTGCCGCGCGACGTCGTACAGCGCGACGTCCTCCCGGCCCAGCACCCACACGTCACCCGCCCGGGCGAGCATCCGCTCGTCCGGGCCCGGGCCGAAGTAGCCGTACGCGGCCAGCTCGTCACGGGTGGCGAGCCACACCGCGTCTCCGAAGTGTGAGCGCCAGTGGTCCACTACCTCCTCGGCCGAGGTGCCGCGCTTCAGGTGCAGCTGCACCGCGCGGGGCTCCCCCGCGGTGTGCCGCACCCCGGCCATCAGCTCCGGGACGGCGGAGACGTCGAGGCGGTTTTCCTGGGGGACGTCCACCATGCCGTGGTCGGCCGTCAGGACCACCCGGGTGTTGGCGGGCAGCCGGGACACGAGCCGCTTCAGAGCCGAGTCCAGGTCCTCGAGCGCGCGCAGCCAGGAGTCCGAGCGCCAGCCCTGCTTGTGCCCGGTCTTGTCGAGGTCGTCCCAGTAGAAGTAGACCAGCCCGCGGCGGCCCTCCTTCAGCTGTTCCAGAGTCCGCGCCGAGCGTGCGTGGACGCCCTGCGCGCCCACGAATCTGCCACCGCGCAACACCGCGCGGGTCAGCGCCGAGGACTCGAACCGGGGGGAACTCACAGTCACGGCGTCCACGTGGCGTGAGGCCCGTTCCAGTACTGTCTCCCCGGGCTGCCACTGCAGGGGATCCAGGGAGGCAGGCCAGTTGCCGAGCATGTTGACCACGCGGTCCGTAGCGGGGTCCAGGACGTCGTAGCCCAGCATCCCGTGCCGGCCCGGAGCGCGCCCGGTGCCCAGGCACGCGAGCGAGACGGACGTCGTGGACGGGAACGCGGCGTCGAGCTCCCCCAGCGACTGGGCCGAGCGCAGAGTGGGTGCGTACCCGCTGACCTGCGAGAGCAGCCGCGAGCCGAGCCCGTCCACCAGCACCACCACGTAGCGCTGCGCGGCAGGCAGGCTCAGCGCGTTGCGGAACCCGGGGATCCCCAGGGCCGCGGCGGCGGAGGTCATCACCTCTCCCACGCCGCGGGAGCCGTACCTCGGGGGTGCGGGCAGGAACGGGGTTGGCGCGGCGTCCTCGCTCACGAGGAGCGCCCCGTGTCGCGCCCGTTGTGCCGGTGGCCGAAACGGGTGCGCGGTGCCGGGGTCTCCGTGCGGGCGGTGCCCTGGTACTGCGGGGCCTGGGCGAGCTGCGCCCCTGAGTCCGTCAGCGGGGCCACGTTGGCCCGACGCAGGGTCCGCGCGAACTCTCGAGCGCCCTCCACGGCGTCCTGGCCGTCCGCCTCGGAGCTGATGCGCATCACCACGTCCTCGCTCGCCGCAGTACCCGTGTAGCCGTGGTCCGCCTGGCACTCCGGGTCCTCGCACATGGCCGGGTAGAGCTCGAGCTGCTGGGTGCCTGTCCAGCTGACTGCGAGGTTCAGCTCCATGATGGGGGTGCCGGGTGTGTAGTTCTGGGGCTGGTGGTACGCGTAGCTCAGCGTCACGGAGCGGATCTGGGAAATCGGCACGGTCTCCGTGGACACTCGTGCCACGGTCTCCGCGCCGACGTCGTCGAACTGCTGGTCGTCCACGTGCGTGATGTGCAGAACGTCCTCCGCGAGCACGAGCGCCGTGATGTGGCGGTGCAGCTCGGTGTTCGTGAAGTGGGTCTCCAGCTGCACGAGGTGGGACACGGGACGCCTGCCGTCCAGGGAGTCCTTGACCACGTCCGTGACGAGCTGGGGGTAGAAGCCCGCCTTCTCGATGTCCTGGACCAGCCGTGAACCGTCGGGTGCTGAGAATGTCATGGCGCCATTGTCCTCTACCCGCGCGGACGGGGCACATCCGTGACCAGCCGCGCACCGCTCACGGGGTCACAACGCACGAGACCGTGCCGTCCTCCAGCTCCGTGCACACGGGCGTGGCGTCAGTGGTGGGTTCCGCGGTGGGCACGGTGGGCGCCCCGTTGCCCGGTTGTGCGGGGCTCGTGGTCGGTGCGGGTGAGGTGCTCGGACTCGAAGGGTCCGTGCCACCGCCCCACTGGGCGAGCAGCGGCCCGAGCCACACGTAGCCCACCGCCAGCGCGAGCACAACCAGGGCCAGCATCAGCAGCCACCAGGGCCAGCGCGGGCCACGACGACGCGGCGGGCCCGCCTGCCCCAGGCCCGTGTCCGCGGAGTCCGTCGTCGCCGGGTCCGTGGCCGCTGCCACAGAGCCCTGCGAAGCCCCGACGTCATAGGGTTCGGTCTCGTACAGCCCCGCCTGCACGGTGGCCACCACGGGCTCGACCACCAAGGGGTCGACCGCCGCTTGCCCCGAACCGCCCGGCGCCTGACCGTCACGGAATTCCTGACCGTCACTGAAGCCATGGTCGTCGGCGAAGCCCTGGCTGTCAGCGGTGCCGTGGGCGTCGGTGGGTATGGCAACGGTGGCGTCCGTGACCTCCCCGAGGGAGTCCTCCGCCGGGGCCAGCTGCTCCGTGGGCTCCACCGGGGCGAAGGGCCGCAGCGGGTCCCCGGACCACTGCGCCGCCACCGGCTGCCCCGCAGCGGCAAGGCCCTGCGCACGCTGCCCGTCAACCGGCTGTCTCCGAAGGTGTTGTCCCTGAGCTGGTTCCCCCTGGGCCGGCAGCGCCTTGCGGTGCACCGCGTGCCACGCGAGCGGTGCGTCCGGCGTGCCCGCCCCGGGAGGCAGTCGGGCGGCGTCGGCCACCGGGGACAGCTCCCGCTCCGTGGTGGGTTCCAGGACGTCGAACACCTCGAAGGGCTCGCCGTCCGCCGTCTCGCTCTGCTTGTTCTCGCGCTCCGGGGCGGTCTCCAACAGAGCGGTGACCAGCTCCTGCGCCGCCCGGGTGCGCTCCTCGGGCTCCCGGCTGAGCAGCCCAGCCACGCCCCGGCGCAGCACGGGCGAGTTCTCGAACAGCCCCAGCCGGGCAACATCGTCCGGGCCCAGAGGGTCCCCGCTGAGGTCAACCTCCGGCAGCACCATGCGCACGGCGGTCACGCCCGCGGCGTAGAGGTCCATGGTCGGAGAGGGGTTGCCGGGGGCGTACGCCTCGTGCGGGAGGTAGCCCGGGGTGCCCACCACGGTGCCGGTGTGCGTGAGCCGGGCGTCGTCCGTGCGCACCGCAATGCCGAAGTCCGCGAGCCGCGCGACCGGCGGGGCAGAGCCCGTGGGCTCGAGCAGCACGTTGGCGGGCTTCACGTCCCGGTGCACCCAGCCGCGGGTGTGCACGAACTGCAGGGCCTCGAGCAGCTGGTAGACGAGCTCCTCGGCGAGCGCGTCCGAGACCGGGCCGTTATCCTGCAGCGCGGCCTCCAGGGTGCCGCCGGAAACCAGTTCCATGGCGATGGCCACGTGCTCGTCCTCCGCGGCCCACCCGTAGGGGGCCACCACGTGCGGGTGCTCGAGGTTCACGGACTGTTCGCGCACGAAGCGCAGCAGGTCCGCGGAGTCGCGCTGGCGCAGCACCTTGGCAGCGCAGATCCGGCCGAGCCGCAGGTCCTGGGCGCGCCACACGGCACCGCTGCCGCCCTCCGCAACGGGCGTGAGCAGTTCGAAGCGTCCAGCGATCGTGTCCCGCACCCTGTCGGGGCCCCTAGCCCAGCATCGCGCGGCGGGCGCTGTCCGTGCGCTGTCCGGGGTCCCCGATCTTGACCGTGGCCGAGAGCACCGTGAGCACCGAGCCGGAGAGCACCACGGGGTTCAGTTCCAGGAAGGCGATCTCCGGGAAGCGGTCCTTGAGGAAGGCGACACGGTTGACGAGCTGCTCCAGGCCGGTCGTGTCCACCGGGGGCACGCCCTGGTAGCCGAAGAGCTTGCGGGCAGCCTTGGGGGCTCGCACCATGCGGGTGATGTCCCGGTCGGTGAGCGGGGGCACCCGGTGGGCCCAGTCGTCCAGGAGGTTCACCGCGTCCCCGGCCATCCCGAAGGAGAGCACGGGCCCGATCAGCGGATCCTCTGCCGCGCGCAGCACCACCGTCTGTCCGGTCGGGGCCATGGACTGTACCTCGAAGTCGGTCACGTCCCACCCCGCGAGCGTGCGCTTCATGGTCTCCACGGCAGTACGCAGCTGCCCCTCGTCCGCAATGTTCAGCACCACCCCGCCCAGGTCCAGGCGGTGGCGCAGGAACGGGTCCGTGGTCTTCAGCGCGACGGGGTAGCCGAGCCTGCCGGCAGCGGCCACGCCCTCCTCGAGGTCGTGGAAGCGCACGGACTCGAGCACACGGATTCCCGCGTGGCCCAGCAGCTCGTTGCGTTCCGCGACGCCGAGCTCGTAGAGGGCGTCCCCGGTGATCTTGCGGCGCTCGCGCTCCAGGAACTTCTCCACGGCGTCGAAGTCGAAGTCCTCCGGGTCCACCACCACGCCCTGGTCCTGCGAACGCCACGCGGTGTAGCCGATCACCCGCGCGAGCGCGTGCATAGCGGTTCCGGGCGAGTCGAAGCACGGCAACGCCGGGTGGCCGTCCGCGAGCACCGCGGTGGTCACGGCGTCCGGGCCGTGCTGGCCGGTGAAGACCGCCACCGTGGTGCGGTCGGCGGCGCTCGCCTCCTGCGCGACCGCTGCCGCGACCGCGCGCTGGTCCAGTCCGCGCACGGGCATCAGCACGAGCACCACGCTGTCCACGTCCCCTGAGGTGAGCTGGGCGCGGACGGCGGTCAGCACGGCCTCGTGTGCGTCCCCGGCACCGCCGGAGGTATCGACCGCGCCGTCGACCGCCACGGGTTCCAGGCCCAGTCGCAGCGCCGTGTCCTCGGTGAGCTGGGCGAGGGCCAGAGCGTTGGAGACCACCGCGATCCGGGCAGATGCGGGCAGCGGCTGGCTCTCGGTGATGGCCGCGATGTCCATGAGCTCCTCGGCGGTGGCCGCGCGGATCACCCCGGCCTGGCGGAACATGGAGTCCAGCGCACCCGGCGGTGCCTGGGTGACACGCCCGGTGTGGCCCGGGGGCAGCCGCAGCCCGGTGACCTCGGACTTGGCCACGATCACAGGCTTGCTCAGGGACAGCCGCCGCGCGATCCGGGAGAATTTGCGCGGGTTTCCCACCGACTGCAGGTAGAGCCCGCACACGGTGGTCCCGGGGTCGTCCTCCCAGTACTGCATGAGGTCGTTGCCGGAGACGTCCGCACGGTTTCCGGCGGAGAGGTAGCTCGACAGGCCCACACCGTGGCGCAGTGCCGCGCCGTAGAGCATGGAGCCAACGGCCCCGGACTGGGAGAACAGGCCCAGCCCGCCCCGCCGCGGCATCTCGGGGAGCACCGAGGCGTTGAGGGACACGTCCGGGTCCGTGTTCATCAGCCCCAGGCTCGCGGGGCCCACCACGCGCATCCCGGCCGCGCGGGCGATCCGCACGAGCCTGCGCTGGTCCGCCGCGCCGCTCGCGCCGTCCTCCGCATACCCACCCGTCATCACGACGACGGCCCGCACGCCGACCCTGCCGCAGTCGGCCACCGCCTCTTCGACGGCCTCGCGCGGGACAGCGATCACCGCGAGGTCCACCGCGGCGTCGATCTCCTGCAGGGAGGAGACGAACACGAGCCCCTCGCGCTCGTACGGCGTGTGGCCCACGCCGTAGAGGGTGCCGGTGTAGCCGCCGGTGAGGATCGCCTCAACCGCGTGGTGCCCTGCGTGGTCCGCGTGCGCCGAGGCCCCCACGACCGCCACCGTGGTGGGGGTCAGTAGCTGCTGCAGCGAGCGCGCCTCGGCCCGGTGCTCACGGGCGGCCATCACGGCAAGGGACTTCTCCGTGGGGTCGATGTCGAATTCGACCATCACCACACCGTCCTCGAACTGCCGGGAGACGTCGTAGCCGGCCTCCACGAAGACGTGGAGCATCTTGCGGTTCTCGGGCAGCACCTCCGCAGTGAAGCGGTCGATGCCGTTCTCGCGGGCCGCCGCGGCCAGGTGCTCGAGGAGGATGGAGCCGATCCCGCGGCCCTGGTGGTGGTCCGAGATCATGAACGCGACCTCGGCCACGCGGGGGCTGACGCGGTCGTAGCGGCCCACGCCAATCATCTTCCCGCCGAGGATCAGCACGAAGCACACGCGGTCCGTGTGGTCCACCGTGGTGAAGCGCTCCAGTTCCCGCTGGGAGAGCTGCGGCTTGTAGGAGAAGAAGCGCAAATAGATGGAGTCCTGGGACTGGGAGGAGTGCAGCTCCTGCAGCAGTTCCTTGTCCTGGGGGCTGATGGGGCGCAGGTGGGCCGTGGCGCCGTCGCGCAGGATCACGTCCGCCTCCCAGTACTCGGGGTAGGCCTTCGGCTGCGGAGCTTCGTCGGTGGAACCCATAGACTTCAGAGTAACCAACCGTCTGCCCCGGTCACAGGTGCACGCACCGATTTCAAGGAGTTCCCTCTCGATGGCACGCCGCCGCTCAGCCGCCCGCTCCCCCCAGGACGACCTGCCCGAGGACTTCGTCGAGCACATCGTGGACGTGGACGTCACCCGGGAGATGGAGACCAGCTTCCTGGAGTACTCCTACTCGGTGATCTACTCGCGTGCCCTGCCGGACGCCCGGGACGGGCTCAAGCCGGTGCAGCGGCGCATCCTGTTCATGATGGATCAGATGGGCCTGCGCCCAGATCGCGGCCACGTCAAGAGCGCGCGCGTGGTCGGCGAGGTCATGGGCAAGCTGCACCCCCACGGGGACGCGGCGATCTACGACGCGATGGTCCGCATGGCGCAGTCCTTCGCCATGCGCGTGCCTCTGGTGGACGGCCACGGCAACTTCGGTTCGCTCGACGACGGTCCGGCGGCCCCGCGCTACACCGAGGCCCGCATGGCCCCGGCGGCTCGCACGCTCACCGGGGACCTCGACGAGGACGTCGTGGACTTCGTGCCCAACTACGACAACCAGTTCCAGCAGCCGGGCGTGCTGCCCGCCGCGTACCCCAACCTGCTGGTCAACGGTGCCACGGGCATCGCGGTGGGCATGGCCACCAACATGGCACCGCACAACATGCGCGAGGTGGCCGCCGGTGCGCGCCACCTGGTGCTCAACCCCGAGGCCACGCTGGAAGAGCTCATGAAGTTCATCCCCGGCCCGGACCTGCCCTCCGGGGGCCGGATCGTGGGCCTGGAGGGGATCCGGGACGCCTACCGCACCGGGCGCGGCTCGTTCCGCACGCGCGCCACGGTCTCCGTGGAGCAGGTCTCCCCCCGCAAGCAGGGCATCGTGGTCACCGAGCTGCCGTACATGGTGGGCCCGGAGAAGATCACCGAGAAGATCAAGGACGCCGTCCAGGCCAAGAAGCTCACGGGCATCTCGGACGTCGTGGACCTCACGGACCGCACCAACGGGCTGCGCCTGGTCATCGAGGTCAAGAACGGCTTCAACCCCCAGGCCGTGCTGGCGCAGCTGTACAAGCACACGCCGCTCGAGGAGTCCTTCGGGATCAACAACGTGGCCCTCGTGGAGGGTCAGCCCCGCACCATGGGGCTGCTGGAGCTGCTGCGGGTCTACACGGAGCACCGGATCACGGTGGTGCGCCGGAGGACCGCGTTCCGGCTGGCGAAGCGGCAGGACCGGCTGCACCTGGTGGAGGGCCTACTGGTGGCCATCGTGGACATCGACGAGGTCATCCAGATCATCCGCTCCTCCGAGGAGACGGCGCAGGCGCGGGACCGGCTGATCGCCGTCTTCGACCTCTCCCGTGCGCAGGCCGAGCACATCCTCGAACTGCGGCTGCGCCAGCTCACCAAGTTCTCCCGCATCGAGCTCGAGGCCGAACAGGACCAGCTGCAGAAGGAGATCGCCGAGCTCGAGGCGATCCTGGGCTCCGAGGCCACGCTGCGCGGCGTCGTCGCGGACGAACTGGCGGAGACGGCAGAAGATTTCGGCGACGACCGCCGCACGGTGCTGCTCGAGGCCGAGGACCTGCCCGCGGTCACGGCGGCCCAGGCCGGTGGGAAGAAGGCCCTGGCCGTGTCCGTGGCGCTGGAGATCAGCGACGACCCGTGCTGGGTCTTCCTCTCCACCACCGGGCGCATCGCCCGCAGCGCCGCGCGTGCCCCGCTCGTGGACGCCTCGCGGCGCTTCAAGCACGACGCCCTGACCAGCGTGGTGCCGGCCACGGCGCGCGGGGAGATCGCGGCGGTCACCTCCACGGGCCGCATGCTGCGCGTCTCGTGCGTGGACATCCCGGTGCTCCCGGACTTCGACGGCGTTCCCCGGCTCGCGGACGGTGTCCCCGCCGCGGACTTCCTGGGCCTGGAGAAGAAGGAGGAGCTCGTGGGGCTCGTGCCCCTCAACGAGGTTGTCGCGATCGGCACCGCCGAGGGCGTGGTCAAGCGCGTGAACCCGGACTACCCTCTGAACCTGGACCAGTGGCCCGCGATCAAGCTCAAGGACCACGACCGCGTGGTGGGCATTGGCGCAGCCCCGGACAGCGCGGAGCTCGTCTTCGTCTCCTCGGACGCCAAGCTGCTGCGCTTCCCCGCCTCCGCGGTGCGGCCCCAGGGCAGGACCGCGGGCGGCGTCGCCGGCATGAAGCTCGCCGCCGGTGAGCGCGTGGTCTTCTTCGGCGCGGTGCTGCCGCGCGAGTCCACCGTGGTGGTCACCCAGGCCCGCAGCGACGGCCAGTTGCCCGAGATGGGCGAGGCGTCCCTGAAGGTCACCCCGCTCGCCGAGTTCCCGAGAAAGGGACGGGCCACCGCGGGCGTGCGGGCCCAGCGGCTGCTCACGGGCGAGGACGGCCTGACACTGGCGTGGGTCGGCCACGGCCCCGCCAAGGCGGTCTCCCCCGCCGGTGTCGCGCGTTCGCTGCCCACCGAGTACGGCCGCCGGGACGGCTCGGGGGTGGGGATCGACCGAGCCGTGGCCGCGATCGGGCCCGCTCTCACGGGGCTTGCGGTGGGTGAGGAGTCGGACGCGGGTACCGCGAGCTCCGCAGACGCCGCCGACGACGCTCCGGACGTTTCCTAGGCTCGGCAGGACCGGCCCGCTCGCGGGAGCCGTGGCCGCTCCCCGTGCCCCGCGTCGTCATCCACCGCCCAGAAAGGCGCACCGGATCAGGCGTCGATCTGCTCCTGGTTCAGGTGTGAGGCACCCGCGACGATGAAGTCCTTGCGCGGGGCCACCTGCAAGCCCATGAGCAGCGAGAAGGCGTGCTCCGCGGCCTCGGCGTCCGCCACGCGCACCCGGCGCAGCACACGGTGCCGGATGTCCATGGTGGTCTCCGCGAGCTGGTCCGCGTCCATCTCACCCAAGCCCTTGTAGCGCTGGATGGGCTCCTTGTAGCGGCGCCCCTGCTCCTCGAGGCTGCCCAGCAGCGTGTCCAGCTCTCGCTCCGAGTACGTGTAGACCATCTCGTTGGCCTTGGACCCGGGGTTCACGATCTGCACGCGGTGCAGCGGCGGAACCGCGGCGTAGACCCGCCCCGCCTCCACCAGCGGTCGCATGTAGCGGTAGAACAGGGTCAGCAGCAGGGTGCGGATGTGGGCGCCGTCCACGTCAGCGTCCGTCATCATGATGACCTTGCCGTAGCGGGCGGCGTCGAGGTCGAAGCTGCGCCCGGAGCCTGCGCCGATCACCTGGATCAACGCGGCGCACTCCGCGTTGGCGAGCATGTCCGTGATGGAGGCCTTCTGCACGTTGAGGATCTTGCCGCGGATGGGCAGCAGCGCCTGGTAGTTCGAGTTGCGGGCGAGGCGCGCGGTGCCCAGCGCGGAGTCCCCCTCCACGATGAACAGCTCTGAGCGGTCCACGTCCGCGGAGCGGCACTCCACGAGCTTGGTGGGCATGGACGAGGTCTCCAGTGCGTTCTTGCGTCGCTGAGTCTCCTTGTGCACGCGCGCGGAGATCCGGGACTTCATCTCCGCGACAACCTTCTCCAGCAGCTGGTTCGCCTGGGCCTTGTCGTCGCGCTTCTTGGAGGTCAGCTGCTTCGTCAATTCCGACTCGATCACCTTCGCCACGATCTGGCGCACCGCCGGAGTGCCGAGGACCTCCTTGGTCTGGCCTTCGAACTGCGGCTCTGCCAGGCGCACCGTCAGCACCGCGGTGAGCCCGGCCAGGACGTCGTCCTTCTCGAGCTTGTCGTTGCCCGCCTTGAGTTTGCGCGAGTTCGCCTCCACCTGCTTGCGCAGCGTCTTCAGCAGCGCGGTCTCGAAACCGCTCAGGTGCGTGCCCCCCTTGGGTGTGGCGATGATGTTCACGAACGAGCGGACCGCGGTGTCGTATCCGACGCCCCAGCGCAGGGCCACATCCACCTCGCACGTGCGCTCCACATCCTGCAGCTGCGCGTGCCCGGAGCCGTCGAGCACCGGGACCCGTTCGCTGAACGTGCCCTGCCCGTGCAACCGCCACACGTCCGTGACGGGTGCGTCCGGGGCGAGGAACTCCGCAAACTCGGAAATGCCGCCGTCGTACTGGAAGACCTCCTCCACGGGGCCGTCCGCGCCGGGGGTGCCCGGCAGTCGGCGCTCGTCCGTGACGGTGATGCGCAGCCCGGGAATCAGGAACGCCGTCTGCCGTGCACGGCGCACGAGATCCTCGGTGGAGAACTTGGCGTCCGGGGTGAAGATCTGGTCGTCCGCCCAGTAGCGGATTCGCGTTCCGGTGACCCCGCGCTTGGCCCTGCCCACCACCTGCAGGTGCGAGTCCGTGGTGAAGGGCTCGAACGGAGCGTTCGGCGACGGCGCACCCTTGTCCGCGAACGTGCCCGGCTCACCACGTTTGAAGGACATCTGGTAGGTCTTCCCGCCGCGGTCCACCTGGACGTCCAGGCGCGAGGAGAGCGCGTTGACCACAGAGGCGCCCACGCCGTGCAGACCGCCGGAGGCCGAGTAGGACCCGCCGCCGAACTTGCCGCCCGCGTGCAGCTTGGTGAACACCACCTCCACACCGGTCAGCCCTGTGCGCGGCTCGGTGTCGATCGGGATGCCGCGGCCGTCGTCGTGGACCTCCACGCAGCCGTCCTTGTGCAGGATCACCGCGATGTCCTGACCGTAGCCCGCCAACGCCTCGTCCACCGAGTTGTCGATGACTTCCCACAGGCAGTGCATGAGACCCCGCGAGTCCGTGGAGCCGATGTACATGCCCGGGCGCTTGCGCACCGCTTCCAGTCCCTCCAGCACGGAGAGGTGACGGGCGTTGTATTCGGAGCGAGACGGTGTCACGGTTGAGCTTCTCCCGGAGTCTGGGGGTGCCGCGCGCGGGCGGGGTGGGACTGTCTCACTCTAGACGGCGGCCCCGACGTTTGTGCGCGGTGGGCGAAACCGCGGGATCCCGGGAAGCAATCCCCGGGCCCGTGGGTTGTACTGGAACGTGCGGCCCCGGGTGTTCCCGGGACCGCACCGCGGCCGCACCGGCGTGCGAGGCCGCATCCCGTACTTGTGAGGAGGATCCCATGAACGCGACTGTCGAAACGCGTGAACTCAACGCAACCCACCGTTGCGACGCCTGCGGTGCCCAGGCATACGTGCGCGTGGTCCTCGAGTCCACGGGCGGCGAGCTGCTGTTCTGCGCCCACCACGCCCGCGTCAACGAGGACAAGCTGCGTCCCCTGGCGTCATCGTGGCAGGACGAGACCCAGCGCATCGGAGCCTGAGAAGACCACGCGGCCCGGGTGACACCGGGCCTTGGGGACGACGAGAAGGGGCACGCATCCATGGATGTGTGCCCCTTCTGCTGCGTCCAGCAGTGTCGTCCGCGAACTCAGGACCCGGGCTTGCGGCCCCAGAGGATCACGTTGGTGCCCAGGTACTTGCTCTCGTAGCCCACGTCCACGAAACCGGCCTCGCGCATCAGCTCCGCAACGCGGGCGGGCTGGATGAACCCGAGCGTGGAGTCCTTGAGGTAGTCGTAGGCGCGGCGGTCTCCCGCCACCACCTGACCGAGCAGAGGCAGCACCACACTCATGCCCGCCGAGATCGCCAACCGCAACGCGCCCCGGGGCGGCGCCGTCTCCAGCACGACGACGCGGCCGCCCGGGCGCAGCACCCGCACCTGCTCAGCCAGCACGCGCGGTACGTCGCTCACGTTGCGCAGCAGGTAGCCGTGCGTCACCGCGTCGAAGGACTCGTCGTCGAAGCGCAGGCTGTGGGCGTCCGCGAACTCCCACGTGATGGCGTCGGCACCGGGTTTGGTGCGGGCCGTCTCGAGCATCTTCTCCGAAAAGTCCACGCCCGCGACCTCCGCCCGCGGTTCCCGACGTCGCAGCGCCAGGGCGATCTCGCCGGTGCCGGTGGCGATGTCCAGGACCCGGCCCCCGGGACCCACGCCGGCACGCTGGGCGACCTCACGGCACCAGGCCGCGTGGCGACCAAGCGTCATGAGCGAGTTGACCCGGTCGTAGGAGGTGGTGATCCGGTTGAAGATCCCCTGTACCTGCGTGTCCCGTGCGGTCATCGTGTGCTCCGCTCCCGCGGTCGTCCCTGTCATCAGTCCAGGTAGTCCCGCAACACCTGGGAGCGGGACGGGTGGCGCAGCTTGGACATGGTCTTGGACTCTATCTGGCGGATCCGTTCGCGGGTCACCCCGTAGACCTTGCCGATCTCGTCCAGGGTCTTGGGTTGGCCGTCCGTGAGCCCGAAACGCATGGCCACCACACCGGCCTCCCGCTCGGAGAGGGTGTCCAGCACGGAGTGCAGCTGCTCCTGCAGAAGGGTGAAGGACACCGCGTCCGCGGGCACCACGGCCTCGGAGTCCTCGATGAGGTCGCCGAACTCGGAGTCGCCGTCCTCACCCAGTGGGGTGTGCAGCGAGATGGGCTCACGGCCGTATTTCTGCACCTCCACGACCTTCTCCGGCGTCATGTCCAGCTCGTTGGCCAGCTCCTCCGGGGTGGGCTCGCGTCCCAGGTCCTGGAGCATCTGGCGCTGAACGCGGGCCAGCTTGTTGATGACCTCCACCATGTGCACGGGGATGCGGATGGTGCGAGCCTGGTCCGCCATGGCGCGGGTGATGGCCTGACGTATCCACCACGTCGCGTACGTGGAGAACTTGAAGCCCTTGGTGTAGTCGAACTTCTCGACCGCACGGATCAGGCCCAGGTTGCCCTCCTGGATCAGGTCCAGGAAAAGCATGCCGCGACCGGTGTAGCGCTTCGCCAGGGAGACCACGAGGCGCAGGTTCGCCTCGAGCAGGTGGTTCTTCGCGCGGCGGCCGTCGTGGATGACCCACCTGTACGCCCGGCGGGTGTCCGCGTCCATGGAGTCCTGCTCCTCGGCGAACTTGTGCTCGGCGTAGAGGCCGGCCTCGATGCGCAGCGCGAGGTCCACCTCCTGCTCCGCGTTGAGCAGGGCCACCTTGCCGATCTGCTTGAGATAGTCCTTGACGGGGTCCGCGGTGGCACCGGCGACCACGACCTGCTGGGCCGGGGCGTCGTCGTCGTCGTTGTTGGTCAGCACGAACCCACGGGCGCTGCGGTCCTGACGGCCCTTCATGAGCTGCGCGGATTCCTCAGCGGAAGCCTGCTGCGACTCCTGCGACTCCTCGTCCTCGTCCTGGGGCTCCTCGGTGACGAGCTCGTCCTCGGCGAGGACCTCGTCCACGGGATCGGCCTTCTTGCGGCCCCGGCCCGTACCGGCGGGCTTCGCCGCGGGCTTGGCGGCCGCCTTTCGGGTGGCGGGCTTCACCGTGCCGGACGCCGGGGAGGCGGCGGTCTTCGACGCGTCGGTGCTCTTGGTGGCGGCCGTCTTGGTGGCCGTGGTCTTGGTGGCCGTGGTCTTGCGCGTGGTCGTCTTCTTCGGAGCCGCCGTCTTGCGCGCGGCGGTCTTCTTCGCCGCGGGCTTGGCATCGGCGGCGGTCTCCGACATCGTGGACCCGGCTGCCGCGGACTCGTCAGTGGCCGCGGACGACGCCGCAGTGGTCTTGGTCGCGGCGGTCTTGCCCGCGCTGCTCGCCACCGCAGTGGTGCGCTTGGCGGCAGTGGACTTGCGGGCCGCCGTCTTCTTGGCCGCGGTCGACTTCTTGGCCGGGGCCCTCTTGGCAGTGGTGGTCTGGGCGGTGGTCTCAGCCGAGTCGGTCCCCGCCTCGGGAGCCTGTGATCCGGATGCGGTCTTGCTGGCAGCTGGTGACACGGAAAGCCTTTCGTTGGACAGAGACAGGGTGCTCGCCGCACCAGCGGCCAACACACCTATGACCCTGTCAAGTCCGGCACCGCGACACGCGGTTCTCGCCGGGACTCTGAGGGTCCTACAGGCGGTAACGCCGCCCACCCTGGGATTGTTCCCAGGGTGGGAATCTTTTTTCACCGCGGGACTCAGCCCGCCGTCTGCCGCACCCACCAGCTCCTCCCCGGCCAGCCCGTCCGGGGGTCCGTGCACCACCATGGCGTACCCAGGCGCTGGAGCCGCCCGCGCACCTCCGCAACCGCCCCGCCGGGCCGCTGCACGGCAGACTCCGCGTCCGCGGTGCAGCGGACAAGCAGGCGCGCGGCGGTGTGCGCCCGTCCCCGGAAGAACTCCAGCTGGGCCAGGGCGGCCACCACCGTGTCCGCGGTCTCCGCCGTGAGCACCCCGCCCGCCGGCGCGCAACCGCCCCCGCCCACCCGCGCGTGGGCGATTCCGTCCAGCACCTGGAGGATGCGGTGTGCCACCTCGATCGACTCCCAGTGCGGTGGGCCCTCCCACTCCCCGGCCACGGCGACCACGCACCGCAGCGCCTCGTCGACCGCCTCTGCATCCGGCTCGGACCCGCCAGCTCCGCCTCGCACCCTGGCGATGGCGGGGCGCAGAGCGAGCCACGCGGCCTCCGCACGTACACGGTCCCCGCACAGCCACGCATAGAAGAGGCACGTGCGCGCGGCCTCGTCCCGCAGGCCGTCCAGCATGTCCCGCAGGTCTGCGGCGGGTGTCTCGAGCACCGCAGCCACCCAGTCCTGCCGACGCCGTTGCACGCGCCGCAGCGTGCGGTCCCACGCGGCGAGCGACGTGGGCGAGGGCGACGACGCGGCACCGGAACCTGGCGTGCCACTGGATCGTGGTCTGTCACCGAACCGAGCACCACGAGGTGCCGCATCCACTCCCGGGCAGGGATCGCCCCCGGTTGTCGCGCACCGGGCCTCCTGGCCGCTGGTCGCCGCGTGCGCAGTCGCGACGCGTCCGGGCCCGGCGAGTTCCCCCGCCTTCTCCCGCAACGCTTTCTGCCATCGTGGATCCTCCCCCGGTGCCGGCGGTTCCAGGGCACTGCCCAGCGCGACGAGCTGCGCGTTGACCGGGCTGTCCTCGACCAGCGTGATGGGGCGGGCCACGTGCGGCTGGACCGGGTTCCACCAGAACCGGGGCGTCACCAGGAGCACGGTGAGCAGCTCCACCCCCACTGCCCCGGCGATCTCCTCCCACTGCTGAGTGAGCGCGACCAGCTCGGACGCGGTGCTCTCGGGTATGGCCTCCCGGTAGACGACGACGATCACGTCAGCGGCACCGGGCAGGTGCTCCAGGGCCTTGGACACCTCGCGGCTCACCCCCTCCGGAGGGACGTCCACCGGGGGACGTGCCATCGTCAGCAGGAGCACGCCACTGTCTCCACCGGGAACGACGAGGACGCACGCGTCACGCGGTCTGTACCCCAGCTGGTGCGGAATCAGGGCGAGGAGATCCTCGGGGTGGCGGATGCGGACCACGGGTCCGTGGTCTTCGTGGGTCAGGGTCATGGGACCAGACTCGACACACCGCGCCCAGGAAACGCGTTAGCCACCGTCACCTCGGGACGAGCCACGACGCCGCCGCGCAGCCCCGTCGCCTGTGCAGGCCGCCCACCGTGCGGCCCCGGGGTCGCGTCAGACCGCGTCGGCCCCGTGTGCCCGGCGCACCTTGTGGGTGCAGCGCAGAATGGCCACGGTGCCCACAAGTGCCACGAGGCCCTGGGCCGCGATCGCCGGACGGAACGCCTCGCCGTCGTACAGGCTGGGTGAGAGCCCGGCTCCGTGAAGCAGGTCCAGCACGAGGCCCGTCACGTAGATGGCGAGCAGGGACGCCGCGAAGCCGCCCACGTTCGCGAGACCGGTGGCCGTGCCGCCGCGCTGCGGCGGGTTGAAGGCGCGCACGATGTCGAACGCGATCATCGAGGCCGGCAGGGACAGCGCAATCATGCACACGCACACGTACACCACGGCCAGGGGCGCGTGGCCCGGCCACAGCAGCAGGATCGCCCATCCTGACCATGCCATCACGCAGAACGAGAGCACCAGGCGGGAGCGGCGTCGGGCGAACCGTGCACTCAGCTTGCCCACGAACGGTGCCACGACCACGTTGAAGACCACGTAGACCGTCATCACGAACGACGCCTGCGTGGGATCGAGACCCTGGGCGTTCTGCAGGTAGGGGTAGGCCCACATCAGGGCGAACGTGTTGCCCACGAACTGCACGGTGAAGTGCACCCAGAACCCCAGCTGGGTGCCCGGCTCGCGCAGGGACTGGCTCATGGAGGCGCGGACAGAGGCGAAGGAGATGCTGTCGTTGAGGACCCGCACCCCCGGCGGGTTGTTGCGCAGCACGAGACCGGAGAGCACCGCCGCGAGCACGCACATGCCCGCCATCGTCACGAGGGACGGCACCCATCCGGTGGCATGCAGCAGCACGGCGAACGGGATCACTGAGAAGAGCTGCCCCAGGTTGCCGGTCATCCCCACCACCTGGGTGAGCATCGGCACCTTCAGCGCGGAGAACCACACGGGAAGCAGCCGCATCACGCACACGAACGTGGCGGCGTCGCCGGCACCCACCAGGATGCGCCCCACCACGCCGCCGGTCACGGACTGCGCCGCCGCGAGCTGCAGCTGGCCCGCGGCCATGGACACCGCTCCCACGGTGATCAGGATGCGCGGGCCGTAGCGGTCCACGAGCACCCCCACGGGAACCTGCAGCACGGCGTAGACCAGCACCTGCATCATGGAGAACATCGACAGCCCGGAGGCCGCGGTCTGGAAGCGGTCCGCCGCCTCCACGGTGGCCACGCCGAAGCTTGTGCGCTGCGCCACGGCGGAGAAGTAAGCGAACACCCCCATCGCCAGGATCAACCACGCGGTGGTCGAATCCTTGTACGTGGACGGTGGGGGTGTTGCTGCGTCGGACATGAGGGGAGGGCCTCCGCGGGCTGGTTCACGGCGACCCGCGCACGTGGGCCACGGGTCCTCTACTGCTGGTGGTCCTCCGGGTCGCTGCGACCGGCCAGGAACGCCTCTGCGGCGGCACCGAGGTCGTCGGCATCGGGGAGGTCGGCGTCGTCGGGCCCGGCGAGGATTGAGCGGCGGGCGGACGCGTCCACCACGTCATCGTATCGCCGTTCCATGTTCTCGATCACGGCCTGGACCTCAGGGGAGGAGCCCGCCTGCTCGTCGATCTGGCGAACCACGTCCCGGGAGGCCTCGCGCAGCTCATCCGTGGGCAGCGTGCGACCGGTGACGGCGCTGAGGTACTCCAGGGCCGCGACCGCCGCCTGCGGGAGGTAGGACTCCGCGAGGTACTGGGGGACATGAACGGACAGTCCCACGTGGTCGATCCCGCCCTCCTGCAGCCGCAGCTCGAGCAGGTGGGACGCGGACGCGCTGATCTCGAAGGTGGGCTTGCTGCCGTCCGTGCGGGGCAGCAGATCCGCGCGGGGCCCGTGCGCTGAGACCAGCACGGGCCGCGTGTGGGGAACCGGCATGGGGATCCCACTCACCAGCGCCACCAGGCTCACGCGCAACCGTTGCGCGAGTCCCACCACGGCGGCCGCAAAGCGCTCCCACTGGGTGTCCGGCTCGGGGCCGGTGAGCAGCAGGAAGTGGCGGTCCAGCCCGTCCGTGACCACGTGGAGGTTCAGTTCCGGAGCTTCCCAGTCCTCGAAGTGGTCCTCGGCAAACGTGACGCGGGGCCGCCGGGAGCGGTAGTCGTAGAGCTGATCCAGGTCGAAGCGGACGACGGTCTCGCTGGGCATGGAGTCGAGGACGACGGCCTCGATCTGTCCGGCAAGATGACCCGCCTCCACGTACCCGGACAGCGCGACGATCAGGGGCAGGCCGCGCAGCCTCTCATCGCTCAGCAACGCGGGATTGCCCAGGTACAGGGCCGTGGGATCCAGCACATCTCCTCCTTGTGGGCTCGTGCGCCGTGCGCCCCGGAAACGGGGCCGAAACCGGCTCGTGGTGGTACAACGCGATCCCGGGCACCGCCTATTCCCCGGTGCGCGTCACCGCGGGTCGTTAGGATCGGTCACACGTGGGCGCACCGCGCCCGGGGCCGTCGCACCACCCGTGCGGCCCGGCCCCGTTTCCAGGACATCCGTGAAAGGACGCCACAGTGACCACACCGCAGGAGATCCTCGCCACCCACGAGGTGCAGCTCACCGTCACCACCAAGCCCCTCGGGGACGCCCCCGCGGACGCACTGGTCCTCGGCGTCTCCCATGACGGCGCCGTCGCGGTTCCGGGCGACGTCAAGGGGGGCCTGCGCCGTCGTCTGAACGAGCTCGCCGAGCGCGCCGGTGCGCGCGGCAGCCTCGAGAGCGTCGTCGTGGTGCCCGCACCCGACGACGTCCGCGCGGGCGACGTCCTCTTCGTGGGACTCGGCCGCGGTGAGGCGGACGAGCGCCGCGAGAACCTGCGCCGCGCCGCCGGTGCCGCCACCCGTGCCCTCCAGGGGCGGGCAGCGTCCGCGACCGTCGCGCTGCCCGTGACCGGCGCCGAGGACGCCCAGGCCGTCGCCGAGGGCGTCGCGCTCGGCGCGTTCCACTACACCGCTCAGAAGTCCCGGACCCTCTCCGACGACGACGCACCGCTGGCCTCCGCCGCCGTGGCGGTTGCCAAGAACCTCGGCAAGGATGCCGGGCCCACCCTCCAGCGCGCGGCGCACGTGGCGCGAGCCGTGCGCCTGGCCCGCACGCTCGTGGACCTCTCCCCGGACACCGCGACCCCCGAGTTCGTGGCGGACGTGGCCCGCACCGCTGCGAAGGGCACGAAGGTCTCGGTGGAGGTCCTCGCGGAGAAGGAGCTCACCCGCGGCAACTACGGCGGCCTGCTCGGCGTGGGTGCCGGCTCGGTCAACGGACCGCGCCTGGTGAAGGTGCACTGGGCCCCGTCCCGCGCCAAGAAGCACGTGGCGCTCGTGGGCAAGGGCATCACGTTCGACTCCGGCGGCCTCTCCCTGAAGCCCCCGGCCTCCATGATGACGATGAAGTCGGACATGGCCGGCGCGGCCGCCGTGCTGAGCACAGTCCTCGCCGCGGCCGCACTGGAGCTTCCCGTGGCCGTGACCGGCTGGCTGTGCCTCGCCGAGAACCTGCCCTCGGGCTCCGCGACCCGCCCCGGCGATGTTCTCACCATGCACAGCGGGCACACCGTCGAGGTGCTGAACACGGACGCCGAGGGCCGTCTCGTCCTCGCCGACGGCCTGTGGGCCGCCGGGCAGGAGCACCCGGACGCCATCGTGGACATCGCCACCCTGACCGGCGCGCAGATGGCAGCCCTCGGTGTCCGCACCGCCGGCGTGATGGGCGACGACGCCGCCCGCGACCTCGCCGTGCGGGCCGCCACCCGTGCGGGCGAGCCGGCGTGGCCCATGCCGCTGCCCGAGCACCTGCGGCCCTCGCTCGACTCATTCGTCGCGGACCTGAAGAACATCGGTGACAAGCACGGCGGGATGCTCGTGGCCGGGCTGTTTTTGCGGGAGTTCGTCCCGGAGCACCGCGGGCGCAGGATCCCCTGGGCCCACATCGACATCGCCGGGCCGTCGTTCAACGAGTCCCAGCCGTGGGGCTACACACCCAAGGAGGGGACAGGCTTCGGCGTCCGAACCCTGTTGGCGATTGCGCGGGAGCACGCCGAGTAGGCTTCTGCCCATCGCGGACACGCCACGCAGCGGGGGCCCACCGGCACGCAATACATGGTGGGCCCCCGGGCGTGGCGTTAGGCTGGACCCCAACCGTGACCGCCCTTCACAGACCCCGGATCGGGCCTCGGGCGGGCACCCTAACCAAGCACTCGAACCCCGAGGAGCCAACGTGGCCGACAACCAATACGACATCCTGGTCCTGGGCGGAGGATCCGCCGGATACTCCGCAGCACTGCGCGCAGTCCAGTTGGGCTACAGCGTGGCTCTGGTCGAGAAGGAGAAGCTCGGCGGCACGTGCCTGCATTGGGGCTGCATCCCCACGAAGGCGTACCTGCACTCGGCTGAGCTGGCCGAGGGCGCCCGGGAGTCCGAGAAGTACGGCATCAAGGCCACCCTCGAGTCCATCGACATGGGTGCGGTGCGCGATTACAAGAACAAGATCGTGCAGGGCAAGTACAAGGGTCTGACCGGGCTCATGAAGATGCGCAAGGTGGACGTCATCGCTGGCAACGGCAAGCTCACCGGGCCCAACACGATCGACGTGGACGGCACCACCTACACCGGCAAGCACATCATCCTGGCCACCGGCTCGGTCTCCAAGACCCTCGGCATCGAGATCGGGGGCCGCGTGATGACCTCCACGGAGGCCCTGGAGATCGACTTCGTGCCCAAGTCCGCGATCGTTCTGGGCGGCGGCGTCATCGGCTGCGAGTTCGCCTCCATGTGGCGTTCCTTCGGCGTGGACGTCACCGTGATCGAGGGCCTGCCCCACCTCGTCGCCAACGAGGACCCCGCCATCATCAAGACGCTCGAGCGCGAGTTCAAGAAGCGCGGCATCAAGTACAACCTCGGCACGTTCTTCGAGAAGGTCGAGCAGAACGACGACGGCGCCAAGGTCACCCTCGCGGATGGCAAGGAGTTCGAGGCCGACGTCGTGCTCGTGGCCGTGGGCCGCGGCCCCAACACCGCGGACATGGGCTTCGAGGAGCAGGGCATCCCCATGGACCGCGGTTTCGTGACCCCGAACGAGCGGCTGCACACGGGCGTGGGCAGCATCTATGCGATCGGCGACATCGTCCCCGGCGTGCAGCTGGCACACCGCGGCTACCAGCAGGGCCGCTTCGTGGCCGAGGAGATCGCCGGGCTGAACCCCGTGGTCGTCCCGGACATCAACGTCCCCAAGGTCACCTTCACGGAGCCGGAGATCGCGTCCGTGGGCTACTCGCAGCCCAAGGCCGAGGAGAAGTTCGGCAAGGACAACGTGGAGACCTTCGAGTACAACCTGGCAGGCAACGGCAAGAGCTCGATTCTCGGCACCGGCGGCTTCATCAAGCTGGTGCGCGAGAAGGACGGCCCCATCGTCGGCTTCCACGCGATCGGCACCCGCATCAGCGAGCAGATCGGCGAGGGCCAGCTCATGGTGAACTGGGAGGCCTACCCGGAGGACGTGGCGGCGTTCGTCCACGCCCACCCCACACAGAATGAGGCCATCGGTGAGGCGGCCATGGCACTGGCCGGTATCCCGTTGCACGGCTGATCCACTGGAACCGGGTGCCCACCCTCGGGCTGGCGCCCGGTTCCCAACTCCGCGGGGGCCCGCACCCAGGCCCCCCGCACACTTTTCGAATCTTGAGAGAGGGACGGACGAAACAATGTCTGAAACCGTGAACCTGCCCGCACTGGGCGAGTCTGTCACCGAAGGTACCGTGACCCGCTGGCTGAAGCAGGTGGGCGACGAAGTGGCCGTGGACGAGCCCCTGCTGGAGGTCTCAACGGACAAGGTCGACACCGAGGTCCCCTCCCCCGTGGCCGGTGTGATCGAGAAGATCCTGGTCGAGGAGGACGAGGACGTCGAGGTCGGTGGTGCGTTGGTCGTCATCGGCGACGGCTCCGGTTCCGGCGACTCCGGTTCCGACGACGCCGCCACGCAGGACGACGCCCCGGCGAAGGCTTCCGGGGAGCCCGCCGAGCAGAAGAGCGAGCCCGAGCAGGCGCCCAAGGCTGACACGAAGCAGGCCTCGGGCAACTCGGTGGAGGTCACCCTTCCCGCACTCGGCGAGTCCGTGACCGAGGGCACCGTGACCCGCTGGCTCAAGCAGGTCGGCGAAACCATCGAGGTCGATGAGCCCCTGCTTGAGGTCTCCACCGACAAGGTCGACACCGAGGTCCCCTCCCCCGTGGCCGGCACCCTGCTGGAGATCAAGGTCCAGGAGGACGAGGACGCCGAGGTCGGCCAGGTGCTGGCGATCGTCGGCGACGAGTCCACCGCCGGGTCCTCCGACTCCGACAACGGCTCTTCGGACAACGGCTCCTCCGACCAGTCCGGAGAGACCAAGGCCGAAGCAATCGAGGACGCCGCAACCACCGCCGACTCCGGAGAGAACACCGAACAGGCCGCCGAGGCGAAGACTTCTCAGGCGCCCACGGCTGAGTCCGAGTCGGAGAAGACGCCGTCGAAGCCGGCCGAGTCCGCCCCGTCCGCGGGCAAGGATGTGCCCGGGTACGTGACGCCGCTCGTGCGCAAGCTGGCCCGCGAGAAGAACGTGGATCTCTCCACGATCTCCGGCACCGGCGTGGGGGGCCGCATCCGCAAGCAGGACGTCCTGTCCGCCGCGGAGAAGGCCGAGAAGTCCGTGGCGCCCGCCACCACGGATACCGGAGCGGACATGTCCCCGGCTGTGTCCACGCAGAGTTCCGGCAAGGCTGCTCCGGCCGCTGCCCCGGCGGCCGACCCCAAGCGCGGCACCACCGAGAAGGCCCCGCGCATCCGCATGACCATTGCCAAGCGGATGCGCGAGTCCCTCGAGGTCTCGGCGCAGCTCACGCAGGTCACCGAGGTGGACATGACCCGTGTCGCGCAGCTGCGGCAGAAGGTCAAGGACCAGTTCCAGAAGCGCGAGGGCGCCAAGCTCACCTTCATGCCCTTCTTCGCGAAGGCCGTGGCCGAAGCCCTGCAGGCGCACCCCGTGCTGAACGCGATGTTCAAGGAAGACTCCAAGGAGATCGTCTACAACTCCTCCGAGGACATCGCCATCGCCGTGGACACCCCGCGCGGACTCCTCGTGCCGGTGGTCAAGAACGCCGGCGATCTGAACCTCGGCGGTCTCGCCAAGCAGATCGCCGAGCTCGGTGGCGCCGCCAAGGACGGCAGCATCTCGCCGGATGCCCTGACCGGTGGGACGTTCACGATCACGAACATCGGGTCCTTCGGCGCGCTGTTCGACACGCCGATCATCAACCAGCCCCAGGTCGGCATCCTGGGCACGGGCTCGATCGTGAAGCGGCCCATGGTCATCGCGGACGCGGACGGCAACGACACCATCGCCATCCGTCACATGTGCTACCTGTCCCTGACCTACGACCACCGGCTCGTGGACGGCGCGGACGCCGGCCGCTTCTTGAGCACCCTCAAGAAGCGCCTCGAGGCCGGTCAGTTCGAGTCCGAGGTGGGTCTCTGAGCCTGACCGCTCGGCGGTGAGGACGGGGTCCTCGACCTCACCGCCATCCCGGTGCCCGCGGGCCCGGGCTGTCGCGTGCCGTGTGCACCCGGTGGTCCGGGCCCGCTGTCGTTCTCGAGTGTGTTTGCCTACCCCCACGCCCCGGCAGGTGTCAATGGTTCAGGCGACACTCGGTTACCCTCGAAGCATGACCTTTCTTCTCAGCCTCATGCTCTTCCTTCACATCGTGGGTGTGGCCGTCATAGTCGGCACCTGGATCTACACCATGAAGACTCCCACCGTCACGGTCAGCCAGTTCTGGGCCGCTGTGCTGATGCTCGTCACGGGCCTCGTCATGGTGGGTATCCGTGAGATGAGCGGCGGCCACGACAGCCTCAACTTCGCCAAGATCGGCGTGAAGTTCGTCATCCTCCTGGTGGTGCTAGTCGCCGCGTTCATCGGCATGCGCAAGACCCAGCGGGGCGAGCCGGTGTCCACCGGACTCGCCCACGCGGTGGGCGGCATGGCCCTCATCAACGCGGCGGTGGCCGTCTTCTGGTGAGCCGCTGACAGCTGACGAACGCCCGGGTGCCCTCACCCGGGCGTTCGGCGTTTCTTGCCCTTTCGTCCAAGTTCCCGCGGACGGTGCCGTAGGCCGCCCACCACTGATCGACGTCCCTTCAGCTCGTGCCGCCGCCGTTCCCCCACTGGTCGACGCACCCGCCCCTCGTCCCCGTGTCGTCGGCCTCCGCACGCCGCCGTCCGTGGCAGCGGTTCGGCTCGCCCCCGGTCGTGGCCGGTCACCCCGGCGCGGTGAGCGGGGTGACGTCCGCGAGACGCCAGCCCTGCGCTGTCGCCGTGATGGTGATGCGCAGCCGTTGCCTGGCCAGGTCCCCGTCCCCTGTCACGGCGGATCCCGTGGGCAGTGTGCCACGCCAGCCCCGGGTGACCACCTCGGCGTTGTAGGTCCTCGTGCGGGCAGCGTCGGCGGGTGAGAGGCGCGCCGCCGTGTCCGGCTTCTGCTCGGCAAGTGAGACGACCTCCATCCGGAGTTCTGAGAGCTCTGTCGTGCCGGCATCCGCCCCGCCCCGCGCAGCCGCTCGACGTATCAGGTCCTTGTCACGGGCCGCAAGACCGGACCGCGGGACGTACACCGCCTCCGCGGCGGCCTCGTCACCGGCCGCGAGCGCGGCCGCCCTCCGGGCCACGAGGTCTCCCACGGCCCCGCGAGCCTCCCGGTCCTTGTCCTGCATGCTCTCTCCCGGAGCCGTTCCCGTACCCGCGGACGATCCCCCGGACGCCGAGGGTGCCACCTGGCGAGGTGACCCGCCGCCGGTCCCCCCAGCATCCCGCGACGCGGATTCATCGGTGTTTCCCCCGGCTCCGCTGGTTCCGGACGGGTTGGCGCTCACCTCGAAGCCGCGCGCCTCATCGGGGCTGCGTGCGTCCTCGGGAGCCGCGGGCGACGCCGTGGCTCCGGTTCCGGCCACGACGTCGCCGTCGGGCCAGTTCGCGAGCACCCAGACGATCGCTGCGGCAGCGAGGACGGCCGCCGTGATCGCAAGGACGCGACGTGGACCGTGGCTCTCTCCGTCCGTGGCGGCAGTCCCGGCGGTGGCCTGCCCCACCGTCCGCGCACGTTCTCCCCCTCTGCCCTGGGACCGTTCGCTGCGTCCGCCGAGTCGGAGCGCGGCAGCGGCGAACGGGCGACGGCGCGGCCGCAGCACCGTCCCGTCGGCCCTGATCACCTCGGGTGTCATGCGCTCGGGCGGGCGACGCGCGGGCGACGGCTTCCGGACAGGTGTGTCGAATCCGGTGGCGAGCTCGTGGGCGGAGGGCCGCTGCGCGGGGTCGTCGCACAGTGCGCCCTCGAGCATCAGCACCAGGTGACGCGGCGCGTTGGGACACATGAGGCTCAGTGGCACCCGGTGCGCATCCGGGCCCGGGTAGCGTCCGGTGAGTGCGAGCCACCCTGTGACGGCAAGGTCGTGGACGTCCTGAGCCGCGCTCACCTCGGTGGAGGAACCCGCTGCCACCGGGCCCGCCTCGTCCATGTGGTGGTGGGCCCGGCCCAAGCCCACGGCCCGGTCCGCAAGCTCCTGGCGGGCGTCCGTGTCCTGGGCCTGCCCCCATGCCGGAGGCCCGGGGCGGGCACCGGCACGAACGCCGTAGCCGTCCAGCAGCGCCCTGCCGTCGGGAGTCACGAGCACATGCCGCGCACTCAGCGCGCCGTGCACCCACCCGCGCTCGTGCAGCCGTGACAGCCCCCGGGCGGCATCCGCGAGAACCGGCAGCAGAGTCTCCGGTGCCACTCGGCCCTGCTCGCCCATGATCTCGGCGAGGGGTCGAGCCTTCACGTGCTCAGCCACGAGGGCGCCCCGGTCCACTCCGTCCCCGCGGGGCGAGCCACCAGCCGGAGCTGCGGCGTTCCTGTGGATCGTCCCGTCCGCGATCACCGCCCGGACGCCCACCAGGGCGGGATGGGTCTCCTGCGCCCAGGCGTCGACGAGCGCCGCGAAGTCAGCCTCGACCGGGCGGCGTCGTTCAGGGTCCTCGGACACGGCGAACGTCACGGTGAACCCCTCGCGGGTGGACTGCTCCCGGGCGAGCCAGGTGCGGGTGCCGCCGCCCTCCGCGAGCCGCTCGACGAGTTCCAGCCCCTCCCCCTGGGCCGCACGGCGCTCCACCGCAAGCGATGGACCTCGGCCGACCACGTCGCCACCCGCGGTGGCGGCTCCGCTGGTGCCCCCGGGTGCATGCCGGTCAACGGTGCGCCCGCCGTCGACCGGACCTGGCGGCAGGTCCGCAGACGGGCCAGAAACGAGCGATGCAGCAGCGGGTGCTGCAGCATCAGGAGAGACCGGCTCGAGAGCGGGTGGCACGACTCCCCCGTGATCCAGTGGCTCCGCGGCCGAAGGTGTCCTTCGGGCCGCCCTCACCCGTTCCTCCGTGGTTCGGTGACGCCCGGTGGACCCGCCTGCCGTGTCCTCGACGTGGCCCGGACCCTGCCCGGCGTGACGGGTCCGGCCGTGGGCACGATGTTCGCTCATGACCCCACTGTGCCCGTCGGAAACCGTCTCCGCGCACGTTATCCACAGGCTGGGGAGAAGGGATAAGCTGTCCGAATGGCTCTGCACTTCGAACGCGTCGGCTTGGCACCGAACCTGGTGAACTACCGCGAGTGCCTGGACTTGCAGCGTGAGGTCCACCGGGAGGTCGTGGCCGGAACGCGCGGCAACACCGTGCTGATGGTCGAGCACGATCCCGTCTACACGGCCGGGCGCAGGACCGAGAAGCACGAGTATCCGTGGGACGGCACCGAGGTGGTGCCCATCGGCCGCGGCGGCAAACTCACCTACCACGGCCCAGGCATGCTCGTGGGCTACCCCATCGTGCGTCTGCCGATCCCCCTGGACGTCGTGCGTTTCGTGCGGGTCCTCGAAGAGGTGATCGTGGCCGTCGTGCGGGACTTCGGGGTGCCCGCCACCACCGTCGCCGGCCGTTCCGGCGCGTGGGTGCTCGCGGACGAGCGCGGACCGGACCGCAAGATCTCCGCCATCGGCGTCCAAGTCTCCAAGCGCGCCACCATGCACGGTTTTGCCCTGAACTGCTCCAACGACCTCCGTCCGTTCGGCAAGATCATCCCGTGCGGCATCACGGATGCGGGCGTCACCTCTCTCAGTGCGGAGACCGGGAATCGGATCGACCCCGTGGACGTTGTCGCGCGTATGGAGCAGGAGCTCGCGGCCCGCGAGGCAGATTTGTGCGTACCCTTCGAACCACCCACCCCCGCACCAGCACCCATGCTGCGGCACGAGTACGTCCCCACCGCCGCAAGGGAGACCACTGCCGCCCCGGACGCCATCCCCGCGTCCTGACACGCCCCAGTCGTCAACCACTCTCGACAACGGCCCCCACCACCGCACCGGGTGGGCACGGGCCACGCCAGCGTCACCAGCGAGGAGAACCCATGACCATCGCCCCCGAAGGCCGCAAGCTGCTGCGCGTGGAGGCACGCAATGCAGAGGTCCCCATCGAGAAGAAGCCGTCCTGGCTGAAGAACACCGCGAAGATGGGCCCCCAGTTCACGGAGCTGAAGTCCATGGCACGCGGCCGCGGACTCCACACGGTGTGCGAGGAGGCCGGGTGCCCCAACATCTACGAGTGCTGGGAGGACCGGGAGGCCACGTTCCTCATCGGCGGGGACACCTGCACGCGGCGCTGCGACTTCTGCGACATCGCAACGGGCAAGCCCGGCATGGTGGACGTGCAGGAGCCCCGGAAGGTCGCGGAGTCCGTGCGGGACCTGGGTCTGCGCTACGCCACCGTGACTTCAGTGGCGCGTGACGACCTCTCGGACGGCGGCGCCTGGCTGAATGCAGAGACCATCCGTGCGATCCACGCCATGAACCCCAGCACCGGCGTGGAGATCCTCATTCCCGACTTCAAGGGCCAGCCCGACGCCCTGCAGCAGGTCATCGACGCCCAGCCCGAGGTGTTCGCGCACAACCTGGAGACCGTCCCGCGGATCTTCAAGCAGATCCGCCCGGCCTTCGCGTACGAGCGCTCCCTGGACGTCCTGACCCAGGGCAAGGACAACGGGATGATCGTGAAGTCTAACCTGATCCTCGGCATGGGCGAGACGGACGACGAGGTCTACGAGGCGCTGTGCGACCTGCACGACGCCGGCTGCGACATCATCACCCTCACCCAGTACCTGCGCCCCGGCCCCACGTTCCACCCGATCGACCGCTGGGTGAAGCCGGAAACCTTCGTGGAGCTCTCCAAGGCCGCCGAGGAGATCGGCTTCCTGGGCGTCATGGCCGGGCCGATGGTCCGTTCCAGCTACCGCGCCGGCAAGCTGTGGGCCCGCGCGATGAAGAAAATGGGCCGCGAGATCCCGGAGCACCTCTCGCACATCGACGATTCCGGCTCCGCCACGCAGGAGGCCTCGAGCCTGCTCGCCCGGCTGGGCTGAGCCGGCACCGCTCTCGCATGACGACGCCGCCCGCGACCCGGGCGGCGTCGTCATCTCCGCGCCCGTCCCCCAGCGGATAGAATGACCGCGATCCCCTACCAGCAACTGCGAGGAACCACCGTGTCACCAGCCACGTCCACCAAGGCCAAGGCCGCCGAACGCGACCGCAAGCGCGAGGAGAAGCGCCAACGCAAGGCTGCCAAGGGGCCCGGCGTCTTCGCGCAGATGAAGCAGGTCTTCCAGATGACCCGCGAGCAGGAGCCGAACATCCTGTGGTGGATGATCCTGCTGGGCCTGGGCGTGCTGCTGGTCTTCCTGCTGATCGGTGTGGCGCTCGGCAACTGGATCACGTGGCTGCTGATCGGCATCCCCTTCGCTGTGCTGGCCGCGGTGATCCTGCTCTCCCGGCGTGCTGAGCGGGCGGCGTTCTCCCGGATTGAGGGTCAGCCCGGCGCCGCCGGTGCCGCGCTGTCCACCCTCAAGCGCGGGTGGATTGTGGAGGAGGAGCCCGCGGCCATGGACCCGAAGTCCAAGGACCTGCTGTTCCGCGCCGTGGGACGCCCCGGGGTCGTCTTCATCACGGAGGGCCCGGTGAACCGCGTGGACAAGCTCGTGAAGAAGGAGCGCCGCCGGATCGGGCCCGTGATCCAGAACGTGCCCATCCACGTGATCAAGTCCGGCAACGGAGAGGGCCAGGTTCCTCTGAACAGGCTCGCCAAGACGATGCGCGGGCTCGACAACAAGCTCACCAAGCAGGAGGTGCAGGTGGTCCACCGCCGCATGAGCACCCTGCAGAACCGCCTGCCCATCCCCAAGGGCGTGGACCCCATGCGGGCACGCCCGGACCGCAAGTCCATGCGGGGCCGCTGAGCGGACTGAGACCGCGAAGAACGAGGGCGAACGGGCCGGGTCACAAGACCCGGCCCGTTTTGCGTGCCCGCACCCGATGTCAACGCCCGACGTGGGAGCCTCATGTTGGAATCCGGCGTCAGGGCAGCGGCCGCCGGCGGTGGGGCCTCGCCCCTCCTGAGCTGTCAGCGCACGCGCACCAGCACGGTGTCGACCGCGCGGTCGTGCAATCCGCGCTGGTCCTCGTCCGAGACGAGCGGGGGGATCACCAGACACAGCAGCAGGGTGCGCACGAGCGCCTTGCCGAACCCTGCCGGGCGCCCGTCCATCGTTTGCACCTGCAACCCCGTGACCCAGTGCCCGATGGTTCGCCCGAAGAGGCCGACCATGAGCACGCTGAGCACGAAGAACACGGCCAGGTTCATCAGTCCCGAGCCGTTCCAGCGGGACAGGAACAGGCCCGCGAGCACGAGCGCCAGCAGCCAGTCGATCGTTAGTGCCACCAGCCGTGCGGGGAACCGTGCGATCGAGCCGGCACCACGTTCCGGGCGCCCCCACCGCTCACCCGGGTACCGCGAGCCCTCGCGGGGTGCGCCGTCGAGCCACGAGCCCATGTCCTGCCGTGAAACCATGCCCTCAACCCTAGCCGCCCGATCCTCCGGCAGCGTCACCCGCCGGTAGAGTGGGGAGGGTACTGACCGGTCGGCGGGGCCCCACCGCGCGGGTGGCGCGTGTTACACGCACGAAACACCCGTGACACCGTCGGGCAACGCCCGGTTCCTACGCTGGACACCAGAACCGGACGCTCGCGGTGGCTCCACCCGCCGCGGCGCCGATCGGACGCCCTTACAGAAGGAGAACAGGTCCATGTTCCAATCAGCCGAAGAAGTGCTGTCGTACATCCAGGACGAGAACGTCGTCTTCGTCGATCTCCGCTTCACGGACATGCCCGGTGTGCAGCAGCACTTCAACCTGCCGGCCAAGGCGGTGGACGAGGACTTCTTCACCGACGGACAGCTGTTCGACGGCTCCTCCATCCGTGGCTTCCAGGGCATCGCCGAGTCCGACATGCAGCTCATCCCGGACCCGCAGTCCGCGTTCGTGGACCCGTTCCGCGTAGAGAAGACCTTGGTGGTCACCTGCTCCATCGTGAACCCCCGCACCGGTGAGCCCTACCACCGCGATCCCCGCGGCGTGGCCGAGCGCGCCGAGGCGTACCTCGCCTCCACCGGCATCGCGGACACCGCGAACTTCGCCTCCGAGGCCGAGTTCTTCATCTTCGACGACGCCCGCTTCCAGGTGGAGCCGCAGTCCACGTTCTACAAGATCGACTCCGAGGAAGCACCGTGGAACAGCGGTCGCGAGGAGGAGGGCGGCAACCTCGCCAACAAGACCGCGGTCAAGGGGGGCTACTTCCCCGTCTCCCCCGTGGACAAGCAGGCGGACCTGCGTGACGCCATGTGCGTGGCGCTGGACGACATCGGCCTGGAGGTGGAGCGCTCCCACCACGAGGTGGGCGCTTCCGGCCAGGCGGAGATCAACTACAAGTTCTCCACCCTCACCGCAGCCGCGGACGACCTGCTGAAGTTCAAGTACGTCATCAAGAACACCGCGGACGCGTTCGGCAAGACCGCCACGTTCATGCCCAAGCCCGTGTTCAACGACAACGGCTCAGGCATGCACTGCCACCAGTCCCTGTGGAAGGGTGGCGAGCCGCTGTTCTACGACGAGAAGGGCTACGCGGGCCTCTCGGACGTGGCGCGCTGGTACATCGGCGGCCTGCTGGAGCACTCCTCCGCAGTCCTGGCGTTCACCAACCCGACCGTGAACTCCTACCGTCGTCTGGTCAAGGGCTACGAGGCCCCCGTGAACATGGTGTACTCGCAGGGCAACCGGTCCGCGGGCATCCGCATCCCGATCACGGGCACGAACCCCAAGGCCAAGCGTCTGGAGTTCCGCGCCCCGGACCCCTCGTGCAACCCGTACCTGGCGTTCGCCGCGCAGCTGATGGCTGGCCTGGACGGCATCCGCAACCGCATCGAGCCCGCGGATCCCATCGACAAGGACCTCTACGAGCTTCCGCCAGAGGAGGCCAAGGACATCAAGAAGGCCCCGGGCACCCTCGAGGAGGCCCTGAAGGCGCTCGAGGAGGACCACGAGTTCCTGCTCGCCGGTGACGTCTTCACCGAGGACCTCATCGAGTCCTGGATCGAGTACAAGCGCGAGAACGAGCTCAAGCCGCTCTCCCTGGTCCCCCATCCCCTGGAGTTCCAGCTGTACTACGGCGTGTGATCCCACACCCGGATCGGTCGAGGGCCCCGCTCGTGACGAGCGGGGCCCTCGCTCCGTCTCCACCTCTTGGGAACCGTCAACCGGTCCCAGAGCACCGCCCGGGTACCAGCTGCCCGTCACGGTCCCCGGGGTGGCGCCGCCGCGGGCAGGCACGGCGGCGTCCGGAAGCAGGGACGACGACGTCGTGCTCTACAGCACCGCGGTGCGGCCGCGGCTGTGTGCCTGGGCGCGGGCGATGCGCCGGGTCGCAGGGTCGAGCACCCACAGGTACACGCCGTAGGTGCAAGCCACGAGTGCTGCAATCACGCGGGCGGCCAGGAGGTTGAGATCCAGATAGGGGAAGACGTCCAGCTGGTCCGCCACGGCATAGACGGTGAAGAACGCCGTGATAAAAAACAGGACGTCCACCTGCCAGTCGTCGCGGATGCCGGTGATCGCGAACAGCGGTATGAGCCACACCACGTACCAGGCCTGGATGATCGGGGACAGCAGCACGAAGGCCGCGAGCGCCCACGCGAGGCGCCGGAAGATCCTGGTGTCGCGGCCCACGAACATCAGCACCACAACCACCAGGGCGGCCAGTGCCGTGCCTGCGGCGTGCACGGCATCCATCCAGGCGGAGCCGTTGAGACCCCACGAGCTTCCCACGAGTTGCGCGAAGAGCCCGAGAAGGCCGATGGGTGCGTACCAGATGTACACGGTGCCGGGGGTGGACACCGCGGAGACCCAGCCGAAACCAAATCCGTTGAGCAGCCCCATGAGCCCCAGCAGGGCTAGGGAGTACGCCAGAGTGAGCGCCCAGACCACGAACCGGCGGGGCCAGGATGCGTTGCGCCCGGCCCACAGCAGGCCCACGAACGGTAGGAAGACCAGGGTGATGGGCTTGATAGCCACGGACAGCGTCACGAGCGTGGTGCCGAGAAGCCCGCCCTTCCAGTTGCGCTGCACCGCGGCGGCGTAGGTTCCGAGCAGGGCGAGAGCCAGCATGATGGCGTCGTTGTGCGCGGAGACCACGAAGTTGGTGAGGAACAGCGGGTTGGCCACCGAGAGCCACATCGCGCGGCGCGGGTTCACGCCGTGCAGCCGCGCCAGGCGAGGGATCACCCACATGCACGCGATGACCGCCAGCACGCACATGCCGCGGAACAGCAGCACGGACGCGTCCGGATCCGTGCGAGTGACCGTAACCACGAGCTGCTCGAGCCACAGGAACACGGGCCCGTACGGGGGCGGCGACTGCGCCCAGAACTGGTCGGCGCCGAGCTGAAAGAAGTTGTCGATCGAGGAGACCCCGGACTCGTAGGGATTCAGCCCGTTGAGCATCACGCGCCCCTGGCCGATGTACGAGTACACGTCCCTGCTGAACAGGGGGATGCTCACGAGCATGGGCAGGGTCCACGCGCCGATCGCGATGAGCACCCATCGGGCGCTGGCGGGACCCCAGGGGTCGAGCTTCTGGCCGAGACGCAGCCACTGCCGCACCAGGAGCATGGCCCCGAGCGCCAGCGCGAGCACCGAAACGACGACGCCCATGGTTTCGAACCGCATCCAGATGATCAGGGGGTTGCGGCGAAGCCCCGAGACGCTCGCCAGCCACCCGACCCCCAGCGAGCCGAACGCGAGCATGAGCGATCCGAGGGTCCCCATCAGCACGGTGCGCGTGAGTGAGGACGCGCTGGTGTCCTCGGGGGCCAGGCAGCTGGGGTCTTGGTGGCCGGGGGCGGGTGCCACCGGCTGCCCGGCCTTCCTGGACGTGGTGCGCACTGCGAGGGCCTCCCGGTGGTCGTTGCGTCGGTAGCGGTCGTGGCCGCCCGCGGGCGGTGCCGGCCGCGCGAGAGTCGCGGGGGCGGCGTCGGGCCCGATCCTACCGCGCGTGCGGACGCCGCCGACCGCGCGCAGCCGGGTGCGCGGGTGGGAACCGGGCGGGAACGACGCGATAGATTGGAGGGGTGACGACTGGAAACCGGAGAATAGTGTGGATCGACTGCGAGATGACGGGGCTGTCCCTGTCCGATGACGCGTTGATCGAGGTGGCCGCGCTCGTGACCGACGACGAGCTCAACGTGCTGGGCGACGGCGTGGATGTGGTGATCAAGCCGCCGCAGACCGCCCTGGAGCAGATGAACGACTTCGTACGGAACATGCACGCGACGTCCGGGCTGCTGCCCGAGCTCGACAGCGGCACAGACATGGCCACTGCGCAGGCAAAGGTCCTCGACTACATCCGCGAGTGGGTGCCCGAACCCGGCAAGGCGCCCTTGGGCGGCAACTCTGTGGGCACCGACAAGACGTTCCTCTCCCGTGACATGCCCGAGCTCGTGGACCACCTGCACTACCGGATCATCGACGTCTCCACGATCAAGGAACTCGCTCGGCGCTGGTACCCGCGGGCGTACTTCCAGGCCCCGGAGAAGACTGGCAACCACCGCGCGCTCGGGGACATCGAGGACTCCATCGACGAGCTTCGCTACTACCGCCACATCCTGTTCCCCGGTGAGCCGGGCCCCACGTCCGACGACGCCCGGCGGGTCGCGGCGCTCATCAAGGCCTCTCCCACGCGCACGGCCGAGCGCGGCTAGCGGCCGCCCCCGCGGGCGGCGGGCGCCGGATGCGCGCAGAGGGCCTCGGGTGCGCTATAGTGGTCGTCGTTGCCCGGCGGGACGGAAACGTTGCGCGGTGGCACGCATGGTGGGCGTAGCTCAGTCGGCAGAGCGCCTGGTTGTGGTCCAGGAGGTCGCGGGTTCAACCCCCGTCGCTCACCCCACGAAGAACAGAACGCGGCACCCCGTACGGGGTGCCGCGTTCTGCATGCCCGGGCCCGGGCCCGCCTCGACGGGCGCCGCGGCACAGGGTGGTGGCGCTACGGCTTGAGCACCACCTTGATGCAGCCGTCCTTCTTCTCCTGGAACATCTTGTAGGCGTCCGGCGCCTCGTCCAGGGACACATGGTGTGTGGCCAGGGACTCCAGCCCGAGGACGTCCTCGGACCGGCTCGCGATCTCCAGAAGCTCGCCCGTCCAGCGGCGCACGTGGCACTGGCCCATGCGCATAGTGATGCCCTTGTCGAACATCTCCATCATGGGCATGGGATCCGCCATGCCTCCGTACACGCCGGAAACCGACACGGTGCCCGCACGGCGCACGCTGTGGATGGCCGTGTGCAGGGCGTCCAGGCGGTCGATGCCCGCGGTCTCGATGGCCTTGCGCCCCAGGGCCTTGGGCAGTCGTGCCGCACCGGCGACGACCTTCTCGGCGATCGGGTTGCCGTGAGCCTCCATGCCCACGGCGTCGAGAACACCGTCCGGACCGCGCCCGTCGGTCATGTCCCTGAGGGTGTCCGAGACGTCGTCCACCTCGCGCAGATCCACGATCTCCGCGCCCCAGCTCTTCGCCAGAGCCAGGCGCTCGTCCACGAGGTCCACGGCGATGATGCGTTTCACGCCCTGCAGTGCGGCGGAACGCACCGCCAGCTGGCCCACGGGACCGAGGCCCAGCACCGCGAGGGTGTCCTCCTCCCCCACGTTCGCGTACTTCACGCCCTGCCACGCCGTGGGCAGGATGTCGCTGAGGTAGAGGAAGCGCTCGTCCTCGAAGTCCTGGGGCAGCTTCACAGGGCCGAAGTCCGCGTGCGGCACGCGGACCATCTCGGCCTGCCCGCCGGGCACCGAGCCGTAGAGGGAGGAGAAGCCGAACAGGGCGGCGCCGGTGCCCATCTCACGGATCTGCGTGGTCTCGCACGCTGCGAACAGCCCGCGGTCGCACATCCAGCAGTGGCCGCACGCGATCACGAACGGCACCACCACGCGGTCCCCGGGACGCAGGCTGGAGACCCCGGAACCGACCTCCTCCACGACGCCCATGAACTCGTGGCCCAGCACGTAGTCCTTCTGCAGGTACGGGGCCAGCACCCCATAGAGGTGCAGGTCCGAGCCGCAGATGGCCGTGGAGGTTACCCGCACGATCGCGTCGGTGGGGTCCTGCAGTACGGGGTCGGGAACGTTCTCAACCCGGACGTCGCCGAGTCCTTGCCATGTCAGTGCTCGCATGTGGCCAGTCAACCACCAACGCCGTGAAATGACACCACCCCTGCGGGGGCGGTTGCGGCTCCGCAGGGGTGGTACTGGTGCGCGGGTCTCAGAAAACGGGCTTACCGCCGGTCACGCCGATCACCGTGCCCGAGACGTAGGAGGCCTCCGCGGGGCTCGCGAGGAACACGAACGCCCCGGCGAGCTCGGAGGGCTGGCCCGCGCGGCCCAGCGGGGTGTCCCCGCCGAACGAGGGCATGCCCTCCCCGGCCTTGGTGGCGGGCTGCAGGGGGGTCCAGATGGGCCCGGGCGCCACCGCGTTGACGCGGATGCCCTTCTCCCCCAGCTCACTGGCCAGGTTGACCGTGAAATTGTTGATCGCGGCCTTGGTGGAGGCGTAGTCGATCAGGTTCTCGGAGGGGTCGTAGGCCTGGATGGAGCTCACGTTGATGATCGAGGAGCCCTCCTTCAGGTAGGACAGCGCCTGCTGGGAGACCCAGAACAGCGCGTAGAGGTTGGTCTTGAAGACCCGGTCCATCTCCTCCGTCTTCAGCCCCTGCAAGCCACCGTCACGCCGAGCCCACTGGAACCCGGCGTTGTTCACGAGGACGTCGAGGCCGCCCAGCTTCTCCGCCGCCTGGTCCACGACGCCGCGCGCGTGGGACTCCTCGCGCAGGTCTGCCGGGAGCAGGACGGCCTTGCGTCCGGCCTCCTCAATCCACTGCCGGGTGTCCTGTGCGTCCGACTCCTCTTCTGGGAGGTAGTTGATGGCCACGTCCGCGCCCTCGCGGGCGAACGCGATGGCCACGGCGCGGCCGATCCCGGAGTCACCGCCGGTCACGAGGGCCTTGAGACCGTCCAGTCGCCCGCGTCCCACCCAGGTCTGCTCGCCGTGGTCCGGCAGCGGGTCCATGTCCGTGGTCAGCCCCGGAGGGGTCTGCTCCTGCTCGGGGAAGCCGCCGTCCTCGCCGGCGAGCTGCTGGGCCTTCTTCTGTGCTGCGTACTCGTCTTCGCTCATGCGCCCATTGTGCCCCGGGGCGGCGAGGCTCGTCACCCACCTGCAGAGGCAGGGCGTGCGAACCCACCGTCGGCACCGCGCAGGACAGGCCACCCAGCGGGGAGGGAGTGGCTCACGCGAAGAGGATGCGCTGCTGCTGGCTCGAGGGGTCCATCCCGTGTTGCACGCCCCACAGCACGGCCTGGCTGCGGCGCTCCACGCCCATCTTGCGGTAGGCGGAGCGGATGTAGGACTTCACGGAGTTGATGCTGAGGTAGCAGTTGCGGGCGATCTCGTCATTGGTGAAGCCCTGGGTGATGAGCGCAATCACCTCGGCCTCGCGCGCTGAGAGACCGGTCCTGCGGCCGGGCCAGTCCGGCGGGGTGACGTCCTCGCGCACGGGCTCAGGCTCCACCACGCGCTCGCCCTCGTGCACGCGCACCAGGGCGTCGCCGAGGTCCTGCGCGCTGAGCTCCTTGGACAGGAACCCGTCCATGCCCATGGCCAGGGCTTCGTCCACACGCTGCGCGCTGACGTTCCAGGTGTACATGACCACCCTGCGGAAGCGGGCCTCCTCCAGCAGCCGCATCACGTCCCGTGTGCCGCGCCCGGTGGCTGCGAAGGCGTCGTAGAGCACCACGTCCACGTCCTGCTCCGGCAGCAGACCGGAGTCCAGCTCCACCACGTCGAGCCGGGGGTGGCGGCGCAGCATGTGCGCCACGCCCTCGACCACCACCGGGTAGTCGTTGATCAGGGCCAGGGAGATGTCAGGACGTTCGGAACTCACCACACGAGCATAATGGTAAGTTCACGCACTACCGCCCGAATCCCGGGCGGTCTCGCGCCAGCGTCCGCCCTCCCGCACGATGAGTCCGCGGGAGGCGAACTCCCGCAACCAGCCCTCCATGGGCTCGAAGCCCCAGGTGTCCTGGAACAGGGCCGCATTGCGGACGATGGCGGAGACGTGCTGCACGGGCGGGGACTGCGTGGGGTGGTACTGGTGGTACGCCGTGGCTCCCCCGAGCCACCACAGCGTTCCCCCGGCGGCCGCCAGCCGCTGACCGAAGTCCGTGTCCTCTCCGCCGTAGCCCACGTAACGCTCGTCGAAGCCGCCGGCGAGGTCCCACGTGCTGACCGTGCACGCCAGGGACAGGGACCACAGCATGCGGGGGTCGGCCGCCTCGAGTGCCCCGGGCTCCGGCAGCACCCGCGCCGGGTGGTCTCGGCCCAGCCGCGCCACGGCCTGCGGGGTGTGCTCGGCCTCCGACATACCCTCGGGCAGGTACTGCACGCGTCCGCTCACCACGGCCGGGGCGCCGTCCAGCTCCCGGAGGGCCCTCGTGTAGTCGCGCACGACGTGCTCGTGGGGCAGGCAGTCCACGTCGAGCAGCACCACGGTGTCCGCGCCAAGCTGCGCGGCCCGTCGCACCCCGGCGTTGCGCGCCGCGGCCAGGGGCAGCTCCGCCGCGGGGGGCAGCTCCACTAACTCGCTCGGCAGGTCCGGACGAAGGGCCAGCACCTCCCGGATCCCGGGGTCCCCCATGCTCACGACCACGTGGGCCAGGGGTGTCTCGCTCTGCGCCGCGAGCCACGCGCGCTGACGCCGCAGGTGGGTGTGCCGCCCGCTCGCTATGGTGACGAGCACTGCGCTCACCGGACACCGCCGCCCAGCAGCGCCTCCATGGCGCGGGCCGCGCGGTGCGCTCCATCACCGTGGCGCCACAGTTCCCACCGCTCGCCGCCGAGGGTGAGGGCCCGTGCGAACAGACCGGGCCACTCGTGCGCCTCGGGCCAGCGCGAAAGCCCCACGCAGATCCCGGCCCGGTCCAGCGCCGCCGCGGTGGCCTCCTGCTCGTTGTGCGGGCGCGGCTGTGCAACGACCACCGCGTGGGCCTGCGCCGCAGCGAGCTCGGCCACGGCGTTGTTCCCGCCGTGGGTCACCACCACGGTGGCCTCGTGCAGCTCTCGCCACAGGTCCGGTGAGGGTGTGTCCGGCGTGCGCACGGTCCAGCCCCACCCCGGGGTGGCGGCGCGCGCCGCGTCGATCTGCGCGTCCCCCACCTCGGTGCCACCGCGCCCCCACACGATCAGCACGCGGCGTCCGGGCGCGACGGCGCCTGGGCCGTCGTCGCCGCCTGCGGGAACGACGCCGCTCGAGCTGTTTTCCTGCAGCTCGGGGGCAACGCCAGCAGGGGCGGGGGCAGGCAGCTCGCGCGTGACCCCGGTGGGGCCGGTGTCATGCAGCGCCGGGGCAACCAGCCCGTCGAAACGGGAGATGGCCCCGGTGAAGGTGGTCTTGCGGGTCCACTCCTCGGGCCAGTAGGGCTCCGCCGTCTCGCGGGACCACGGCGCGATCAGGGCCGTGGCGGCGTCGTAGGCGGCGCGGTGCGTGCGGTCGGTGCGGTCCCCGCGCATCGCGAGGACCACCGTGGGCACACCCATGAGCCGGGCCAGCAGGGTCACTTCGGCTGAGGTGTCCGTGACCATGAGGTCCACGTCCGAGCGCAGCCGTTCGGCGATCAGGCCCAGGCGCTCGCGGTGACCGGGGTGGCCCAGCGGGGCCCAGTGCAGCACGCCGTGGGCGGTGGGGTCCACCGGGTGCTCGGTGGTGTCCTCCGGCAGCCGCACCCACTCACCCGGCCACCCCTCGGGGCGCTCGAGCGTGCTGAACCCGACGACGGGCACGGTGAGTTCGCGTGCGATCTGCGTGGCGCGGTTGCGGTGACCGAGACCGTGGTGGTGGACGTAGTAGCCGATCACGCGCCCACCAGCTCCCGGTAGAGATCGACGTACGCGTCCACCGTGACGTCCAGCGAGCAGTGCTCGAGCGCGTAGCGGCGCACCCGTGCACGGTCCATGGCCACGACCAGCGGCAGCATGGCCGCGGCCGCGGCCACGGTCTCCGCCTCGCTCGCCCCGGGCTGGGAGGTGAGGCCCCCGGGGAAGCGGACGATCTCGCTCAGCCCGCCGCGTGCCACAGCGAGCACAGGAGTGCCGCACGCCATGGCTTCGGCGGCCACGAGACCGTACGGCTCCTCCCATGCAGGGGTCACGAGGCTCGCCGCGCTGTGGCCTGCGAGATCCCGCAGCTGCCCGGTGTCCAGGTGGCCCACGTAGGTGATCCTCTCGTTGAGCAGCGGCTTGAGCCGGGTCTCGAAGTACTGCCGGTCCGCGATCGGACCGGCGATCCGCAACCGTCTCCCGGCCCGGCTGGCGATCAGCGCCGCGATGTGAGGTGCCTTCTCCGGGACGATGCGCCCGGACCACGCGAGGGTGTCCCCGCCGGGGCCGGGGCGCCACTCGTGCGGGTCCACCCCGTTGCGGATCACGCGCGCGGAGGTGATGGTGCTCCACAGCTGCGCCACGGAGTCGCTGACGGCCACGGTGTGCGCGGTAGGCGTGAGCCGCAGCGCGGGCTCCAGCCACGGCGTGGCCGGGGTGTGCAGCGTGGTCAGCAACGGCTGCTGGATGGCACCGGACATCACGATCGGCAGGAAGTGCAGCGAGTTGTTGTGCACCACGTCGATGTCCGGCCGGGACGCGAACGCCCGCATCACCTGCAGGTAGGAGAACGTCTCCCTCACCTGCGCCTCGGGCGGCATGGCGACATCGTTGCGGGCCTCGTCGCTGAGCACGAGCGGCTCCACGTCCAGCTCCTCGATCCCCAGCGAGGGGTCCGAGCCGGGCGCGGCGAAGACGACCACCTCGATCCCGCGGCGCTTCAGCCCCCGTGCCAGGTGCCACGTGAAGGACTCCAGTCCGCCCGAGAACGGCGGCGCAACGGGGAACCGGTCGTGCGCGAGCAGCGCGACCTTCATCCGGACCACCCGTCCTCGCCGGCGACCGCCACCAGCGCGCGTCGGTACACCCGCTCGTGGGCGGCGGCGGTACGACGTCGCTGCTCTGCACGCTGCTCGGCGCTCGCCTGCCACCGACCGGACCCGGGCAGACTCGCGAGCGCGGCCAGGATCTGGTCCTCCCGCGGTTCGCCGGCGTCGTCCCACTCGAACGCCAGCACCCCCGGGTGCTGGTCGTGGTAGAAGCCCACCGTGGGCGCCAGCACGCGGGTCCCGAGGTCGTGGCACAGCTCGAGCCAGCCGGAGTGCGTGCCGAAGCGGTAGGTGAGCACGGAGAGGTCGAGGCCGCGCAGGTAGTCCTCCAGCTCCGCGTCGTCGTAGATATCGTGCACGTGCACCCGCACGTTGGGGATCTCCTCCGCGCGGGACAGAAGGTCGACGACGTCGCCGTCCCAGTGGCGCGCACCGGGCGTCACCACGTCCGTGTGGGCGTCGAGCACTAGCCGGATCTCACCGCGCGCCGCCGCGGCCACGAGCAGCCGGGCGACCGGGAGCGGATTCATGTTGGGGCGCATGCTCTTCACGTGCAGCCCCACCACGGGCACGCCCCCCACCGGCGGGTGCTCGTGCCACCGCTCCAGCGGGAGCAGGTGGGGGTGCGGGATCACCTCCGCGACGCGACCCCATCGCCGCGCGATCTCCAGGGCGGCGCCGTCGGTCAGGGTGATGAGCTCGTCGGCGGCCGGGACCAGGACGTCCAGGGCCGCGTCCTGCGTGGCAGGGTCCACCTGGTGGGGGTTGCGCAGGTCGTGGACCGTGTAGACGAACGCCTTGCCGTGCTCGTGCAGGGTGTCCACGATGCGCTGCAGGTCCTCGGGGGCGACCTGGTCGAAACCGAAGTGCAGGTGGTAGAGGTCGAACTCGTCCGCGTGCTCGCGGATCCAGGCGTCGTCGAGCATCACCAGCGGCCACCACGGGGCGCCCGGAACGGGGTACGCCGGCGCGGGGTCCGGAAGCCGGTGGACGCCCGTCTCACCGGCGGGGTCGCTCAGGTGCCGGACGTACGCGTGGCCGTGGGGCAGGGACGCGATCCTCACTCGGTGGAACCTCCTGCGCTCGGGACGGACGACGGTGGACTGCAGAACACGCTGGGGTCGGGAGCGCACCCGGTGCGGACGGCGTCGCGGCGTGCGAAGGGCTCGCGGACGACGTCGTCGCCTTCCGGGGGTGCTCCTGCCCGCGGCCTCGCCGCTGGCGGGGTTGCGGACCGACGGGAGCGCACGGCCCCCGGGCTGACGATACACAACATGCTGATGGTCACGACACGATATATTGTGCTCCGGCCGCGCGGTCACCGCGCGGACCACGCACTTCATACCCCCGGGCAGGCCCCGGGGCCCCGTCCGCAAAACCCGAGGTACCCCCGCATGAGCATCCGTCCCATTGTGATCTCCGGCAATCCCGTGCTGCACCGCCCCGCCGCGCGGGTCACGGAGTTCGACGACGCCCTGCGGGATCTGATCGCGGACATGCACGAGACGATGGACGCGTCCCACGGCGTGGGGCTCGCCGCCCCGCAGATCGGAGTGTGCCTGCGGATCTTCACCTACATCTTCGAGAACGAGGACGGCGTGGCACCACGGGGCACGCTCGTGAACCCCGTGCTGACCACGGGGAAGATCAGCGAGAAAGCCCCGGACCCGGACGAGGAGGCCGAAGGCTGCCTGTCCGTGCCCAGCCAGGCGTGGCCGCTTAAGCGCGCGGACTGGATCCGGATCGCGGGCCAGGACGGCAACGGGGACCCCGTGGCGTTCGAGGCCACCGGGTGGTTCGCCCGCGTGATGCAGCACGAGTACGACCACCTGGACGGCAAGCTCTATGTGGACCGGCTCAACCCTAAGTGGTCCAGGAAGGCCCGCAAGGCGATCGCCAGGGAGAAGTGGGGCACGGACTCCTCTTGGCTACCGGGCGTGGACGAGGACCCGTTCGGCCACTGACGCGCACTGGGGCGGGCGACCGGGGCCGGGCCACGTCCGGGTCGCCCCCGGATCACTGCGGGTCCAGCACCACCGTGAGCACGCCTGCCTTGCGGGCCGTCGGTTCTGTGAGCTCCACGGTCCATTGCTCGGCGAGCGCGTCCCGCACGTCTGCCACGGTGGCCGGTTCCGTCCCCGACGCCGCCGCCTCGCACAGCTGCCGCGCGACGACGCCGCGCGTGTGCTTCGCGTGGTGGGAAACCACGGAGCGGGAGCCATCCGGCTTCAACTGCTCCACCCGCACCGTGACCGTCCGCGCTGCCGGGGGCTTCCAGGCCGCCCCGTACGCCGCTGAGCGGCAGTCCACCACCACACCGTCCGCGGCGAGCTCGTCGAGCACGGGGGTCAGCCGGGGCTTCCACCACGTGCTCAGCTTCCCGGTGGCGGGCAGCGCTGTTCCCATCGACAACCGGTAGGCGGGAATCCGGTTCGTCGGACGCACAGCTCCCCACAGCGCGGAGACCACGAGGAGCGACTCGGCAGCCACGCGCTTCGCCTCCGGGGAGAGCGAGCTCGCGTCCAGGGCGTCGTAGAGGACTCCCGTGTAGACCTCCAGGGCCGGCGCGGCCGGCGCGGTGCGCAGCCGACGGTTGCGGGCGACGTCGTCGGCCAGGGAAGGCCCGGCACCCAGCACGGCGAGCGCATCCGGCTGCTCGCTCACTGCGGCGAGCGCATCCGCCACTTCGGACCGCGCGCCGGTGAGGGCGGGCAGGTCCAGGGATGCGAGATCCAGCGGATCGCCGCTCGCGGGGGCGGTCTTCGACTCGGAGGGCGGCAGCAGAATCAGCACCCCATGAGTGTAGGCGGCGTGGCCCCACCCTTCGTGTTGCCAGGGACCGTGCGGATCGTCCCGACAGCTCCACGACGACGGCGCGCGGCAGGCTCCCGGGACAGGTCACCCACGAGTCCCTGGAGCCGACGCGCGGCCACCACCGCAGCGGTCCGCGCGACGGATCCAGGAGCCCCCCACAGCGGACGCGCACCCACCGCGTAGAGGGCCTCGGTGACCATGGCCCCGACCTTCTTGAGGGTGCCGGGTTCGCGGCCCACCAGGATCTGAAGTCCGCCCGTAGGCGCCGTCGGCGTGGTTGCTGCCGCCGCTCCACACGGTCCGCCCGGTCTCCAGCTGGGAGGCCTGGGGGTCCTGGGGGGGTGGGGGGATCCGATAAAACCATCATGACGCACACCACAGAGAAGTCCATGACAATGCACACATTTCTGTGGGTGTGGTGGACAGGTGGGCCTGTGAGCCGGGTTCTGTGCCGCGGCCGGTTGCCCGCACCGCGGTGGCGACCATCCATCTAGGCCGTGCGTTGCCGCACAGCTCGAGCAGCCTACCCGGACGCTCGGGCGAGCAGCCCTCGAACGCGCCCTGCATGGCCTTGCTCCGGACGGGGTTTACCGAGCCACACCGGTCACCCGGTGTGCTGGTGGTCTCTTACACCACCTTTTCACCCTGACCCGCACACGGCGGGCGGTCTGTTTTCTGTGGCACTGTCCTGCGGGTTTCCCCGAGTGGGTGTTACCCACCGTCCTGCCCTGTGGAGCCCGGACTTTCCTCGAGACGCGTCATGACGACGACGCCGCGCGGTCGCCCAGCCCACCTGTCCACCCCGATCCTACCGCGAGGGACACGCGGCGCAGGCACGAGCGCGGGATGGGCGGGTCTCAGAGCAGGAGCATCGCCGCGCACTCGGGGCACTGCGGGATCGCAGACTCGGGCGTCGCCTCCAGAGCGGCGGCGTCCGCTGGGCTCAGCCGGGTGCCGCACGCCCCGCACGTCCCGTCCTCATAGCGCGCAACGGCGATCCGCCCTCCCCCGCGTGCGGTGCGGTGCTCGTCGTAGCGGGCGAGCAGGCCTGCGTCCGGGAACGCGGCGGCCATGCGTGCCCGCTCCCCCGTGAGACGCTCGTGCTCCGTCTTCAGGGCGGCCAGCTCGGCATCGCGCTCGGCCACGGCCGCGCGGGCCTCCGCGTCCGCGGCCCGCAGCAGGGGCAGCTTGCGCTCACGGTCCGCCGCCACCTCCTCGGCATGGTCCATCGCCACGAGCTGCTCCTCCTCCACCACGGCGAGCTGGGCGGTGAGGGACTCGATCTGGTGCTGAATGCCCAGGAGGTCCTTGGACGTGCCACCGGCGTTGAGCCGCTTTTCGTCCCGCTCAATCCTGGACTGGACCTCCTCCACCTTCGTCTCCGCGGCGACGATGGCGGACTCGGCCTCGGCCTTCGCCGCGTCCAGATCGCGCGACGCCGCGATCGCCTGCGCCCGGCGCCGCAGCAGCGTGGCCACCGACTCGGAATTCTGCAGCTGCCGCGCCCGGTTGACGGTGGTCAGCAGTCGGGAGTCGACGCCCTGCAGCTCCAGGAGCGCGGGAAGGGAGGTTCGAGACGGTGCCATGGCGTTCTCCTCGAGGTCAGCGGTACGGCGGTGTGGGGTGGGCGGAGCTGCGGCGGTGCGGACGATGGGAGTGGTGGCAGTTCAGTCCTGGGGCTGGGGATCGGCAGAGACCCGGAAGTCCCACGGGTCGGTGCGCAACGTGCTCACGTGGGTCTCCACATGGAAACCGCGCTCGGCGAGCAGTCGCTGCAGATCCTCCGCGGCCCACGGTAGCCACAGCGCCTCGCTGCCCCAGTGGGTGGCGTCGATCAGGGCGGGCGCGCCGTGCCCACCCGGTCCCACCGCCCGCTCCCGCGCCTCGGAGGCCGGGTGGTGGCGGAGGTCCGCGGTGACGTAGACGTCCGCCCCGTGCTCCCGCACCTCGTCGAAGAGGGAATCGCCCGAGCCCCCGCACACCGCGACCGTGCTCACGCGACGTTCCGGATCCCCGGCCACGCGCAGTCCCTGCACCCCCTGGGGAATCCGCGCGGCAAGTCGCTCGGCGAGCTCGCGCAGGGTCACGGCCCGTTCGAGGGTGCCCACCCGTCCCAGCCCCACAGCCGGGTCCGTGGCGTGCGGAACCAGCGGTGCGGCGTCGTCGGGATTCACCCCGCACGCCGCGCTCAGCGCGTCCGACACCCCGCGGCGCGCGGCGTCCGCGTTGGTGTGGCAGCTCAGCAGCGAGCAGCGGTTCTCCACCAGATCGTGGACCGCGCGGCCCTTGAAGCCGTCCGCGGACACGGACGTGACCCCGCGCAGCAGCAGCGGATGGTGGGTGAGCAGCATGTCCGCGCCCGCGCCCACCGCCTCCCGGACGACGACGTCCACCGGATCCACGGCCAAGTGGATCCGTTTGACCACCGCCCCGGGGCGGCCCGTGACCAGACCGGAGGCGTCCCACGACTCCTGGAGCCGAAACGGCCACAGGGTGTCGGCCGCGCGGACCACGTCCTGGACCGTGGGGTAGGGCGTTCGGGACGGCTGATCAGTGCTCATGGGCCCATCCTATGAGCACGGCCACGCAGCGGCCCGGGAATCTTCCGGCGCCCGCCGCGTTGTACAGGGCATGACTGAATCAACACCGCAGACGTTCGTGCTGGCCGGTGGCTGCTTCTGGTGCCTCGACGCCGTCTACCGCAGGGTGCGCGGTGTGCTCGGGGTCCGCAGCGTCTACACCGGGGGCCACACCGAGCACCCGGACTACGAGTCCGTGTGCTCCGGGACCACCGGCCACGCCGAGGCCGTGGAGGTCACCTTCGACCCCTCCGTGGTCCCCGCGGACGTGATCCTGGACCTCTTCTTCACGGGCCACGACCCCACCACGCTGAACCGGCAGGGCTACGACGTGGGCACCCAGTACCGCTCCGCCATGTTCCCCGCCGATGACGAGCAGCGTCGCCTCTTCGAGGCCTCGATCGCCCGCGCGCAGGAGTTCTTCGACGACCCCGTGGTGACGGCCGTGGAACCCATGGGCCCAGTGCACGAGGCCGAGTACTTCCACCAGGACTTCTACGGCAACCAGCCCTTCAACGGCTACTGCCAGGTGATCATCAACCCCAAGCTCGCGAAAGTCCGAAAACATTACGCCGCGTGGCTCACGGACTGAACGAGGCCAACCCGCACCGATACGCTGGAGAAGATTCTGTGCAGGTCCTGGCCGCGCCCATGAGCGCGCCCGGCACTGCGTGGCAACCGAACAGGAGAGATTTCCATGGGCAAGATCTACAACGACGTCACCGAGGTGGTCGGGGGCACTCCCCTGGTGCGCCTGAACCACCTGGACGAGGGCCTGCCCGGCAACGTGGCGGTCAAGCTCGAGTTCTACAACCCCGCCAACTCTGTGAAGGACCGCATCGGCAAGGCCATCGTGGATGCTGCAGAGGCCTCCGGACAGCTCAAGCCTGGCGGCACGATCGTGGAGGGCACCTCCGGCAACACCGGGATCGCCCTGGCCATGGTGGGTGCTGCCCGCGGCTACAAGGTCATCCTGACCATGCCGGAGACCATGTCCACTGAGCGCCGAGTCATGCTGCGTGCCTACGGTGCCGAGATTGTGCTGACCCCGGGTGCGGACGGCATGCGCGGGGCGGTGGACAAGGCCCAGGAGATCGTGGACACCACCGAGAACGCGGTGCTCGCGAGCCAGTTCGCCAACCCCGCGAACCCCCAGGTGCACTACGAGACCACGGGTCCGGAGGTCTGGGAGGACACGGACGGGCAGGTGGACGTCTTTGTGGCGGGCGTCGGCACCGGTGGCACCATCTCCGGCGTCGGGAAGTACCTGCGCGAGCAGAAGCCGGACGTGCGCCTCATCGCCGTGGAGCCCTCCGACTCCCCGCTGCTCACCGAGGGCAAGGCCGGGCCCCACAAGATCCAGGGCCTCGGCGCGAACTTCGTGCCGGACGTTCTGGACCGCGAGGTCTACGACGACGTCTACGACGCCACCGTGGAGGACTCCGTGAGGGTCGCACGCGACCTCGGCACCAAGGAGGGCATCCTCGGAGGCATCTCCTCCGGCGCCATCGTGTGGGCCGCCCTGCAGGAGGCTGCGAAGGAGGAGAACCGCGACAAGCTGATCGTGGCCGTGGTCTGCGACTTCGGTGAGCGCTACATCTCCACAATCCTCTACGAGGACATCCGGGGCTGATCGCACCCACCAACGGGCATCGCGGGTGCCCGGGGCCTGCACCCTCACCGGCGCGCCCCGGGCACCCGTTCGTCACTTTCACCGCCTCCCGGCCCCGCGCCCGGCACTCGGGTGCGGCGTGCACGGCCCGCCGACCTGGGACAATAAACCGGTCTGCCGGTCCACCACCGAAGGGGAATTTCACGTGAGCTTCTGGCGCCGACTCCGCGAGGACATCGACACGGCCCGCACCCACGACCCCGCGGCGCGCTCCGCCGTGGAGATCGTGCTGAACTACTCCGGGCTGCACGCCATCTGGGCGCACCGGCTCTCCCACCAGTTGTGGCAGAAGCCCGAGCGGCGGCTGCTGGCCCGCACCGTGTCCCAGGTCGCACGCTTCGCCACTGGAGTGGAAATCCACCCGGGGGCCACGATCGGCCGTCGCTTCTTCATCGACCACGGCATGGGGGTCGTGATCGGGGAGACGGCAGAGATCGGCGAGGACGTCATGATCTACCACGGTGTCACGCTGGGCGGCCGCTCGCTGGAGCCAGTCAAGCGCCACCCCACCATCGGGGACCGGGTCACCATCGGCGCGGGGGCCAAGATCCTGGGCCCGCTCACCGTGGGCCACGATTCCTCGGTGGGCGCCAACGCCGTGGTGGTCAAGGACGTCCCCGAGGACTCCATCGTCACGGGCATCCCCGGCAAGGTCCGCCGCAGGACACCGGAGAAGCAGGAGCCGCTCGTGGACCCGGCCACCTACATCGACCCCGCCATGTGGATCTGAGAGCTCCCCTCCCGCCACGACGACGGCGCCCGCTCCCCTTGTCGGGGAACGGGCGCCTTTTCGCTGCACGGACCCCATGGGAGCATGGCGCCCCGACGAGACCCCGCGACGTCGTTCCCCGGGGCCGGGTACCCACGACGAGAACGGGCCGGTTCCTCGTCGGAGGAACCGGCCCGCTGCCAGAGCGTCAGGGCGCCGAGCTCTGGTCTCTGAACTGCACAATCAGGAGACGACCTCGGAACGGTCCCCGCTCCACAGCACGTGGAAGCTGGACTCGGGATCGTCGATGCGCTTGTAGGTGTGCGCGCCGAAGTAGTCGCGCAGACCCTGGGTCAGCGCGGCGTTCAGACGCGGGCGGCGCAGGCCGTCGTAGTACGCGAGCGCCGAGGAGAACACCGGGGCGGGGATGCCGCGCTCCACCGCGCGGGCGACCACGCGACGCCACGCCGGCAGGGCGTCCTCAATGGACTTCACGAACTCGGGCGCGAAGAGCAGGTTCAGCGGGGCCTTGTCACCCTCGTAGGCCTTCATGATCACGTTGAGCAGCTCGGCACGGATGATGCAGCCGTTGCGCCACAGGCTCGCGATCGTGGCGAGGTCCAGGGTCCAGCCGTACTCGCGTCCAGCCATGGTGAGCATGTCCAGGCCCTGGGCGTAGGCCACGAGCTTGGAGGCGTAGAGCGCCTTGCGGACGTCCTCCACGAACCCGGGGTCACGCACGACATCCTCGGTGGTCTCGCCGATGCCTGCCGGCAGCACCTCCTGGGCCTCCTTGCGCATGGCGGGCTCGGACGACGACAGCGCGCGGGCGAACACGGACTCGGCGATCGCCGTGACCGGTGAACCCAGCTCGAGCGCCTCCTGCACGGTCCAGCGGCCGGTGCCCTTCTGGCCCGCGGCATCCGCCACGATGTCGATGAACGGCTTGCTCGTCCTGGGGTCCACCTGTCGCAGCACCTGCGCGGTGATCTCGATCAGGTAGGAGGACAGATCGGTCTTGTTCCACTCGTCGAACACGTCCGCCTGCTCGGCGGGCTCCAGACCGGCCACGGAGCGCAGCAGCTCGTGCGCCTCGCCGATGACCTGCATGTCCGCGTACTCGATGCCGTTGTGCACCATCTTCACGAAGTGGCCCGCACCGTCGGTGCTGATCCACGCGCAGCACGCAGCGCCGTCCTTCGCCTTCGCGGAGATGTCCTCGAGCATCGGCCCGAGCGTCTTGTACGACTCCTCGGAACCGCCCGGCATGATGGACGGACCGTTGAGCGCGCCCTCTTCACCGCCGGAAACACCCACGCCCACGAAGTGCAGGCCCTTCTCGGCGAGCTCACGCTCGCGGCGGCGCGTGTCCTGGAAGTAGGAGTTGCCGCCGTCGATGATGATGTCGCCCTCGTCCAGCAGCGGGGTGAGCTGCTCGATCACGGCGTCCACGGGTGCGCCCGCCTTCACCATGATCATCACGCGCCGCGGCGTCGCCAGCGAGTCAACGAGCTCCTGCACGGTCTCCGTGCGGACGAAGTCCCCCTCGGAGCCGTGCTCGGCGAGCAACGCGTCCGTCTTGCCCACGGAGCGGTTGTGCAGCGCCACGGTGTAGCCGTGGTGTGCGAAGTTGCGAGCCAGGTTGGCGCCCATCACGGCCAGGCCGGTGACACCGATGTCTGCTTTCTTGTCTGCTGCCATGCGTCCTAGCCTATCCACCCTGCCGCCCCGCCAGTAGCCGGGGCGGGGTGTCGTGGGACACGGCGGGGGAAACACAAAACCCCCGGGAGCTGTGGCTCCCGGGGGTTCCGATGCGTGGTGGAGACCGACGGAATCGAACCGCCGTATCTGTCACGCCCGAAGGCGATCCAGCGCACCAGCGTCCCCTGGTGTGTTGACCTCGACAACATCTACACCCTAGCGCATCCGTCGGGTCGGGTGTCAAACCCGTTCCCCGCGGGCATGGCGGACATCACGCGGGGTGGACGACGGCGCGTTGGGCGAGTTCCCGACCGACCGGTAAGCTGTCCTCCATCGGGTGCTGGCAGCTGTTCCAGTCGTGCCCACCCGATCCTGGGGCCTTTAGCTCAGCTGGTAGAGCGCTACGCTTACACCGTAGATGTCGTCGGTTCGATCCCGGCAGGGCCCACACCTCCCCTCTTCTCCCGCGCCGTCCTCTTCCTGCGGTGCCGCCACCGGTCCAGGCGCCCTGCCCCCGCTCCGCCCGGCGCCCATGTGAACCTGCACCCACGCGCCGGGCGCCCGCTCCCGTGGTGCCCATGCACGACGAGCCGGGGGACGAGGCGATCGTCTCCCGTCACAGAGCTACGGGCGAGGGGCTCAGCCACCTGGGTGACGCGCAGTCCCGGATTCGTTGGGGAAAGCTCGCGCTCGAGGTTCTGGACCCCGACGAGTCCGTCCTCGCCGCGATTCCCTGCATCGACGCCTTCGAACCGAGCCGGGCACTCGTGGTGACGGACCGCAGAGTGATCATCCGGGGCGTCCGTGTGCTGCGGCCCCGGCACACGGTCCGCGGGATTCCGCGGCATCACGTGACCGGCGCGCGTGTGGAGGACGGGTGGCTCGCCGACGGGACCATACTGAGGACCTCCACCGAAAGGGGCCTCCTGTGAGTGTCCGCCGGAGCGCAGCCGCACAACGGGTGGTGGACGGCCTCCACAAGCTCGTGACAGGCTGAGAGCCGGTGCACCTCAGGGCACCGCCGGGCGCACCATCCCGATCGCGGGAACGGTCCCCCGGCACGGCACGGGACCGCGCGAGATGAAACCGAAGCGCGCGTAGTACGGCACGAGGTCCTGCGTAGAGGCTTCCAGGTAGGTCTCCACGTGCTCGCCGTCGATCTCCCGCAGCCGCTCGTTCAGCAGCACGGTGCCCACCCCTTCACCCCGCACCTCGGGAACTGTCCCCACGGCCTTGAGGTACCAGTGCGGCGCGTCCGGATGCGCCTCGTGAGCAAGGTGCTCACTGACCAGGGCGTCCGGGAAACGCTGACGGAAGACCGACAGGTAGGAGAGCAGCCCGGGAAGCATCTGGCGCAGGGACACCTTCTCACCGGGCCCCTCCCACAGCGCCACCCCGAGCACCTCCCGCTCACCACGGCGCCTCGCGAGGTAGGCGTGACCACCGGCCGCCAGGGTCTCGCGCAGGATGCGCTGCCACAGGCGGGTGAGCGGGCGCAGGACGTCACCGCGGGGCAGCAGCCCCACGACGTGCGGGTCCACGGAGAACGCGCGGGCCAGGACGTCGGCCGCGGTGTCGACGTCCTGGGGCGAGGCGCGGACCACGTCCACATCCCCGCCCGTGCGATCGTGTGTGTTCTGTTTCATAGACACCCTGCGAGAATAACAGCCGAGGCCCAGCGGCCAACCGGGCCGTGATGCCGTCACGGCCGCAGCAGAGAGCTGGGCGTGTCAGAGCAGTCGCGGCTGGGTCACGGTATCCGCGGGCTTCTTGGCCCGGTGACGACGCGGCGAGGCCGGCTTTTCCTCACCCGGGGCCTGCGCGGCGGAGGCCGCTGTGGTCTCGGGGGTGGACGCCTCCGTGCCCGCGGCGGCCGACGGCTTGGTACCGTCCGGAGCAGGCGCGGTGCTCGAGGTGGGCACGGCGCGGCGCGTTGAGCGGCGTCGTGCCGGAGCGTGCTGCCCGGCCGGCGGCACGAGCGTCTGCTGCCCGGCGAGCTCCGCCTGCTGGTCGCGCAGCACATCGATGGCCCGCTCGAAGTCCTCGAGGTCCTCGAACGCCTGGTAGACGGACGCGAAGCGCAGGTAGGCGACCACGTCCAGACGCCGCAGCGGCGGAAGGATGGCCAGCCCGACGTCGTGGGCCTCCACCTCAGCGCTGCCCGAGGCGCGGATCGACTCCTCGACCTCCTGGGCGAGCATCGCGAGGTCGTCCTCGCTCACCGGCCGCCCCTGGCACGCCTTGCGCACGCCGTTGACGATCTTCTGGCGGTCGAACGGCTCGGTGACCCCGGAGCGCTTGATGACCGAGATGGAGGTGGTCTCCAGGGTGGAGAAGCGGCGGCCGCACTCGGTGCAGCGGCGGCGGCGGCGGATGGAGGTGCCGTCGTCGGAGGTGCGGGAGTCCACGACCTTCGAGTCGTTGTGGCGGCAGAACGGGCAGTGCACGGCTCAGCCTCCCGAGACGGTGTCGGTGCCCGTGCCGCGGTCCTCGCCGCGCAGCGTGACCGCGCGCCCGTGGGCAGGGAGGTCCTCGCTCGCGGACAGGGCCACGATGTCCTCCTCCAGCGCGGCCAGCGCCTCGCGCGAGTACTCGATGACTTGCACCGCCTTCATGAAGGAGGCCGCCTGCAAGCCGGAGCTGAACACCGCTGTGCCGCCCGTGGGGAGCACGTGGTTGGAGCCGGCCGCGTAGTCGCCGAGCGGCACGGGGCTGTAGGGGCCCACGAAGACGGCGCCGGCGTTGCGGATCCGGGCCGCCACCCCGCTCGCGTCGCGTGTGTGGATCTCCAGGTGCTCGGCGGCGTAGGCGTCCGCCACGGCCACGGAGGCCTCGAGGTCTTCGGTGAGAACCACCCCGGACTGCGGCCCGCCCAGCGCCGTGGTGATCCGCTCCCGGTGCTTCGCCTCGGAGACCTGCACCGAGAGCTGCTCCTCCACGGCGTGCGCGAGCTCCGGGGAGTCCGTGATCAGCACGGAGCCGGCGGCCGGATCGTGCTCCGCCTGGGAGATCAGGTCCGCGGCAACGTAGCGGGGATCGGCGGAGTCATCCGCAAGGACCGCGATCTCGGTGGTCCCGGCCTCGGCGTCCACGCCCACCACGGAGCGCAGCTGCCGCTTGGCCATGGCCACGAAGATATTGCCCGGGCCGGTGACGGTGTTCACGGGCTCCAGGACGTCCTCGCCGTCCACGACGCCGTGCGCCATGGCCGCGAGCGACTGCGCACCGCCGATGGCCCAGACCTCGTCCACGCCCAGCAGGCCGGCCGCACCGAGGATGACGGGGTGCGGCAGACCGCCGAACTCCTTCTGCGGTGGGGAGCACAGCACCACGGACTCCACGCCGGCCGCCTGCGCCGGGACCACATTCATCACCACGGAGGACGGGTACACGGCCAGCCCGCCGGGGATGTAGAGCCCAGCGCGCCGCACGGGGGTCCAGCGGTGGTGCAGGGCCGCGCCGGGTGCCACCTCCACGGTCACGTCCGACGGGCGCTGTGCGGCGGCGAACGCCCGTGTGCGCTCGATCGCGGACTCCAGACCGTGCCGCACGGCAGGGTCCAGGGCGGCGACGGCGCGCTGGATCTCCTCGGGGGCAACCCGGATGCGCTCCTGGTCCACGCCGTCGAACTTCCGGGCGAGCTCGCGCAAGGCCACCGCTCCGCGCGCCTTCACATCCTCGATGATCCCCCGCACGGCGTCCTCGGCGTCCACGACCGACGACGGCGCCTGCCGAGGCACCGCGGCACGCAGCTCGCTCCAGCCCAGGTGCGTCCCCCGAAGGTCTGTGACCCGCAGGTACGAGCCGGGGGTGGTGGTGGGCGCGGGGATCAGGGGTTGCTCAGTCACGTTTTCAGTCTACAATCGCGCGTCAATCGGACGGGGCTCGATCGGAGGAGGCCTCGGCACTGCCCGGCGCGGAGCGCCGTCGCGGGCGGATCAGGCAACCGACCGGTCCGCCGCCGCGGTGATGCGGGCACCGCTGCGGCCGCACGCGGCGCGCACGGCGCGGCGCGGCTCACGCCTCCAGGCAGGCCGGGCCCAGCAGCACCTTGAGGTCCCCGAACAGCGCGGGCGACGGGTTCACCCGGTACTCGGGTCCGAGCCTCATGACCTGGGTGCTGCGGCGCGTGTCCAGGTGGATGCGCACCTCCGAGTCCCCCTTGTGGTTGCGCAGCACCTCGCCGATCCGGCGAATCGTGGCCTCCGTGGCCCGGTGCTCCGGCAGCGCCACGCACACCGGCCCGGAGGAGCCGTCCACGCTGAGCTCCGGCACCGTGAGCTCCTGCGCGGAGATCGAGACGGAGCCGTCGTCTCGGCGCTGCATCCGTCCCTTGATGACACAGATCAGGTCCTCGGTCAGCACCCCGGCGATCGGCGCGTAGGCCTTGCCGAAGAACATCACCTCGATGGAGCCCGAGCGGTCCTCCAGCTCCACGCGTGCATAGGCATTGCCGGAGGTCTTCGCGATCCGCCGCGAGAGCGAGGTGATCATGCCCCCGATGGTGACCACGGCCCCGTCGGGCCGGGTGTTCTCCTCCGTGAGCAGCGGGGCGATGGCCGTGTCCGTGTACTGGCCCAGGGCGTCGTCGAGACCGCGCAGCGGGTGGTCCGAGACGTAGAGACCCAGCATCTCGCGCTCGAAGGCCAGCAGGTCCTTGCGCTCCCACTCGGGGACGTCCGGGACCTCCACGGAGAAGGTCTCCTGCTCCGTGTCCTGCGAACCGCTCATCGAGAAGATGTCGAAGGTGAACTCGCCGTTGTCCTCTTTTTTCTTCTGCGCGACCACGTCCTCCACGGCCTGCTCGTGGCACATCACCAGGCTGCGGCGGGTGTGGCCGAGCTGGTCGAACGCACCGGCCTTGACCATGGACTCGATGGTGCGCTTGTTGCACACCACGGCCGGGACCTTCGCCAGGAAGTCGTTGAAGGAGGTGAACTTGCCCTCCTCGTTGCGTGCACCCACCATGGCCTGGACCACGTTGGCGCCCACATTGCGCACCGCACCCATGCCAAAGCGGATGTCAGTGCCCACAGGGGTGAAGTTCAACTCGGACTCGTTCACGTCCGGCGGCAGCACGGTGATGCCCATGTGGCGGCACTCCGTGAGGTACATGGCGAGCTTGTCCTTGTCGTCGCCCACCGAGGTCAGCAGGGCCGCCATGTACTCGGCCGGGTAGTGTGCCTTGAGGTAGGCGGTCCAGTAGGAGACCAGCCCGTAGGCCGCCGAGTGCGCCTTGTTGAACGCGTAGTCCGAGAAGGGCAGCAGGATATCCCACAGGGCCTTGATCGCGTCCTCGGAGTACCCGCGGTCGATCATCCCCTGGTGGAAGCCCTGGTACTGCTTGTCCAGCTCCGCCTTCTTCTTCTTGCCCATCGCGCGGCGCAGAATGTCCGCCTGGCCCAGGGAGTAGCCGGCCACCTTCTGGGCGATCGCCATCACCTGCTCCTGGTAGACGATCAGACCGTAGGTGGTGCCCAGGATCTCCGAGAGCGGCTCGGCGAGCTCCGGGTGGATGGGCGTGATCTCCTGCGCGCCGTTCTTGCGCAGCGCGTAGTTCGTGTGCGAGTTCGCGCCCATGGGCCCCGGCCGGTACAGGGCGATGGTCGCAGAGATGTCCTCGAAGTTGTCCGGGCGCATCAGCTTGAGCAGCTGGCGCATGGGCCCGCCGTCCAGCTGGAACACGCCCAGGGTGTCCCCGCGCGCGAGCAGGTCGTAGGACCCGGCGTCGTCGATCGGCAGGTGCTCCAGGTCCAGCACGAACCCGTCCCGGTTGAGCGTGATGTTCTCGAGGGCGTCCGAGATGATCGTGAGGTTGCGCAGCCCCAGGAAGTCCATCTTGATCAGCCCCAGGCCCTCGCACGTGGGGTAGTCGAACTGCGTGATGACCTGCCCGTCCTGCTCGCGGCGCATCAGCGGGATGATGTCGATCAGCGGATCCGAGGACATGATCACGCCGGCCGCGTGCACACCCCACTGCCGCTTGAGCCCCTCCAGGCCCTGGGCGGTCTCGAAGACCTTCATGGACTCGGGGTCGTCCGCGAGGATCTCGCGCAGCTCCCCGGCCTCGTCGTAGCGCTTGGCATCCTCGTCGTAGACGTCCTGCAGGGAGATGCCCTTGCCCATCACGTCCGGCGGCATGGCCTTAGTGAGCCGCTCCCCCATGGAGAACGGGTAGCCCAGAACGCGTGAGGAGTCCTTCAGCGCCTGCTTGGCCTTGATGGTGCCGTAGGTGACGATCATGGCCACGCGCTCGTCGCCGTACTTCTCGGTGACGTAGTGGATCACCTCAGAGCGTCGGCGGTCGTCGAAGTCGACGTCGAAGTCCGGCATGGACACGCGGTCCGGGTTCAGGAAGCGCTCGAAGATCAGCCCGTGCGCCAAGGGGTTCAGCTCGGTGATGCGCATGGCGTACGCAACCATGGAACCGGCACCGGAGCCACGCCCCGGACCCACGCGGATCCCGTTGTCCTTGGACCAGTTGATGAAGTCCGCGACCACCAGGAAGTAACCCGGGAAGCCCATCTGGATGATGATCTTCTTCTCGTACTCCGCCTGCTCGCGGACGTCATCCGGGATGCCGGCCGGGAAGCGGTAGTGCAGCCCCTTCTCGACCTCCTTGATGAACCATGAGGTCTCGTCCTCGCCCTCCGGCGTGGGGAAGCGCGGCATGTAGTTGGCGGACGTGTCGAAGTCCACCTCGCAGCGCTCCGCGATCTCCAGCGTGTTGTCGCACGCCTCCGGGAAGTCCCGGAACACCTCGCGCATCTGTTCCGGGGACTTGAGGTAGAACTCGTCCGCGTCGAACTTGAAGCGCTTTGGGTCCTGCAGGGTGGAACCGGACTGCACGCACAGCAGCGCCGCGTGGGACTTGGCGTCCTCCGCGTGCGTGTAGTGCAGGTCGTTGGTGGCCACCAGGGGAAGGTTCAGTTCCTTGGCCAGGCGCAGCAGGTCCCCCGTGACCCGCTTCTCGATGCCCAGCCCGTGGTCCATGAGCTCGCAGTAGAAGTTCTCGGCGCCGAAGATGTCCCGGAAATCGGCAGCGGCCTTGACCGCCTCGTCGTACTGGCCCAGCCGCAGCCGGGTCTGCACCTCCCCGGAGGGGCAGCCGGTGGTGGCGATCAGCCCCTTGCCGTACTGGTTGAGCAGCTCCCGGTCCATGCGCGGCTTGTAGAGCTGGCCCTCCAGGGACGCTTTGGTGGAGGCGCGGAAGAGGTTCTGCATGCCCTCGCTGGACTGCGCGAGCAGGGTCATGTGCGTGTAGGCACCGGCACCGGAGACGTCGTCGCGCCCGCCGTCCGCGAACTTCACGCGCGTGCGGTCCTGCCGGGCGGTGCCCGGGGTCAGGTATGCCTCGACGCCGACAATCGGCTTGATGCCGGCCGCACGGGCCTTGTTCCAGAAGTCGAAGGCACCGAAGACGAACCCGTGGTCCGTGGTGGCCAGGGAGTCCATCCCCAGCCGGTGGCACTCCTCGAAGAGGTCGTTCAGGCGCGCGGCACCGTCCAGCATGGAGTACTCGGTGTGCACGTGGAGATGGGTGAAGCCTTTTTTGCCGGTCGCCGAAGTCACGGGACAAGTCTAGGCGGCGGCTCCGACACCCAGGACACGCCTACTCGCCTCAGAGCTGCGGGCCGCCCTCCCGCAGGGTCTCCACGGCGTACGCGAGGTCCGTGGGATAGGGGCTCTCGTACTCCACGTACTCCCCCGTGACAGGGCTCGTGAACCCCAGCCGCTTGGCGTGCAGCCACTGCCGCGTGAGCCCCAGGCCCGCAGACAGGGCAGGGTCCGCCCCGTAGGTGAGATCACCGCAGCACGGGTGCTGCAGCGCGCTGAAGTGCACGCGGATCTGGTGGGTGCGCCCCGTCTCCAGGTGCACCTCCACGAGCGAGGCCCGCCCGAACGCCTCGAGCACCTCGTAGTGGGTCACGGAACGGCGCCCGTCCGAGAGCACCGCGAAGCGCCACTCGTGGCCGGGGTGCCGCCCGATGGGCGCGTCGATCGTTCCCTTCAGCGGGTCCGGGATGCCCTGGACCACGGCGTGGTAGACCTTGGTCACCGTGCGCTCCTTGAACGCGCGTTTGAGCTGCGTGTACGCGGTTTCCTCCCGCGCAACGACCATCAGCCCGGAGGTTCCCACGTCCAGCCGGTGCACGACGCCCTGACGCTCGGGGGCGCCGGAGGTTGCCACGGACACCCCGGCACCGGCCAGGGCGCCCACCACCGTGGGCCCTTTCCACCCGGGCGAGGGGTGCGCGGCCACTCCGGCGGGCTTGTCGACCACCACGTAGCTCGGGTTGACCTCCACGAGGCGCAGGTCCGGCACGTGCTGCGGCGCAATGCGCTCGGGGTCCTCGGGCACGGGGACCTCCACGGTGTAGGTCTCGGACGCCGCCACCCGGTGAGACTTGGCCACGGGCCGCCCGCGGTGGGAGACCCGCTCCTGCTCGCACAGCTGCGCCGCGGCGGAGCGTGACAGGCCCGTCCAGGCGGCCACGGCGGCGTCGAGCCGGGTACCCTCCAGCTCGGGGGACGCCGTGAACCGCTCGCTCTCGTACTCCGGCTCGGAGCCGGTGGGGCGGGTGCGCTCAGCGCTCACGAGCCACCCCCGAGTCCCGGTTGAGCAGGATCAGCAGCAGCACCAGGCCGATGCCCACCACCACGCCGCAGTCGGCCACGTTGAAGATCGCGAAATGGGGCACCGCGATGAAGTCCACCACGTGCCCGCGCCCGAACCCCGGTTCCCGGAACAGGCGGTCGGTCAGGTTCCCGAGCGCGCCGCCCAGCACCAGCCCCAGGGCGAGGGCCCACAGGGGGTCGCGGACCCGGCGCAGGTGCCACAGGATCGCCACGACCACGGCGGCCATCACGAGCGTGAAGACCCAGGTGGCACCGGAGCCCAGCGAGAACGCCCCGCCGCTGTTGCGGATGTGCTGCCACCACAGCAGGCCCGGGACCACCGGGTACTCGCGGCCGAGCACGAGGTTGTCCACGACCCACAGCTTGCTTGCCTGGTCCCCCGCGTAGAGCAGCGCGGCCACCACCAGGGACACCACGACGCAGCGGCGGCCCGCCCGGGTGGGGACGGGTGCCGCCGCTGCGTGGGTGGAGCTATCGCTCACAGGCGTCCTACTTGGTGCCGGGGCGCTTGCCCGCGGTGGAGACCGACTGGGCCGGCTCCAGGGACCCGGTGTTGTCGAGGTCCCGCAGCTGGCCGTTGAGGAAGGTCTTGAGGTTGCTGCGGTAGTCCTTCTCGAACGAGCGCAGCTTTGCCACGTTGGACTCGAGGTCCACCTTCTCGCGCTCGAGCGAGGACAGCGTCTCCTCCTTGATGCGCTTGCCCTCGGAGACGAGCTGGTCCGCCTGGACTCGGCCCTCGGTGATGAGGCGCTCGCGTTCCTGCTTACCCTGCGTCACGTAGTCGTCGTGCAGCTTCTGGGCCATCGCCAGCACGGCGGCGGCGGACTGCGCGGACTCCCCGGTCGCGGCACCCGTCTGGGCGCCGGTGGCGGTCTGGGCCGACGACGTCGTGCCCGCGGTCTCCGCTGCGGCGGTGTCCGTGGTGCGGTGCTCGCTCGCCGCGGCGACCGGGGTCGTCTCGGCGGGCGCGGCCTGGGTCGCGTTCGCCGAGGTGGCGTCCCCGGCGTGCGAGCCGGAGCCGGTCGAGGCGGACGTGGTGGTGGTCTCCGAGACGCTCTCGGAGGTGGCCGCGGACTCGTCCGGGGTGCCGCCGAGGGTTTCCACCTGCTTGCGCAGGTTCTCGTTCTCCTGCGTCAGGCGGCGCAGCTCGACGACCACCTCGTCCAGGAAGTCATCCACCTCGTCCTGGTCGTAGCCCTCACGGAACTTGGTGGGCTGGAACCGCTTGTTGATGACGTCTTCGGGTGTCAGAGCCATGGATCTTCTCACTCCTCGTGTTGTACGGAAAATACCGCTGGATCCTGCCGCGCGCACTGGCGCGCTGAAGACCCGCGGAGGGATTCTGCTCCACAATAGCGCTCAGCGGGCGCCCGCTCCTCGCGGGCGAGCGCCGCCGCAGGTCAGCGGGCCCGGCGCTCAGAGCCGGAACAGGATGTTGCCCAGCACCGACTGCAGGATGCTGATGGCGAAGACCAGGATCAGGAACCCCAGGTCCAGCGCCACCCCTCCGAAGCGCAGCGGCGGGACCAGCCGGCGCAGCGCATTCATGGGCGGGTCGGTCACCGAATAGACCGTGGACGCCACCACCAGGGCCAGGCCCTTGGGACGCCAGCTGCGCGCGAACATCTGCACCCAGTCCAGGACCAGGCGTCCCAGCAGGGCGATGTAGAGCACGTGGACCACCAGGTAGACGATCGACAGCACCAGGCTCATGCTCTCAGCCCTCGACCTGCTCGTGGGCCGTAGCGTTCTCGTCGATCTCGTCCGTGTGGCCCTGGTCCCGGACCTCCACGAAGGACGGGGTCAGCAGGAACACCTTGGCGGTGACGCGCTCGATGGATCCGTGCAGGGCGAAAACCAGGCCCGCCGCGAAGTCCACCAGCCGCTTGGCCTCGGCCTCGCCCATGTCCGAGACGTTCATGATCACGGGGGTCCCGTCCCGGAATGCCTCACCGATGGACTTGGCGTCGTTGTACGACCGGGGGTGCACGGTGGTGATGGTGCGCAATTCGTTGTCGTCCTCTCGGGAACTGGGAGCCCGTTTGATGGGGGTCACGGGGGCTCGGTACTCGGGGCTCCGGCGGCTGACCGCCGTGCTGCCGGCGTCGTTCGCCGCAGGAGCGGGCCCGTTCGAGACCGTGTGGGGGATGTCCCGGGGGCGGGGGGTGTCTGCGGAGATGTACTCGTCGTCGCTCTCGGCCAGCCCGAGATACACCATGGTGCGACGCAGCGCTCCGGCCATATTCTCTCCTCAATCACTGAACGGGCCGAGTGGGATCGGCCCGCGTATCGTCAGTCCTTTACGCTACCGCACGGCGGGCCGGGGCCCGAGAACATCCGATCCGATGCGCACGTGCGTGGCCCCCGCGGCCACGGCGGCCTCGAGGTCACCGCTCATCCCGGCCGAGACGGCGCGGGCCTCCGGGTGCTCCAGGAGCAGTTCCTGCGAAATTCCCCACAGTCGGTCGAAGGCCTCACGGGGATCGGCGTCGCGGGGTGCCACAGCCATCACACCGCCCAGCCGCAGCCCGTCCGTCTCTGCGACCCTGCGCGCGAGCTGCGGCACGGCCCGCGGGTGTGCACCGCCCCGGGAACTCTCCGGAGTGGCCTCAGGATCCAGGTCCACCTGCAGCAGGCACGTGAGGTCCTCGGTGGCGCACGGTCCCGGCTCGGCATCCCCGGCGACCACCGCCTCCCGGTGGTTGCGCACCGCCCTGCCGAGCGCCGTCACCAGCGAGGTACGGTCCACCGAGTGCACCCACGCGGCGTAGCACACCACGTGTTTGGCCTTGTTCGACTGAAGCTGACCCACGAAGTGCCACACGGGCGGGGACACGGGAGGCTCACGCTCGGCCAGTGCGGCCGCCACCTCGGCGGCCTTGGGTCCGGCCTCCTGGTCCCGGTTCTCCCCCACCGCGCGCACCCCCAGCTCGCGCAGTCGCAGGACGTCCTGCGCGGGGAAGAACTTGGTCACCACCACGAGCGAGGGCAGCTCGCCCCCGTGGGAGCGGTCCTCCTCGCGCTGGGCGGACGCGTCCAGAATCCGCCGACGCACGGCCGAGAGCCGCTGCGCGAGCTCCGCCGTGCGTCCGGCGTCCTGCGGGTCCACTCCGTCACCGATCTCACGCATCACGCCCACTTTCCTCGCTGACCCACACGAGGCCGGCGAGCCGGCCCCGGGTCTTGTCCCTGCGGTACGAGTACAACTCATCGTGCTCCAGCGTGCACCACGCGGCGCGGTCCGCGGTCTCCTCCCGGACCCGCACCCCGTGGTCCTCCAGGATCGAGCGCGCGGCACCCGGCAGGTCGAGACCGTCCGTGCCCCACGACGTCGTCGTCGCGACGCCCGGTAGGGCCTCCTCCGCCTGCTGCGCCATCTCGGTGGGCACCTCATAGCACGCCCCGCACACGGCGGGCCCGATCCAGGCCTCGAGGTCCAGTGCCCCGTGGGCCCGCACGGCCGCCACGGTTTCCTGCAGCACGCCGGCCAGCAGACCCGGGCGCCCGGCGTGGGCCACCGCGAGCACCGGAACGCCGCCCGCCCGTCGACCCACCAACACCACCGGCAGGCAGTCCGCGGTGAGGATCCCCACCGGAGTCCCGTCCGCACTGACCATCGCATCTGCCTCCGGGGCGGCGAGCAGGTCCGTGGCATTGGACGCCGTGCCTGTGACGTCGAGCACCGCGGTTCCGTGCACTTGCCACGCGTAGCGCACCAGCCCCGTTCCCAACTTCTGCTCCACACGACGACGCCGCCGCGCCACCTGCGCCGGCTCGTCACCCGTGTGCGCGGCGAGGTTGCCATCCGAGACGTCAGTGAACGCCACTCCCACGCCGCCGCTGTCCGTGCGGTACCACATGCTGGTCCTCCTCGTTATTCTCTGGGGCCGGACTCCGGGCGCCGCTCGTCGTACCCGATGAACCGGTGCGACGCGCCACCACCGCCCTCACAGCAGGTGGCGCCGCCCGTCCTCAACCTCGTCTGTCCGGCCTGCCCATCCTGGCTGGGCGGATGCCGAAGGGGGTGGCCACCGCAACGGTGGCCACCCCCTTCTGAACGCTCCCGCGCCAGTGCCGATCTCCTCGCACTGTCCCCGAGGGGCGACGGCGTGTCAGCGGGCGCCGGGCGCCCGTCGCCTCACTTCAGGAAGTCGGGGAAGTCCAGCGAGTCCTTGCGGGCGGAGGAGCTCGAGGAGGACGGCGCGTCCGACTCGGCGGGCAGGTCCACGTCAAACCCGGCGTCGTCCGGGACGTCATCGTTCTGGTTCTGGCGCGAGCCGAAACCGCCCGTGGGAGCGGCGTAGGAATTCCCGCCGCGCTGCGGGGAACGGCCCAGGCCCGAGGGACGGGAGGCATCCCCGCCGAAGGTCGCACGCGTGTTCTCCGCCTGGCGCTGAGCCGGGGAGGAGTTGTTCGCGTTGGTCTCCTGGGACACGGAGTCGAAGCCCGCGGCGATCACGGTGACGCGTGCCTGGTCCCCCAGGGCGTCGTCGATCACGGCACCGAAGATGATGTTCGCCTCCGGGTGGGCAACCTCCTGCACCAGACGGGCAGCCTCGTTGATCTCGAACAGACCGAGGTCCGAGCCGCCCTGGATGGACAGCAGCACGCCGTGGGCGCCGTCGATGGACGCCTCGAGCAGCGGGGACGCAATGGCGAGCTCCGCAGCCTTGACCGCCCGGTCCTCGCCCTGCGCCGCGCCGATGCCCATCAGCGCCGAGCCCGCACCCTGCATCACGGACTTGACGTCCGCGAAGTCCAGGTTGATCAGGCCCGGGGTGGTGATGAGGTCCGTGATGCCGGAGACGCCGGAGAGCAGCACCTGGTCCGCGGACTTGAACGCGTCCAGCATGGAGACGTTGCGGTCCGAGATGGAGAGCAGACGGTCGTTGGGGATCACGATGAGCGTGTCCACCTCGTCCCTCAGGGTCTCGATGCCGTTCTCGGCCTGGTTGGAGCGGCGGCGGCCCTCGAACGTGAACGGGCGGGTGACCACACCAATGGTCAGGGCACCCAGCGAGCGGGCGATGCGAGCGACCACGGGAGCGCCGCCGGTGCCGGTGCCACCGCCCTCACCCGCGGTCACGAAGACCATGTCGGCGCCCTTGAGCACCTCCTGGATCTCCTCCTCGTGGTCCTCGGCCGCCTGGCGCCCGACGTCCGGGTTCGCACCGGCGCCGAGGCCGCGGGTCAGCTCACGGCCGACGTCGAGCTTGACGTCCGCGTCCGACATCAGCAGAGCCTGGGCGTCGGTGTTGATGGCGATGAACTCGACGCCGCGCAGGCCTTCCTCGATCATGCGGTTCACGGCGTTGACGCCGCCGCCGCCGATGCCGACCACCTTGATGACGGCCAAGTAGTTCTGGGGGGTTGAGGAGTCCATATGCACCTAACTCGCGTGGGCTTGCGCTATCCGGGGATGATTCGCTGAAAAAGTCTAAAGTCTTGCGTTAAACTCGGGTGAACTGAGGTGCCCGGAGGCACACCATTCCTTTGACGGTAAGGATAACAACCTCGGGGGCGTTCTCCATATCATGCCGGGGCGTGTTACCCGATTACCCCGCAAACCTCCAGGTCACGCAGAGGACTTCTCTTCAAGTCGCTCTTGAGCGTTGAAATTTTGGTCACTTGACGACAGGGTGCAGCGGTGCGGACACGTCGATCTGGGTGGCGTTCGCCGTGGCCTCGGAGTTCACGAGGGCCGCGACCACCTGCGCCTTGAAATCGCTCTGTGAGGCGTCCCCCCACAGCACCTTACGGCCGTCCTTGAAGGTCAGCTCCACGGCCGAGCCCGAGGGTGCGGCGGCGCTCTCGAGCCTCGAGAGGACCTCCGCGGGCAGCGCCGCGAGGACCGCGGAGACGTCCGTGAACTTCTGCGTGCTCAGGACACCGCGCCCGCCGGAGACCAGCGGAACGTCCGGACGCTGGGCCTTCGCCACAGTGGAGAGGGGCTTGCCCTCGGAGTCCACCAGCATCAACGAGTCGCCGTCCTCCACGACGGCCACTCCCACGCGCTCGTGCAGCTGCACGGTGATCGTGTGCGGCGGGTGGAATACCACGTCCACGGACTTCACCTGGGGGACGTCCCCCAGGGAGTCCCTGACGTCCTGCTTCGAGATCCGGGTGAGGGGCACGCCCTGGAATCCGGAGAGTGCTTCCTGCACCGCCTGCGGGTTCGTGAGGGTCGCACCCTCCACGTCGATCGTGCGGGCGGCGAACAGCGGGGAGAAGAAGACCACGAGCGCGAGCAGGGCCAGTGCCGCGAGGGACACGAGCAGCGTGATCAGTCGGCGTCTGCGGCGGCGCCGGTGGGTGCTGGGCGGGAACTGCAGCACCGTGGAGTCGGCGTCCTCACCGGCGGCGTCGCCCGGATCACCGGTCGACCCGGCCGCCTCCTCGGCTCGCGCGGCACGGCGTCGCGCACGCCACGTGGAGAAGCGCCCCCCCGCCGCGGGGGCCGCCTCGAGCTGACCCGTGTCCACGCGGGTGACCTTGCCGCTGTCGTTGACCCGCACCACGGGCGGCTCGTCCGCGACACCGTGGAACTCCTCGCCCGGGCCGACACCCCAGTCCGCATCCCAGTCCGCGTCCCACTCGGGATCGCGCCCGTCCGGGCCCGCAGCGGCCGCCGAGTCCTCCTCGGAGGCGGGCCCGTCGGACCCGGGGTCTGCGGCGTGGAAGTCCTCGGAGTGGGCTTCGCCGGAAGCCCGTCCGCCGAAGGACGGCTGGTGCGGGGGCAGGGAGCGGGCCATCAGCGTCGCGCCAGGGCGGAGAGGATCTCGGGGCCGAGCGCGGTGACGTCGCCGGCACCCACGGTCATGACGACGTCGCCCGGGGCCGCCCGCGCGACCACCGCCGCAATCGCGTCCTCGGCCGCGGGCGTCGAGACCACCGCGGCGCCGTCGGCGAAGCGTGTGATGCTCTCCCCCGTGACGCCGGGCTCCGGCTGCTCGCGGGCCCCGAAGACGTCCAGGACGCACGCGAGGTCCGCGAGCTCCAGCGCACGGCAGAACGGCTCGGCGAACTCGCGCGTGCGGGAGTACAGGTGCGGTTGGAAGACCACGAGCACGCGGTGCTCCCCCGCCACGTCCCGGGCGGCGGTCAGGGCTGCGGCGACCTCCGTGGGGTGGTGCGCGTAGTCGTCGAAGACCCGCACGCCGTCCTGCTCGCCGCGCAGGTCGAAGCGGCGCGCGGAACCGTGGAACCCTGCCAGCCCGCAGAGCAGCCGGACGGGATCTGCGCCGGCGGCGAGTCCCGCCGTGAAGGCGGCGGCGGCATCGGCCACGTTGTGCGCCCCGGGGACCGCAAGACGCAGCTCGGCGGTTCGGCGTTCCCCCGCGGCGGGGAAGTCCAGGCGGCACGAGGAGCCGGTGCCGTGCGGGGTGACCTCCGAGACCACCACGTCCGCCGAGGGGTCAGCCCCGTACGTGAGCACCGGCGCGCCGGATGCACGGCGACGCTCGGCCAGGCGGGCGGCGCCGGGATCGTCCGCGCACGCCACCAGGGTGCCGCCGGTGCGGATGGTGTCCGAGAACTCGTCGAAGGCCTGGTAGAACGCCTCGGCGCTGCCGTAGTGGTCCAGATGGTCCGGCTCGATGTTCGTCACCACCGCCACCGTGGGGTGATAGGCCGTGAACGAGCCGTCCGATTCGTCGGCCTCCGCGACGAACCAGTCGCCCTCGCCGAAACCGGCGTTGGCACCGAGGTCCGCCACGTGCGCGCCGATCGCCCACGAGGGGTCGAGCTCCGCCTCCCGCAGGGCGACCGCGGCCATGGAGCTCGTCGTGGTCTTGCCGTGCGTGCCCGCGACGGCGATCACGTGGCGCCCGTGCATGGCGGCGGCGAGCGCCTCGGAGCGGTGCAGCACGCGGGCACCGGCGGCGCGTGCCGCGGCGAGCTCCGGGTTGCCGTCCTTGATGGCCGTGGAGACCACCACGGTCTCGGCCCCGGCGACGTTCTCGCCCGCCTGGCCGACAAACACGGTGGCGCCCATTGCCTCTAGCTCGCGCAGACCCGCGGAGTCCCTGGCGTCTGAGCCACTCACCTCCACGCCGCGGGCGAGCAGCAGGCGCGCCACGGCGGACATGCCCGCACCGCCCATGCCGATGAAGTGCACGCGGCCCAGGCCGTGGGGGTCGAGGGGTTGCTGGGTGTTCACGGTCGTCTCCTGTGGTGCGTGCGGGGAAGCGGGGGTCAGGCGAGGGCGGTGTCGAGGGTGAGCCGCGCCATCACCTGGGCGGCGTCGCGGACGCCGTGCGCCGCGGAGGCGCGTGTCATCTCGTCCAGGCGGGCGGCGTCGGTCACCAGGGGCGCCACGGTGTCCCGGTAGAAGCGGGGTGTGAATTCGGCGTCGGCCACGAGCTGCGCGCCGCCCGCGGCCACGAGGGAACGGGCGTTCAGCGCCTGCTCCCCGTTGCCGATGGGCAGGGGCACGAACACGGCGGGCAGGCCCACCGCGGCGACCTCGCACACGGTGGCCGCACCCGAGCGCGCGACGAGCAGGTCTGCCGCGGCGTAGACCTTCTCCATCCCGTCCACGTACTCGGTCTGGACGTAGTGCGGGGCGCGCAGCAGCTCACCCTCCGGAGTGCGCAGCTCCTTGCCGCGTCCCGTCACGTGCAGCAGCTGGTAGCCCTGTTCCCCCACCTCGCGGACCACGGCCTCGACGGTGCGGTTCATGGACTGCGCGCCCGAGGAACCCCCCGTGACCACCACGGTGGGCAGGTCCGGTTCCAGGCCGAGGTCGGCGCGGGCTGCGGCTCGCTGCGCCGCGCGGTCCAGCGTGGCAATCTCGCGGCGCATGGGCATGCCCACCACGCGTGCGCCCCGCAGCGGCGTGTCCGGGAAGGCGGTGGCCACGGCGGTAGCGAAGCGCGCGCCCACCCGGTTGGCGATCCCGGGCTTGGCGTTCGCCTCGTGGATGACCACGGGGATGCCCCGACGACGGGCGGCCAGGTACACCGGGGTGCAGACGTAGCCGCCCACACCCACCACCACGGTGGCCTGCCGGGAGTCGAGGATCCGCCCCGCCTGGTGCACCGCGGTGGCCATGTGGCGAGGCAGCCTCAACAGGTCCACGGACGGCTTGCGCGGCAGGGGAACGCGTCCGATCAGCTCGAGGTCGACACCGGCGGCGGGGACCAGCCGGGTCTCCATGCCCGAGGCCGTCCCCACGGCGCACACGCTCGCGTCCTCGCGCTCATCCCGGATCGCGCGCGCAATGGCGAGCAGCGGGCTGATGTGCCCCGCCGTGCCGCCCCCGGCGAGCACCACACGGGCAGATCCCGCGCGCTGCTCCAGTGCTGCGCTCTCCTGCGTGGAAGTCATCGTCGTCCCTTTCCGAAGCGTCCGGTCACGCGCTGCACCCACGAGCCGCGAGCCGCGCCGTCGCCGTCGTCGAGGCCCTGTTCGTGGGCTTCCTGGGCGTCCAGGACCTGGGAGCCGCCCGGGCCCTGGCCGCGGCCCACGCGCACGGTGCGCGGCACCCGGGCGAAGGACATCACCACACCCACGGCGGCCATGGTCATGAGCAGCGCGGAACCACCGTAGCTGATGAACGGCAGGGGGATGCCGATCACCGGGAGCAGGCCCGTGACCATGCCGAGGTTCACGAACGCCTGGCCCACGAGCCACGTGGCGATCCCCGCGGTGGTGATCCGCACGAAGGTGCTGCGGGTGCGGGTGAGGATCCGGGCCATGGCAACCACCATCACGATGAACAGCACCAGGATGATGGTGGTGCCCACGAGGCCGAGCTCCTCCCCGATGATCGAGAAGATGTAGTCGTTGTGGGCCTCGGGGACGTAGTTGTACTTCAGCCGGGACTGCCCCAGGCCCACGCCCCACCAGCCGCCGGTGGCCAGCGCGTTGAGCCCCTGCTGCGCCTGCCAGCACGCGTCCGTGGCACCGCAGTCGCCGAAGAGCCAGCCCTTGATGCGGTCCAGCCGGTGCGGGGCGGTGACCACCAGGAACAGGCCGCCGACTACGGCGAGCGCCGCACCCCCCAGGAAGATCGTGATCGGTGCGCGCACGAACCACAGCGCGGCGGCGTAGATCAGGCAGAACACGATGGCCGTGCCGGCGTCACCTCCCCCGAGCACGAGGACCGTGGGGACGCCGAAGCCGAGCAGGGAGGGCCACAGCGCCTTCTTCCACTCGTGCTCCACCACGTCCCCCTGCTTGGCGAACAGTGCGGCGAGCCACAGGCACAGCGCGAGCTTCGCGAGCTCGGAGGGCTGGAAGGACTGCCCGCCGAGGACCAGCCAGTTCCGGTTTCCGTTGACCTCCTGCCCCAACGGGGAGAAGACCAGCAGCGAGAGCAGCACGCTGAGACCCCACAGGGGCCATGCCGCGGCGCGGTACCAGCGGGCGGGCACCAGCGAGAGCGAGAACATGAGAACGAGTCCGACCAGCCCGAAGACCGCCTGCTTGGCGAACAGGGAGTACGCGGAGCGGCTGTCGGAAATGGACTCCACGGCGGAGGCCGAGAGCACCATCATCACGCCGATGCCGGTCAGCAGGATCACGCACCCGGCCAGGGCGTAGTAGGAGTGGAAGAGCGGGCCGTCCGTGAGGTGGTGCCACAGGGCGCGCAGGCGGGTGGTCAGTGCCGCCCCGGCGGGGCGCGGTGTGCTCTCGGGCGCCTCGCCCTGGGGGGAAGTCGGTGCGGGTGCGCGTGTGCTCATGCCAGTCCTAGTTCCTCGTGGACGCTGCGGGCGAAAGACGTGCCGCGGTCCGCGTAGTCAGTGAACTGGTCCATGGACGCGGCGGCCGGGGCCATCAGCACGGTGTCACCGGGCTCGGTCCGCGCCGCGGCGAGCTGCACCGCGCGGCGCATCACCGCGTGCCCGTCCGAGGGGTCGATCGCGGGCTCCCCGTTGGAGGTGGCCGTGCCACCTGCCAGGCCCGGTGTGGCCGCCAGAACCGGGACCTCCGGGGCGAGCCGGGAGAGCGAGCCCAGCAGCGCGGCGTCGTCGGTGCCGATGACCACGACGGCCTTGAGGCGCTGCGCATTGGCCGCCACGAGCTCGTCGTAGTCCACGCCCTTGGACAGCCCTCCCGCGATCCACACCACCGTGTCGAACGCGGAGAGCGAGGCCTGCGCGGCGTGCGGGTTCGTGGCCTTGGAGTCGTCGATCCAGCGCACGCCCTCCGTCTCAGCCACGAGCTGGATCCGGTGCTCCCCCGGGCGGTAGGCCCGCAACCCGTCCCGCACGGCTCCCGGCTCCACTCCCGTCGCGCGTGCCAGCGCGGCGGCCGCGAGCGCGTTGGCCACCCCGTGACGTGTGGGAAGGTCCCCGGTGTCCGCGACGGAGCCGATCTCCGCGGCGCTCGTGGCACGGTCCGCGACGAACGCCCGGTCCACGAGCAGCTCGTCCACCACCCCGAGCATCGAGAGACCCGGAGTGCCCGTGGTGAAGCCGACCGCGCGGCAGCCCTCGACCACGTCCGCCGCCTCCACCAGCTCCTCCGCGCCCGGCTGGTCCACGTTGTAGATGCACGCCACGCGCGTGTTCTCGTACACGCGGGACTTGTCCGCGCGGTAGTTCTCAAAGCTGCCGTGCCAGTCCACGTGGTCCTCGGCCACGTTGAGCACCGCCGAGGCCAGCGGGGACACCGAGTGCGCCCAGTGCAGCTGGAAGCTCGAGAGCTCCACGGCGAGGACGTCGTACTCCACCGGGTCGCGCAGCGCGTCCAGGATGGGGGTGCCCACGTTGCCCACAGCGATGGCCTTCAGCCCGGCGGACCGCAGGATCGACTCGGTCATCCCCACCGTGGTGGTCTTCCCGTTCGTCCCGGTGACGCACAGCCACTGCGGGGTGCGACGGCCGCGGCGCTCGCTCACGCGCCACGCGAGCTCCACGTCCCCCCAGATCTGGATCCCCTCCTCGCGCGCCGCCGTCAGCAGCGGGTTCGTGGGGCGGATTCCGGGCGAGGTCACCACGAGGTCGGGACGGACCCCGACCACGTCCGGGACGCGGGTCATGGCGTCCGGGCCGAGCACGACGTCGCGCGCGCCCACGATCTTCAGAGTGTCCGCGGCCTGTTGGTTGCGTTCGTTGTCGCCCGAGTCCAGGACCGTGACGAGGGCACCGAGCTCGATGAGCGTGTCCGCGGCGGCGAAGCCGGAGACGCCGATCCCGGCGACCACCACGCGCAGTCCGGACCAGTCGGCGTCCCAGCTGGTGAGCTCGGTGAGCCGCAGGTTGTCCAGGACGGGGTTCTCGTTGCTCGCGTGCATCATGACTGGTCGGTGCCTCTTCTTCCTCTGGTCCGGGTGTCGTTCGTCGGGGGTCCCGGGGTCCCTGGGGAGACCGGGTGCGGGGTGTCGGTCCAGCGCTGTCAGTGCAGCACTTCGGTGCCGGGGAACGCTCCCCCGTTGTGCAGCAGCCAGTCGCCGTAGAACACCCCGAGGGCGGCGGCCACGAAGAGCCCGGCAATGATCCAGAAGCGCACCACGATGGTGACCTCCTGCCAACCCTTGAGCTCGAAATGGTGCTGCAGGGGCGCCATCTTGAAGATCCGTTTGCCGTGGGAGAGCTTGAAGTAACCCACCTGAAGGATCACGGAGAGGGTGATGACCACGAAGAGCCCCGCGATCAGCACCAGCAGCAGCTCAGTGCGGGAGAGCACCGCGAAGGCCGCGAGCGCCCCGCCCAGACCCAGGGAGCCGGTGTCGCCCATGAAGATCTTGGCGGGCGAGGTGTTCCACCACAGGAAACCGATCAGCGCGCCCACAAGGGCGGCGGCCACGATCGAGAGGTCCATGGGGTCGCGGACCTCGTAGCACGCGGCCTGCCCCACGGTGTCGCACAGGTGCCCCGCCTGCCACAGCGAGATGAGCATGTAACCGCTGAACACGAGGATCGAGGCGCCGGTGGCGAGGCCGTCCAGCCCGTCCGTGAGGTTCACGGCGTTGGTGGTGCCGGTGGCGATCAGGTTCACCCAGACCACGAACAGGACCAGGCCCACGAGAGGCCCGGCGAACGCGAGGTCCAGCCCGGTGTCCCGCGTCCAGGAGATCGCCGTGGAGGCGGGGGTGTGTCCGGAGGCGTCCGGGAAGAACAGCACGAGGACCGCGAACGCCGTTCCGATGGCCCCCTGCAGGATCATCTTGCCGGCGGCGGTGAGCCCGAGGTTCTGCTTCTTGGAGATCTTCTTGAAGTCGTCCAAAAAGCCCACGAGTCCCATGCCCAGCATGAGCCCCAGGGCCAGCACCCCGGAGAGGGTGATGCCCCCGTTATCGGGCCAGGCGAGCACACTGATCAGGTGGGTCACGAGGTACGCGGCCACCACCGAGAGCAGGATGGCCACACCGCCCATGGTGGGCGTGCCCCGCTTGGTCTGGTGGGACGTGGGGCCGTCGTCGCGGATGTACTGTCCGTACCCGCGCCGGGCCAGGAGCTTGATGAGGACCGGGGTCCCGAAGATGGAGAACACGAGGCCGAGCCCCGATGCCATGAGAAGTTGGATCATGCGGCTCAGACCTCCCGCTGGATCGTCTCGGACCCGGATGCCGCGATCCGGTCACCCAGGTGGTTCAGTCCCGCCGCGTTCGAGGACTTCAGCAGCACGATGTCCCCGGGGCGCAGCTGCTCCCGCAGGTACTCCTCTGCGTGCTCGGCGTCCGGCACCCAGGCCGCCTCCTCGCCCCACGACCCCTCGAGGGTCGCGGCGGTGAAGACGGGCCGGGCGAGATCCCCCACGGCCAGCACGTGCGAGATGTTCAGCCGCACGAGCAGCTGCCCGAGATCCGCGTGGGCCTGGACGGAGTCCTCGCCGAGCTCGTGCATTGCGCCGAGCACGGCGATCGTGCGGCGGGCGGGGTGCTCGGCGTTCCCGCGTCCCAGCTGCGCGAGCGTCTGCAGCGCGGCCTTCATGGACTGCGGGTTGGCGTTGTAGGCGTCGTTGATCACGGTCACGCCGTCCGCGCGCTCGGTGCGCTCCATGCGCCACCGGGAGCGCGCGCCACCCTCGAGGCCGGCTGCGATCTGCGCGGGATCCACTCCGGCGGACCACGCGACGGCGGCCCCCGCGAGCAGGTTGGTCACGTGGTGCACGCCGATCAGCTTCGAGCGCACCGGGTGCTCGGAGCCGTCCGGCAGGTGCAGGGTGAACACCGGGCAGCCGTCCGCGCCCGTCGTGACGTCCTCGGCCCACACGCGCGGGTCCGCCGTGGCCGCGTCGTGGGCCTCGGGGCCCTGGCCGAAGGAGACCACGCGCGCCACGGTGCGTTCGCGCATGGCGCGCACCCGGGCGTCGTCGTCGTTGAGCACAGCGGTGCCCTCCGGGGCCAGTGCCTCGACCATCTCCCCCTTGGCGCGCGCAATGTTATCGACGCCGCCGAACTCGCCCGCGTGGGCCGAGCCCACGCACAGCACCGCACCGACGTCCGGGCGGACCATCTCGCACAGGTAGCGGATGTTGCCGATGTGCGTGGCACCCATCTCGATCACGAAGAACTCGGTCTCCTCCGTGGCGGTGAAGACCGTCAGCGGCACCCCGACCTCGCCGTTGTAGGAGTTGCGCGGGGCCACCGTGGGCCCCTGCGCGCTGAAGATCCCGTGCAGCAGGTCCTTGGTGGTGGTCTTGCCCACGGAGCCCGTCACGGCGACCACCGTGACAGCGTGGTCCGCGCGCAGCTGCCCGAGCACGTGCGAGGCGAGCGCGCCCATGGCGAGCACCACGTCCTCCACGACGACGGACGGGAAGGGTGTTCCCGACTCCTCGGCAACCTCGCGCTCGGTGAGGTGCAGCACGGCACCGGCGTGCGCGGCCTGCGGCAGGAAGTGGTGGCCGTCCGTGCTCTGCCCCGGCTTGGCCACGAACAGTGTGCCGGGCACGACCTCGCGGGAGTCGGTGGTGACCGAGGTGACGGTCACGGCCGAGGGGTCCAGGACCCCCACGAGCCGGCCCGAGACGGCCTCGGCCACCTGGGCGGCGGTGATGGCTATCATTTCTGCTCCTTCGTGTGCGCGTGCAGCGCCTCGAGGGCGCTCCGCAGCTCCACGCGATCGTCCAGGGGGACGCTCACGCCGTTGAAATCCTGTGCGGTCTCGTGCCCGCGCCCGGCCACGATGATCGAGTCCTCGGGGCGGGCCATCCGAACGGCCGTGCGGATGGCCGTGGCACGCGGCTCGATGACGAGCACATCCGTGGCGCGCGCTCCGTTCGCCACGGCCTCGCGGGCCCCGGCGGCCACCTGCTCCCGGATGGGGGCGGGCTCCTCGGAGTGGGGGTCGTCGTCCGTGACGATCACGACGTCCGCCTCCTCGGCGGCCACCCTGCCCATGACGGGCCGCTTGGTCGTGTCCCGCTGGCCCGTGGCGCCGAAGACGACGATCACGCGGCCCTCGCGGTCCTCGGGGGTCACCGATCGCAGGGAGCGCACGAGCGCGTCCGGGTTGTGGGCAAAGTCCACCAGGGACGTGGGGGCGGTGCCCACGAGCTGCATCCGGCCCGGCACGCTCGTGGTGAGCGGGTCGTGCTCGTCCAGCGCGCGCTGCAGGGCATCCACGGCCACGCCGGAGTCCAGCACCATGAGCACGGCCAGCGCCGCATTGGCCACGTTGAACTCGCCCGGCAAGCCCGTGTGCACGCGCAGCTGTGTCCCGTCCGTGTGCTGCAGCCGGAACGCATTGCCGATCCCCCTGCGTTCGAGCGAGCTGAGGGTCCAGTCCGCGGGCTCCCCCGCGGCGTCGCTGCCGCGCAGGGCCACGGTCGTCACATTCTCGGCCCCCAGGTTCTCGCGGGCGCGCTGCGCCATCGCGGCGCCCCAGGGGTCGTCCTCGGAGAGCACGAGCACGGCGCGCCGCGTGCGTTCCGCCGTGAACAGCTGCGCCTTGGCCTCGAAGTACTCGGCCATGGAGCCGTGCAGGTCCAGGTGGTCCTGCGTCAGGTTGGTGAATCCGGCGATGTCGTAGCGCACGCCGTCCACCCGGTGGTACTCGAGGGCGTGGGAGGAGACCTCCATGCCCGTGGCCGTGATCCCGCGCTCGCGCATCAGGGCCAGCAGCGAGTGCACGTGCGGTGCCTCCGGTGTGGTCAGGCGCGAGGGGATGGGGGTGTCTCCGGCGAGGATCTCGATGGTGCCGATCAGCCCGGTGGTGTGGCCCAGGGCGCGCAGGATCGAAGTGGTGAAGTACGTGGTGGTGGTCTTGCCGTTGGTCCCGGTCACGGCGAAGAGCTCCTGGCCGGTGCCGTCCTGCGGCTGGGAGTCGTAGACCGCGCGGGCCACCGGACCCACCCACGTGCGCGGTTGCGGGCTCACGAGCACGGGCAGGTCCACACCAGCCGCCGCGAGCTCACGCGCACCCACCGGATCGGTGAGCACGGCCACGGCACCCGCGGCGGCGGCGTCGCCGGCGAAGCGCGCCCCGTGCACCCGCGCACCGGGCAGTGCCGCGTAGAGGTCACCGGGCTGCACCTCGCGCGAGTTCAGGACCACGCCCGTCACCGCGCCGGCCGCATCGGAACGGGCGGGCACCAGTTCGGCACCGGTCAGCCGGGCCAGCTCCTGCACCGTGTGGGGCACGGGTCGGGAGGGACGCATGCTCTGCGCGTCGACCCCCTCGTGGGCAGATGTCTCCATGAAAGTCCTTCTCGAAACCTGTCTGCGAACGATCCCCGCTCACCCGGGCCGGCAACTCACCGGTAGTAGTCCACGCTGTGCGCGCCTGCATCGGAAGTTTAGCCCTGGGAGTCGTCCCTGCTCGGCTCGGGCCAGGTCTGCTCGAGGGCGTTCTCCGGGGTCACGTCCCGCTTGATGTTCTCCGGGACCTGCATGTCGAACTTCGGGCCCTCGGTGGTGGAGGGTGCCACGTTGTAGTGGTGGAGCACCTGGGACATGATCGTGGAGAACGTGGAGGTGACCCCGACCGTGTGGACGTCGCCCTGGGGGCGCTGCATGGTCACGGCCACCAGGTACTGCGGATCCTCCATGGGCGCCACGCCCACGAACGAGGTCGTGTAGCCGTCGTAGCCGCCGCTGTCGCTCGGGGCCTCGGCCGTTCCCGTCTTGCCGCCCACGCGGTAGCCCGGCACGGCGGCCTCCTTGGCACCGCCCTGGGTCACCACGTTCTCCATCACGTCCAGCGTGTCCTGGGCCGCGGACTCGGAGAGCACCTGCTTGGGTTCGGGGCTCTGCGGGGTGCTCACGGTGCCGTCCGCCGCCGTGACGGAGTTCACGATGCGCGGCTCGATCTGACGGCCCTTGTTGGCCACGGCCTGGAAGATCGAGGCAGTGCGAAGCGGGGTCTGGGAGACGCCCTGGCCGAAGAGCACTGTGTACTCCTGGCGGGCGTCCCACTGGTCCGCGGGAGCGAGGATGCCGGTGGACTCGCCGGGCAGCTCGATGCCCGTGGCCTGGCCCACCCCGAAGTTCGCGAGGTTGTCGTGCCGGGTCTGTTTGTCCATCTTGGAGCCCATGATCACCGTTCCCGTGTTCATGGAGTCCCCGATGATGCCCGCGACCGTGCGGTTCTGCGCCGGGTGGTCGAACGCGTCCGTGATCTTCTCCGAGCCGATCTGCAGGTAGGAGGGCACCGTGATCTGGGTGGACGGGGTCACAATCCCCCGGTCCAGCGCACCGGCGAGTGTGGCGATCTTCTCGGTGGAGCCCGGCTCCACCGACTGCGTCACCGCGCGCACCCCGAGGTCCTCCGCCTTGGCCTCCCCGGGCGCGTTCGGATCCACGGAGGAGGTGTCCGCCAGCGCCAGCACCTTTCCGGTCTTCACGTCCATCACGACGGCCGTGCCCCACTCTGCCTTCAGGGCCTTGGCGCGCTCGCGCACCGCCTGCTCGGCGAAGAACTGCACGTCGCTGTCCAGGGAGAGCTGCACGTCCGAGCCGTTCTGGGCGGCCTTCTGCTCCTGCGGGGCCACGGGGATGCGCACGCCGTCGCCCGAGATCTCGAAGCGCCGCTCGCCGTCCGTGCCGCGCAGCGCGGAGTCCTGGGTCTGCTCGATGCCGCCCAGCGCCTGGCTGTCCCCGCCGAGGAAGCCCACCACCGAGCCGCCCAGGGAGCCGTTCGGGTAGCTGCGCTGGAACGTGGGCTGGCCATAGATGTAGGGCAGGTTCAGCTCCCGCAGCTTGTTGTACTGCTCGGGGGTCACGCCGCGGGCCACATAGTTGAAGGTCTTGTCGCCGTCCAGCGCCTTCTTGACGTCGGTGTCGCTCATTCCCAGGGCGTCGGCGATCTTGTACACCGCCTGGGTGGGGGTCACGGTCTGGGTGGAGCCGTCCGTGCTGGGGACGTCCACCGAGGTGACCGCCGTCTGGTCCACCGTGATGTCGTAGCGCTGCAGTGTGCGGGCGAGCACCGCGCCCCGGGAGTCGGTGATCTCACCGCGCACCGCCGGGATCGACTCCACCAGCGTGCGCTGCGCCGCCGCAGCCTCCGCCCTGCCGCTGGGGTCCAGTCCCTGGATCCAGAAGAGCTTGCCCACCACCAGCAGCAGCAGCACCAGCAGCACGGCGATGCCCACCTGCATGCGCGAGTAGGGCCTGAGCAGTCGGTTCCTGCGCGCTGTGGATGGTGACACGGTCTTCCTCGTTTCCTGGACTCCGGCGTGGTGCGGCTCCCTCCGATGGGTGGTGGTCGCGGGTCCGACGTGTGGACCCTCGGCGTCAGTTGCCGGGTGCGCGCTGCGACGGCGCGGGCAACGAGCCCCCGTTGAGGTCCCGCGCGTTGTCGGCCTTCTGGGCGGCCTCGCGCTCGGCGGTTTTCTTGTCCGCCTCCTCCTTGGCCCGCTTCTCCGCGCGTTCCTCGGCGGCACGGCGGTTGGCCTCGGCGGCGTCGGAGCCCTTCAGCTTGGCCGGCGGCACGAGGATGTTCTGCGGGTCGCCCTTCTCGGCCACGGCGGACGGCGCGCTCACAGCTCCAGAGGCGATGTCGATGCTGCCCACGTCCTTCGCGCTGACCATGCCGAGGTCGTTGGCCCGGGCCGCGAGGTTCTGCGGGGCGGAGTTCGCCTCGATGTCCTGGGTCAGGGCCTCGTTCTCCTGGGACAGGGCGCGCTGCTGGCCCGTCAGCTCGGTGAGCTCGTACTGCCCCTGCGTGATCTGGATGTTGAGCACGAGGATCCCCACCAGCGCGGCGGCGAGCGCGAGCGCACACATCACCACTGTGGATACGCGGCTGCGACGGCTGGCTCGGTGAGGCACCACGGACAGGGGCCGACGGCGCTCCGGGCCGTGGCCCTCGGAGGCGCCGCTCGAGGCGGTGGTGGCCGCACTGCTCATCGGACGCTCCCTGGGGTCATGGTCTCGCGGAGCTTCTCCACCGCGCGCAGCCGTGCCGAGGCGGCCCGCGGGTTGCCCTCGGTCTCCTCCGGCGTGGCCCGCTCGGCGCCGCGCGTCAGCACGGTCAGCGAGGGACGGTGCTCGGGCAACTCCACGGGAAAGCCCTTGGGAGCCGTGGAGCGGGCGCCGCGGGCGAACTCCTGCTTCACAATTCTGTCCTCCAGGGAGTGGTAGCTCATGGCGACGACACGCCCTCCCACCCTGACAGTTTCCACCGCCGCGGGAACGGCACGCTCCAGCACGTCGAGCTCCTCGTTGACCTCGATCCGCAGCGCCTGGAACGTCTGCTTGGCGGGGTGGCCCTTCTTGTGCTGGGCCGCGGCGGGCACGGCCGAGCGGACGACGTCGACCAGCTGGGCCGTGGTGCGCAGCGGCGTCTGCGCGCGGGCCGCGACGATGGCCCGCGCGATCCGGGGGGCGAAGCGGTCCTCTCCCCAGCGGTAGATGATGTCGCGCAGCTCCGCCTCCGTGTACTCGTTGACCACGGTGGCGGCGGAGAGCTGCGCGTGCGAGTCCATGCGCATGTCCAGGGGCGCGTCGAAGGAATAGGCGAAACCGCGTTCGCGCTCGTCGAGCTGCAGCGAGGAGACGCCGAGGTCGAAGAGGATGCCGTCCACCCGCTCCACCCCGGCGAGGGCGGCGGCGTCCGCAACGTGGTCATAGGTGCTGTGGACGCCCTGGAAGCGCGAGCCGAAGCGGGCCAGGCGCGCACCGGCCAGCTCAAGGGCCTGCGGGTCCCTGTCGATGCCCACTACGCGCAAGGAGGGGAAGCGCTCGAGCATGGCGTGGGTGTGGCCGCCCATCCCGAGGGTTGCATCGACGACGACCGGCTCCGGGGTGTCCAGCGCGGGGGCCAGCAGGTCCAGGCAGCGCCCCAGCATCACGGGTATGTGCCGTTGCTCGGCGGGCGCGTCTTCCATGCCGGGCTCCTGGTCCGTCGCGGGTGTTACCTGGGGGTCTTGTCGAGGTGTGCCCGGCCCGGGCCGTTCATCCGCGGTGCCGTTCATGTGCCGCACCGTGTCCACGGGGTCCGTCTGCATGGCGGCCACGCACCGTGCGGCGCGGCCCACGTGCGGCCGGTCACCAGATCCCCATCCGCCGCTCGTCCCTCGAATCCGGCCTGACTCGGGGGAAGTCGAGTCAGGACGGTGACGTGGGCGGCTGGAGATCTCACGACCGGCGACGTCGCGTGCGCACCTCCGGCTGCTCCCGCTCCCTAGAAGAGACCGGGTATCACCTCGTCCTCGGTGTCGGAGAAGGCCGCTTCCTTCTCCGCGAGGTACTGCTGCCAGGCGGCCGCATCCCAGATCTCGGCGCGGCTTCCCGCCCCGATCACCGCCAGTTCCCTGTCCAGGCCCGCATACGAACGAAGTGACGCGGGAATGGTGATGCGGCCCTGCTTGTCCGGGATCTCGTCCGAGGCCCCGGAGAGAAAAACGCGGATGTAGTCCCTGGCCTGCTTCGACGACAGCGGTGCCGCTCTCATCTGTTCGTGCACCCTGGCGAACTCCTGCGCGCTGAACACGTAGAGGCAGCGTTCCTGCCCTCGTGTCAGCACCAGTCCGTCCGCCAGTTCAGCCCGGAACTTGGCCGGAAGGATCAGCCGTGCTTTCTCATCCAGGCGCGGCTCGTATGTTCCGAGAAACATCGCCACCGCCTTCGGATGAGGGCCAGCCCGACCCCGCTTCTCTACCGTCCTCCACTTTACTCCACAGTCCTCCCCCGTCAATGCAGAGCCGCTCCACGACACGGCTCGAGAACCTGGGCCGGAGCCCGACGTCGCGCACCCGGCGCCCTCTCCTGGCCCGTGAACCGGGGCTGACGAGGGCTGAGACGAAAAGAGCTCCCCGGCGGTGTGCCGGGGAGCTTGTGCTGGACCGGGAGGTCCGAATCTGTGGTGGTAGGGGGCTCAGCGCCCGCCCTGGTTGCGTCTGTCCCACTTCTCCTCGAGGTTCTGGAGGAAAGTGGAGGACTTTCCGGAACCGGAGGAGCTGTCACGGGGTGGCCGCGGTGAGCGCCCCCTGCCCGTGGCCCCGCCGGGGGCGGCACTGCTGCGCAGGGTGGCCACGTACGCGCCGACGGCCATGAGCACGAAGCCGAGCACCCCCACGACGATCAGGTGGGTGGAGACACCGGTCAGCAGGACGCCCAGCCCGACGACCGCAATCACCACGCCCAGCACCAGGTTGCGCATGGAGCCGCGGCCCCGCGCCGCCTCCTTGTGCATGGTGGATGCGAAGCGGGGGTCTTCTTCGTGCAGCTGCTTCTCGAGCTGGGCGAGAAGCTGCTGTTCGTGCTCGGAGAGAGGCACGATTCCTCCTGAGGGGTTGAGCGTGGGGCGGGCGAGCCTCACGTGTCGTCCAGAATATCCCGTGCGGGGCGGTTTGGCATCGTGGGCTCCATGAGTCTGGCCGGGCGCAGCGTCCCGGGGCCGAATTTGTGGTGCACCCGGTCCATGGCCTCCTCCGCCGCACCCCACTCCGCCTCACGACCGTCCAGGCTCAGCTGCAGGGCGTGCTCGCTGCCCGTGAGCTTCTCGGCCCGCACCCCGAGCAGCCGCACGGACTGGGGCCGCGGACCGATCCCGTCGAGCAGCGCGCAGGCCTCGGAGTAGAGGTCGTGCGCGGAGGTCACCGGGTGCCCGAGCGTGCGCGAGCGGCTGATCGTGGCGAAGTCCGCGTAGCGCAGCTTCAGTCCCACGCGCCCCGCGCGCAGCCCGTGTCGGCGCAGCCGGGCCGCGGTGTCGTGGCTGAGCCCGAGCAGCACCCGTTTCAGGGCGGCGGTCTCGGCGACGTCGCGCTCGAACGTGCGCTCGGCACCAAGGCTCTTCTCCTCCCGCACGGGTGTCACCGGGCGGGGGTCGTGCCCGTTGGCCAGCTGGTGCAGGTGGGCGCCTGCCGCCGCCCCCACGAGCGAGTGCAGGCGGGGAAGCGGGGTGGTCGCGATGTCGCCCACCGTGGGAAGACCGGCGGCCTGCAGCGTCTCGGTGGTGCGCCGGCCCACGCCCCACAGCTTGTTGACGGGCAGCTGGGCGAGGAACGCGCGCGTGTGCTCTGGGGCGACCACCAGCAGCCCATCCGGCTTGCAGTAGGCGGAAGCGATCTTGGCGACCGTCTTGTTCTCGGCGACGCCCACCGACGCCGTGAGCCCGGTAGACTCCTGGATCTCGCGCCGCAGCCGCCGAGCAATCTCCACGGGCGGTCCGCAGCGTCTGATGGCCCCTGAGACGTCCAGGAACGCCTCGTCCACGCTCAGCTGCTCCACGCGGTCCGTGACCGAGCGGAAGATTCCCATGACGATGCGCGAGTAGTGCGCGTAGGCCTCCTTGTGCGGCTCCAACAGCACGGCGGAGGGGCACCGCGCGCGGGCCTGCATCAGCGGCATGGCCGAGTGCACGCCGTACTCGCGGGCTTCGTAGGACGCGGAGAGCACCACGGAACGGGCGCCGGAGCCCGCCACGATCACGGGCCGGCCCCGGTGTTGCGGGGCGTTGAGAAGCTCCACCCCCACGTAGAACATGTCCATGTCCACGTGCAGGATCGCGCAGCGCCGGTACTGCTCCAGCTGCTCCGCACTCGGACCCGCCATCCCGCTCCTCCCGCAACCGCGCCCATCGGCATTCCAGGTGCAAGAGTAGGTGGAGGCTCCGACACGCACGCCGCGGCGGCCGGTTAGGCTGGACGGGCGCAGCAGAACTCCTGCGGAGCGACTTCCCCAGAACAGAGGTGCCCCGGCATGACCCCCTCCGACGCGACCGCGACCGCAGCGCTCCAGGACCGGGAGTTCTCCGCCCGGCTGGACGCCCGGCTGCGGGAGTTCTTCCGCGCCGAGCGCGAGCGCGTCACGGGCATCTCGCCCTCCGCCACGGACCTCGTGGACGCCATCGAGCGGCTGACCCACGGCGGCAAACGGCTGCGGGCGCGGCTGTGCTACTGGGGATGGCGCGCGGCTGGCGGTGGGGCGCACGAGCCCGAGCCCGAGATCGCGGCCGCGGCGCTCGAGCTGTTCCAGACCGCCGCGCTGATCCACGACGACATCCTGGACCGCTCGGACACCCGCCGCGGGAACCCGAGCGTGCACCGGGTCTTCGAGTCGCTGCACCGTGAGTCCCGCTGGGCCGCGGACGCCGAGCACTTCGGGGTGAGCGCCGCGGTGCTCACCGGCGACATGAGTCTGTCCTTCGCAGAGCAGCTCTTCGCCGACGCCGCGGCCCGGGTCCCCGCGCCCGCCGCGGCACGGGCTCGCGAGCTGTTCTCGACCATGCGCACCGAGGTCATGGTGGGCCAGTACCTCGACATCCACGCCGAGGTCTCCCCGGCCCCGCAGGATCCCCGCGAGCAGCTGGAGCGCGCCATGACCGTGCTGCGCTACAAGTCCGCCAAGTACTCGGTGGAGCACCCCGTGAGCATCGGTGCCGCACTGGCCGGGGCGGGACCCGCCTTCCTGACCGCGTGCACCGCCTTCGCCCTGCCCCTCGGGGAGGCCTTCCAGCTGCGCGACGACGTTCTGGGAGTCTTCGGGGATCCCGAGACCACGGGCAAGCCCGCCGGGGACGACATCCGCGAGGGCAAGCGCACCGCCCTGGTGGCGCTGTGCGCGCAGTACGGCGACCCCGCCGGGAACGCGTGGCTCGACTCTGTGCTGGGCACCCCGGAACTCGGCGACCGGGACGTCGACCGGGCCCGCACACTGATCCGTGACAGTGGCGCGCTGGCGCGCTCGGAGGAGCTCATCGACTCGCTGGTGACCACCTCGGACGAGGGCCTGGCCGCCCTCGCCACGGACGGGGTGAGCCGGGCCGGGCTGCGCAACCTCGCCGACGCCGCCGTGCGGCGCGCCCGGTAGAACCGGGCCCGTGCCTTACCAGCCCAGAGCCTGGGCCCGCCGTCGCACCTCTGTCTTCTGACCGCGCCGCAGCGCGTCGATGGGGCGGCCCGGCAGGGATTCGTCCGCGGTGAAGAGCCAGCGGATGGCCTGCGCGTCCGTGAACGCGGCGTCGCGCAGCACACCCACGGTGCCCTTGAGGGAGTCGAGGGGGTGGGAGCCGTCCATGAACTCGGCGGGCACCACGCGCACGCGGTCCTCGGGGCGGCGGACCTCGAGCAGGGAGCCGTCGTCCATGAGCCGGTGCACTCGCGTCACCTGCACGTCCATGGCCTCGGCGATGTCCGGCAGATAGCTCCACTCGCCCACAAGCGCATCCAGCTCGGCAAATTCCTCGGGTGTCAGATCCGTTGCGTAGTTCACGGGCACTACTCTGCCACGGCGCGGCGCCAGGCTCACACCCCCGGGGCCGGGCCGGAGTCGTCGGGTAATCTGGTGGGGACACGCGCCGCCCGCGAGCGCACCGCGTGCACCCCCTACTTCCCCCACCCGAGGCAGGAATCGCGAACATGCCGGTTGAGCCGCCCCACGACCGCCCCTCCCCGCGACCCGCGTGGGGTCGCCGCGCCGCGCAGGGCTCGGCCGCCGCTCTTGCGGCCCTCACCGCACTGGGGACCGTCGGTCCCGCCCAAGCAGCCCCCGCCCCGGCGCAGAGCGTCCACGCATCCCAGCAGACGGGCTCCTCGTCCGTGACCGTGCGGCCCGGGGACTCCCTTTGGTCCCTCGCCACCGCCCACGGCGTCACGGTCACCCAGCTGATGGCCGCCAACGACGTCCCGGCGCACGGGATGCTCCGACCGGGCCAGCGCCTCACGCTGCCCACCGCCACGCAGGCAGGTGCCGCGAATGAGCGCGCCACGCGGGCCAGCACCTCGATGGACGGCGCCGAGCGCGACGACGCCGCCCGCACCGGTTCCCACCCCGTCGCCCGTCACACGGTGGCCTCCGGTGACACCCTCTGGGACCTCGCGCTGCGCCACGGGGTGAGCGTCGCGGACCTCGCGGCCGCCAACGGCCTCCCGGCAGGTGCCGGGTTGCGCCCCGGGCAGAGTCTCGCTGTGCCTGCCCCTGATGGGGCACAGAGTGGCCGTACGACGTCGTCGGAGGATCCCCTGGACACCACGGACACCGCAGCCGCAGCCGACACCACTGCCGGGGCCCGCCCGGCCCACGGCGCCGCCGGTTCCGCCCCGACGGGGCCCACGTCGATGGCCGGGCGCACGTACCCCACCGAGGTCGTCGCCTCCGCGGACGCCCACCGCCAACAGCTCGCCGCTCGCGCCCAGCCGTCCGCCGACGAGCTGCGGGAGCTGGTGCGCAGCACGGCAGATTCCATGGGCGTGGACCCCGCGCTCGCGCTGGCGCACGCCTCCCAGGAGTCGGGCTTCCGCCACGCGGTGGTCTCCCCCGCGGACGCCGTGGGCACCATGCAGGTGGTCCCCGCCGCGGGAGAGTGGGCCTCGGCCATGGTGGGTCAGAACCTGGACCTGCTGGACCCCCGCGACAACGTCACGGCCGGGGTGGCGATCATCCGCGAGCTGCAGGACAGGGCCCCGTCCAAGGACGTGGGCGTCGCGGCCTACTACCAGGGTCTGCACGGCGTGCGGACGTACGGTATGTACCCCGACACCAAGGCGTACGTGAAGGCCGTGAGCGCACAGGAACGAGACTTTGCCCAGTAGCAGCACGAACGACCCCCGCGAGGGAACCCTGCTCGAGGACCGCTACACGGTCCGGCGCAGGATCGCGCGCGGCGGCTCCGCGACCGTGTACGAGGGGCTCGACGAGCGCCTCGACCGGCCCGTGGCGCTGAAGATCATGCACCCGCACCTCGCGGACGACTCCTCGTTCGTGCGGCGGGCCCAGCGCGAGGCGAAGTCCGCGGCCCGGCTGCAGCACCCCAACGTCGTCTCCGTCCTGGACCAGGGGCACACCCGCGAGGGCGAGCTCTACCTCGTGCTCGAGTACGTCGCCGGGCCCACGCTGCGGGAGGTCATCGCACGCGAGGCTCCGCTCTCCGCGCGGCGGACCCTGGACCTGCTGGTCCCGGTGTTGCGCGGCCTCGCGCAGGCGCACCGGATCGGTCTGATCCACCGGGACGTCAAGCCCGAGAACGTCCTGCTCACCGAGGACGGCCAGGTCAAGGTCGCGGACTTCGGGCTGATGCGCGCCGTGGACGAGCACACCGCGAGCGCGACCGTCCTGGGCACGGTGGGCTACGCGGCCCCGGAGCTCGTGGGGGACGGCCCCGTGGACCAGCGCAGCGACGTCTACGCCGTGGGGATCATGGCGTACGAGATGCTCACGGGCTCCCGCCCCTACACGGGCACCGCCCTGCAGGTGGTCAACGCCCACGTGAGCCGCGACGTCCCGGCCCCGAGCGGCGTCGTCCCCGGGGTGCCGCCCGCCCTGGACGAGTTCGTGCTGCGAGCCACCGCGCGCGATGCCTCCCGCCGGCCCGTGGACGCCGCCGCACTGCTGGACCTCGCGCTCGCCATCCGCCGTTCCCTGCCGGCGCCCCAGGACCCGCCCTCCCTCGACACCGCACTGACGCAACCGCTCTCCGCGCTCGACGGCGACGCCGCCCGCGCCGGGTCCGCGGGCGAGGCACCCACCGAGGTGTTCGGCACCACCACGCGGCACGGGGACGAGATGGCAACCGAGGCGTTCGACGCCCGGAATCGTCTGGGCAGCGCATCTGACTCCGGCACCCTCGGGGATGGCGCACCGGGCGGCGAGGCCGCGACGGAGGCGCTGGGCACCGCAGAGCGCACCGCCACGATCCGCCCAGATCCCTACGCCACCCGCGTGATGGGAACGCCACGCAGCGGCCCGCCCACCTCCCCGATCCTTCCGAGCTACGACCCGGAGGCCACCGGAACCACCACCGCAGTGGGCGCCCGCGCCGGCCGGCAGTCCGGCTCCACTGCGCGCCGCTCCCCCGAGACTCCGCGCGTCCGCCTGAACCCGAACCTGACACCGCTGCACGTGGCGGTCGCCGTGATCCTGTTCGCGCTGCTGCTGACGGTCGCAGGATTCCTGGGCTGGTGGCTGGGCTCGGCGCCGGGCACCGCGTCCGCCACTGTTCCCGCCGTGGCGGGGCAGGACGCCGCCAGCGCAGAGCGCGCACTGAACGCCGCGGGAATCTCCAACGTGGGCGTGCGCTCCACCACCAGCCGGGACGCACCGGAGGGCACCGTGATCTCCACGGACCCGGCCGCCTCCGCCTCCGTGCGCGGCATCGAGCAGGTCAACCTGCTCGTCTCCGAGGGACCGGCCCGCGTGGACGTCCCCGCGTTCACGGGTCTCTCCGCCGACGCCGCACGGACCGCGGTCACGGACGCCGGGCTCACGGTGGGCACGGTGACGAGCACCTACTCCACCCAGGCCGTGGACACCGTGGTCTCGCAGTCCCCCGCCGCGGGCGCAAGCGTGGACGAGGGCACGGCTGTGGACCTGACCGTCGCGGCGGACAGCCCGCAGGGGGATCCGCCGAACGTGGTCGGCCAGAGCGAGGAGGAGGCGCGCAGCACCCTCGAGGCGAAGGGCTACACGGTGGAGGTCTCTGCTCCCGTGGGCTCCCACCTGCACCGCGTGGTGAGCCAGCGCGAGGAGGGCGACACCGTCTTCCTGACCGTGCTCTGAGCACACAGTCCGCGCAGCCGGCTTCGGTGGCGGCGGCACCCGCAGACGTGAATCGCCCCGGCACCACCTCGCGAGGTGGTGCCGGGGCGATCCCGTGACGAACCGGTTCTGACGCCACCGGTCCAGGCCCGGCCAGTCGTTGTGCAGCCGGTCTCGGCCCGGTCAGTTCTCGTTCGAGAGGTACTCCGCCACGAGGAACGCGATCTCCAGGGACTGCATGTGGTTCAGCCGCGGATCGCACAGCGTCTCGTAGCGCTCCGCGAAGGAGGACTCGGCCACGGGATCCGAGCCGCCCAGGCACTCCGCGACGTCGTCGCCCGTCATCTCCACGTGGATGCCGCCGGGGAAGCTGCCCAGCTCACGGTGCACCTCGAAGAAGCCTCGCACCTCGTCCACGACGTCGTCGAAGTTGCGGGTCTTGTACCCGGAGGGCAGGGACACCGTGTTGCCGTGCATGGGGTCGGTGACCCACACGGGCCTGGCGCCCGCTTCCTGGACCGCCTTGATGACCGGGGGAAGCTTCTCTCGGATGTTCTTGGCGCCCATGCGGGTGATGAACGTCAGACGTCCGGGCTCGCGCTCGGGGTCCAGGGCGTCGATCAGGCGCAGCGCGTCCTCGCCGGTGGTGCCCGGGCCGAGCTTCACGCCAATGGGGTTGCGCAGCCGCGAGAGCAGGTCCACGTGGGCGCCGTCGAGCTCGCGGGTGCGCTCCCCGATCCACAGGAAGTGGGCGGAGGTGCCGTACGGCAGGTCCGTGCGGGAGTCAATGCGCGTGAGGGCCCGCTCGTAGTCGAGCAGCAGCGCCTCGTGGCCCGCGAAGAACTCGGTGGTGCGCAGCGCGTCGAAGTCCGCGCCGCACGCGGCCATGAACTTCACCGCGTGGTCGATTTCCCGCGCCATGGTCTCGTACCGGGAGTAGGCGGGGTTGGCGGCGAAGCCCATGTTCCACTGGTGCACGCGGCGCAGGTCCGCGAAGCCGCCCTGGGTGAACGCGCGGATCAGGTTCAGGGTGGACGCCGAGGTGTGGTAGCCGCGCAGCATCCGGTTCGGATCGTGCTCGCGGGACTCCGGGGTGAAGTCGAAGCCGTTGACCATCTCGCCGCGGAAGGAGGGCAGGGTCACGCCGTCGCGGGTCTCCTCGTTCGAGGAGCGCGGCTTGGAGAACTGCCCGGCCATGCGGCCCATCTTCACCACGGGCATCGAGGCACCGTAGGTGAGCACCACGGCCATCTGCAGCAGGGTGCGCACGCGCCCGGAGATCTTGTCCGCCGTGGCGCCCTCGAAGGTCTCGGCGCAGTCGCCGCCCTGGAGGAAGAAGGCCTCGCCGTTGGCGACCTCCGCGAGGCGGGCACGCAACCGGTCCACTTCGCCCGCGAAGACGAGCGGCGGCACCGTGTTGAGCTCCTCGATGGACCGCGCGAAGTCAGGGTGCTGCGCCCACTGGGGGTGCTGGCCGATGGTCTTGCCCCGCCAGTCGTCCAGGCCGGGGTAGTTCGCGGCACGCAGGGACGAGGCCGGGGATCGGAACTGTTCAGGCAGGGTCAGGGAACTCATTCGGACAGTGTAGGCCGTTCAGCGCGGGCCCCGCTCGTCCGTTCCGTCATGTGAACGGTCCCGCAGCTTCTCCCCGAGCGCGCCGGCCTGCTGGGAGACCGCGTCCGTCACCGCGCGGCCCTTCTCCTTCGTGGCCTGGGCGACCTCGCGCGCCTGGGTGGACAGGCCTCCGGACTTCTCCTGGGCCTTCTCCTGCGCAAGCCAGCGCTTGTGGTCGGCGGCGTAGACGTCCGCCCGCTCCTGCCCGGAGAGCTGCTGGATGGCCGCCATGATCTCGTCGGTCACGCGCCGCAGCGTGGCGTGGTCCCCGTGCTGGGACATCAGGTGGGAGAAGTCCATGGGCTCGCCGAACGTGGTGGTGATCTTCGCGCGGCGCGGGTCCGGGAAGCGCGAGCCCAGGGGCTGCATGCGGTCGGTGCCGTGCATGGCCACGGGGATCACAGGGGCCCCCGTCTCGAGCGCGAGCCGGGCCACGCCGATCTTCCCCCGGTACAGCCGCCCGTCCGGCGACCGTGTTCCCTCCGGGTAGATGCCCACGAGCTTGCCCTCGGCGAGCGCCTGGCCCCCCGCGCTGAGGGACTCCGCGCTGGCCCGTCCCCCACGGCGGTCCATGGGGATCTGGTTGATGGCGCGGAAGAACCACGCGACGACCCGCCCGCGCAGGCCCGGGGTGGTGAAGTACTCGGACTTCGCCAGGAAGTAGACCTGGCGGGGGACGGCCACGGGCATGAAGATCGAGTCCGGGACGGAGAGGTGGTTGCTCGCGAGGATCGCGGGGCCCTCGGCGGGGACGTTGTCGAGGCCGATCACCATGGGGCGGCAGATCAGGTTGACCACCGGCGCCACCACATAGGTCCGCAGGAACATGTACACCATCAGTGGGAGCCTTTCGTGGACGCGCCGCACCGTGCGGGTGGTGGGCGGGTCCGTCGTCGTCGCCGGGAGCGGGGCCCGTGGCCGGGCGTCCACGGGCGATTGTCTCACGGGGCGGGCGGGCGGCTGGCACAATGGCGCCATGTCTCCTGATCCGCGGCACGGCCCCCTGTCCCTTCCCGGCACCTCCTCCGTGGGAGTGCTGGTGCTCCACGGCTTCACCTCGACCACTGCCTCCGTGGCACAGTGGGCGCGGGCGATCCACACGGCCGCCGACGACGACGGCGCCCACCCGGGCGTGCGCGTCCCCCTCCTGCCGGGTCACGGCACCCGCTGGCAGGACCTCGCCGGACAGCACTGGCAGGACTGGCGGGACGCCGTGGACGCCGAGTACTGGGCGCTGCGCCGGGAGCACGAGCACGTGGTGGTGTGCGGGCTGTCCATGGGCGGCGCGCTCGCGCTGCACACCGCCGCGCGGCGGGACGTCGCCGGCGTGCTGCTGGTGAACCCCGCCCTGGCGCTGGTGAACCGGATGGCTCGCTTCAGTCACGTTCTCGCCCCGGCCGTGCCCTCTCTGGAGGGCATTGGCAGCGACATCAAGCACCCCGCGGGCCTGGAGTCCGCCTACGACCGCACTCCCCTGGCCGCCGTGGCCCAGCTGAACACCCTGATGCACCACACCGTGCGGATGCTCCCCGCCGTCACGGCACCGGCCGTGGTGTTCCGTTCCGACGAAGACCACGTGGTCTCCGGGTCGTCCGCAGACCTGCTTGCGCGGCGCAGCCGCGGCGAGGTTCTGGTGGTCCCCCTGCACGAGAGCTACCACGTGGCCACCCTCGACCGCGACGCCCCGGTCGTCGAGGCCACCTCACGCGACGCCGTGCAGCGGCTCTCCCGCGGCGAGCCGTTCCTGCACGGGGACCGGGCATGAGCGGGCGCACCCCCTCCGAGGACCCGTTCGAGAGCATCATCCGCGCGAACAGCTGGGACGACGTCCCTCGTGACGACGAGGACTTGGAGCCCTGGGCGGAGGATGTTCCCTGGGAGCCCCGCGAGCAGCCCGCGGACGGGATTCCCCCGGAGCTCACGGAGGATCCCGCCGACGAACGCTACGACCCTGACCCGGGCCCCGTGACGAGCGGGATCTCCCCCGCGATGCTGCGGGCTCTGGGCGTGATCCTGGCGGTCCTTGTGATCATGCTGGGCCTCGCCCTGCTGCCCGGCCCCCTGCCCGGGCTCGTGTGGGTTGCGGGGATCGCCGGGATCGTGGCAGGTCTTGTCCTCGTCTTCCGGGCGCTGCCCGAGGACGCCCCGGAGGACGACGACGGCGCCGTGGTCTGAGTGCCTCGCCGTCGTCCGCGCATCGCGCCGTCACCCGAGCGTCGCGCCGGTGTATGAACGGAAACACACAGTAGGCTGAGGCTCGATCTCACCAGGAAGGTTCCCCATGAGACGCGTCAGTGCCCCCGCCATCGTCGATCCCCTGCCGTACCCCGGCACCGCCCACATCCTCGCGGAGCGTGCGGAGAAGACACCCGATGCGGTCCTCTACACGGTCCTCGCGCCGGGGCGCGAGCGGGACGTCACCGCCCGGCAGTTCCGCGACGAGGTCGTCGGGCTGGCCCGGGGCATGGCCGCCCGGGGCATCGGTGCCGGGGACCGCGTGGGGCTGCTGAGCCGCACGCGCTACGAGTGGAGCCTCGCGGACTTCGCGCTGTGGTGGCTCGGGGCGGTTCCCGTGCCGGTCTACGACACCTCCTCACCTGACCAGATCGCGTGGATCCTCTCGGACTCCGAGGCCGTCGCGGTCTTCGCGGAGACCGACGAGCTCGCGGACCGCGTGCGCGCGGCCGCGGAGATCACTGCGTTCCCGGCCGCACAGCGGATCTGCGTCTTCGACACGACGTCGGACGAGCTCTCCCTCGACGCACTCGTGGCCGCGGGCTCGGGGCGAACGGACCTGACCGGCCCCTACGACGGCGTCTCCCTCGACGACACCGCCACCCTGATCTACACCTCGGGGACCACGGGCCCGCCGAAGGGCTGCGAGCTCACGCACCGCAACTTCGTGGCGTGCTCGCAGAACACGATCCCCGTGGCGGGACCCATCATGGCCGAGGGTGCCCGCACCCTGCTGTTCCTGCCGCTCGCCCACGTCTTCGCGCGCTTCGTGGAGGTCACGTCACTGGACGCCGGGATCACCCTCGCGCACACCCCGGACGTCTCCCAGCTGATGGACGACCTCGCCCGGTTCAAGCCCACGTTCATCCTCGCGGTGCCCCGGGTCTTCGAGAAGATCCTGGTGGGCGCCCGGTTCAAGGCGCAGGCGGGCTCCCCCGTCAAGAAGCTCATCTTCGAACGGGCCGTGACCACGGCCGCCGCGTGGTCCAAGGCCTCGCAGAACGGGCACGTCCCGCCGTGGCTGGAGTTCCGCCACCGGCTCTACGACAAGCTCGTGTACTCGACGCTGCGCGAGGCCATGGGCGGCGAGGTCCGCTACGCCGTGTCGGGCGGGGCGTCGCTCGGCGAGCACCTCGCACACTTCTTCAACGGCATCGGCGTCTACGTGGTGGAGGGCTACGGGCTCACGGAGACCACCGCGCCCATTGCCGGCAACTTCCCGGCGATCAACAGGATCGGCACCGTGGGCCACCCCATCCCGGGCAACGAGATCGCGGTCGCCGAGGACGGCGAGATCCTCGTGCGCGGCTCCAACGTCTTCGCCCGCTACAACGGGCTGCCGGAGAAGACCGCGGAGGTCTTCCACGACGGCTGGTTCGCCACCGGGGACCTCGGCCACCTGGACGAGGAGGGGCTGCTCACCGTCACTGGGCGCAAGAAGGAGATCATCGTGACCGCCGGTGGCAAGAACGTGATCCCCACGCAGCTCGAGGATCCCATCCGGGCCTCGGCCACCGTGGGTCAGATCATGGTGGTGGGAGACAACCGCCCGTTCGTGGCGGCGCTCATCACGCTGGACCCGGACACCCTTCCCACAATTCTGAGGGGCCTCGGCCTGGACCCCGCAATGAACCCGGCGCGCGCCGGCCACGAGGACGCCGTGATCGCGCACGTGCAGAAAATCGTGGACCACGCCAACGCCAGGGTCTCCCGCGCGGAAAGCATCAGAGCTTTCCGGATCCTCGAGGAGGACCTCACGGTGGAGGACGGGTACCTGACCCCCTCGCTCAAGCTCAAGCGAGCCAAGGTCGCTGAGGACTTCGTTGATGTCATCGAGGGCATCTACGCGAAGTAGAAGCAGGGGACGACGGCGCGGCACCGGAACCCACGGGGCCGGCGGCGCTGGGGTGGGAGCCAGCGGCACTGGCTCGCGGGTCACAGCCGTCGCGGCGCGCAGGCCACGACGGCATCAGTGTGCCGGGGCCTGGCGGGATCCGGCGGCCTGAGCCCGGCCTGCGCACCAGGGCGCATTCTGATCGGCGGGCCCTGGCACGGCGTGGCCGTCAGTCCCTGACGTGCTGGCCAGGGACGTCCAGGCCCAGCAGGGCGTTCTCCACGACCTCCGCGAGCGCTGGGTGGATCCAGTACTGCCCGCGTGCCATCTCGTGGGCCCGCAGCCCGAAGGACATGCCCTGGACGAGCGGCTGGATCAGGTTGGAGGAATCGTGGCCGATGAGGTGTGCCCCCAGCAGCTCGCCGGTGCGGGCGTTCGCGATGAGTTTGCAGATCCCGGCGTGGTCCTCCATGGCCCAGCCGTAGGCAACGTCCCCGAAGTCCTGTTCCTTAACCGTGATCTGCTCGCCGTTCCGGGCGGCCCAGTCGCGGGCTTGGACCTCGGTCATGCCCACGGACGCGATCTGCGGTTCGGTGAACACCGCGGACGGCACGTAGCGGTGATCGGTCGCGCGCAGATCCTGCGGGTGCACCACGTTGTGGGAGACCGTGCGGGCCTCGGCGTTGGCTACGTGCTTGAGCTGGTACGGGGAGCACACGTCCCCGAGGGCCCACAGGCCGGTCACGGGTTCCCCGTCCGAGAGCACACGCTGGTACTCGTCCACGGCGAGCAGTCCGCCACCGGTGACGTCCAGGTGGGCGGCTTCCGGGCGCAGCGTGTCCGCATTGGGGACGCGCCCCGTGGCCAGCAGGACGACGTCGGCGGTGCCGTCCCAGTGCTGCCCGGAACCGTCGGAGGCCTGCGCCAACACCGTCAGGCGGCCGTCCTCGGCACGCTCGATCCCGGACAGCGTCCACCCGAGTTGCAGGTCCCACTGTTCGGCGGCCTCGCGCGTGAAGCGTTCGGCGATCGTGTCGTCGTGTTCGCGCAACAAGCGCTGCGAACGGTTGAGCTGGGTCACGGAGGCGCCCAGTCCGCGGAAGACGTGACAGAACTCGGCGGCCACGTACCCGCCGCCCACCACGATGACGTCTCGGGGGAACTCGTCCAGGCGCATCACGGTGTCCGAGGTGTGCACCCCGGGCAGGTCGGTACCCGGCACGTCCGGGATGCTGACCCGCGAACCGTTGGCCAGCACGATCTCATCGGCGGTGATCCGCTGCCCGGACTCGGTCTCGAGGACCTTGGGTTCCACGAAGTGCACGTACTCCTGGATCACCGTGACGTTGTCGAGCGACTCGCGGTACTGCAGCCCGTTCTTGGAGATCGCGTCGATCCGGGCGAAGATGCGATCCCGCATGCCGGGCCAGTCCACACCCTCGATCACGGCGTCCAGGCCCAGCCGTATGGCGTCCCGCGCTTGGTCCCCCACGGTGGCCGGGTAGGCATACATCTTGGTGGGGATGCACCCCGCGTTCAGGCACGTGCCGCCGAACCGGCCCGGTTCCACGATGGCGACGTCGAGGTCCGCGTACTCGTCTGTGAGGATGGAGTTGCCGGAGCCGGAGCCCACGATGATCAGGTCGAAAGAACGCATACGCCCCATCCTAGGCCGCCGCCCCGCGCGTCCGGGGACAGGCGGGGCGGCGGGATCCGTCACTCGGGGTCGATCACCAGCACCAGGTCCCCGCCGCTGACGTGCGCGGTGTCCGCAAGTGCCACGCGGGAGACCGTGCCCGAGACCGGCGCAGTGATGGACGCCTCCATCTTCATGGCCTCGATCGTGGCCACTGAGTCCCCCGCGGCGACCTTTGCCCCCTCGGAGACCGTGACCGTGACCGCACCGGCGAAGGGTGCCGCCACGTGCCCGGGCTTGGAGGTGTCCGCCTTCTCGGTCTCCACGGCCTGGGACTTCACCGACTCGTCGCGGATCTCGAGCAGGCGCAGCTGACCGTTGAGGGTCACCATGACCGTGCGCATCCCCTTCTCGTCCGGTTCGGAGATCGCCTGCAGGGTGACCAGCAGCCGCACCCCCTTGCCGAGCGAGATGACGTGCTCGTGGTCCTGCTTCAGCCCGTACAGGAAGTCGCGGGTGTGCAGGAGGGAGATGTCCCCGTACTTGGTGCGCGAGTTCTGGTAGTCGCGCGTGGGGCCGGGGAAGAGCAGCCGGTTCAGGGCCGCGCGGCGCACCTCACCCGGCTGGGCGAGCTCCTCGACATCCTGCTCCGAGAGCTCCTCGTCCGCCAGGTGCACGGTGCGTCCCTCCAGCGCCTTGCTGCGGAACGGTTCCGGCCAGCCCGCGGGCGGGGTGCCGAGCTCGCCGGCGAGGAAGTTGATCACGGAGTCCGGGATGTCGAACTTGCGGGGATCGGCCTCGAACTCGGCGGGGTCCACGTCCATGCCCACGAGCTGCAGGGCGAGGTCGCCCACCACCTTGGACGACGGCGTGACCTTGACCAGGTGCCCCAGCATCCGGTCCGCGGCGTGGTACATGTCCTCGATCGCCTCGAACTTTTCCCCGAGCCCCAGCGCGATGGCCTGCTGGCGCAGGTTTGACAGCTGCCCGCCCGGGATCTCGTGGCGGTACACGCGGCCGGTGGGCCCGGTCAGCCCGGACTCGAAGGGCTTGTAGATGGAGCGCACCACTTCCCAGTAGGGCTCCATGTCGCTCACGGCGTCCAGGTCAAGTCCGGTGTCCCGGTCCGTGTTCTCGAGCGCGGCCACGAGCGCGGAGCCCGAGACCTGGGACGTGGTGCCGGCCATGGACGCGGATGCGGCGTCGACGGCGTCGACCCCAGCCTGCGCGGCGGCGAGCAGCGTGGCGAGCTGCCCGCCCGCGGTGTCGTGGGTGTGCAGGTGCACCGGCAGGTCGAAGCGCTCGCGCAGGGCCGCCACGAGACGCCGCGCGGCCTCCGGGCGCAGCAACCCAGCCATGTCCTTGATCGCCAGGATGTGCGCGCCGGCGTCCACGCACTGCTGCGCGAGGTCCAGGTAGTAGTCAAGCGTGTAGACGTTCTCCTGCGGGTCGAGGAGGTTGCCCGTGTAGCACAGGGCCACCTCGGCCACCGCGGTGCCCGTGGCTCGCACCGCCTCGATGGCCGGGCGCATCTGCTCGACGTCGTTGAGCGCGTCGAAGATCCGGAAGATGTCGACGCCGGTCTCGGCCGCCTCAGCGACGAACGCGTTGGTCACCTCCACCGGGTACGGCGTGTACCCCACGGTGTTGCGCCCGCGCAGCAGCATCTGGATGGGGATGTTCGGCATCGCCTCGCGCAGCAGCCGCAGCCGCTCCCACGGGTCCTCCCCCAGGAAGCGCAGCGCGACGTCGTACGTGGCACCGCCCCAGGCCTCGACCGAGAGCAGCCCCGGCAGCAGGTGCGCGTACGCGGGTGCCGCCGCGAGCAGGTCGCGGGTGCGCACGCGGGTGGCCAGCAGTGACTGGTGGGCGTCACGGAACGTGGTGGACGTCACCGCGAGCGGTTCGTAGTCCCGCAGGGTGCGCGCGAAGCCCTCGGGCCCCTGCTCCTGGAGCACCTGGCGCCAGCCGGAGGGCACCTCGTGGGAGGACGGGCCGTCGAACGGGCTGCGGAAGGGCTCGTCCCGCTTGTCCCCCGGGTAGTGCGGGAGCTTGTCGCGCGGGTCCATGCCGTCGATGCGCTCGCCGTGGGGCTTGTTGACCGTCACCTCCGCGAGGTAGTTCAGCGCGCGGGTGCCGCGGTCCGCCGAGCCCTTGCCCTTGAGCAGACCCGGGTGGTTCTCGATGAAGTCCGTGGCCACGTCCCCGGCCAGGAAGTCCTTGTCGTGCAGCACGGCCTGCAGGAACTGGATGTTGGTGGCGATGCCACGGATGCGGAACTCCGCGAGGGCACGGCGCGCACGCAGCACGGCGGTCTCGTAGTCGCGGCCGCGGCACGTGAGCTTCACGAGCATGGAGTCGAAGTGCGGGGAGATCTCCGCCCCCGCGTAGAGGGTGCCGCCGTCCAGGCGCACCCCCGCGCCACCGGCCGAGCGGTAGGCAGAGACCTTGCCCACGTCCGGGCGGAACTCGTTGGCCGGGTCCTCGGTGGTGATGCGGCACTGAAGCGCCGCACCGCGCACCCGCAGGTCCTCCTGGGAGATGCCCAGCTCCGAGAGCGACTCCCCCGCGGCGATCCGCAACTGGGACTGCACAAGGTCCACGTCCGTGATCTCCTCGGTCACGGTGTGCTCCACCTGGATGCGCGGGTTCATCTCGATGAACACGTGCTGCCCGGCCCGCTCCCCGGCGGTGTCCACCAGGAACTCGACCGTGCCGGCGTTGACGTAGCCCAGCTCCTTGGCGAACTTCACGGCGTCGCGGTGCAGCGCCTCCCGGATCTCCTCGTCCAGGTGCGGGGCCGGTGCGATCTCGATGACCTTCTGGTGGCGGCGCTGCAGCGAGCAGTCCCGCTCGAAGAGGTGCACAATCTCACCGTCGTTGTCCGCGAGCACCTGGACCTCGATGTGGCGGGGGCGCAGCACGGCCTGCTCGATGAACACCGTGGGGTCCCCGAACGCGGTGTCCGCCTCGCGCATGGCGGCGTCCAGTGCGTCGGCGAGCTGCTCGGGCGCCTCGACCCGGCGCATCCCGCGCCCACCGCCGCCGGCCACGGCCTTCACGAACACGGGGTAGCCGATCTTCTCGGCCTCGGCGATCAGGAACTCCTTGTCCGAGGACGGGTCCGAGGACTCCAGGGTGGGGATCCCGGCGCGGCGGGCCGCGCGAAGCGCCGCCACCTTGTTGCCGGCGAGCTCGAGAATCTCCGCGCGCGGGCCCACGAAGGTGATGCCCTCCGCGGCCGCGGCACGCGCGAGCTCCGGATTCTCGGAGAGGAAGCCGTAACCGGGGTAGATCGCGTCCGCGCCGGACTCCTTGGCCACGCGGATGATCTCCGCGACGTCCAGGTACGCACGGACGGGGTGGCCGTCCTCACCGATGTGGTAGGCCTCGTCCGCCTTCTGACGGTGGATCGAGTTGCGGTCCTCGTAGGGGAACACGGCCACGGTCTTGGCTCCGAGCTCGTACGCCGCTCGGAAGGCGCGGATGGCGATCTCGCCGCGGTTTGCCACCAGGATTTTGGAGAACATTGCTGTCGTTTCCGCGCGCGGGACCGGTGGGCCGCCGCGCACTGGGTGAGGGGTCGAGTACCGGGATCCATCTTACGTGAGCGCCACCTCACACGACCCTCTCCGCCGTTTCGTGTCCACCGCCGGGCCCCCCGCCACGCGATCCGCCCTCGCCGCCACCGGGAACTGCACCGATTAGCATGTACCTGTGGGTTGTAAAGCCCCATTTCAGATGACAGAAGGGTGATCCGTGCAGATCGTCAGCATCAGCAGCCTCAAGGGCGGCGTGGGTAAGTCCTCGGTGGTCCTGGGACTCGCGTCGGCGGCCCTGGAGGCTCGGGTCCCCGCCCTGGTGGTGGACCTCGATCCGCACGGCGACGCCTCCACTGCGCTCGGGGTCCACGCCCGGGCGGGCCAGGACGTGGGCAGTGTGCTGCGCCGTCCCCGTAAAGGGGGACTTGCTGCGGTCGCAGCTCCGTCACCGTGGACGCGGCACCCCATCACCCCCGAGGTCAGCGGCACACAGCAGGATCCCGGCTGGCAGCCCGCCGGCTCCCCGGCCGTCGGACGGCCGGTGCTCGACGTCGCCCCCGGCTCCGCGGCGTCGTCTCACCTTGACCACGCGGCGTTCCGGACCAAGGACCTCAAACGACTCGAGACCGTCCTGCACGGGCTGGAGCGCTACGAGCTCGTCCTGATCGACTGCCCACCCACCCTGAGCGCCCTGACGCGCATGGCCTGGGCGGCCTCCCACATGGTGCTCTCCGTGGCCGAGCCGTCGCTCTTCTCGGTGGCGGGAACCAAGCGCACGATGTCCGCGCTCGCGCAGTTCGAGACCTCACGGATCTGGGCAGTGCCCGATGCCGGGGTGGTCGTGAACCGCTTCCGGGACGGCTCCGACGAGCAGCACCACCGCCTGCGGGAGCTGCAGGAACTCTTCGGCCAGCTCGTGGTAGACCCCGTGCTGCCGGACGCCCCCGTGGTGCAGCAGGCCCAGGGCGCGGCGTGGCCCGTGCACCGTTGGCCGGGAACCGCTGCCTCGGACCTCGCGGGGCGGTTCAGCTCGATCCTCCAGGGCATGCTGCACTGATGCCTCGGTGGGGGCGTGACGGACCGGGCACGACGACGCCGCGTCAGCCCGCGTTCTTCTTGCGCCGCCTTGCGCGGCGGGCGGAGAGCTCGTCCTCCGGGAAGGTGTCGGGTTGGGATGACCCGTCGAGGGCCGCGTGCTCCGCAGGCATCGAGGCGAGCGTGGCCTCCACCTCGCGCCACACGCGTCCCACGGCGATGCCGAACACGCCCTGGCCGCCCTGCACGAGGTCGATCACCTCGTTCGGGGAGGTGCACTCGTAGACGCTCGCGCCGTCGGACATCAGCGTCAGCCGGGTGAGATCCTCCATCCCCCGCAGCCGCAGCGCGCCCACGGCGGAGCGGATCTGCTGGAGGGACACCCCTGTGTCGAGCAGTCGCTTGACCACTTTGAGCACGAGGATGTCCCGGAAGCTGTAGAGCCGCTGCGAACCCGATCCCTTCGCACCGCGCACGGTGGGCTCCACGAGGCTGGTACGGGCCCAGTAGTCCAGCTGGCGGTAGGAGATTCCCGCGGCCTTGCACGCGGTGGGGCCGCGGAATCCCACGGTCTCGTCGTAGCTGCCGAGGTCCTCCGAGAAGAGCATCTCCTGCGTGCCACCGGCCAGGGAGGAGGCACGCAACTGCGCCGCGTCGAACGGCAGCTCCGGGTTGCTCAAGCGTCCTCCTCGTGGATGGGGGGTGGTGCGCACGGACCGCGCCCGGTGATTTCGGCCGGTGCTCCCGGATGACCGGGCGGGTGCTCGGGTGATGTCCTCCGACGGTAGACCCGGCCGGGGACCGGGTCAAAGACATACCGCGCGGCTGCGACCGTGTCGCCAGCCTACCCGCCGCGGGTGCCCGCACGGTGATTCAGGACTGGAAGTCCTCCGGGTCCACCTGGTCCAGGAAGTCTCGGAACTCCCGCACCTGAGCCTCTGCCTCCCGTGGCGCGTCCCCCGCCTGTTCCCGCAGTTCGCCGTCCGCGCTCAGCACCAGCCCGGCCTCGTCCAGCACGGCGGTGGCGCAGCGGACGGGGCAGCCTGTGCGCGCAGCGAGCGCGAGGGCGTCCGAGGCACGGGCGTCCACCACGGTGGAGTCGTCAAACGTGATGGCCGCGTGGAAGACGGTGTCCTCCACCGTGTGCACGACCACGCCGGTCACGCTGCGGCCGAGCGCCCCGACCACCGAGAGCAGCAGGTCGTGCGTGAGGGGGCGCGGTGGCCGGATGCCCTGCAGTGCGAAGACGATGGAGGTGGCCTCGTTGGTCCCCACCCAGATGGGCAGCCGGCGCGCACCGGCGGCCTCCTTGAGGACCACCACGGGCTGACCGCTGGGCACGTCCATGCGCACGCCGGCAATCTCCATGAGGACGTCCGCGCTCACCGGGTGCTCCCGGACCGCTCTTGAGCCTCTAGCCCGCGGACGGTGCCGTCCACCTGCGCGTTCACCATGGCGGACATCATCGACAGGCACAGGGACGAGATCTCCCTGGCGCGGTGCACGGCAATCTGCCGGGTCTCCGGGTCACGCCGGTTGCGCAGGGGCGAGACACTGCCGTCCACGAGGGCCACGATCCGCTCGGACGCCCCGCGCAGCACCCGCAGGTGGCGCGGTTCGATGCCGTAGCCGCTGAGCCGGCCCGCCGCCTCGGCAATCGCCAGCGCACGGTCGTCGAACTCTCCCGAGCGCTCCACGATGAGTCCGTGGTTGAGTAGCTCGCGCACCAGGGGCACCTCGGAACTGGAGCGCGCCGCGAGCTCGCGCAGGGTGTAGCGGCGCCCGCTGGGGGGCCCGGCGACTGGGGCGGCGACGTCGTCGGACGGCTGCATTCCAACGGAGGGCGACGACGTCGCGTCCGGGACCTGGCGCTCGGAACCGGCCGCAGGGTCCAGGCCGCGGTCCAGGCGGTCCCGGATCACGCGCAGGGGCAGGTAACGCTCCTGCTGCAGGGACAGCACCGTCTCCAGACGCTCAACGTCCTCCTCAGAGTACTTCCGGTACCCGGACGCCGTGCGCTGCGGGTGCACGAGCCCCTGGTCCTCCAGGAATCGCACCTTGGACGCGCTCAGGTCCGGGAAACGGGGTTGCAACCGACGCAGCAGGGCGCCGATGCCCAGCCGCGTGGTCTGCTGCTGCTCGGGTTTAGACATGGAGCGCGTCAGGCCCCGTTCTGCACAGAATGGTAGAAGGTGAAGCGGAACTTGCCGATCTGCACCTCGTCGCCGTTCTCCAGCACCTTGGTGTTCACACGGTCGCTGTTCACGTAGGTCCCGTTGAGGGAGGACTGGTCCACCACCTCGAAGGTGTGGTCGCGCCGGATGAACTCCGCGTGGCGCCGGGACACCGTGACGTCGTCCAGGAACACCGAGCACGCGGGGTGCCTCCCGGCCACGATCTCGTCCCGGTCCAGCAGGAATCGAGCGCCGGTCAGCCCCCCGTTGGTCTCCAGCAGCAGGGCGGAGCCGGGGGGCAGGGACGCCACCGCGTTCTGCTCGCCCTCCGTCAGCTTGTGGTGCGCCGCGGTCGAGAGCACGTCCGCGACGATCTGGATGGACGTGGTCTCCGGACCGGTCCCGGCCTCGGACTTCTCTTGATTGGACATGGATCCCCTCACCTCACGTGAAGTGTCGTTGTTAGTCCAGCAGCTGCTGGTAAGCCTGTGCGTCCAGCAGGTCCGCGGGGGCCTCCCCCGAGCCCGCACGCACCGTGAAGAGCCATCCCGCCTCGTAGGGAGACTCGTTGAGCAGCCCGGGGTTCTCCACGAGCTCCTCGTTGACGCCGACGATCTCACCGCTGACCGGGGCGAAGAGGTCGCTCACGGACTTGGTGGACTCGATCTCACCCACCACGTCCCCCGCGGCCAGGGTGTCCCCGACCTCGGGGAGCTGGACGAAGACGACCTCGCCCAGTTCGCTCTGTGCGTGGTCCGTGATGCCCACACGGAACGTGTCGTCCTCGTGGAGGTCCTCGACCCACTCGTGCTCTGCCGTGTACGCGAGTTCCGCGGGAATGTTGGTCATGTCGGTCAGTTTAGGGCACGCACGGTGCAGTAGCGGCCATCACACGCGCGCCCGCGGGAGGTGCCTCCCCCGGCCTGCCGGAGCGTCACGGCACGCGGCAAGCCCCCGGGCCTCGTACGGGGGTTACCGAGGGCCCTCGGACGGGTGTACTTTTGCCCGGTGCCCATTACCGAGGCGTTCCGTCAGGCCGCGATCCGCTCGCAGACGAACGGTTCCAGGATCCCCCGCGCGGTGCCGCTGCTGCGAAGTCGTCCGGACCCGCTGCACCTCCACGAGCTGACCCCTGCGCGCTCGGCAAGGGTCCTCGTCACCGCCTTCCTGCTCGCCCTGCTGACCGGCACGGGTCTGCTCATGCTGCCCGTGTCCACCGTGGACCCGGGCAGCGCGGAGGCGATCACCGCGGCCTTCACCGCCACGTCCGCTCTGTGCGTGACGGGCCTGGTAACCGTGGACACCGCCACCTACTGGACCCCGTTCGGTCAGGTGGTGATCATCTGCCTGATCCAGGTGGGCGGCCTGGGCGTCATGACGTTCACTACCATGCTGGGCATCCTGCTGGCCCGCAAGTTCGGGCTGTCCACGCGGCTGCTCGCCAACGTGGAGACCAAGTCCCGCGGCGGAGCCCGTCAGGTGGTCGCGCGCATCGTGCTGACCACCGCGGTGATCGAGACCGCCGCCGCGGGGATCCTTTTCCTGCGGTTCTGGGGCTACTACCACTACTCCCCCGGCGCGGCACTGGCCCACGGGGCGTTCCACGCGGTGTCCGCCTTCAACAACGCCGGGTTCGCGCTCTACTCCCTGAACGTCATGGACTTCTCCGGCGACCCGTGGATCCTTCTGACGCTGGCCGCGTGCGTGATCCTGGGTGGGCTGGGCTTCCCCGTGCTCTACGAGCTGCGCCGCCACATCCGCACCCCGCGGCGCTGGAGCATGAACACGCGCCTGGTGCTGCTCGCCACACCCGTGCTGCTGCTCGGCGGCACGGTGTTCCTGGCTGTACTGGAGTGGAACAACTCGCAGACCCTGGGGCAGGAGTCCCCCGCGGTGAAAGTGCTCAATGCGTTCTTCCAGTCCACGATCGCCCGCACCGCCGGGTTCAACAGCATCGACATCTCCCACATGCACCCCGTGTCCTGGCTGGGGCTGGACATCCTCATGTTCATCGGCGGCGGACCTGCCGGAACCGCGGGCGGCCTGAAGGTCACCACGTTCGGCGTGCTCTTCTTCATCGCCCTCACGGAGATCCGCGGCGGGGCGGCCGTCCCCGTGCTCGGCAAGCAGCTCTCCCGCTCCGTGCAGCGCGAGGCCATGACGGTGGTGGTCCTGGCCACCGGTGCGGTGATCGGCGGCACCATGCTCATCATGCTCACGGACGAGTCCCTGGGCCTGGACCGGGTGCTCTTCGAGTGCATCTCCGCGTTCGCCACCGTGGGACTGAGCACGGGCATTACCCCCACGCTGCCGGTCTTCGCGCAGTGCGTGCTGATCGTCCTGATGTTCATGGGACGTCTGGGCCCTGTCACGGTGGCCGCCGCGATCGCCTTCGGCCGCAGGCCGCCCGCCTACGAGCTGCCCAAGGAACGCCCGCTGATCGGCTGACGCCCCCGGACGCACGACGTCGTCCTCCCCCCCTTTCCCCGCGCGCCGCAAACGCGGCGCGCACCGACCCGAGAGGCGGTTCACATGTTCGGATCCCACCCCGCAGAGTCTTCCCGCAAGGGCATGTCCAATGCCGTGGCGGTGATCGGCCTCGGCCGCTTTGGCGGCGCGCTGGCGTTGGAGCTGATGCGTAACGGCACGGACGTGCTCGGCGTGGACCACGACGAGGCCACGGTGCAGCGTTTCAACGGCAAGCTCACCTCCGTGGTGCGCGCGGACGCCACGGATGAGGACGTCCTGCGGGAACTGTCCGTCAACGAGTTCGAGCGCGCCGTGGTGGGGATCGGCTCGGACATCCAGGCGAGCATCCTCACGGCGTCGCGGCTCGTGAAGTTCGGCTGCCCGGCCATCTGGGCCAAGGCCATCACCGAGCCGCACGCGGAGATCCTCACGCAGCTCGGAGTGCAGCACGTGGTCAACCCCGAGAGCGACATGGGCACCCGCGCCGCGCACCTGATCCAGCACCGGATCCTCGACTTCGTCCCCATCGACGACGGCTACGCGCTCGTGCGCTGCACCCCGCCGCTGCCCATCCAGCAGCGGCCCATGGACCTGCTCAACGTGCGGCAGAAGCTCGGGGTCTCGGTCGTCGCGGTGTGCCGTCCCGGTGGCCAGTGGGAGCCGATCGAGCCGGGGACCATGCTGTACCACGACGACCAGATCCTCGTCACCGGGCCCACCCGGAAGGTCGAGCGGTTCTCGAACCTGGCCTGACGACGTCTGCCGGGACGGTCCCAGACGGTCGGCTCCGGTCTGCCGTAGCCAGCTGCGGGACTTCCGCGGCCGGCGTCGGCGATGCCACGGCGTGCGTCCGCCGAGACCGGGCGGGCTCCGACGTGTGCCTGTCCCCGGGGTCTGCACAGAGGTAGCGGGTCAGGCGCCGCAGCTCCCGCGACGACGGTACCTCGGCACGTTCCGTGGCGGCGAGGACGTCGAGGCCCACGGGTGACGACGCCGTGTCCTCGGGTCCGATCGCCGCGACCACCGAGTGCGGTGGTGCCTGCGCGGGACGGCTCGTCCGCGCGACCGTGACGTAGCCGGCCACCGAGTGCGCGGCGAAACGGCGCAGCCCCGAGGGCGTGAGCACGTCCACGAGTGCCTTGACCCGGTGCACGGACGCCGGAGGATCCTCCAGCAGATCCGTGATCGTCGCAGGGTCCACCGGGGCGGGCACGTCGAGGCTCACCGCGCGGTGGTGGACGTGGTGCTCATGGCCGTGGTGGCCGTGCTCGCGCGGCGCCTCGCCGGTCTCCCAGAGGGGCAGCTGCGCACCCTCCGGGACGGTGTGCTCTGCGGCGTCGAAGAACAGCGCCGGGTCCACCGCCCCGTGAGGCGCGTCGAGGACCGTGGTGCGGGGAATGGCCGCGAGGACGCACTCGAGGGTGCGGGCAAGCTCCTCGGGTGGCGCGATGTCGGACTTGGTGAGCAGCACCACGGCCGCGGCCGTGACGTGCTGCTCCAGGTCCCAGCCGCCGGACTCCGCGTGGGCCACGTGGGCGGCGTCAAGGACCTCCACGAGGCCCCCGAAGCGGATGCTCGGGACCTCGCTGGCCAGCACGAGCTGGATCAGTGCCGGGGGGCTCAGCGAGCCCGGACCCCTCGATCACGATCGCGTCCAGCTCCGTGGCCGGGCGGGAGAGGGCTGCCAGGGCAGAGTCCAGCTGACGCGGGTCGTCGATGCAGCACAGGCACCCGCCCGCGATCGACACGGGCTCGGCCACCTGCCCGGCCACGACGGGGCCTTCCCGGATCGGGGGACCGCGGTGGGCGGTCTTCGGGTGGCCGGTGGTACCGGACCGGGGCCTCGGCGCGGCCCCGGGTCGCGGATACACTCGGGGCGACGACGACGAAGGAGACACCCGGTGGACGAACTGACCATCCTGGCCGTGGCGGCGGTGATCGTGGTGGTGGCCGTCACAAGCTTCTCGGACAGGGTCGGGGTGGCCGCACCCATCCTGCTGGTGATCGTGGGCGTGGGGCTCAGCCTGGTCCCCGGGGTGCCCACGGTGACGATGAACCCGGACGTGATCCTGGACGTCGTGCTGCCGCTGCTGCTCTACGCCGCGGCCGTGAACATGCCCGCCAGGGACTTCCGCCGCGACCTGGGCGCCATCAGCGCGCTGTCCGTGGTGCTGGTGGTCGTCTCCGCGTTCGCGGTGGGGCTGCTGATCTGGTGGCTGCTGCCGGACCTGGGCTTCGCCGCGGCGGTGGCCCTGGGCGCCGTCGTCAGCCCGCCCGACGCCGTGGCAGCCACCTCGATCGGCAAGCGCCTCGGCCTGCCCGGTCGGCTCGTGACGATCCTCGAGGGCGAGGGCCTCGTCAACGACGCCACCGCGCTGGTGGTGCTGCGCTCGGCGGTGGTCGCGACCGCCGGGGCGATCAGCGTGGGCGGGGTGCTCGCGGACTTCGGCTACGCCGTCGTAGTGGCCGTGGTGATCGGCATCGTGGTGGGCTGGGTCTCCATCCAGATCCGAGCGCGTCTGGAGCAGCCCGTGACGAGCACCGCGATCTCCCTGGTGGTCCCGTTCATCGCGTTCATGCCCGCCGAGCATCTCGAGGCCTCCGGCGTGCTCGCCGTGGTGGTCGCGGGGATCGTCACCGGGATCAAGTCCCCCCGGTTGCTCTCCTCCCAGGCGCGCGTGTCCGAGAGGACCAACTGGCGCACCGTGCTCCTGCTGCTGGAGCACGGCGTGTTCCTGGTCCTCGGGCTGCAGATCGCGCTGCTCGTGGACGAGGTGGAGGAGGCCCACCTCAGCGTGGGCGGTGCTCTGGCCCTCGGACTGCTCGTGACCGTGGTGCTGTTCGTGATCCGCTTCGCGTTCGTGGCGCCCATGATCACGGTGATGGCCCGGCAGCAGGAACGGGCCCAGGGGAAATCGCAGTGGTATGACAGCGCGAGGGAACGGCTCGAGAACCACCCGGACGCCTCGCAGCAGCGGATCACGAGGCTGCGCCACATGATCACGCGCCGCCAGGCGGACGCCTCGTTCTTCAGCCACGAGGGCATCGGCAAGCGCGGCGGGTTCGTGATCGCGTGGTCCGGGATGCGCGGCGTCGTGACCGTGGCGGCGGCCCAGACGCTGCCCGAGGACCTGCCCTACCGCCCGCAACTGATTCTGATCGCGTTCACCGTAGCCGTGGTGACGCTCGTGGTGCAGGGCGGCACCCTGCCGCTGCTGATCCGGATCCTGGGCATCCGCGGCACGGACGAGGAGGAGATGCAGCGCGAGCTGACGCGCCTGATCAACACCCTGGCCGAGGCGTCCGAGGACCTGCTGGAGTCCCCCGCGCTGCACCGCAACGACGGCGAGCCCTTCAGCGAGAAGATCCTGGAGATGGCCAGGAAGCGCACGCGCAAGCTGCCCGAGAGCGTCTCCACCGAGACTCTTCAGGTGTGGACGACCGCCCGGCAGGAGCAGCAGGAGCTGCAGCGCAAGCTCCTGGAGGCGCAGCAGGACGCCCTTCTGGACGCGCAGGCCTCGGGGGTCTACCGGTCCCAGAGCATCGAGTCGGCCCAGCAGTTCCTGGACCGACGCAACATGCTCATCGACTGAGCACTCAGTTGCGGCTCCCGCCGTGCACCGCGGCTGCGAGCCGGTCCACGGCCTCGACCACGGTCTCCGGGGCGCACGCGAGGTTCATGCGGGCGAAGCCCCTGCCCGGCGGGCCGAAGGTGGGGCCCGGGGACAGCGCCACTTTCGCGTGCGTCACCGCGTGCTGCGACGGGTTATCGCCCCAGCCGAGCGCGCGCATGTCGAGCCAGGCGAGGTAGGTGGCCCGGCCTCTGCGGAAGGTGACCTCCGGGAGCTTCTCGGCCAGCTCCCGCTCCAGGAGGTCCACATTGGACTCGACCACCGCGATCGTGGCATCCAGCCAGTCCTCGCAGTGCAGAAAACCCTCCCGCGTGGCCAGCAGGCCCAAGATCCCCGTCCGGTAGGACACGGCCGGCGGCAATGCCGCGAGCCACCGTGCCATGGGCCCCGAGTCCACCACGAACATGGCGGCCTTCAGGCCCGCGAGGTTGAACGCCTTGCTCCCGGACGCCGCCGCGACCCCGTGCCGCCGGGCGGCGTCGGAGACCGAGAGGTACGGGGTGAAGTCGACACCGCGGTGGACCATGGGCGCGTGGATCTCGTCGCTGACCACGTGGGCGCCGTGGCGCTCCACCACCTCCGCGAGCGCCGCAAGGTCCTCTCGCGAGTGCACCAGGCCGAGGGGATTGTGCGGGTTGCACAGCAGCACCGCCCGGGCCCCCGCCGCGAGCGCGGCGTCGATGCCGGGGACATCCAGACGGTACGCGGTGCCGTCGTCCTGCAGCGGTACCTCCACCACGTTGCCGCCGGCCTCACGCACGAGGTCGTAGAACGGGGCGTACACCGGCGGGGTGATGACCACGCCATCCCCGGGGGCGATCAGGCGGCGCAGCGACTCCACGAGCACCACCGTCACGTCCGTGGTGTAGGCGATGCGCTCGGGGTCCGGGCGCCAGTTCCAGCGCCGGGCGGCGAAGTCCGCCCAGGCCTGAGCGGGCCCGCGCTCCGCCGTGGCCGCGTAGCCGGTGTCGTTGTTCTCGACAGCGGCCAGCAGTGCCTCCTTGATCCGCGGGGGCGTGGGAAAGTCCATCTCCGCGATGAACATGGGCATCACGTCCTGTTCGTAGCTGCGCCACTTGGTGCTCGTGCGGCGACGCAGGGCGGAGATCTCGTCGGCGGTGGTCATGCGTCCCTTTCGTGGTGTGCGGCAGGGACTACTCACTCGTCAGTTTGTGAGCCTCGCCCAGCCGCAGCTGTTCCAGTGCTTCCTCCTGCTCCCGGGCGCGTCGGCTCAGCTCCCGGAGCATGTCTTTGTCCAGCCTGTCGTCAGGCGCCTCCAGGAGCAAGCGCCACCCGAGCCCCTTGGCGTGGACCGCCGCCACGAGACCCTCAAGTTCTTCGATGTCGGACAGCGGCGAGCGGCTCTGCAGCCGCTCGTTGGGCTTGAAGCGCGCGGCCTTCTCCGCGGCGCGCGCGGGGAGGTCCTTGAGCGGGGCCGGCTTCACACCGAGGGACGCCATCAGCTCTTCGAGCGATGTCTGGTCCTGGGCCACCTCCTCGGCAATCCGCCCCACTGCCTCGCGCACCTCGGGCTCCGAGTGGCCCGCGGCGACCCGGCGGAACGCGTCCACTCCCGCCGCCGAGCCGGCGTGATGGTCCTGCAGGTAGGTGGTGATGACGTTGCTCATGGGGAGCCCCTTTCGTCGTGTCCCGCCAGCCAAGCAGGTGCCGTCTCCTCCCACCACACCCGGGCGGGTATGTGACACCGTGCGGGGCATACTGGAACGGGGAGGCCAAGGACGAGCCGGGTGGTGGGCACCACGCGGCGTCGGCCACGGACTGTGGAGGGGACAGCATGACACCGGAGACCTTCGTGGAGTTCACGGCACCGAACGGCCTGGACTCCTGGTACCACCTGTGGGAGAGCGGCACCTCGGGGTTCCTGTACTACTTCGACGGCGACTACTGGGACCTGGAGGACACCTCCATCAACTGGCCGGAGGAGGGCGACCTCGCCAGGCTCGCCATCGCGGCCCAGGCGCGGGACCTCATGTTCGTGGCCGTGAACACCCCTGACGAGGACGGCTCCGGCGACGGGTACACGTGGTGGGAGGACTGCAAGGCGAACGGCAAGTACTTCCGGGCGCTGCACGAGCACCTCGTGGCGCTGCACCCGGAGGTGGACGCCACCAACATCTGGCTGATCGGCTACAGCGGAGGCGCCGAGTTCATCACGTACGAGCTGCTGGACCGTGGCATCGAGGGGATGTCCCACGGCGGTGCCGTGATCGTCGGGGGCGGCGGGGCCAACGCGCCCGTTGCGCGGAAGAAGAAGGCCCGGCCGTGCATCGGCAACATGGCCATGCACTGGTGGGTGGGCGATCAGGACGTGGACGGTGCCACGAACCCGCCCGAGTGGAGCGCGCTGGGCGCCGCCGAGGAGGGCGTCGCCGCGTTCCAGGCCGCGGGTTTCGACACGAACCTGCACGTCCTGCCGGGCGTGGACCACTCCGGGTACGACGCCGTGGCATGCCTTTCGCACGCACTGCCCGCGGTCTCGCGCAAGGCGGGCCTGCGCGCTGCGCTGTCCGACAGGTGGGTGCGGCTCACGCGGGACACCTGAGGAGTGATGAGGAACGGCCGAGCGGCGGGTCATGATTCCTAGTGGAGTCAAAACAGCTTCGCCGCACCGAAATGTGCTCTAACTCCACTAGAAATTTCGGGTGGTAGCCATGAGCGGGACCGTGCACCAAAAACCGGCTCCGACCAAGCATTTCTGCCTGGCCGGAGCCGGTTCACTCGGTCGGGACGACAGGATTTGAACCTACGACACCCTGGCCCCCAGGCGTCCATACTGCTCCGGCCAGACCGGATTCCGCGTGATTCCGGGCGTCAGATCATGCAGAACACGTCACGAGATGCATGGATTGCATGATTCTGGTCCCCTTCTGGTCCCCCTCGTGGACAAGCTCAGTTCGCGGCCAGAGCCGCGAGAGGCGCTACGGCGGCGTGGAACCTGTTGCCCACGAGCAGCACGACGATCTTGTGGCTGGCTCTGGAGAAGACCACGTAGAGGAGACGTGGGATCCGAGTTCAAGGGCGATCTCGGCAATGGCTGGGAGCCGGGTAACTCCTCCGTCCGGCCCTGGCGGGGCGACCAAGCGGATGCCGATAGCCTCGGTCTTTCATAACGGCGGTCGGGATCGTGTCGGAGCCGTGTGGTCGAGTGCGCCCGTGTGCGGAGTGATTGCGGGTATGACGACGGGCCGGCTGGCGCTGCCGGGCTGCGGTTTTCCGGGTGGTGATGTCGGGGGCGGACGGGCCGGTTGCGGGATGGCGGCGATGTTCGCGAAGACCGCGACGATCGCGGTTGCCCAGGGCCATGACTCCGGGATCTTGAGGCGACGTCGGCGTGCGCTGTGAGCGAGTCGGGCGGGCACGTGGAGGAAATCGGTAGCGCACCGCCTTCGGCTCGCAGGTTGCCAACGTGGCGGCGTCGCCGACGCAGCCGAGCAGGCGGGTCCGCGCGGTCAGGTCGGCTGCAATCTGGGTGATCATCAGCCAGGTCTGGTTGATGTTGAACTCCAGCGACGGAAACCGTCCCAGGCCACTGTCCTTGGTGTGGCGGATACGGTCCTCGACCCGTGCATGGGCCCGGTGGCGGGCCTCGAGAAAGGCGAGCTGGCCGGCCGTGGTGTTGGTGACGAAGGCTTCGTAGCGCCAGCCGTCGCGTTGCTCGAACAGAGACAGTTGCGCGCCGGGGTGGGGGCGTTCGCGGCGCACGATCACCCGCATCCCGGCTGGCCACTTGGCGAGAACCTTCGGGTCGATGAGGCCGGTCAGTTCGGCGACGTCGCCGCCCTAAGGCGAGGTCGACACCATCGTCCTCCGCACCCGCGCGGGGCTGGCCGAGCGGGTGGAGCGGCTCCTCGGCGCCCTGGATCCCCCGGCTCAGCCAGGCGCCGGTCGCGAAGACGAGGTGGCGCAGGGTCTGGGAGAAGCACCACTCTCCCTCGACCGAGACGTCGACTGCGCCGTCCGGGAGCGCCGATGCGCGGTCGGTCGCCTGGCGCCATGAGCCTTCTACCGCGCCCCAGGCCCCGCGCAGTCCCTCGGCGTCCTCGGCGCGCCGCTGCGTCCCGCAGGCTCCTGCCGACAAAGCGGGCACCCTCGAGCTTCAGCGAGTCGGGAACCGCGGACACGTCTTTGAAGGTGCCAGCCGACCCCTGGATTCATTGTCAGACACGCCCCAGGCGTTCCGGCCTCAGTGGACTTGGCCGGCGGCTGCGGGACCGATCCGCGGCCGTCGCACGAGTTCGCACGTCAGGCGCAGGGCGCCGACCGCGGTGAGAGCCGTCAACACTGACCATGCGGGCATGGTCAGTGCTGGCGGGATGATGAGCAGGGATGCGGCCGCCGTGAGGAGGCGGTCCGGCACGAGCTGATGGTGATCGCGCCATCGGTAGGCGACATCGGCGGCGTAGAACAGGCCCACCCCGCCACTGAGGGCGATGGCCGGCAGCAGCGGTAACGGGTCGAACACGTGCTCGAGCGCCACGCTGGCGCCGAAGCCGAAGAAGGCGACCCCGGCGACCAGGGGAAGGTGGAGGTAGCTGTAGGCGTCGCGGGCCAGTCGGGCGCGTTCGGGCCCGTCGGCGTCTTCGAGGCGTTGCTCGGCGCCGGCGGTCAGACCGAAGTAGGTCCACCACAACGAGGCGGCGATCAGGACTCCGAGGACGGTGGCGGCGAGCACGACCGGTTGCTGCAGGTGCTCGCTGGCCCCGGTGCCCAGCCCGACGACGGCTTCACCGAGCGCGATGATGATGACGAGGCCGTGGCGCTCGACGAAGTAGGAGGGCACCACCCGGAAAACCTCCACCCCGGCGACCAGGGGTCCGCCGAAGTCGATGATGGCTGCACCGATCCAGAGCAGCTCTCGGTAGGGGGCTGGGAAAGCGGCGGCGACGGCGATCAGGACTGGTGCGATGAGCAGGCTCGGGGCCAGCCGCAGGAGGCCTGCTCGGAGGTGTTCGTCGTCGTGGGAGGCGTCCACGACGAACAAGACTAGGTGGATGACGCGGATGGCGAGCAGGGCAAGCCCGAAGACGAGGGCTCCGGTGCTGAACGCGGTCGGGAGTGCGCTTGCGGCCAGCAGCATCGCAGCCATGGCGGCGATGACCAGGCAGCGAAACACCACCCGATTCGTGGTGAAGGTGTTGGTGAGCCAGGTGTAGCAGACCCAGGCCCACCACACCGCCAGTAGGCCGAGCACACCATGACCGAAACCCCGCCACGAAACGTCGTCCCGCACCAGCTCGGTCAGCTGCGCCATGGCGTAGACGAACACCAGGTCGAAGAACAGCTCTAGGTTGCCCACCGACCCGCTGCCGCTGTCCCGCGCGTCGGCCTCGCTGCCCGGCTCAGAGTTCTCTGACATCCGCGAAATCATCCCCTTTCAAGCCCGGCAACTCCCACCCCCGAACCGACGGTGCTGCCGCGCCGTCCGGAGCGCTGCCCGGACCGACCGGGCTGCGCCCTTGGGCAGGGTCACAGCATTTCTAGTGGTTGTGGTCCGCTCGGCGGCGGAAACGCACGGTCCAGAGCATCCAGGTCTTCGCGGGTCAGCTCCACGTCCAGTGCTGTGGCGTTGTCGCGCACGTGCTGCGGGCTGCTCGCCTTGGGGATCGTGCAGAGCGAGTCGCGGCGCAGCACCCAGGCGATGGCCGCCGCCGCGGGGCTGACGCTGTGACGGGCCGCGACGTCGTTCAGCGTCGTGTCGTGAAGAATGCGGCCCTGCTCGATCGGCGAGTACGCCATGACCGGCAGCTGGTGGTCGGCGCACCACGGCAGCAGGTCGTACTCCGGTCCTCGCCGCGACAGGTTGTACAGCACCTGATCCGTGGCCAGCCCGCCGCCGCCCGGCACATCCCGCAGGTCGGCGAGGGCCCGGTGGTCGAAGTTGCTGACGCCCCAGTAACGGATTTTCCCGTCCTCGACGAGCTGTTGGAAGGCCGCGACGGTGTCCTCCAGCGGGTACCTGCCCTGCCAGTGCAGCAGGTAGAGGTCGATCCGATCGGTGCCCAGGCGTTTCAAGCTGCGTTCGCAGGCCGCGATCGTGCCGGAACGGGAGGCGTGGGACGGCAGGACCTTGCTGACCACGAACGCTTCGTCGCGGCGACCCGCCAATGCTTCCCCGAGCACCTCCTCCGCGCCGCCGTCGGCGTACATCTCGGCGGTATCGACCAGCGTCATGCCCAGCTCGAGGCCGGCGTGCAGCGCCGCGACCTCGTCGCCGCGGCGGCCGGGGTCCTCACCCCAGCCCCAGGTGCCCTGGCCCAGCACAGGGATGAACTCCCCGCTCGGCAGCGTTATCCGTCGCATCCGCGATCACTTCCTTCTGGTTGTCCTGAGGTGGGATGTGGGCTGAGATCCTCGAAGGCCAGCGCATCCCCGGCCGGTGCTGGCTTACTGCGTGGGTCATCGGTCGAGTTGGAAGACGGCCCGGACGCAGCCGTCCTGCTTGTTCTTGAACATCTCGTAGCCGTGGGGTCCTTGGTCCAGCGGCATGATGTGGGTGGCGAGGTGCTCGGTGGAGAGCTCGCCGTTGGCGATGTGCTGCAGGATCTGGGGGATGTAGCGATGGCCGTGCTGCTGGGCCCCGCGCACGGTCATGCTCTTGTTCATCATCGCGCCGAGCGGGAACTTGTCGACGAACCCGCCGAAGACTCCGAGGATGAAGAGGCTGCCGCCTTTGCGGCAGGCGTAGATCGCCTCCCGTAGGGCGGTGGGCCGGTCGGACTGCAGCCGCAACTGCTGCTTGAGCTGGTCGTAAACGTAAGCTGGGCCGGTTCCGTGCGCTTCCATCCCTCCGGCCTCGATGACGACGTCCGGGCCGCGGCCGCCGGTGCGTTCCTTGAGTTCGGCCACGATGCTGTCCTCGGTGTAGTCCAAGGTGTCCGCACCGATGTGTTGCCGGACTTGGGCGAGGCGTTCGGGGAGCCGGTCGATGACGATGACCTGCTCGGCGCCCATCAGCATCGCGCCGCGGGCGGCCATCTGTCCGACCCCGCCGGCGCCCCACACCGCGACCGTGTCGCCCGGGGTGATGCCGGCGCCGTCGGCGCCGGTCCAACCGGTCGGGGCGGCATCGGAGGCGAACAGGGCCGCCAGGTCCGACACCCCGTCCGGTACTGCGAACGCACCCTGGTCGGCATAGGGGACCCGTACGTACTCGGCGTGGCTGCCGGCGAAACCGCCCAGCATGTGGCTGTAGGCGAAGCAGCCGCCGATGGCGCTGCCCCACATCCCCTCGCTCAGGCCCGGGTTGGGGTTTCCGTTGTCGCACAGTGAGTACAGCTTCTGGGAGCAGTACCAGCACTCCCCGCAGGCGATGAACGAGCAGACGGTGACGCGGTCGCCGACCTTGTGGTTGCGGACGTCCTTGCCGACCTCGGCGACCTCGCCCATGAACTCGTGGCCGAGCACATCACCGGCGCGCATCGACGGGATGTACCCGGCGAGCAGGTGCAGGTCTGAGCCGCAGGTGGTGCTAAGTCGCACCTTGACGATGATGTCGTGGTCGTTGAGGATCTTCGGGTCCTCGACGGTCTCCACCGACGTCTTGTTGACGCCGGTCCAGCACAGCGCCTTCACAGCACTCCCTCCCCGCCGGCGCGCCGGGTGACGAGGTCGATGAGCTTGCCGGTCGGGGTCGGCGGACGGCGGCCGTGCGGAGTGGGATCCATCCGCAGAACCTCCCCGACCTCGACCAGCTGCTTGGACTGACGCAACGCCGACCGGACCTGCTGGCGCGGATCGTGGCCGCTAACCCGGGCCCGCGCTGCACGCGGGCCGGTCGGCTCGGGCACCCGCAGCCGGGCGGCGAGCTCGGTGCCCTTTCCGCCAGGGGCCGGCCGGACCTGGACCTCGACGAGGTCGCCCAATTCCGCCAACGGACCGGGCATCTGCCCGTTCGGCATGACCTCATCCTGGCTGCGGTTGAGCGTGACGCTGTGCCAGCGCCCCGTGGACTCCTCGCCGGCGGATTCGGGCGTCGATTGAACAGCGCGGCGGGCGACGACCCCGCCGGCAGCTGCGCCGGCCAGGACCACAATGACCATTGCTCGTCTCATGTGCTACCTACCTCCAGGAGGTTTGCGGGTACCGAGGTGCCGGGTGTCGAGCTGCTAGTCAGCCCCGCCTGCGTCATGTGGCGTACCGGGCTGCTCACGAGCAGTTTCCGGCGTCGGTGGGCTAGACAGTACTCCCGCGGCGGAACAGAGGGAAGAGATCATCGGGTGAGCGGCTGGTGGCCAGGTTCCCGTCTCGGGCCACCTCATGGTCCACCACGTTCGCGCTGTCCCACGTTTGAGCGTCCGCCACGGTGGGCGACGGCCATGGTGAGCGCGTCCACGGCGAGCTGGGAGGTCATGTGGCGATCGATCGAGTACCCGACGATCCGGTTTGAGAAGACGTCCTTGACCGCGCACAGGTAGAGCTTCGAGTCCCCGGCCCAGTGCTCCGACATGTCTGTCAGCCAGAGCTGATGAGGCTTGCCTGTGGCGGGCATCTGGGCGCGTTGTGAATGGACGGGTACTTTGCCTTCCTGCCAGGACAGCCAGATCCGTGCGGACGGCGTTGTCGTGTTCGCGGTCCAGCGCAGTTGAAGTTCGCGTCGTTGGCCGGGGAGCCACAGGCGATCGCGGAGGTTGATGGACACCGGCGACATCGGAGACCGCTCCGGACTGGAGGTGGAAGGCCCGTCGCGGGGTGTCGTAGCCGAACCGGGCCCGGGCGGCGTCTCCTAGACCGATGGTGACCTCAAGGGTCTGCGGTTGGTCGGCCCCCCTGGTCGGGCGCCAGGACAAGGCGGTGGTCGTCGACTCGCCCGGCCGCAGGCGGGCCCGCTGGGCGCCTCCTCCTCGGGACAGGACCCGGGCGTCGAGGCCGGTGGTTAGCTGCAAACCAGGGGTGCCCGCGACGTCACAGGGCCTGTCGGCGATGTTCCGGACCGACAGCCGCAGCTGGTCGACATTGCCTGCGATGATCAGCTGGTCGGAGCCTGACCCGGTTTCCCGGACGGTTGGTGTTGGTTGAATCACGCCGCCGTGGCAGCTATGGCGTGAAGGGTTTCGAACTCGTGGGGTGACAGCATCCCGATCCCGCAGTGTCGCCGGCGGGGGTTGTACCAGCCCTCGATCCACTCGAACACCGCCGACGCGAGGACCTGTTTCGACGGCCACGACCGCCGATCCAACAGCTCGCGCTGCATGGACGACCAGAACGATTCCATCGCCGCGTTGTCCTGGCTCGAGGCGACCCGGCCCATCGACCCGAGCAGCCCGGCCTCGCGGAGTCGGTGTCCGAACAGCCAGCTCGTGTACTGACTGCCCCTGTCCGCGTGAACGATCGTCCCGGGCGGTGGACGGCGCTGCCAACGGGCCATCTGCAACGCGTCGACGACGAGTTCGGTCCGGATGTGGTCCGCGATCGCCCATCCAACGATCCACCTGCTCCAGGCATCCCTCACCGCGCAGCAGTAGACCCAGCCGTCCGCGGCCCGGTATTGCGTGATGTCTATGAGCCACAGCCGGTCCGGGCCCTCGGCACGGAACTGGCGCTGCACCAGATCGTCATGCGTGGCCGGCAAGGGGATATGACCGCCTTTGCGGCGCTGGCACACTCCCTGCAGCCCGTCAGCACGCATCAACCGGGCCACGCGTCTGCAACCACACCGAACACCCAGCCCGAGCCGCAGCTCGGCATGGACCCGCGGGGCTCCGTAGGTTCCACGCGACTGGCGGTGGACCTTGCCGATCGTGACCATCAGTTCGCGGTCGGCCATCGTCCTGCGGCTAGCGGGCCGGTCGCGCCACTCGTAGAACCCGGACCGTGACACCTTCAACACCCGGCACGCCACCGCCACGGGAAACCCCGCCTCGGCCAGCTCCGCGACGCACCGGAACCCTATTCTGGGAGGACGTTCTCCCTCACGAAACAGGCACTGGCGCGTTTCAGAATCTCGACTTCCACCTCCAGCACCCGGTTCTTGCGCCGCAACTCGGCCAGCTCTGGGCGCTCATCGCTGGTCAAGCCCTCGACCACGCCAACATCGATTGCTTCTTCCCGTCGCCCCCGACGCAGACATGACTCGCTGATCCCCAGATTCTTCGCGACCTGGGCAACCGGCTCGCCCTGGTCGACCAGCTCAAGAGCACAACCCCGGAACTCCGGCGACTTCGCAACAGGCATCACGGACTCCTTCCCTGAGGTCATCATCACCTCAGAATCAGTGTCCGAAGAACCGGGTCAGGCTCCCAACCCGGTAACTCGGGAGTCGACCGTCGGCAATCATTCGCCGCACTGTGCGTGGGCAGACCCCAAGCCGACTAGCGGCCGACTGCACACTCTCCACATCAAGCGTGCGCTGCCCTGCATTCATGCCCACCCAACAACATCGGCTCAGATTGGTGCCCACGCGACCCGGTCAGGAAACCTGGCGGGCTAGTCGCGGCGAGGAAACGCGAGTCAGGCACAGCGGAGAAACGCCTAGTCACGAGGGGGAAACGCAGGTGTCGAATGCAGGTGCAAACTCCGTCCTGTAATGTCGATAGGGCACGAAGAAGGGGCCTGTCAGAGCCAACCAGCTCTAACAAGCCCCTTCGGACGTCGGGATGACAGGATTTGAACCTGCGACCCCTTGACCCCCAGTCAAGTGCGCTACCAAGCTGCGCCACATCCCGCGACCGTGTTCGACACCGCTTCCGGCCCCGAACACCCGAGTTACATTACCCCAACCCTGCCCGAATTTCACATCGGCGCGGGCGACTCGCGAGCCGCCCGCGCCGCATGGAAACCGAGCCAGTAGGGGCAACCACTCAGCGCTTGCGCTGGCGCTTCTCCCTCACGCGCATGCTGACCTCCAGCGGGGTGCCCTCGAAGCCGAAGGTCTCGCGGATGCGGCGCTGGATGAACCGGCGGTAGCCGGGGTCCAGGAAGCCGGTGGTGAACAGCACGAACTTCGGCGGGCGGGAGGAGACCTGCGTGCCGAAGAGGATGCGGGGCTGCTTGCCGCCGCGCACGGGGTGCGGATGCGCGGCCACGATCTCCCCCAGGAATGCGTTGAGGCGCCCGGTGGGGATGCGGCGGTCCCACGATTCCAGGGACGTGTGCAGCGCAGGGACGAGCTTGTCCTTGTGCCACCCGGTCTTGGCCGAGAGGTTTACGCGCGGCGCCCAGGACACGTGGGCCAGATCCCGTTCGATCTCGCGTTCCAGGTAGAACCGGCGCTCGTCGTCCAGGGTGTCCCACTTGTTGAACGCGAGCACCAGGGCGCGCCCGGAGTCCACGGCCATCTGCAGGATCCGCACGTCCTGCTCGGAGAGCACCTCGTCCACGGCGAGCAGCACCACGGCGACCTCCGCGCGCTCCAGGGCGGTCTGCGTGCGCAGGGACGCGTAGAAGTCCGCGCCCTGCTGCAGGTGCACGCGGCGGCGGATGCCGGCGGTGTCGATGAACCGCCACGCCTCCCCGCCCAGGAGGATGATCTCGTCCACGGGGTCGCGCGTGGTGCCGGCGGTCTCGTCCACCACCACGCGGTCCGAGCCGGCAAGCTTGTTCAGCAGCGAGGACTTGCCCACGTTCGGCCGTCCGATCAGCGCCACGCGGCGCGGACCGCCCTCCAGCTCCGCCTCGGCCACCTCGGAGAACTCGGGCAACGCCTTCACGAGCGCGTCGAGCGCGTCACCGGAGCCCTTGCCGTGCAGGGCGGAGACCGGGAACGGCTCCCCCATGCCCAGGGACCACAGCGCGGTCGCGTCGATCTCCAGCTGCGGGGAGTCCGCCTTGTTGGCCACCACGATGATCGGCTTCTTCACGCGCCGCAGCATGTTCACCACGGCCTCGTCCGTGGCGGTCACGCCCACGGTCACGTCCAGCACGAGCAGCACCGCGTCCGCGTTCTCCACGGCCAGCTCCGCCTGCTCCGCCACACGCTTGTGGATGCCCTTGGCATCCTGCTCCCAGCCCCCGGTGTCCACCAGGGTGAAGTTCTTGCCGTTCCACTCTGCCTTGTAGGACACGCGGTCACGGGTCACCCCGGGGGTGTCCTCGACCACGGCCTCGCGGCGGCCGAGCACGCGGTTGACGAGCGTGGACTTGCCGACATTCGGCCGTCCGACGACCGCCACCACGGGATCGGGGCGGCGCGCGTTGCGCTCGTCCTGCCCGTCGATCCAGTCCGCGAGCAGCAGCGCGTCCTCGTCGTCGAGCTCGTAGTCGGCCAGTCCCTCGCGCAGGGCCTGCGCCCGGGCCTCGGCCTCGTTGTCGTCGATCGCGGCCAGGCGCTGGGAGATGTCCTCGTTGCCCCCGCCCAGGACGGACTGCTCGTAGGAGTCCACCGTGGGCTCGTCGGGTGCGCTCATGGTTGCCTCGCTTCCTCGGGGGCCGCAGCACCCGTGTCGTCGGGGGCCTCGGCGGCCCCGTCGTGTGCCGTGTCCGTGTCACGGATGACCAGGTCGATCACTCCCTGCACGGTTTGTTCCATGGTCAGTTCGGAGGAGTCCAGCAAGTGGACGCCGTCCTGGGCACTGGTGAAGTTCACCACGGTGGAGTCCTTCGCGTCACGGCCCACCACCTGTGCCTGCAGGTTCGACGACGCCGCCGCGCCCAGCTGCCTGCCCCGCCGCGCCATCCGCGCGGCCTGCGAGGCGGTCAGCAGGATCCGCACGTCTGCATCCGGGGCCACCACGGTGGTGATGTCCCGGCCCTCGGCGACGATCCGGTTCCCGCTCTCGTGGATGATCTCCCGCTGCATCCGCACCAGGATCTCGCGGGCCGGGACTGTGGTGGAGACCGCCGAGACGTGGTCGGTCACGCGGTCCCCCCGGATGGCCGCGCGGACATCCTGCCCGGCCACGAGGATGCGCTCCTCATCCGGGTCCGTGCCCATCTCCAGGGGGACGGAGCGCGTGGCAACCAGGACCGCCGCGTCGTCGTCCAGGTCCACTCCGGACTCCAGGCACCACCACGTCACCGCGCGGTACATGGCACCCGTGTCCAGGTAGGCCAGCCCGAACCGGCGGGCGACCTCCTTGGAGACCGACGACTTCCCGGACCCCGAGGGCCCGTCGATCGCGATCACCAGTCGTGCGTTCACGTCGCGTGCGTTCATCACTGCACCACCTTCCAGCCGCGTTGCTGCAGCTCGTCGACGAGGTCCGCGTGCCGGGAGGGCTCCACCGACGCCGTCGCCAGACCCACGGGCTGCCCGGGCGAGTGCTCCAGGCGCATGTCCTCCAGGTTGACCCCGATCTCCCCGATCTCCGTGAGCAGCCGCGCGATCTGCCCCGGGGTGTCGTCCACGGCCACCGTGAGGGTCGCGAACGCACGGGGCGCGCCGCCGTGCTTGCCGGGGATGCGGGCCTGGCCCGCGTTGCCCTCGGCCATCAGCTGGGCGATGTCCAGACGCGCGCCCGAGGCCTCCGGGTCCTCCAGGGTGGCGATCAGGCGGTCGATGTCCTCCCGCACCTCGTGCAGGGACGCCACCACGGGGCGGGCGTTCGCGGAGAGGATCTGCACCCACAGCCCGGGGTCCGAGCCGGCGATCCGAGTGGTGTCCCGCAACCCCTGCCCAGCCAGCGAGAGGTGGTGCGGCGGGGTCTCCTGCAGCCGGGAGGCCAGCAGCGAGGACATCACCTGGGGCAGGTGGGAGATCAGCGCCACGGTCTCGTCGTGCTCGGCGGGCTCCATCACCGTGATGGTCGCGCCCAGGTCCACCGCGAGGTTCTTGGCTGCGGCGACCGCACGGGCGCCAGTCTCCGGGCCGGGGCAGATGACCCACGGCATCGAAGTGAACAGTTCACCTCGTGCCGCCACCGGGCCGGACTTCTCACGCCCCGCCATCGGGTGGGTGCCCACGTACCGGGTGAGGTCCGCTCCCGCGGCACGCACGGCGTCGAGGATGGGACCCTTGACCGAGGCGATGTCCAGCACCACGGCACCCGGGTGCTCGGCGAGCGCCTCGACGACGAGCTCGGCGACCACGTCCGGGGGTGCCGCAACCACCACGAGGGCGGGTTCGGGCACCTCCTCGTGGGCGGCGCGGGCGGCGCGCACGGAGCGGCCCGCCCCGATGTCCTGCGCCACCGCCTCCGTGGTGGGCGAGGAGTCCCGGACCTGCACGTCCACGCCCAGGTGGCGCAGCCCCAGCCCGATGCTCGCACCGAGCAGGCCGGAGCCGACCACCAGGACGGGCCCGGTGCTCGTGGCGATCGTGGGAACCACGCTCACATCCCCACGGACGCGAGGAGGTTGCCCACCTCGGTGTGCGAGAGCTTGCGCACCGTGCCCTGCTTCTGGTCCCCGATCGCGATGGGGCCCACGTGGGTGCGGGCGAGCTTCTCCACCGGGTGGTCCACGGCGTCGAACATGCGGCGCACGATCCGGTTGCGCCCGGAGTGCAGGACCACCTCGATGAGCACGTGGCCCGGGGTGGAGTCCACCAGCCGGAAGTCGTCCACCTTGGCGATGCCGTCCTCCAGGCGGATGCCCTCCTTCATCCGGTTGCCGATGCCCTTCTCCACGGGCCCGTGCACCTGCACGAGGTAGGTCTTGGGGACCTCGTAGGAGGGGTGGGTCAGGCGGTTGGTGAGCTCGCCGTCGTTGGTCAGCAGCAGCAGGCCCTCGGTCTCAACGTCCAGGCGGCCCACGTGGAACACGCGCTCGTGCTTGCGCGGGTCCAGGTAGTCGCTCACGCAGCGGCGGCCGTCAGGGTCCTCCATGGTGGAGACCACCCCGGCGGGCTTGTTGAACGCGTAGTAGACGAGCTTCTCGTCCGTCTGGATGCGCATGCCGTCCACGTGGACCACCTGCAGCGCGGGGTCCACGCGCACGCCGAGCTCGGTCACGATCTGCTCGTCCACGCTCACGCGGCCGTCCTGGATCATCTCCTCGCACACCCGGCGGCTGGCCACCCCGGCCTGCGCCATGAGCTTCTGCAGCCGCACACCGTTCTCGTCGTGGACCTCCAGCCGGTCCACCGGCGGGTTCTTGGGGCGACGACGCCGGTGCGGGCCGTGCTCCTTGATCGCCGAGGCGCGGCGCTCGTACTTGTCCACACCCGCGAACGCGCGGGGCTTCTGCGGACCCTTCTGCCCGGCGGCAGCCTTGGGCTTGCCCGGGCCCTTGCCCCGCCCGGAAGCGGGACCCTTGGCGTAGCCGCGCCCGGCGGCGTCGCCCGTGCGCGAGCCCTTGCCCGGGCCGGAACCCTTGCCGGATCCCGAGCTCTTGCCCGGTCCGGAGCGGAAGCCGCCCTTGGGGCCGGCCTTGGAGCCCTTGCCGCGCCCCTGGGGGCCGCGGGCGCCCCCGCCGCGTGCCGAGTTGCCGTGTGATGCTGCCATGCGTCGATCAGTCCTCTATGTCGTCAAGTTGGTCGGTTCCGGGCAGCAGAGGTGCAATGTCCGGGAGCTCGTCCAGCGAGCCGAGACCGAGTTTTTCCAGGAAAAGGGGGGTCGTGGAGTACAGGACGGAGCCGGAGGCCTCGTCGCGCTCCCACGCGGTGAGCAGGCCTCGCTGCACCAGGGTGCGCACCACGCCGTCCACGTTCACGCCGCGGATGGCGGAGACGCGCGAGCGGGAGACCGGCTGCAGGTACGCCACCACGGCCAGGGTCTCCAGTGCGGCCTGGGAGAGCCGGGAGCTGCTGCCCTCCACCACGAAGTCCGTCACGAGCTGCGCGTGGTCGCTGCGGGCGTAGATCCGCCAGCCGCCGGCCACTTCCCGCAGCTCGAAGCCCCGCACCCGCGGAGCTGCCGGAAGGTCGTTCTCCCGGTGCGTGGGTGAGTGCGTGTGTGAGGCCGACCGTCCATCATAGCCCGGCTCCGTGAGCTGGGGTGGGGGTGCCGCGGTGTTTCCGGTCACGCCGTCGTAGTCGGCCTTCAGGTGCTCCAGCGCGCTGCGCACCCGGTGCGAGGACTCCCCCGTGACGCGCGCGAACTCGTCCACCCCCACGGGGGCGGCGGCCACCATGAGCACCGCTTCCAGCGCCGAGAGCAGGTCGTCTCCCGTGCGGTTCTCCCCGGGAGTCTCCACCGGGGGTGCGGGGTCCGTCTCGGCCACGCGCTCATCATCTCCTTCGGTACGGTTCACACCGATCCTGTACTGGGTTCAGTCTCCCAGGTTTTCGCTCTCCGTGCCCACCGGGGCCTGTGGTGCCGAGCCCTCGTGGCCGCCGGGTGCCGCCGCCGCGACCTCGTCGGGCTCAGCGCCCGTGTACTCGCTGCTCAGCGCTTCTGCCGACCAGTCCCGCGGTCCGTCCCAGCGCACGAGCAGGGGTCCGAGCACCTCGTCCTGGTACAGGCGCACCACCCTGTCCCGGTACATCTCGAGCAGGGCCAGGAAGCGCACCACGACCACCAGGGTGGACTCCGCGGCCGCGATCAGGGAGTGGAAGGTGTGCTCCGCGCCGTCGCGCAGGGCCTCGGCCAGGATCTCGGCCTCGTCCGCGACCCGCACCTGCGCGCCGTGCAGGTGCGCGACGTCGACCTCCTGCGGCACGTGGCGCTCCGGGTCCAGCGCCGCGACCGCGAGGTGCGCGAGCTGATCCGGGGTCAGCGTCCACACGAGCGGGGGCAGGGCCGTGGTCACGGCGGGGTCGAGGTCCACCTGGCGCGGGGTCCGCACGGACTCCGCGGCGAGGCGCACGTGCAGCCGCCCCGCGACCTCCTTGAACGCCTTGTACTGCAGCAGCCGCGCGAAGAGCAGGTCGCGGGCCTCCAGCAGCTCGACGTCGTACTCGTCCTCCACCTCGCCGCGGGGCAGCAGCCGGGCCACCTTGAGGTCCAGCAGCGTGGCGGCCACCACCAGGAACTCGCTCGCCTCGTCCAGCGCCTGGGGCGACGCCGAGCGCTGCAGGGCCCCCACGTACTGGATGAACTCGTCCGTGACCACCGACAGGGACACCTGCGTGATGTCCATCTCGTGCTTCGCGATCAGCGAGAGCAGGACGTCGAACGGACCCTGGAAGTTCTCCAGGGCCACGGTGAACCCGCTGCTCCCCTGCCCGGTCCGCTCCGCCTCGGCCTCGGCCTCGGCGGGAACGGGGACGGGCGGCGCCACGACGTCGACGTCGACGTCGCTCACGCGCCCCGCTCCCCCGGGCGCAGCCCTCTCAGGTGGCGCGTTCCGGCCAGGTGGCGCATTCCCGTCAGCCAGCGCGTACCGGCCAGGGCGCTCGCCCGGCTCGGCCGGTGTGCCTCAGTGAGGGCGCGCGTCCGCCGGTGCTGCTCAGGCACGACGGATCAGGGCGCGCCGCCGCGCGAGATGAGCTCGCGGGCAAGCTGACGGTAGGACTCCGCGCCCGGGTGGTTGGTGGCGAAGTTCAGGATGGGCTCCGCGGCCACCGTGGCGTCCGGGAACTTCACGGTGCGCTTGATGACGGTGTCGAAGACCTTGTCCCCGAACGCGTCCACGATCCGGGCGATGACCTCGCGCGAGTGCAGGGTGCGGGAGTCGAACATCGTGGCCAGCACGCCGTCGATCTGCAGCTTCGGGTTGATGCGGTCCTGCACCTTGGAGATCGAGTCCACCAGCAGGGCCACCGCGCGCAGGGCGAAGAACTCGCAGATCAGCGGGATGATCACGCCGTGCGAGGCGGTCAGCGCGTTGACGGTGAGCAGCCCCAGGGAGGGCTGGCAGTCGATGAGGATGACGTCGTAGTAGTCCTCCACCTTGCGCAGCGCGGAGGCGAGCACCTGCTCGCGGGCCACCTCGTTGACGAGCTGCACCTCCGCCGCGGAGAGGTCGATGTTGGCGGGCAGCAGGTCGACGTTCTCCACGTGAGTCTGCTGCACGACGTCCCACACGTCCACGGAACGGTCCATCATCACGTTGTAAATGGTCAGGTCCAGCTCGTGGGGGTTGGAGCCGAAGCCCGCCGAGAGCGCGCCCTGAGGGTCGAAGTCCACGAGCAGCACCTTGCGGCCGAGCTCCGCGAGCGCGGCGCCCAGGTTGATGGTCGAGGTGGTCTTGCCCACCCCTCCCTTCTGGTTCACCATCGCGATGATGCGCGCGGGTCCGTGCTCGGTGAGCTCGGGGGGATCCGGGAAGGTTCGCACGGGACGTCCCGTGGGGCCTACGGCGTCCGACACCGCAGCCTGGGTCTGCTGGGGCCTCTCATCATGGGCGTTGCTCACGGGCGACGGCCTTCCTTCCTGGGCGGGACAACGGGGTCTCAACGCCCTACCCTACCGCCGACGTGCTGTTCCGCTCCCAGCGTCCGGCCCCGAGCCTGCCCAGCGCCTGGGCTCGGGGCCGCGCTCGGAGGACGGGATGACGGCGAACGCCCACCCGGTGGCGTGCACCGGGTGGGCGTCAGGGGCCGTTGCTCGGCCGGGTCGCGCTAGTGGGCTGCGGGCGGAGGAGTCGACGGCGTGCCCGTCGTCGACGTCGCACCAACCTCCCCTGCCGGGGCGCTCTGCGTGACCGAGGCGTGCGGGTCAACGGCCAGCGTGGTCTCGTCGAAGGGCTCCGCGCCGGAGAGGACCCGCTGCACGCGGGCCTTGTCCACTTCCTTCACCCACGTGCCGAGCACGAGCGTGGCCACGGCGTTGCCGGAGAAGTTGGTCAGGGCGCGAGCCTCGGACATGAAGCGGTCGATGCCGACGATCAGGTCCACGCCGTCCAGCAGGTCCGGGCGGTGGGACTGCAGTCCGGCCGCCAGGGTGGCGATGCCAGCGCCGGTGACACCGGCCGCGCCCTTGGAGGCGATGATCATGAACACGAGCAGGGCGATCTGCTCACCGATCTGCAGGGGCTTGCCCATGGCGTCGGCCACGAACAGTGCGCCCATGGTCAGGTAGATGGCCGTGCCGTCCAGGTTGAACGAGTACCCGGTGGGCACCACGATCCCCACCACGGTCTTCGACACACCCAGGTGCTCCATCTTGGCGATCAGCCGCGGCAGGGCCGCCTCGGACGAGGACGTGGAGAAGATCAGCAGGTACTCGCGTGCCAGGTACTTCATGAGCGTGAAGATGTTCACACCGGAGACGAGCTTCAGGATCAGGCCCAGGACCACCACGATGAAGAGGATGCAGGTGACGTAGAACGCGACCATGAGCCCGAGAAGGGAGAACACGGCCTTCAGACCCGTGGCCCCCACGACCGCCGCGATGGCGCCGAACGCCCCGATCGGGGCGAGCCACATGATCATCGACAGCAGGCGGAACACCACAGCCTGGATGTAGCCCACGGCCTTGAGCACGGGCTGTCCGGCCTCCCCCATGGCCTGCAGGGCGAAGCCCACGAGCAGGGCGACCAGCAGGGTCTGCAGGATCTGCCCCGAGGTCAGCGCGGAGAAAAGGGTGGTGGGGATGATACCCAGCACGAAGCCCACCAGGCCGCCCTCGCTCTCCTCGTGGCCGGTGGCCAGGGAGGACTGGTCGAAGTGCGCGTTCGCAAGATCCAGACCGGCGCCGGGCTGGACGATGTTGCCCACCACCAGGCCGATGGCGAGCGCGAAGGTGGACATCACGATGAAGTAGAGCAGCGCCAGACCGCCCACCTTCCCGACCGTGGCGGCCTTGGCCACCGAGCCCACGCCCAGCACGATCGTGCAGAAGATCACGGGCGCGATGATCATCTTGATGAGCGCCACGAAGCCCGTGCCGAGCGGCTTCAGTGCCACCCCTGCATCGGGGAACACGAGACCCACCACGATGCCCAGGACCACCGCGGCGATGACCGCGATGTAGAGGTAGTGGGTGCGGTCGCGCTTCTTCTTGACCGGTGGTGGCGCGTCACGCGGATCGCGCGCGGCGGGTTGGTTCGTCATGGTGGCTCCTGATCGATCGGTGTGTGTCCGGTGCGCGGGCGGGCTCCCGGGGTGCCGGCCCCGTGTGCTCACGCCCACGTGTGCATGACGGAGCTCACCCTATCCGGGGTTCCCGCCGTCCCCCGAACAGGTCAGCGTTTCGACGCGAGCACGGCCTTCAGCGCCTCAAGCACGGAGTGGTCCTCGATGGTGGAGGGCACCACGTAGGTCTCGCCGTCCGCCATCTGCCGCATGGTCTTGCGCAGGATCTTCCCGGATCGCGTCTTGGGCAGGGCCTCGACCACGGCCACGTCCTTGAAGTCCGCGACCGGCCCGATCTGCGAGCGCACCATTTTCACGAGCTCCTCACGCAGCTGCTCCTGCGTGATCCGGGCACCGGTCTTGAGCACCACGTACCCGGAGGGTCGTTGACCCTTGAGCGGGTCGTTCACGCCGATCACCGCGCACTCGGCCACGTCCGGGTGGGTGGCGACGATCTGCTCCATCTGCCCCGTGGACAGGCGGTGGCCCGAGACGTTGATGACGTCGTCGGTGCGGCCCATCACGAACACGTAGCCGTTCTCGTCGATGTAACCGGAGTCCCCGGTGGCGTAGTAGCCCGGGAAGGCAGAGAGGTAGGAGGAGACGAAGCGTTCGTCGTTGCCCCACAGGGTCGCGAGCGTGCCCGGGGGAAGCGGCAGCCGCACCGCGATGTTGCCCTCCTCCCCGGGCCCCAGGGGCTCGCCGACGGGATCGAGGATCTCCACGTGGAACCCGGGCACCGGCACCGTGGGCGAGCCGGGAACGATGGGCAGCCGCTCGATCCCGAACGGGTTGGCACAGATGGCCCACCCGGTCTCGGTCTGCCACCAGTGGTCCACCACGGGGACGGCCAGAACCCGGGCGGCCCAGTGGTAGGTTTCCGGGTCCAGCCGCTCCCCCGCGACGAACAGCGCCCTCAGGGAGGAGATGTCGTACTGCCGGACGAATTCACCCTCCGGGTCCGCCTTGCGAATCGCACGCAGGGCAGTGGGTGCGGTGAACAGCACCTTCACTCCGTGCTCGGCCACGCGCTTCCAGAACGCTCCGGCATCCGGGGTGCCCACGGGCTTGCCCTCGTAGACCACGGTGGTGGCCCCGGCCAGCAGGGGCCCGTAGACGATGTACGAGTGCCCCACCACCCACCCGACGTCTGACGCCGTCCACATCACGTCCCCGGCGCCGATTTCGTAGATGTTCGCCATGGACCAGGTCAGCGCCACCGCATGGCCGCCGTTGTCCCGCACCACACCCTTGGGCTTTCCCGTGGTCCCGGACGTGTAGAGGATGTAGAGGGGGTCGGTGGCCTTGACCACCACGGGTTCGGCCGGAGCCACCCCGTCCTGCGCCTCGATCCAGGAGAGCCACGAGGGACCGGCGGATGCCGTCGCCCTCTCGCGGGCCCCGGCCACCGTGGTCTCGAAGCCGTCACGCTCGTGGACCAGCACCGCCAACGGCGCGTGCTCGCTGAGCTGCAGCGCCTCTTCGATCGCGGGCAGGTACTCGATCCGCCGCTTGGGCTCCACACCACCGGAGGCCGTCACGATCACCACCGGCTGCGAGTCGTCGATGCGGCTCGCGAGCTCACGGGGCGCGAAGCCGCCGAAGACCACGGAGTGCACCGCCCCGATCCGCGCGGACGCGAGCATCGCGATCACGGACTCGGCAATCATCGGCATGTACAGAAGCACGCGGTCCCCCTTCCCCACCCCCTGCGCGGCGAGCGCGCCGGCGAAGCGCGCCACGCGATCCTGCAGCTGCGCGTAGGTGATGTGCTCTTGCACGTTGAGCACGGCGGAGTCGTAGATCAGCGCGGTGCGCTCCCCGTGGCCCGCGGCCACGTGCCTGTCCACCGCGTTGACGCACGTGTTCAGATCCCCGTCCGGGAACCAGCGGTAGATGGGCGCGGCGGAGTCGTCCAGCACCCGTGTGGGGGCCTTGACCCAGTCCACGGCCCGGGCGGCGTCGAGCCAGAACTGCTCGGGGTTCTCCACACTCGCGCGGTAGACGGATTCGTAGGTGCTCGGCGTCATGGCTTCCTCCGGGTGTGGTGCGGGCGGGCTTCGGCGTAGTGACAGCGTAGTGTCATGGATCACATGCAAACAAGGGTTGTGTATACAAAAGACGGGAAATTTCGTGTCAATCTTCCATAATGCTTGGTTCGAGACGCGCGGATGTATACAGTGAGGGTGTTTCCACACGTCAGGAGGAGCCATGCGAGCTGGTGAGCGCGCGTACCGCGAGCTGCGGGCGGACATCGTGTCCTGGCGGCTGACCCCGGGTCAGGTGCTCGGCGAGGTGGACCTATCCGAACGTCTCGGCATCTCCCGCACTCCAGTGCGCGAAGCGCTCTCCCGTCTCACCGCGGACGGGCTGACCGAGCCCCACAACGGCCGTGGCGTCGTCGTCAGCGCCATCTCCGCCGGGGACGTCCGCGCGCTCTACGAGCTGCGGGACAGCCTGGACTGCCGCGCCGCAGAGCTCGCCGCGCAGCGCGGCGACAGGGACACCTTCCGCGCCCTGGCCGAGGAGCTCTCGCACGCCGCGGAGGCCCTCTCCGACGACCCGGACCACCCCGCCTACTACGAGCTCGTGGACCGCATGGACGCCGAGATCGACCACGCGGCCGGCAACCCGTACCTGCAGCAGGCCCTCGCCAACGTGCGGCTGCACCTCGCCAGGGTCCGTCGACTGTCCACCTCCAACCCCCGGCGTCTCGCGATCGCGGCCGCCGAGCACGAGGCCATCGCCCGATCCATCGCTGAGGGGGACCCCGCGCTCGCCGTGGCCACCACCCGCGTGCACCTGAAGAACGCGCTGGGCAACGCCCTGCGCACCCCCGAACTCGCCCCGGTCAGCCCGGTGGCCTCCTGAACCCGGCCGCGACCGGCCGCTCGAGAACCCGAGAACTCCCGCCCCGAAAGGAACGCCCGTGACCGTCACACACACCGTGCGCACGTACTCGTCCAAGGAGGAGCTGCCCCGCGAGGAGCAGCTCGCCCACAAGCTCGCCGCCGTGGCCACGGACCCCGTGGCCGTGGCACCCGAGGTCGTGGAAATGGTGGTCAACCGCATCATCGACAACGCCTCCGTGGCCATCGCGTCCCTGAACCGCGGGCCCATCGTCTCCGCCCGCTCCCAGGCGCTGTGCCACCGGGTGGTCCCGGGCGGCGGCTTCACGGGGCAGGGGGCGCTGCTCTACGGGGCTCCGGAGAACGACGCCGCTGTGTCCCCTGAGTGGGCGGCCTGGGCCAACGGCGTGGCCGTGCGCGAGCTGGACTACCACGACACGTTCCTCTCCGCCGAGTACTCCCACCCCGGTGACAACATTCCGCCCATCCTGGCGGTGGCCCAGCACGTGGGCAGCACCGGCGAGGACCTTATCCGTGGGATCGCCGCCGGTTACGAGATCCAGGTGGACCTCGTCAAGGGCATCTGCCTGCACGAGCACAAGATCGACCACATAGCGCACATCGGCCCCTCCGCGTCCGCAGGCATCGGCGCCCTGCTGGGCCTGGACACCGAGACCGTCTTCCAGGCGATCGGCCAGGCGCTGCACACCACCACCCAGACTCGCCAGTCCCGCAAGGGCGAGATCTCCACGTGGAAGGCTCACGCCCCCGCGTTTGCCGGGAAGATGGCCGTGGAGGCTGTGGACCGCGCAATGCGCGGACAGACCTCCCCCACCCCCATCTACGAGGGTGAGGACGGCGTGATCGCGTGGTTGCTTTCCGGTCCCGAGGCCCGCTACGAGGTGGCCCTGCCCGCGCCGGGTGAAACCAAGCGCGCCATCCTGGACACCTACACCAAGGAGCACTCCGCGGAGTACCAGGCCCAGGCGTGGATCGACCTCGCCCGCAAGCTGCACCGCGAGCACCCCGAGCTCGCGGACCCGGCGAACGTGGCGTCCGTGCTCATCAAGACCTCGCACCACACGCACTACGTGATCGGCTCCGGGGCGAACGACCCCCAGAAGTACGACCCCACGGCCTCGCGCGAGACCCTGGACCACTCGATCCCCTACATCTTCACGGTCGCCCTTCAGGACGGTGCGTGGCACCACGTGGACTCCTACGCCCCGGAGCGGGCCGCCCGCCCGGACACCGTGGAGCTGTGGCACAAGGTGACCACGCAGGAGGATCCCGAGTGGACCCGCCGCTACCACTCGCTGGACATCTCCGAGAAGGCATTCGGAGGATCGGTGGAGATCACCCTGACGGACGGCTCGGTCATCACGGACCAGATCGCCGTGGCGGACGCTCACCCGCTGGGAGCCCGCCCGTTCGCCCGTGAGCAGTACATCACCAAATTCCGCACCCTGGCTGAGGGCCTGGTGGCCCCCGAGGAGATCGAGCGCTTCCTCGACACCGTCCAGCGGCTGCCCGAGCTGAAGGCCGGCGAGCTGGGCCAGCTGAACATCGCCGCGGCCGTGGAGCTGGAGACGTCGCCGAAGGGAATCTTCTGATCATGCTGTACACCACCGTGACCCCCGCGCAGAAGCGCGAGCGCTTCCGGGAGCTGCTGGCCGACCCGCAGATCTCCCAGTTCCCCGGCGCGTTCACCCCGCTGTCCACCAAGCTCATCCAGGAGCAGGGCTTCGAGGGCGTCTACATCTCCGGCGGTGTCCTGGCCAACGAGCTCGGCCTGCCGGACATCGGGCTGACCACGCTCACGGAGGTGGCCACCCGGGCCGGACAGATCGCCCGCAGCACGGACCTGCCGTGCCTCGTGGACGCGGACACCGGCTTCGGCGAGCCCATGAACGTGGCCCGCACCGTGCAGGAGCTCGAGGACGCCGGCCTGGCCGGCTGCCACATCGAGGACCAGTTCAACCCGAAGCGCTGCGGGCACCTGGACGGCAAGAACGTGGTGGACACCGCCACCGCCACCCAGCGCATCCTCGCCGCCGTCGCGGCCCGCCGCGATCCGAACTTCGTGATCATGGCGCGCACCGACATCCGCGGGGTGGAAGGGTTCGACGCCGCCGTGAACCGGGCGAAGGCGCTGGCGGACGCCGGCGCGGACGTGATCTTCCCCGAGGCCATGGCGGACCTCTCCGAGTTCGAGCGCATGGCCTCCGCACTGGACGTGCCCGTGCTCGCGAACATGACCGAGTTCGGCAAGTCCGAGCTGTTCACCACGCAGCAGCTGCAGGACGCCGGGGTGTCCATGGTCATCTACCCCGTGTCCCTGGAGCGCCAGGCCATGGGTGCGATGGAGCGCCTGCTCACCACCATCCGCGAGGACGGCACGCAGCAGGCGCAGGTGGACACCATGCTCACCCGCAAGCGGCTGTACGAACTCGTGGACTACACGGGGTACAACCAGTTCGACTCCGGGGTCTTCAACTTCGAGGTGCCCGGCTCCCCGAACGCGTGACCTGCTGTTCCCACCCCGCCCGATGTGGTGGGGTGGGAACCACGTACTTTTCTGTCCACTGCTGTCGAAGGAGATCAACCGTGGCTGACATCGAAATCCGCAAGGGCCTCGCAGGCGTCGTGGCGGACGCCACCGCCGTGTCCAAGGTCAATGCCGAGACCAACTCCCTGCTCTACCGGGGCTACCCCGTGCAGGAGCTCGCCCAGAACTGCTCCGCGGAGGAGGTCGCCCTGCTGCTGTGGAACGGTGAGCTGCCGTCCGCGGAGCAGCTTCGTGCCTTCCAGGACTTCGAGCACACCCACCGCGCCCTCACGCCAGAGCTGCGGCGCGTGATCGACGAGCTGCCCACCACGTGCCACCCCATGGACGTGTGCCGCACCGCCGCGTCCGTGATCGGCGCGCAGCACCCGCTCGCGGAGGACAACTCCCCCGAGGCCGAGCTGGCCAAGGCCCAGGACCTGTTCGCGGTCATGCCGGCCGTAGTCTGCTACGACCAGCGGCGCCGGCACGGCCAGGAGCCCGTGGAGCCCCGCGAGGACCTCGACTACGCACAGAACTTCCTCTGGATGGCCTTCGGCGAGGAGGCCGCGCCCGAGGTGGTGGACGCGTTCCGCGTGTCGATCATCCTGTACGCGGAGCACTCCTTCAACGCCTCGACCTTCACGGCGCGCGTGATCACCTCCACGCTCTCGGACCTGCACTCCGCAGTCACCGGCGCGATCGGCGCCCTCAAGGGCCCGTTGCACGGCGGCGCCAACGAGGCCGTCATGCACACCTTCGAGGAGCTCGGCATCCGCAAGGAGGAGACCGCTGAGGAGGCCGAGAAGCGCGCCAAGGAGTGGATGGACCAGGCCCTGGCCGAGAAGAAGAAGGTCATGGGCTTCGGCCACCGGGTCTACAAGCACGGTGACTCCCGTGTGCCAACCATGCAGGACGCTCTGTTCCGCATGCTGGACTACTACGACCGCCAGGAGATCCTGGGACTCTACAGCGGTCTGGCGAAGTCCATGGACGAGGCCAAGTCCATCAAGCCCAACCTGGACTACCCCGCCGGGCCCACCTACTGGCTCATGGGTTTCGACATTCCCACGTTCACGCCCATCTTCGTGTGCGCTCGGATCGTCGGGTGGAGCGCCCACATCATGGAGCAGCGCGCCAACAACTCGCTGATCCGCCCACTGTCCGCCTACAACGGCCCGGACGAGCGCCACCTGAACTGACCCGCGAATCCGACCACGACGCCGTGCCCCGCCTTCTGCGGGGCACGGCGTCGTTCGTGCTGCGGCCCCCTGCGCCTTCTGACTCCCCGGCGCCACCGCGCCTGCGCCGCACGCGGGGCATCGTCGTCCTCCGTGGGGCCCGCCTCTCCGAATCGCACCGGGCGCGCGGCACAGCGCCGCGCCCTCGCCCGGCGGCTCAGTAGGTCGGAGCTGCCGGGAGCTCGAGGTACGCCTCGAGGTTCGCCCGCCCGCTCTTCTTGACGCTCTTCGCGGTGACGGTCCCCACGTAGCGCAGGTGCCACGGCTCGTAGGCGTAGCCGGTGGTGGGTGTCTGGCCCTGCGGGTAGCGCACGATGAATCCGTACTCGTGGGCGTGGGCCGCGATCCACCGGCCCTGCGGCGTGGCCGAGAAGCACGCGAGCAGAGTGCAGGCGCCGGTGGGCGTGGCGACGTCCACGGCGAGGCCCGTCTGGTGCTCGGAGTAGCCCGGCCGCGCGGAGAGGGAATCTGCGATCGCCTGCCCGTAGGAGGCGGTGTACCCGCGGTAGAGCGAGTCCTGCGTCGCGTAGTCCCGGTACCCGCTCTGCGCCACCAGCGGGACGCTCTGCGCGGTGGCCGCACGGCTCATGCGCTGGTAGGCAGTTGCCGCGTCGTCGCGCAGCTGGACTCCCCCGCCCACGGCGCGCAGCGGGGACGGCACGTACCTGCGCGGGGACAGCGGGCGCTTCTTGTTGACGACCACCGACGCGCTCGAGGCCGCGTCCACGTCCCGGTGCACCACGGCACCGGCCGTGGCGGTCCAGGTGATGCGTCCGCGCTGGTAGCGCACCTCGCACCCGTCCTTCCCGCACGCCTCCCGGCTCACGGGGTACCCGAGGGTGCCGTGCTCGGAGCCCTCCGCGCGCCAGCGGGCCAGGATGCCTCCGCGCTGCGCTCGGGCCCCCGTGGTGGGCGACCAGTGGATGGTGCCCTTCTGGTACTGCCGGTAGCACCCGTCGTCGCGCAGCCCGCAGCGCTCCGCAGAGACGGGGTCGCCGAGCCAGGCACCGGGATCAGGCAGCGCACGGTACTCCCGATCGATCCCGATGCCGGTCCCGGACACGGCGGAGACGGGCGACGCCCCGGCCGCGAGCAGTCCCCCGGCCAGCAGCGCGGTGAGCAGGGCGTGCGACAGGCGGGAGAGTGTTCGCATGCTCCTCACGGTACTCCGTGGTTCACACCGGGGAAGTGCGGCGCTCCACGAGCACACCGGGTGACGAAGCTGCACGCACACGCCCGGGGCGGGTCCGGCTCAGCGGGCGCGCGGGTGCGATGTCGCGTACACCTCGCGCAGCGACTCCACCGAGACGCGGGTGTAGATCTGCGTGGTGGCCAGCGATGCGTGACCGAGCAGCTCCTGCACGACCCTCAGGTCCGCACCGCCCTCCAGCAGGTGCGTGGCGAACGAGTGGCGCAGCGTGTGAGGGGTGATGCCCTCTTCCCGGTGGATCGTGCGGGCAGCGTCCTTGACCATGTTCCAGGCGGTCTGCCGTGAGATCCGCGATCCTCGCGCGTTGAGGAAAACGGCCGGGGACCCCTGGCCCTTGCGGGAGAGTTCGGGGCGGGCCCGCACCAGGTAGCGCTGGAGTGCGTCCACGGCGAAGGACCCCACGGGCACGAGCCGCTGCTTGTCGCCCTTGCCGTGGACCCGGATCAGTGCGAGCTCCTCGTCACGAAGGCCGGCGAGGTCGTCCACGTCCAGGTCCACGGCCTCGGAGATGCGGGCTCCCGTGGCGTAGAGCAGTTCCAGGAACGCCCGGGCGCGCAGCCCCGCAGGCGTCTCGGGATCCGGCGCGGCCAACAGGTTCTCTACTTCGGTGATCCCGATCGCCTTCGGCAGCCTGCGGCCCGGCACGGGCGGGCTCACGCGGGAGGCGACGTCTGAGTCCACCGTGGACTCGGTGGCCCAGAACGCGTGTGCTCCCCGCACCGCGGCCAGCACCCGCGCGCTGCTGCGGGCGGACAGGGGCGGATGGCCCTCCTCGCCCTCGCGCAGCACCCGAAGGAACGCCCTGACGTGGTCGGTGGTGATGTCCCGCGGAACGCGAATCTCCGCAGCGCGGGTGGTGAGGTGGTGCTGGTAGCGGGCGAGGTCCCGGCGGTATGCCGCCAGAGTGTTCTCCGCCAGCCCGCGTTCCACCACCAGGTGATCCAGGTACCTCTCGACAGCGCGGCGCAGCTCGGGCGCGGGGTCCTCCGCCGGTGCCGGGTTGGAGCCGGAAGCGCGCCGGCCCGCCTGCGGAGACTCCGCCGCGGAAGTGTCCCGATCCGGATCCGGATCCTGCTCCTGGTCGCGGTTCAGGTCCTGGCCCAGCTCCGGGTCCTGGTCATGGTCCTGGTCGGACGGTGCGTCCGTGGTGGCGTCGGGCGGGAGGGCATCCCTCGAGCGCTCGTTCTGCACGAGCGCCTCTGGGATGACGGGCAGGGGCTCCGTGATCGGCCCGTCCGCCGAAAACCGCTCCGCGCTCACACCGCGAGCTCGGGATGGGCGGGCCAGGCGGCGTCGGCGGGGCGCAGCGTGCGCCAGCCGCGGGCCTTGGCAGTGTGCGCGGCCATGATGCCGAGGGCCGCCGCCGGGGAGGCGAGCCGGCCGGCGAGCACCGCGTCCACGGCGTCGTCGAGGTCCGCGAAGCCTGCCACGATCTCCGCCTCCTCACCCTCGCGGGCGAAGCGCTCCGCCGCGGGAACCTCGGAAAGACCCCGGGCGAGGAAGATGCGGTTGGCCTCGGCGGAGGACCCCGGGGAGTTGTCGAAGTCCACGAGCGCGTCCCACTGCTCGGCCACGAGGTCAGCCTCCTCGCCCAGCTCCCGCCGGGCGGCCTCGACGGCGGGCTCGCCGTCGACGTCGAGCAGACCAGCCGGGATCTCCCACATGCGCATGCCCACCGGGTGGCGGTACTGGTTGATGAGCAGGATGCGGTCCTGCTCATCGAGGGCGACGATCGAGACAGCACCCGGGTGCGTGATGAACTCCCGGACCAGGGGCTTCTCCTGGCCCGCCATGCGGAAGGTCTCACGCCGCACGTTCCAGATGGCGCCGTCCAGCACAGTCTCGGACGCGTCCACCGGTCGCGGATCCGGGCGGTCCCGCAGCTGGTCGGCGGTGATGGAGGTGAATTCCACGGTGACTCCGTTCGGGAAGGGGACGGGACAGGACGGTCCGCGGCGCAGAGGTGCGGCGCCCGACGAGGTGCGGCGTGGACGCACGCGGAAGGGCGGGTGCGGAACACCGCACCCGCCCCACGTCACGAGGCCGTCTGCACCCCGCGGCGCTCCAGTGCGGCCTTCACCAGACCGTCGAACAGCGGGTGCGGGCGGGTCGGGCGGGAGGCCAGCTCCGGGTGGGCCTGCGTGGCCACGTAGTACGGGTGCTCCTCGCGCGGCAGCTCCACGAACTCCACCAGGGTGCCCTCCGGAGAGGTTCCCGAGATCCGCAGGCCGGCTCCCGTGAGCGCCTCGCGGTACGCGTTGTTGACCTCGTATCGGTGCCGGTGCCGCTCGGAGACCTCGGTGGCGCCGTAGGTCTCGGCCACCACGGAGCCCTCGGCGAGCGCGGCCGGGTACAGTCCCAGACGCATCGTGCCGCCCAGGTCCCCGGCGCCCTCGACGAACCGCTTCTGCTCCTCCATGGTCGCGACCACAGGGGTGTCCGTGTCGGGGTCGAACTCGGTGGAGGACGCATTGGGCAGGCCAACGACGTCCCGCGCATACTCGATGACCATGCACTGCAGCCCGAGGCACAGCCCCAGGGTGGGCACCTTGTGCTCGCGGGCCCACTGCAGCGCGCCCAGCTTGCCCTCGAGGCCACGGATACCGAAGCCTCCCGGGACCAGCACCGCGTCCACGTCGCCGAGCTCGCGCTGGGCCCCCTCGGGGGTGTCGCAGAGGTCCGAGGCCACCCACTTGATGCTGACCTTCGCGTTGTTGGCGAACCCGCCCGCGCGCAGCGCCTCGGACACCGAGAGGTAGGCATCCGGGAGGTCGATGTACTTGCCTACGAGCGCCACGCTCACCTGGTGGTCCGGCTCGTGCACTGCAGTGAGCAGCCGGGACCACTGCCGCAGGTCGGCATCCCGGTAGTCCAGACCCAGGTAGTCCAGGATGTAAGTGTCCAGGCCCTGGCTGTGCAGGGTGTTCGGGATGTCGTAGATGCTGGGGGCATCCGGGCAGGAGATCACCGCGTCCAGATCCACGTCGCAGGCGCTGCCGATCTTGCGCAGCATGGCGTCGGGCACGTCCCGGTCGCAGCGCAGCACGAGGGCGTCCGGCTGGATGCCCAGACCGCGCAGCGTGGCCACGGAGTGCTGGGTGGGTTTGGTCTTCAGCTCGCCAGAGGGGCCGATGAACGGAATCAGGGAGACGTGCAGATAGAAGACGTTGCGCCGCCCCACGTCCTGGCGGACCTGGCGGGCCGCCTCGATGAACGGCTGGGACTCGATGTCACCGACCGTGCCACCGATCTCGGTGATGATGATGTCCGGGGCGTTCTCGTCCTCCGCGCGGCGGCGCATCCGGCGCTTGAGCTCGTCCGTGATGTGCGGGATCACCTGCACGGTGTCCCCGAGGTACTCGCCGCGGCGCTCCTTGGCGATCACGGTGGAGTAGACCTGGCCCGTGGTCACGTTCGCGGAGGCGTCGAGGTTCTCGTCGAGAAAGCGCTCGTAGTGCCCGATGTCGAGGTCCGTTTCCGCGCCGTCGTCGGTCACGAAGACCTCGCCGTGCTGGAACGGGTTCATGGTGCCCGGGTCCACATTGAGATAGGGGTCCAGCTTCTGCATGGTCACGGAGAGTCCACGTGCCCGCAGGAGCATTCCGAGTGAGGACGCGGTGAGACCCTTACCGAGGGACGATGCCACGCCCCCCGTGACGAAGATCTGCCGGGTCACCTTGCCGTTGTTCTTTTCTATGCCTGCCTCGTGGGCGGCGTCCTGAGCATTCACCACGGATTTCGAGCCTACCATTCGTGTCTAGTGGGGGTTGCGGAGAGTTGGGGCGTGCGGAAACTTATGCGGTGGCGCCCCGCAGGAGCTCGCGGGCGTGTTCGCGGGCGGCGTCGGAGTCCTCGTGGCCGGCGAGCATCCGGGCCAGCTCGACCACCCGCTCCTCGTGCGTGAGGACCTTCACGTCCGAGACACTGGAGTCGGCTGACTTGGTGACCAGCACGTGCTGGTCCGCGAAGGCGGCCACCTGCGGGAGGTGCGTGACCACCAGCACCTGCACGTTGCGGGCGAGCATCTTCAGTCGGCGACCGATCTCCACCGCGGCCTTGCCGCCCACGCCGGAGTCCACCTCGTCGAAGACGAACGTGGGCACGGGGTCCACCTCGGAGAGCACCACCTCCAGCGCGAGCATGATGCGCGAGAGCTCACCACCGGAGGCCCCCTTCCCGAGCGGGCGGGGCGTCGCGCCGGCGTGAGGTGCGAGCATGAACTCGATGCTGTCCCGGCCGTCGTCGGTGAAGCGCTCGGCGGGCTCCACAGCCACCACGAGCGTCGCGTTGGGCATGGCCAGGGCCGTGAGCTCCTCGCTCACCGCGGCCGCGAGCCGTTTTGCGGCGGCCCGGCGCAGGGACAGCAGGGTGGCGGCGTGCTCCTCGAGCCCCGCGCGCAGCGCCTCCCCCTCGGCACGCAGCTCTTCCTCCCGGTGCGGGTCCACGACGAGCTTCTCGAGGCTGGCCCTGGCGTCGTCCGCCCACGCGAGGACCTCGTCGATCGTGGCGCCGTACTTCTTGGTCAGCCGGCGCAGCGCGCTGCGCCGGGCCTCGACCTCCGCGAGGCGGGCCGGGCCGTCCTCATCCAGCCCGCTCCCGTACCCGGAGAGGTCCGCGGCGACGTCCGCGGCGACCACGGTCAGTTCCCGCACCCTCACGGCGAGTGCGGCGAGGTCCGGGTCCGCGTCCGCCTCGTTCTCCAGGGCCTGCTGGGCCTGGGACAGCATGGCGACGGCGTTCGCGCCCGCGGCGTCGTCGTCGTCTGATCCGCTCAGAGCGGTGTGGGCGGTCAGGGCCGCACTGCGCAGAGCCTCGAGGTTCGTGAGCTTCTCGCTCTCCGCGTCCAGCTGGGCGTCCTCGCCCGGGACAGGCTCCACCGCATCGATCTCGGCGAGTGCGGTGGTCAGGCTCTGCGCCTGCAGGGCCCGCTCGCGGGAGTTCTCCTTGGCCGCGCGCAGAGTGGCGACGACGCTGCGGTAGCGGGCGAGCTTCTCCCGGTACAGCCCGAGCTCGTGGGCGATGGGAGGGCCCGCATAGTCGTCCAGGGACTTGCGCTGGGCAACCGGGGACTTCAGGCGCAGCTGGTCCGACTGACCGTGCACCGCCACGAGGGTCTCCCCCACGGCGCCGAGCGTGCCCACGGGGGCCGCACGGCCACCCACGTGGGCGCGGCTGCGGCCCTCGGCGGAGACCGTCCGGGACAGCAGCACGAGTCCCTCCTGCGCACGGCCCACGTCCTCGTGGTCCACGGTTCCACCAGACTCCTCAACGAGACCCACTGCCGGGTGCTCCGCGGGGACCCGGACCGTGGCCTCCGCGAGGGCCTTGGCGCTGCCGGAGCGCACGGCACCGGCGTCCGCCCGGTTGCCCAGCAGCATTCCGAGCGCGGTGACCACCATGGTCTTGCCCGCGCCGGTCTCGCCGGAGAGCACGGAGAGCCCAGGCCCCAGGGGCAGCACGGCGTCGGTGATGACACCGAGGTCGTGGATGTGGATTTCCTCGATCACGGACGAGGCTCCTCACGGTGTCCGGTGGCTGCCGCGCCGCCGCCGTCCGAGGCGCCGTCGGCGGCGTCCTGCGGGGTGCTCGCACCCGGCACTGGCGTTTCTGCAGCGGGTGTGTGCGAGGTCTCCGGGTGGTCCCGGTCGTCGCCGTGGTGCGGGATCTCCCGACCCACTGTGAGCTTGGGCTGGTGCTCGTCCTGCGGGACCACCTTCATGGTCGGCTGCACCAGCGGCAGTGCGGTGGTCATGGCCTCGCCCTGCTCGCTCGGCATGGGCCCCCGCCAGCCCGCGATGGGAAGCTCGAACTTCCTCACGAGCCGTTCGGAGAACGGCGTGGCGTGTATGCGGGCAAGGTTCACGGACTTCTCCGAGCGGCGCACCTCGATGCGGGAACCCGGCGGGAGATCCGCGGTGCGGCGACCGTCGCACCACAGCACGCCCCGGGCGTCCGTGCGGGTGAGCACTTCCACGGCAATCATGGACCGCGGCGAGATCACCAGGGGACGGGAGAACAGTGCGTGGGCGGACAGCGGCACCATGAGCAGGGCCTCGACCTCCGGCCAGACCACGGGCCCGCCCGCGGAGAACGCGTAGGCGGTGGATCCCGTGGGAGTGGCCATCACCACGCCGTCGCAGCCGAACGTGGACAGCGGCCGGCGGTCCACCTCCGTGACCACCTCGATCATCTTCTCGCGGTCGCCCTTCTCCACGGAGGCCTCGTTGAGGGCCCACGTGTGCAGCACCTTGCGCCGGTGCTCCCACACCGTCACGTCCAGTGCCATGCGGCGCTCCACGGTGTAGCGCCCGTCCACGATCGCTTCGACCGTCTCGCTGAGCCCCGAACGCTCCGACTCCGCCAGGAACCCCACGTGACCCAGGTTCACCCCCAGCAGGGGCGTGTCCACGCCGCGGACCAGCTCGGCGGCCCGCAGGATGGAGCCGTCTCCGCCCAGGACCATGACGATCTCGATCTCACGCAGGGCGAGGTCCTCCTCGAGGATCTCCACCGGGGGCAGACGGAAGCCGTCCGCGCGCAGGGCCTCGACGTCCGGGCGCGAGAGGACGGGCACGAGCCCCGCGGCGTAGAGCTGCTCGCAGGACTGGCGGGCGGCGTCCTTGGCCTCGGAGCGGCCCGTGTGGGTCATCACCAGGATTTTGCGGGTCACGAGTGGGGGTCCATCCTCCTGCGGTCGGGTCCCACGGTGGGCTGACTCAGCCAAGACTACGCGAGCTCTCCGACGCGCTCCGTGCGCCAGGACGTCTGCAGTGCACGAAGAACTCCACGTTGCCGTCCTGCCCCGGCAGCGGGCTCGGGGCTGTGCCGAGGACATCCAGCCCCGTGTCCTCGGCGCACGCCGTCACGCGCCGCACGGACGCCTCCCGCGCGGCCTCGGAGGTCACGACGCCGGTGCGGGAGAGGTTGTGGACGCCCACCTCGAACTGCGGCTTCACCATGAGCAGCAGGTCCCCGCCGGCCCGTGTAGCGCCCGCGAGGGCCGGCAGCACCAGGGTGAGGGAGATGAACGAGAGGTCGCAGACCGTGAGATCCGCCGGTCCCCCGATCTGCGCCGGGTCGAGGTAGCGGACATTGAGCCCCTCGAACACGCGCACCCGTGGGTCCTCGCGCAGCTGCGGAACCAGCTGGTCGTGGCCCACGTCCACGGCGAGCACCTCCCGCGCACCACGGCGCAGCAGGACGTCCGTGAACCCGCCGGTGGAAGCACCGGCGTCCAGGCAGCGCAGCCCGGCGGGGTCTACGTCCGCAAAGCGCTCCAGCGCACCCACGAGCTTGTGCCCGGCGCGGCTCACGTACTCGTCTCCGGCGGACGCGTCCAGCGTGATCTCGTCCTCCGGACCCACCACCGCCGACGGCTTCACGGCCACGGCGCCGTTGACCCTGACACGGCCCTCCTTGATCCGGACCGCGGCGACCGTCCTGGACCGGGCGAGGCCGCGCTCCGTCACCTCACGGTCGAGACGTGGCACCACCGGCTACCGTGCCGACCGGGCGCGCTCGTTGGCGCCACTCTTGCCCGGACCGCGCTGCTGGCCCGGGCCGACGGAGCCCCCGGCGCCACTGGTCAGCCCCGAGGGCACGTGCCCGGGACGCTCCTCCAGAATCCGCTCGAGCTCGGCGTGCAGGGCCACGTAGGCGGCCGCGCGCTGGGTCACGGGAAGCTCGCCGATCTCCACCTCACGGGCCAGCACCCGGTCCACGGGCTCCAGGCCTGTGCGCGGCGGCTCCGTGGCACTTTGCTCCGGGTCCCTAAGCTCAGGGGTCGGCAGATCCGTGGTCGGCAGCCGCGCGTCCCCCGGCCCGGTGCCGGGCAGATCCGTGCCGGACAGCTCCGCACGCTCCTCGCTCACGCGGGGTCCTGCCACTGGACGGCGGGCTCGGCCGCCTCGTGCGGGTTCTCGGCCCACCAGGCGGCACACGCAGCGCGCCAGCCGTCGAGGTCGTCCCGCGGCGCGGTCACGACCACGACGCCGTTCGCAACGTCCGCACCCGCCTCGCGGCAGCGTGCGCTCACCCGCCCTGCCCGGCGTTCCACCGCCACGGAGGGGTACGGCTCGAAGAGTTCCCTCAGGGTGCCGAGAAGATAGGTGGGCCGCTGCGCGGGGGACGCGGCGATCGTGCTGGCAGGTCCGTCCACTCCCGTGAGGACCTCGATGCTCTCCATCTCCGCGTTGTGCGCGCCCAGGATGTCCGTGTCCAGCCGGTCGCCGACCACCGCGGGTCGCGCAGCACCCACACGTCCAGCCGCCTCCCGGAAGATTGGCGCCTCTGGCTTGCCCGCGACGAGAGGCTCCCGCCCGGTCGCCTCTGCCACCGCGGCCACCAGGGTCCCGTTGCCCGGAGCAATGCCTCGCTCCCGCGGGATCGTGCGGTCCGTGTTGGTCGCGCACCACAGCACGGAGTCGTCCGCGAGGGTGAAGGACGCTTCGGCGAGCTCCTCCCACCCCAGGTGCGGGTCGAAGCCCTGCACGACGGCGTGGGGTTCCTCCCCCTGGGTGCGCACCGGCACGAGCCCGACGGCGCAGATCTCCTCCGCGAGCGCCGTCGCCCCCGTGACCAGCACGCGAGCGGACGGCGCGAGGCGGTCTGCCAGCAGCGCGGCGGCGGCCTGCGCGGAGGTCACCACGTCCTCGGCCGTGGTGGGCGCACCGAGCGAGGTGATGTGCTCGGCCACAGCCGCGGGCGGGCGGGACGCGTTGTTTGTCACGTACATGACCGCGCACCCGCTCTCACGGGCGCGGTGCAACGACTCGGGGGCCCCGTCGATCGCGTGGGGGCCCGCGTAGACCACGCCGTCCAGATCGCACAACAGTGCGTCGAACCGCTCCACGAGGGGGCGGTCCTGATCCGCTCCGGCTCGATCAGTCACTGAGGTTCTCCCGGCGCGCGGCGTCTTACTCATTGCTCGCACCGCGGCCGTCGAGCGCATCGCCTTCGACGGGGCCGCGGTCGAGCTCGCTCGCACCGGCCCCGCTCCCCGACGCGTACCCGTAGGCGCCGTCGGCCGGCACCTCGCCGAACTCGCCCTCCAGGTCCTCGTCACCAGACTCGCCGCGCCCGAGTTCGTCGTCACCCAGCTCGTCGCCCGAGGGCTCGTCGTCACCGGGTCCGTCGATGGACGCGGCTCCCGCACCGCCGTGAAGCGAAGCGGCAGTGGTGTGTTCGCTGTCGCCATCCCCGCGGTAGCTGTCCGGATCGTTGGTGGTCAGATCTCTGGAGCCTGGCTCCACTTCGAGCCCGTCCTCGGCCGCAGCGGCCACGGACACCGGGCCCTCGGCGCGGTGGTCCGCCGCGCCGTCGTGCCCCTCGCCGTCGACGTCGCGGTGCCCGGCCCGGTCCTCGCGCTCAGAACGGTCACCGCGCTCAGTGCCGTCGTCATCGCGCTCGCCCCTGGTGGAGTCCTCGACCCCTCCGACGCTGTGCCGCCTCTGTGCCTCGCGCACGGTGCGTTCGGCTTCGTCCTCGTCCAGGTCGTCGCCGAGGTCCACGATCTCCGGCTCGGAGAACTGGCCCATGCCGAGGGCGGCCTCGGCAACGATGGCCTGGCGCTCCCAGGACATCGACTCCGAGTCCCGGCCCACCGCGCGCAGGGCGTCCGCGTAGGCGCGGAAGAGCTTGGGGCTGTAGTAGAAGCCGCGGTTCTTGTCGAGCTGCGGGATCTCCAGGGCCGTGAGCGCCGCGGCGTGGTCGCCGGCGTCGGCGTGGATGCCGGAGACCACCATGGCGAGTTCGGCCTTGGCCTCCGCGTCCAGGGAGTCGGCGGCGCCGGACCTGGCCTCTTCGAGGGCCTTGTCCGCCCTGCCGAGGGCGCGCTGGCAATCGACCATCATGGGCAGGTGCTCCTGGGAGCCGGAGATGCGCCGGTGCGTGCGAAGCTCCTTGAGAGCCAGGGCGTAGTCTCCGGCGGCGTAGGCGGCGATGCCCGCGGTCTCGCGGACGACGCCAATCCGGCCGGCCTTGCGGACCGCAGCGTTGGCGTGCTCGAGGGCGAACTCGGGGTCGTCGTCCACGTAGCGCGCCGCCATCACCAGGTGCTTGGAGACGCGCTCGGCGTTGCCCGGCTCGAGGGCGTCGAGCTCGTGACGGGTCACGCGGTCGATCTCGCGGCCGGTCACGTCCGCGTCGATGTCCGGTGCGACGAAGCGGGGCTGGCCGTCATCGTGGCTGCGACGACGGTCCTCGCGCTCGAAACGCCCGCCGTCACCACCGCGGGCTGCCCCGCGGCGGTCGTCGCGGACCCGGTCCCCGCCACGTCGGTCTTCCCGGCGATCGTCACGAGTGAAGCCACCGCGACGATCATCACGGCCGTAGCTGCGGTCACCGGTGCGCGGACGGCGGTCATCACGGCGGTTCCCACCGGAGAAGCCGCCCTCGCGACGGCCACCACGACCATCACGACGCTCGTACCCACCACGGCGGTCACCACCGCTGACGCCTCCATCGCGACGGTCGGACCGGTCAAAACTGCGGTTCTCCGAACGGCTCCCACGGTCGTCACGGCGCTCATGCCCACTGCGACGGTCGTCACGGCCGTATCCACGGTCCGCCGAACGTCCGCCGCGCTCATCGCGGCCCCGGTACCCGCCGCCCTGGGAACGGTTGCCGCCCTCGCGGTAGCCACCGGAGCGGTCATCGCGACGACGCTCGTCACGGCGGTCGCCGACGCCGCCCTCACGACGGCCCCGATCCCGGTCACCACCGCGATCGGTCCGCTCTCCCTCGCCCCGGTACCCGCCGCGGGCGTCGTCCCGACCGCGCCCCGCGCCGTCCTGCCGACCGCCCCGGTACCCGCCGCCGCGACGCTGGCCGTCACGAGCGCCGTCGTTGCGACGACGATCGCGGGAGAACCCGCGCTCGTTCCTGCCGCTGTCGCGCCGCCGGTCGTCGCCATCGTGGGAGCCGTGCTGATCCGATTCGCTCAAGGGGTGTCTCCTACCGTGGCCCGCGGCCACACTGTGACGGGCCTCGACCTGTTGCGACGCCCACTGCTCTGCTGAGCATTCTACAAACGCGGCGGGCGGCCCTCCCAATGCCGGGTACCGCGCAAAGCAGGAGGTCATGCCTCCCCATCCACTGCCCCACGCACCTCGGGCAGTTCCAGCCGTGCCCTGTGAGGACGGCGCCACTACCGCGCGGGGTGCGACGCCACGCACACGACATCGTGACCCCCGAGGCACCTATCCCAGTGATAATGAACCATGCATTTGAGATCCCTTTCCAAGAACCTGCTGGTGCGGGTGCTCGTGGCCATCGTCCTGGGTGTCGTGGTCGGGCTGTTTCTGCCCGAGTGGTTCGCCCGCGTCTTCACGACCTTCAACGGCATCTTCAGCCAGTTCCTCGGCTTCCTGATCCCCCTCATCATCGTGGGACTCGTCACCCCGGCCATCGCCGACCTCGGTCGCGGTGCGGGCAAGTGGCTCGCGGTGACAGCCGCCATTGCCTACGGATCAACGATCTTCGCGGGGCTGCTCGCTTTCCTGGTCGCCAAATCCACCTATCCGTGGCTGCTCGGCGGTGAACGGACGGTCAACGGCCTGGCGAATCCCGAGGACCACGCGCTCTCCGGATACTTCGAGATCACCATGCCGCCCGTGTTCGACGTCATGACTGCACTCGTCCTCGCGTTCTGCCTAGGCGTGGGCATCACCCTGATCAAGGGCAACGTGCTGCACGACGGCTTGAGCGAGCTGCGCACCATCGTGATGCGCGTCGTGGAGAAGGTCATCATTCCCCTGCTGCCGGTCTACATCTTCGGCATGTTCCTCAGCCTCACGATGAACGGGCAGATCGTCCTCGTCATCACCACGTTCCTGCGGGTGGTCATCCTCGCGTTCATCATGACCATGGTGATCCTGGTCATCCAGTACTGCGTGGCCGGCCTCGTGGCCCGTCGCAACCCGTTCGTCATGCTCAAAAACATGGCACCCGCGTACGCGACGGCGCTCGGTACCGCATCATCCGCCGCCACCATTCCCGTGACCCTGGCGTGCACGAAGAAGAACGGTGTGGACGACCGCGTGGCAGGGTTCACCATTCCCCTGTGCGCAACCATCCACCTCTCCGGGTCCACAATGAAGATTGTCCTGTTCTCACTGGCCATCATGACGATCTCCGGCATGCCCATCAGCACGGGGCAGTACATCGGGTTCATCTTCCTTCTGGGAGTCACCATGGTGGCGGCACCCGGCGTTCCCGGTGGCGCGATCATGGCCGCGGTGGGCATCCTGCAGTCCACACTCGGCTTCGACGAGACGGACGTGGGGCTGATGATCGCCACCTACGTGGCCATCGACTCCTTCGGGACAGCTTGCAATGTCACCGGCGACGGTGCCATCGCCTCCGTCATGGACCGGGTTCTGCGGGTCAAGGACGGCACCCTGCGCAACGCCCCGGTAGAGACCTCCGCATAAGCTCAGGCCATGCAATTCGCCCCGTGGCGCGCCGGCCCCCGTGGCAGGCGCGCCACAGTCATCCCGACGCCTTCAGCCGGAACCATCCCCACCCAGCGCGATCCGCATCTGAGCAGCCCAGAGCAATCAGGAGGCTGTAAACCGACCCGTGCGCAGGCCAATGGCTCACCCTGGGCATAGACGTGTCTGCCAGTGGGTTCGAGGCAATATCCATGAGCTGCCCCGTAAGGCTCACCGGTTACAGCCCCCGGTGGCGCATCCAGCGCGACATCTGAACCTGCCGGCGGGGCGTGAGCCCTCACCGTCTGGAATCCCCCAGAGGATGATGAAGGGCCCTGCGGGGTGGGAACCCACGACTGGGTTCCCACCCCGCAGGGCCCTTCCACCAACGCCCGCACCAGTACCGTTGTTTCGGGTGTTGGGTGGGTGCCTCGTGGAACACACCAGTGTTAAACACGGGGAGGCCCCACACCATCCTGGTG
>NZ_BAAARF010000002.1:0-960 GCF_039532055.1 Kocuria salsicia | reverse complement strand
GGACTCGTACAAGTCCACCGCCCGGCGACGGAACTCGTCGGTGTAGTTCTTCCTGGCCATCCTTGGATTCTCGCTTCTCCCAGCATCGTGCTGGATTCCGCGTGTCCAAGATCAAGGGTCAAGCCCCTACGACCAGTTCCACGAGTACCAACAGCGCAACATCGACTTCCTGGTCGAGAAGGGCATCCTGACCGGAGATCGTGACCGAATTGCGTTTGCAAGCGCGCCACAATTGCATGTGCTCACGGAACTCTGGGAGTGCGAGGTGACGAGCTGTCTCCATCACTCGGCGGCCGACCAGAAAGCCATTGACGAGATGGTGAGCGCCGGATGGCTGGCGCATCGATCAACGCTGCTCAGCGCCGCGGAGGTCAGCTACTTCAACTACTTCCTTAACGATAAGGAGTTCAGCAACGGACCTAGCCTGCGCAACCGCTACCTCCATGGATCACAGGCAGACGGTGACGACGACCGCGTTCACCGCCACACGTATCTAACAGCGCTCCGCCTACTCGTTGCGCTGGTCATCAAGATCAACGATGACTTCTGCCTGACGGATAACGCCGTGCTCGCGAAGGAATAGGGGCCGACCGCTGGCATGGTCGAGCCCTCTTCAGATCCCTAGTNGAGGGGTGGGGCTCCGATAGCGGAGTGGTGCCTGTGGTGATTGTAGAAGTGGATCCAGCCCGGTAGTGCTGCGCGGCGTTCGGTTTCTGATTTGTAGAAACGGGCGTAGGCCCAGCCGTCGGCGAGGGTGCGGTGGAAGCGCTCGATTTTGCCGTTGGTCTGCGGCCGGTAGGGGCGAGTTCGTTTGTGTCGAATGCTGAGATCCTCGCAAGCGTCTCGCCAGGCGTGAGAGCGGTAGCAGGCGCCGTTGTCGGAGAGGACACGTTCGACGGTGACGCCCTGGTCGGCGAACCAGTCTGTCGCGCGGCGCAAGACGCCGATGGCGGTCTCGGA
>NZ_BAAARF010000001.1:0-7218 GCF_039532055.1 Kocuria salsicia | reverse complement strand
CTGCGACGTCCTGGCCTACTTCGACCGGCCGCGCACGAGCAACGGACCTACCGAAGCCGTGAACGGTCGCCTCGAGCACCTGCGTGGCCTGGCCCTCGGCTTCCGCAACCTCACCAACTACATCGCCCGCGCACTCCTCGAAGCCGGCAGATTCAGACCACACCTACACCCCGAATTGTGAAGAGCCAGTAACCCTTGGACCTCACCCATTAGGGTGTTGCCCCCTCAGAAATTTTTTACAAAAATTGTGACATGTCTATCCATGTTTTTAGAGTAGGATGGGCATTTTCTACCCCAAATAAAGGACCTGCTATGACCAATAATTCGAAGGCTCGTCCGGCGCACCGGGATGCCGGTGCAACCCCCGTGAACGGGGGCCCTGACAAGAAGGACATCGTGGCCGAAAAGGGCAAGGCCGAGGCGCAGCAGCTGAGAAACAATGCTGCTGGTTCGGGTGAACGTGTCAAGGAGACCGCGAAAGAAAAGACCGCGGAGGTCAAGAATGAGGCTGTGAATCAGGCTCAGGATCTGCTGGGTCGGCTAAAGGACGATCTCCAGGGTTACGTCGGGCCCCAGCAGGAGCGCGTGGCTACCACGGCGCGTTCGATCAGCGACGAGGTTTCTGCCCTTTCCAACGGGAAGAAGCCCGAGACCCAGTACGTAGCGGGGCTTCTAGGGAATGTGGCCGGACCGGTGGAGGCGTTGGCTTCTTCATTGGAGAATAAGGAACCTAAGGAGTTGCTCGGTGATGCGCGTCGTTTCGCGGCGCGGCGCCCCGGCACCTTCCTGGCTGTAGCTGCAGGCATTGGGCTGCTGGCCGGCCGTGCTACTCGTAGCGTGAAGGACAGCGACGAGGTGGCTTCCAGCCGGCAGGACGTCAAGGAGTACTTCGGGATGGAGCAGCCCGAGGAACGCATGATGCCTGCCGGGACTTCCGCTCAAACTTATACTCCGAGTCCTGCAACGGGCACTTCCGGTGACACCTATGCGGTCGATGAGCCAGCGGATCCCTCCCGGACCTACACCGATCGTGTTCCCGGAACCGTTTACCCGGATCAGAAGGGCAATCGGCGATGAGCCATCCCATTCCCCCCTCCGAGGCTGAGCAGCGCGTCGAACGCGAATCGCTGGGAGAGATGTTCAAGTCCTTGAGCATCAACCTCACCACACTGATTCAGCAAGAAATTGCGTTGGCCAAAGCTGAGATGACCCAAACCGCCAATAAGACCAAGGACTCCGTCAAGGTCCTGGGCAAAGGCGGCGGTCTGCTCGGCGGCGCGGGTGTGGCCGGCCACTTCGTCCTGCTTTTTCTCTCCCTCGCACTGATGTGGACGCTGGGTAACGTGATGAACCTGGGATGGGCGGCATTGATTCTCGCTGCTTTGTGGGGAATCATCGCCGCAGTCCTGACTGCCATCGGCAAGAAGAACATCGAGCGCGGCCGGCGCAAACTTGCCGTGGCCACCCAAGACCCGCTCTCCCAGACGCGAGAGACCGTCAGCCAGATCCCTGACACCGTGAACCCTTCTAAGGAGACCCGATGAGCCAGCAGACCCCCGAAGAAATTCGCACCGAAATCGAAGCCACCCGCATGCGGTTGGGTTCAGACGTGGATGCTGTGGCCGAGAAGGTCACCCCCGAAAACGTGGTGGAGCGGCAGAAAGACAAGGTGCGCGGCAAGTTCCAGGACGTGCGGGAGCGCGTCATGGGCCCCGCCGAGGATGCCCGCTTCACTACTTCCGCCACTATGGGGGACCTTCGCGAGGGTGTGTCTGACCGTGCTGACCAGGCCCGTGAGGCTCTTGGTAACGCTCCCGCAGCGGCCAAGGCCAAGACTCGTGGGAACCCCTTTGCTGCTGGTCTTATCGCGTTGGGTGCTGGTTGGCTCGTGGGTTCTTTGCTGCCTTCCAGCCAGAAGGAGCAGGAGCTGGTCTCTGATGCGGCTGATCGGATCCAACCTCATGCTCAGCAAGCTGCGGACTCCGTCAAGGGCGCGGCCCAAGATGTCGCTCAGGACCTGAAGGAACCGGCCCAGCAGGCTGCTCAGTCCGTGAAAGAAACTGCACAGTCGGGGGCTCAGGACGTCAAGTCCCAGACTCAGCAAGAAGCTGGCCAGCTGAAGGATGCTTCGAAGGAATCCGCGCAGTCGGTAAAGAACACCGCCTCTAACAAGTAACAGGCACGGCGCCTTGCCAGAGCCCCCTCTGGCCAGACCGGTCTTGCCTCAAAGAGTGCCCCCCTCCCCCCACTCTTGAGGGTGGGGGGCACCCCTCCTACAGGTTCCAGAGGAGCGACAGCCCTCTGGAACCTGTAGGTGAACTCCATGACCTCATACAACCTCCCCCTTTTTCTCCTCAGCATCCTGCTACTGGTAGGCAGCTACTTCTTGGGCACAATCATGCTGATCGCAGTGGCCCCCCGGCGCCTACGGGGCCAGAGAAATTCACGCGTTTCCGACGATTTTTCCCATGATCGCCCAGGATTTGACACACCCTCACCCAGGCCGTAGGTTAATCACCAGTTGTAGAAGTTTCGTTTTTATGTTGAGCTTTGCCCGCCCACCTGGGTTGGTTGTTTTTCTGAAGAAACGTTTATGGCAAGCATCGCAACGCCTGAGCCCCTGAAATTCAGGACGCGCTCCCTTTCTAACAGAAAGACAGGTCTCACATGACTACTGGCACCGTTAAATGGTTCAACGCTGACAAGGGCTTCGGCTTCATCGCCCCCGATGACGGCTCTGATGACGTCTTCGCACATTTCTCGGGCATCAACTCCAGCGGTTACCGTTCTTTGGACGAGGGCGCCAAGGTTGAGTTCGACGTCACGAACGGTGATCGCGGTCTCCAAGCCACGAACATCTCCGTTCTGTCCTGACCCACTTCGTGGCAGGTTGACCTGCGAACAGGATCCCTGCTCGACGGTCTGTGAGTAAGGGCCCCCACCGCTCGGTAGGGGCCCTTACTCACAACCTCAGATCACCCCAATTCTCTTCCGCGTCATGAACCGGGGGCCCACAGGCTAGTGGGCGTGGAGTGCCCTCTCTCAGATGCGTTGCACCGGAAGACCTCGACCCTCACCCCGACACCGACGCGCCGCCCCAGGTCGCACCACAGCTACACCCTCATCTGTGAAGAGCCAGATGACCAGGTTGCCGAGGCTGCTCATGGTCGTCGACGAGCTGTGCAACACGATGCCGTGGCCGAAGCTGCCGACCGTCGTCACCGAGTCCCGCGCGATGGGCATCCACCTGCTCTGCGCCGTGCAGGCCACCTCGCAGTTCGCCAAGCGCTACGGCAAGGAAGGCATGGACGAGCTACGCGAGGTGTTCCCCGCAGTCCTGTGCCTCGTCGGCGCGCCCGAGAAGGACATGCTCGAACGAGCAGCGTGGTGGTACGGGCAGAGCGAACGCCACAAGACCACGACCGACCACCTCGGGCGACAGTCCCAACAGTCCGAGAAGGCCGACACCCTGCACGCCACCGACCTGCTGCCGAAGTCGATGGACGAGGGACGGCTGCTGCGCGGCAAGCGCCCCGGCGCGGCCGCGGGCACCTTCTCCGACGCTGGCTTGCTGGTGAACCTCGTCGACATCTCCCAGCTAAGGTTCAAGGCTCGACCCAAGGCAGCCTGAGCCCAAACGAAGACCCTCAGCGAAGGGAGGCGCTAGGTTTACGCTCGTGGGTAGCTCAGGCGTGCAACTTTGCCGTATCGACAAGCTGCTCACGGAACAGGGAGGCGTCGAAGACGCTGTCCTCATTCTGTATGCCGATTCCAGCGTCACAGAGGAATGTCGTCAATTGATCCCCATCCATCGAGAGCATGCCGGACCGTTCGAGCAGTGCCTTCGCTCCGACGCTAAAACCGCCAGTTGTGAAGATCAGGATGAGGGACGCATCGAAGGGGCGCAAGCGGAGGCCTGGCCATTCTTGAAGCGCGCCGCCAGTACGAGCCAGTTCAGCGGTTCCAACCATCTCCCGGACCACTGCCGGTGCCAAGTTTGAAGTGGGGTAGTGCTTCGCCTGTCCGATCAGCCAGACTTTCGCACGGTCATCAAGTCCTCCGTATGGGAACGGAGAGTCAAGCCTTCCTCTTAGCTCTAGCCTCCCGTGGAAGTCGATCCCTCCATCGTTGCTCTGTCTCGTGGTTCGAGGGTCCTGGCAGCCAAGCAACCTCAGAACTGTGGCACACGCGAACTCGAAGTCACGATACGTAAGCCCTAGTAAGGCTGCTTTCGCCTCGTTGGCGGAAGCCCTCCGGGAGCGCGCCGTTCTGTCCTCGGCCGGAAGTCCCGGATCATCGAAGGACGCCCCCCGGACCCACTCTTTTCCAGAGCCGAAGAGCTCGATGTTCCACATGGTGCCGTTCTGAATCGCAGCATTCCGCATCGTGTCCAGTCTGTCCTGAACTTCGGGCACAAGCGCTTCGACAACCTCTAGCGCATGGTTGATGCTGTCGCCATAACCGTTCGCCTGTGCCAACTCTGCCAAGCAACGGTGCAAATCTTGAGGAGGCGCACCGGGGGTCAGATGTTCGACGAGCAGTCGCGTGAGATCTTCCGCCCCGATAGCCATCAGTCGGAGACCGCGTCCTCATCCGTTCTTCTTGCAGCGCTCACTGCCCGAAGCACGGAGCTGGACTTTTCCTTAAGTGATGTCAAGATTTGCACACCGTCATCATCAAGGTTCTCCATCGTTTCCAGGCTCATGTCGCGGAGAGAGGCGAGGGCGGCTTTGGCGTTCGGCAACCACTTCGTCGCTTTTGCTTCTGACTTAACGATTGCTATCGCATCGGCCAAACTTTGGTCGTCATCCTGCATTGCGGACAGAGCATCCGGGTTCTCGATGATGAGTTTCAGGTCTCGGATGTCACCGTATCCAGTAATCTTCTTCGGCGTGTCCGCATTGCCGGTCAGCCAGAGATACAGTTGCTCTCGGTTGTTGGCTTCCGTCAGCTCGTATTCTGAGCTATCCCATCCCAGCCAATCGCGTAGCTTGGGTTGCCCCACCACTTCATGGAAGATTGCATAAAAGTCAGGAGTGACAAGCTCGCCGTACTCCGGATCATTGGCCATCTGAGTCAGGGCCGAGAAGGCGCGATGCCTGCGATTTACTTCTTGGACAGTCAGCCCAAGCCTGGAGGCGACCTGCTGAGCGTCGATACCGCTATCTTCCATGAGTTCATAAACCAGCAGAGCGCTTTGGTACCCGCCCCACTCTTTCGGACCACCAACGTGCCTGATACCCATAATCGCGAGAAGGTCGTCGTCGGATGCGTCCGAAGCAAGAAGAACAGGCACCGCATCGAACACGTCAGACACCGAAGACTTCAATGCAGCGCCGCTTGTGTGCTCTTTCTTGAGCAACTTCAAGGCCCCCGTACGACGGTTTCCCTCTACTACTACGTAGTGGCTCGACCCGGTGGCACTGTCACCTGATTTGCCTGCCTCAGAACTCGATTCGATTTTCAGAGGACGAACGACGATGCGCTCCACTGGAACGAAGCCGTTCTCAGCAATAGAACGCTTCACTTCAGTGACACCATCGCTCACGATCCGCTCAAGCGCGGCATCCTGGACAGACTTCTCCGCGAAACGAGATTCAGCGACCTCGATGGCTGTTCCTGGACCTCGGAACCGAAAGTTATTTGGGTCGAGAAGAATGTCATCGAGAGCGACCGTGTCAGGCGAGTAGGTGACCATGTACTCATTCTACGCAGCAGAAGACCCCCGGAGGCCTCGGCTCTGGGGGTCTTCTCTTGCGCGGGATCAGCGACTTAGAGACGAGTCGCGCTCCTGCTGCTTACGGGCCTCGATCACCCGCTCGCGCTCGGACTGCCGCTGCTGCTTGCCGCGGGCGTCCTTCTCGGCCTGAGCCTTTGCCTGCTGACCCTGAGCCGGACCGCGCTGCTGCTCGGCCGCCCGCTGGTGCTGCGACCGGGCACGCGCCTGCGCCTGCCTGCGCTGACGCTGCGCCTCGGCGTACTCGGCGCTGCCCTTCGCCTCGGGACCGTAGCGGCGCTCCACCGCCTTGTCCCCGCCCTTCGCCAGCTCCTGGCGCATGGACTTGACCAGCTCCTGGTCGGGCTTCTTCTGATCGTTGCTCATGGTCGTTCCTCTCTTCGTCGACTAGCTGCCGACCCGGTCATACGACCGGATCGAAATCCCCTGGGCGATCAGGTTGTGGCTCATCTGCTCCTCGTGCTCGTCGCACACGAACGAGCTGAACCACTGCGTGATCAGCTCCCACGTGGCCCTGGAGCTGCACCACTCGCACTTATGCATCGGCATCACCCCCTCTCCGCGTATCGACCCGTGCCGCCCAGCGCCGCGTAGAGCGTCGACCGGCTCACGCCCAGCTCGTGGGCGACGACCGACTTCGCGACCCCGCCCCGGATCCGCTCACGAGCGGAGGCGGTCTGCTCAGCCGACAACTTCGGTCCCCGCGCGTACACGTCCTTGCGCTTGGCGATCGCGATGCCCTCGGCCTGCCGCTCGCGGATAGTGGCCCGCTCCAGCTCGGCGACGGCCGCGAGGACCGTCAGCATGAACTCGCCTTGGGGCGTGTCCGTGTTCAGCGCCGGGTTGTCGACGAACTCGACGGCGACGCCCTTCGCGGCGAGGCCCCGGACGATCGAGAGCAGATCCGTCGTCGAGCGGGCGAGCCGGCCCGGCGACTTCACCCGCACCTTGTCGCCCTGACGCACGTACGCGAGCAACTCCTGGAGCTGCTCGCGGTCGGCGGTGTTCTTGCCCGAGACCTTCTCGGAGAACAGCCGGTCGACCTCACCGACTGCTTCGAGCTGCCGGGCCTCGTTCTGATCGGCGGCGCTCACGCGCACGTAGCCGACCACCTGACCAGTGGTGTTCGATGACATCTAGANTCTGCTGAGGGGTGGGGCTCCGATAGCGGAGTGGTGCCTGTGGTGATTGTAGAAGTGGATCCAGCCCGGTAGTGCTGCGCGGCGTTCGGTTTCTGATTTGTAGAAACGGGCGTAGGCCCAGCCGTCGGCGAGGGTGCGGTGGAGGCGCTCGATTTTGCCGTTGGTCTGCGGCCGGTAGGGGCGGGTTCGTTTGTGTCGGATGCTGAGATCCCCGCAAGCGTCTCGCCAGGCGTGAGAGCGGTAGCAGGCGCCGTTGTCGGAGAGGACACGTTCGACGGTGACGCCCTGGTCGGCGAACCAGTCTGTCGCGCGGCGCAAGACGCCGATGGCGGTCTCGGA